>NZ_AOFT01000001.1 GCF_000348905.1 Bhargavaea cecembensis DSE10
GTTTTTATTACCAGATTCCAATGATGTAGTACACAACAAGCGCCACCAGCCCGACCGGTACACCGAACCTGGCCCATTCGCCGCTGGTGATCCGGAGTTTGCCTGCGGAGATGATGTTCGGGATGTTCCCGGGGATCAGCATCCCTCCGCTGATGAGGAGGCCGAGAAGGATTGCCCGGATGGCATCATACTGCATGAGCGGACTGATCTCGGCGGCAGCCAGCGTGGCGTTGTCGAGGACGGCGGACAGCATATTCATCCAGTAGAGCGTGCCCGGTGCGACATCGGTGAGATGCTCGCGGATCAGCGGTTCAAATCCGGCGCCAAGCATTGTCAATGCCATGATGAACACATACACTTTGAACGAGCGGGTGAAGATCGACGATACCGGCTCGGGCGGCGGAGGAGTGCCGCCCGCCTCTTTTTCCGGCGGGTCGACCCAGACGGCCGCGAGAATTCCGAACATCAGGATGGCAGTGAGAACGTCCAGGCCGATCAGATTAAAGAGAAACGAAAACTCGGCATCCAGCTTCTGCACCGTGATGGTGGAGAGGGGCTCGCCGATCGGGGTGAGTGCGGCACCGAGCCCGATCGAATAGCATGCCAGGATGACGAGCCTGATTTCGGAACGCCGGGCAAGCCCCAATGTGCCGGTCACCGTGACGAGCACAAGTGCCGCGATGATGGCGGTGATGACGCTCGAGACGAGCCCAAGCAGGATGACAAGCAGCGTATAAAGAAGCCGGTCAGGCATCACTTTCCGGAGCAAGCGGATGCCGCCCGTAAGCTGCCGGTAAAACAGGCGGAAGACGATGCCGGCGACAAGCACGGTCAGCGTGATCGGCAGCGGATCGGCAAAGGCCTGTCCGAGCAGTTCGCGATTCATCATGCCGCCTGTGATCGCCGCGGCGATTCCCATGACGAGGAGGAACAGTTCCAGCTGCCGCTCGATGGGCTTTACGGCAAACGGCAGGACAAGGACAAGCAGGAGAATGATCAGGAGGCCGGTGGTCACGTCGATTGCTCCTTTGCTTCAGGCTATTTGCCATCTTATGAAGCGGAGCGGAAGGACATGTCCGCATAAATCGACACTCCCATGTTCCGATTGCTCTGATTTTTCGTTATACTAAATACTAGTTTTGAGAAATGAGTTGATGCTGCACATGAATAAAGATCTGTTCATTGCGTTTTTCCGGGCCGGGATGCTCGGTTATGGGGGCGGCCTTTCCGCCATCCCGCTTATGAAAAGGGAAGTCGTGGACCGGTACAAATGGATGGACGACGATGAATTCTCGGACGTTCTGGCGCTGGCGAACACGCTCCCCGGACCGGTCAACACCAAGCTGTCCGGCTATATCGGCTGGCGGCTGAACCGCTGGCCGGGGATGCTGACGAGCCTGGCTGCAACGGTCCTGCCGACCGCTTTCCTGATGGTCGTTTTGCTGACGCTGCTGAATGCATTCAAGGACAAGCCGTGGGTACAGGGGATGGCAAGAGGGGTCATCCCGATCGCGGGTGTCATGATTGGGGTGCTGGCAATCGACTTCCTGAAAAAAGCAGGCGTCGGCCTCGGATGGCCGCTGACCGTGGTCCTTGTTGTGGCGAGCCTTGCGCTCACTGAGTTCGCGGGTGTCCATCCGGCGATCATCATCGCCGTCCTGATTCTGTCCGCCTTTATCCCATGGAAGAGGAAGGGGGATGCGTCATGATGCTTTACTGGCAGGTTTTCTGGGCGCACTTTACATCCAACCTTCTCGGCTACGGCGGCGGGCCCGCAACGATTCCGCTCCTGCAGCACGAGGTGGTCGACCGGTACGGCTGGATGACCAACGGGGAATTCAGCGAAATCGTGGCGCTCGGCAACGGGCTTCCCGGGCCGATTGCGACGAAGATGGCCGCGTATATCGGCTACGACGTCGCCGGAATTCCGGGTGCTTTCATTGCGCTGTTCGCAACTGTCGCCCCGTCACTGATCCTCATGGTCGTGCTTCTCGGCATCCTCATGCGGCACAAGGACGCGCCACAGGTCAAGCGGCTGACGAAAGTCGTCCGCCCGACAATTGCCGTGCTACTCGGCGTAATGACGTATGATTTCTTCTTCGACTCGTTCACCGGATCGGGCTGGATCCACACACTCATCCTGATCGTCGCAGGCTACGTCCTGCTCGAGGTCCGCAAAGTCAGCCCGACCTGGGTCGTCCTCGGCGCGCTTCTCTACGGCGCCATCTTCCTCGGCGGCTGATTCATCTGCATAATTCAAGAAGGGGGAAATGATCCATGGATTACTTGTATCATCCGTTCCGCTCACAGCGGCATACGGTATTCGCGAAAAATGGTGTGGTAGCCACAAGCCAGCCGCTTGCGGCACAGGCAGGAATTGAAATCATGCGTCGCGGAGGCAATGCGATTGATGCTGCCATCGCCTCAGCCGCGGCACTGACCGTTGTCGAGCCGACCAGCAACGGCATCGGCGGGGATGCGTTCGCACTCATCTGGACGGAAGGCAAGCTGCACGGGCTGAACGCCTCCGGCCCGGCGTCAAAGGCTGCAACCGCCGATAAGGTCAAGGCGCTCGGACACGAGAAGATGCCGGTATTCGGCGCCGTCCCGGTGACCGTCCCGGGTGCGCCTTCCGCCTGGGCGGAAGTGTCCCGCAGGTTCGGGAAACTGAGCCTATCGGAGACACTCGAGCCCGCGGTGCGGCTGGCGGAGGAAGGCTATCCGCTTACGCCGATCCTCGGAAAGTACTGGGAAGTGGCCTACAACAAGTTCAAGAACCTTTCCGAAGGCAGCGAAGAAGAGCGGAAAGCCTTCGAGGCATGGTTTGACACATTCGCCCCGGACGGCCGTCCGCCGAAGACCGGCGAGATGTGGCGTTCCCCCGGGCATGCCGACACGCTCCGGCAAATCGGAGAGACGGACGGCAGAGCATTCTACGAAGGCCCACTCGCGGAACAGATTGCCGATGCAGTGCAGGCTCACGGCGGATTCTTGAGCAAGGAAGATCTCGCAGCCTATCAGCCTGAATGGGTGGAGCCGGTGTCTGCGACCTATCGCGGCTACGACGTCTGGGAAATTCCCCCGAACGGCCAGGGCATGGTCGCCCTCATGGCGATGAACATCCACTCGGCAACCGGCAAGCAGCCGGTTTATGGGGAAGCCGAAACGCTCCACCGCCAGATCGAGGCGATGAAGCTGGCGTTCACCGACGGCAAGGCGTTCATCACCCAGCCCGACGACATGCCGGTCGAAACGGCGCACCTTCTGTCAACGGAATATGCGGAAAAACGGGCAGCCGTCATCGGCGACCGGGCGATCGATCCGGAGCCGTACGAGCTGCCGAAGGGCGGCACGGTCTATCTGGCTGCGGCCGACGGGGAAGGCAATATGGTGTCCTTTATCCAGTCCAATTACATGGGCTTCGGATCCGGGATCGTCGTGCCGGACACGGGCATCGCGCTCCAGAACCGCGGCGCCGACTTCTCGCTTGACCCGGAACACCCGAACTACCTGAAGCCGGGCAAGAAGACGTATCATACGATCATTCCCGGCTTCCTCACGAAAGACGGCGAGGCGGTCGGCCCGTTCGGCGTCATGGGCGGCTACATGCAGCCCCAGGGCCACTTCCAGGTGATCTCGAACACGGTCGACTTCGGGCTGAACCCGCAGGCTGCGCTTGACCAGCCGCGCTGGCAGTGGGTCGGCGGCAAGACCGTCCAGGTGGAACCGGACTTCCCGCTCCATCTGGCACAGGCTCTCCAGCGGAAAGGCCACGACATCCAGATCGCGACAGACTCCGGCGGCTTCGGCCGCGGCCAGATTATCTGGCGCAACCCGGAAACCGGCGTGCTTGAAGCCGGAACCGAATCCCGGACCGACGGCTCGATTGCTGTTTGGTAATTAATTTGATGAATGAGATGAACGCCGGCAATCCGCCGGCGTTTTTAATTGGGACGGAAAAGGGCTGCAGCGGCATTGAGCGGCACCCGAGGGGGAAATGAGGGCACTCGGTCCGCATTCTGGCGCATTCATCATTGCAGTGGATGCACCCGAATCGCCTCAGCACAATCTGGAGATTAGCGAAAGGAGGGGAAGGGAAGAAAAGGGGAAACGGAACATTCGGGAGGAGATCAGGTGCTGACATTCACAACGAGCATGGATGAACGGACCATCGCATTGAAGTTCGACGGAAGACTGACAAAAGAAGATGCATTGAAACTGAACGAAGTGATTGCAAGGAAATACGAAGAAGAGGGTTCTTTTAATATCTTCGCGGAGGTCGGTACGGTCGACCTCGCTTCCATTCCCGATGCGCTCAGAGGCGTTCAATTCGATATAAAACGCCTGATGAGCTTCAATAAAGTTGCCCTTATGAGCGAGCAGAACTGGCTCCAGTTTGCCGAGGGACTCGGGATGGGCGAAATCGCCAGGCTGAAGACGAGGCATTTCAATCCGGGTGAGTACGACGCGGCGTGGGAGTGGCTGGGAGACGAATAATGTGTGGTGGAGCAGCTGCAGCTAATTTGCAGCCGCTCTGCTTTATTCCGATTTGCGTCGGCACCGGTTCATTTCGCGACTGCAACAGTCGAATTCGCGACCGCAACTGCTGATTTCACGACCACGACAGTTTCAACCGGACATCCGATTCTGGTACGCTAAGAAAAAGTGGAGTAGAGAAGGTGTCATGATGATTACAGTGGTCGGCAGCATCAATATGGATCTTGTGGTGGGGACGGAGCGGTTTCCGAAACAGGGGGAGACGGTACTCGGAAATCTGCATACGACAGTCCCCGGAGGCAAGGGGGCCAATCAGGCGGTTGCGGCCTCGCGCCTCGGCGGCAAAGTCGCCATAATCGGGGCGGTCGGCACGGATCCGTTCGGGGATGAACTCGCCGCAAACCTGGAGAACGAAGGGATCGACGTCAGCGGCGTAAAGCGGGTGGAAGGCCCGAGCGGCATTGCGAATATCCTGCTTTCGGAAGGCGACAACCGGATCATCGTCGTGCCGGGTGCCAATCATGGATTGACGCCTGAGGATATCGGAAACTGCGAACAAGTTATCGGTTCAAGCAATCTGATCGTCCTGCAGCTGGAGATTCCGATTCCGTCCGTTCTCCGCACACTCGAAATCGCCCACAGAAACCGTGTTCCGGTCATCCTGAATCCCGCGCCGGCAGACGGCTTCAGTGATGAATTCCTCCAATACGAGCCGATACTCACGCCCAACGAGAGTGAAGCGGCGATGATGTTCGGTGAGAACTGGGAACGGGCGCTTGAAGCGCATCCGAACCGGCTGATCGTAACGCTCGGCCAAAACGGAGCCCGCTATTATGACGGAGAACGTCATGTCCGGGTACCGGGCATCCGGGCAGAAGCAGTCGATACGACCGGAGCCGGCGACACGTTCAACGGCGCCCTCGCTGTTGCCCTGGCGGAAGAGATGCCGATGGAAGACGCCATCCGCTTCGCCAACGCGGCTGCCTCGCTGTCCGTCGAACAGTTCGGTGCCCAGGGCGGCATGCCGGGGCGCAGGAAAACGACGGAGCGGATGAAGGACCATGCATAACCAAAAGGAGGCGGCACAGGAAATCCTGTGCCGCCTCTTTCTATAGTTCTTTTATATACCACGTATCCATCGTCCCGTGCTCGGATCCGTCAAGCGGCCGCTCCAGCTTACGGAAGCCGAGCCGCTCATAGATCCGATTGGCCACCCGGAGTTTTTCCATCGTTTCAAGGTAGCAGTGCGCATAATGCTCCTTCGCAAAGCCGAGTGCGGTTTCCATCAGCTGCTTTGACATACCCTGTCCCTGGGCTTCCGGTTTGATATACAGCTTCTGCAGCTCGCACACGCCCTCATGCTCCCCGAACGGTGCTATCCCGACGCCGCCCAGAACTTCGCCATGTTCGTCAACAACCACCCAGTATTTCGAGTCCGGCAGCTTCCGGTAATAGTCCGACAAACTGCTCAGCTGCGGATCAAAATAGGCGGTACCGGGTATGTCGAGCCCGAACGACTCCAGCGAGCGTTTGATGATTCTCTCGATGGCCGGGTTGTCTTTTGCTTCGATTTCACGGATATTCATGGATTCATCCCTCATTTTCCTGTCCTGTTTCCAATCTATCTGCTTTATTGACAACATGCAAGGCGGTTTCCGGTTCGGTTCTAATCCCGCCTCCGCATACTTACCTTATAAGAAAGACTTCCGGGAAAGGGGCGGGAGAAATGAGGGTGGATGGCGTGTTCTCGGGAGGCGGGCTCAAGGGGCTTGCGCTTGTCGGGGCTTATGAGGAACTGGAGAAGCAAGGGCTGACGTTCCGGAGGATTGCGGGCACGAGCGCGGGATCGATCCTTGCCGCGTTCATCGCGGCGGGGTTCACATCAAGGGAAATCGCGGATCTGCTTGCCGAACAGGATTTCAGCGAGCTGCTTGACCGGCGGGCCTCCCTTGTGCCGACGCGCTTCATGAAGTGGCTGAATCTGTATTGGCGGATGGGGCTTTACCAGGGGAAGGCACTCGAGGACTGGTTCACGGACCGGCTTCTCGAAAAACAGGTGTATACGTTCGGAGATCTGGAGCCGGGCAGGCTGAAGCTGGTGGCTTCGGACCTGACAAACGGCAAAATGCTTGTGCTTCCTGACGATCTGGAAAAGTACGGGATTCCGGCGGAGACGTTCCCGGTCGCCCGGGCACTCCGGATGAGCTGCGGGATTCCGTACTTTTTCGAGCCGGTCCGGCTTTTCACTTCAGGTGGCGAGGCGATTGTCGTTGACGGAGGGGTCCTGAGCAACTTCCCGATGTGGATCTTTGACGATGAAAAAGGAAAACGGGAACGTCCGGTGATCGGGCTGAAACTGAGCCGCAGCCAGGAGGAGCGGCAGCCGCACCAAATCCATAACGCGCTCGACCTGTTCGAAGCGCTTTTCTCGACGATGAAAAATGCCCACGATGAGCGGTACATCTCGAGGGAGCATGCCCGTGATGTCGTCTTCATCCCCATGGACGATGTGAAGGCGACCGACTTTGACATGGACAGGGAACAGATGGAGGCGCTAATGGAAAGGGGCCGGGACAGGACCCGTCTGTTCCTCAAAACTTGGCGTCATACATCCGTTCCGGGCCGGGCATCCGTGCGGGTGGTGTAAAAAATAACCAATCAAGACGGACGGCAAATGTGATGCGGTCCGTCTTCTATTTATGTCGGGGGAATATAGAAACTAGTTTGAAATGAATAAGAAATATGTTTATACTCATAAATATTCATTTTTATTGACATCGGAGAGGAGACAAAAGGGGAAATGGAAGAAAGTCATAAGAAAAAACGTTGGGAAATGCCTGATACATATGTCATCCTGTTCGCCGTCCTATTATTGGCGGTGGCTTTGACCTATATCGTACCGGCCGGTTCATTTGAGCGGGAAACCGTGGAGGGCGTCGAGCGGGTCGTTTCGGGGACCTACAGCCAGACGGAAGGGAATCCGGCGGGCTTTATGGATCTGTTCCTTGCGCTGCAGCAGGGGATGGTGGAGTCGGCGGACCTGATCTTCCTGGTGCTGTTTGCGGGCGGTGCCTTTGAAATCATTGAACGGAGCGGTGCCATCCGGGGTGGGATTCTCCGTGCGGTCAATGTGACCAGGGGGAAGGAGTTCTGGCTGATTGCGCTTATTTCCATCCTGTTCGCGCTTGGCGGGGCAGTCGGGGCAGTCGCAAACTCCGTCATTCCGTTTGTCGCAATCGGGCTGATCATCGCACGCGCCCTGAAGCTGGATGCGCTGGTCGCCGTTGCGATCACGTTCGGTGCGACATTCGCCGGATTTAATGTCGGCTTCCTGAACCCTTATACAGTCGGGGTGGCGCAGACAATAGCCGACGTTCCGCTGTTTTCCGGGATGGGGCTGCGAATCCTTGCGTTTGTCCTGATTGTCGGCGTGACGATCTGGTATACATGGAGGTATGCCAAGGGTGTTTTGAATGATCCGTCGAAAAGCTTGATCGGTGTCCTCGAAGATCAGAGCCAGGACGGATCTTTGGACGCGCCTTTTACAGGCAGACATAAGCTGATTTTGTCGTTCGCAGGAATCGCACTGGCGTTCTTTGTTTTTGCGACCATCAAGATGGGCTGGACAATCAATCATATGGCCGCATTCTTCATCTTTATCGGACTGGTTTCGGGTATCATTGCCGGGATGAACTATAATCAGCTGACCATGGCATTTATGGAAGGCTGCAAAAACCTGGTGTACGGCGCCCTGATCATCGGGGTGGCCAGGGCGATCCTGATCGTCATGGAGAATGCTTACATACTGGACACCCTTGTCCATGCTTTGTCGGTTCCGCTGGAAACACTGCCCCCGGTATTGGCCGCGCTCGGAATGTTCGCAGCAAACGGCGCCCTGAATTTCCTCGTGCCTTCCGGAAGCGGACAGGCGATGATCGCCATGCCAATCCTGACGCCGCTTGCCGACATGCTGGGCATCACCCGGCAAGTTGCGGTCCAGGCTTTCCAGTTTGGAGACGGATTCACCAACAGTATCTTCCCGACATCCGGACCGCTCATGGCCAGCCTGGCCGTCGCAGGTGTTGCATGGGTCAAGTGGTTTAAGTGGATGCTGCCGCTGTTCGGCATATGGGTACTGATCGCCGTCGTCATGCTAAGTGTCGGGGTTCTCATGAACTGGGGGCCCATCTGAATAGCAGGGAAGAACATAAAAGCCGGGCCGCCTCATCAGGCAGTCCGGCTTCAACTATTAGTGCTGGCCTTTCTTTTTCCCTTTTAGTTCGATTCCCGCTGCGGATCCGCTCCGGCTGGAGTCTGCGACGCCGAGGAAGGTGCCGTTCTCGTGGTCGATCCGGATGCTCTGGACGTTGCCGATCGTGACCGGAGCCTGTCCGAATCGGTGGCCCATGCTGTTGAGGTGAGCCCGGACATCTGCAGGCATGCCGTCTTCATAGCGGTACGAAGTGAGGCTGTTCGTGTAGATGCGCGGCTCCTCGACGGCGGACTTCAGGTCCATGTCATACTCGATGGCATAAAGAATGGTCTGGAGGACCGATGTGATGATTGTCGGGCCGCCCGGCGAGCCGACGGTGAGGACCGGCTTTCCGTCTTCATAGACGATTGTCGGTGTCATCGAGCTGAGCGGGCGCTTATAAGGCTGAACTTCGTTGGCACCGCCCGGAATTGCGTCAAAGTCGGTGAGTTCATTGTTCAGCACGATGCCGTAGCCCGGCACCATGATGCCCGAGCCGAAAAGCTGCTCGATCGTCGTTGTATAGGAAACAACGTTTCCGTATTTGTCGGCGACGGTGAAGTGGGTTGTCTCGCCGTACTGCGTATTTTCAGGCTGGGCAACTGCTGCGGTCGGCGTTCCCTGGGATTCATACTTCCAAGGGTCGCCTGCAGCAGGCGCCGGATTTACCCGGTCCAATGAGATCAGCGCACGGCGCTCCTCGATATAGCGAGGGTCCAGCAGGCCGTTCACCGGTACATCGACGAACTCCGGATCACCGGCATACACTGCCCGGTCGGCATAGGCCAGGTGCATCGTTTCGGCGAGCAGATGGTACTTTTCCCAAGCCTTCACGTCGTACTGCGACAGGTCAAAGCCATCCAGGATACCGAGCATCTGCAACAGGAACACCCCGCCGGAGCTTGGCGGCGGCATGCTGGCGATGTCATAGCCTTTGTATTTGCCCCAGATCGGCTCGTCAATGGTCACGTCATAGCGTGCAAGGTCATCCCGAGTCATCGAGCCCCCGAATTCCTGGACGGTTTCAGCAATGGCATCAGCGACCGGCCCTTCGTAAAAGACATCGGACCCCTTGGAGCGGATCAGCTTCAGAGTCTTGGCCAGGTCGTCCTGCACGAGCAGTTCGCCTTCTCCGAGCGGCTCTCCGCTTTCATCAAAGAACACTTCCTGCGCAGCGGAGCGCTTCAGCTTTTCTTCATTGTCCTCGATGGCATCCGCAAGGACCGGGTCGATGGCGAAGCCGTGATCGGCGAGTTTGATTGCCGGCCCGATCAGCGATTCAAGCGGACGGGAGCCCCACCGGTCAAGTGCTTCCTCGAGGCCTTTCAACGTACCCGGCACCCCGACGGATGTTCCGTGCATCACCCGCTCGGAAAACGGGATCGGATTACCGTTCTCATCCAGGAACATATCCGGTGTCGCGCCTCCCGGGGCCCGTTCACGGCTGTTCACAATTGTCGTGTCTCCGGTCGCCCCGTCATGGACCATCATGAATCCGCCGCCCCCGATGCCGGACATCATCGGCTCGGTCACGTTCAATGCGAACTGGATGGCGACCGCGGCATCAATTGCGTTGCCGCCCTTTTTCAGCACATCCCGGCCGATCTCTGTCGCCAGCGGGTGGGCAGTCGCCACCATCCCGCCGTTCGCTTCCGCGACTTCCGGAAAGCTGTCGTAGTCAATTTCCCCCTGCGGCTTTGCGTTTGCCGTCACCGGAAAGCTGCCGGCGATCAAGGTCATCCCCAGCACAAATGCAGGCCATTTCTTCTTTAACACAAACAAACCCCTCCCCCTGAACTGTACTTGGTCGTTCTTATCCACTATAGAAAAGGGGATAGGGACCTGCAATCGGATATCAGAAAATTGAATCATCCGTCATGCTGTCCGCGTGCTTTGCTAAAGCTTTAGGCCCTGCAGGACAGGGGCGTCGGCACCAGAGAACAAGCAATTAACTGGGAGGGGAAAGGCGGGAGAAATTACAGGCAAGAGCTGTGGCAGATACATGCTGAAAATGCCGGACATCCGCCCGGCATAATACGTCACTTATTCAAGACTGATTCGCCGGGAAACGTCAGGCCGGTCGGTAAATACCCCGTCGGCTCCGATGGCGATCAGTCTCCGGATATCCTGTTCTTCGTTTACCGTGAAGACATGGACATCTAGCTCCCTCCCCTTTACCTTTTCGATGAACCCGGCATGCGCGGAATCGGCCGGGATGCCGATTCCGGATGCATAACCCCGCAGTTGTTCCAGCTCTTCGGAAGAAAGGTCTGCATTCTCCTTGAATGAGTAAAGTTGGATCAGCGGAATATCCGGGCGCATTTCGTGCAGGCGCATCAGGGATTCCTTGTTAAAGGATTGCAGGATCACCGGCGGGAGCTGACGCTGTCCGCTGCTTTCAGTGATGCCATATTGCTCGAGTTCGCTGATTACGGCTTGCTCCATCCCGGCGCCTTCAGGGGGATCCTTCAGCTCAATGTAGTAATTGACCGAGGTTCCGAATCGCATGAGTACGTCCCGAAGTTCCGGGATGGTGAGTTGCTCGTAGGAGGCTTGGGCAAGCTCCGGGTTTTCCTCATTGAATGCGACTCCGGCGGACACTTTTTTCAGCTCATCCATCGACATGTCGCTCACTTTGCCGGAACCTCCCGTGATGCGCTGCAGCTCCTGATCATGAATCACCGCCAGACGTCCGTCCTTTGTCATCCGGAGATCGAGCTCGATATAGTCGGCCCCCATCTCATCGGCCAGGATGTAGGCAGGCAGGGTATGCTCCGGGCGGTAGGCGGAAGCGCCGCGGTGGGCGATTGTGAGGAACCGGTCCTCAGGAAGCGGCGCAGGCTCTGCCTGGCTGAAGCTGCCGGTCGCCGGCAGAAGTTCCTTTTCCGGAGAGCATGCAGCAAGGACGAAAAGGAGAACCGCGGATAGGAGGAGGGAGCGTCTGTTCATGGGCGGGTTCCGCCTTTCCTGTTTTCTTTCAATGTACCGGACCGGAAACGCCAAATCCATCCCGAAAACCATTGTTTTTCCATTATGGTTCCGGTACGATTAAATTAACTGATTTAAATAAAGATTCTGAGTACGGTTTGTCTAAGGGGGACTGCCTGCTTGAAGAAAGTAGAACTGATCGACGTATCCAAATCCTACGATCGGCAGAAGGATGTCATCTCGAACATCAATGTGACCATCGAGCCGGGTGAGTTTTTCGTGCTGGTCGGGCCGTCGGGATGCGGAAAAAGCACGATGCTGCGCATGATCGCAGGTCTCGAAGAAATCACAGGCGGGACTCTGAAAATCGGGGAGAAGACCGCAAATCGCCTGCCCCCGAGCAAGCGCGACCTGTCGATGGTGTTCCAGAATTATGCGCTTTACCCGCATCTGAACGTCGAGGACAACATCACGTTCGGCCTCGATGTGAAAAAAGTGCCAAAGGCGGAGCGGAAGAAGCGGGCGCATGAAACCGCGGAAATGCTTGGCCTGACCGATTACCTGAAAAGGAAGCCGCGGGAGCTTTCCGGGGGCCAGAGGCAGCGTGTGGCGCTGGCGCGTGCCATCGTGAGCGAAGCACCGATCTGTCTCATGGATGAGCCGCTTTCCAATCTGGATGCCAAACTGCGCGCCCATATGCGTTCGGAGATCCGGCGTATCCAGAAGCGCCTCGGCATCACGATGATCTATGTGACGCATGACCAGGTCGAGGCGATGACGATGGGGGACCGGATCATGATCCTTCACGACGGGAAGATCCAGCAGGTCGGGAGCCCGATCGATATCTACAACCATCCTGCAAATCCGTTCGTGGCGACATTCATCGGATCGCCGCCGATGAACCTTGCGGGAGCGGATGTCAGGAAGGAAGAAAATGTTCTGATGCTGACCAATGGAACGCAAATCGCCATGCCCGAAGGGTCGCTTGATGAGATTGCGGAAAAACGGGTGACGCTCGGCATCCGTCCGGAGTTTCTCATGCCGCCTGAAACCGGCATTGGGCTCCCGGTGTTCGAGGCTGAGGTCACCAATGTCGAGGTACTCGGGCACGAAACCGTCTTTTCTTTCATTGCAGGCGAGGGGGAATGGACGGCCAAGTGGAACGGCCAGTGGCAGATCGGGACCGGTGACCGGATTCCGATCGCCGTCGACACCGGTTCCGCCTGCTTGTTTAGCTTGGAAGACGGCCGTCTGATCAGGAAGGCGGCAGACCGGCAGCGTGCGGTACGGAAGGAAGGTGCTGCGCTGTGAGTACACTCCGGGAAGATGCTGCACCCGTCGAAGTTATAAAGCCACCCGGAGTATGGACCCGCACGAGACGCGGCAGGACAGCAATCCTGTACCTGCTGCCGTCAATCATCCTCTTTGGCGTCTTTGTCTTTTATCCGATGTTCCGCACAATCTACCTGAGCTTTTTCCTGACCGATCAGCGGGGGGAGGCTGCCGTCTTTGTCGGACTCGACAACTACCGTTACCTGCTGGAGTCCGCGGCGTTCCTTAACAGTGCAAAAGCGACGATCCTGTTCGTCCTCTATACGGTGCCCGCAGGTGTGATCCTCGCCCTGTTCCTGGCGCTGATTGCCAATGAGAAGCTGAAGGGGATCGGATTTTTCCGGACGATCTATTCGTCGACGATGGGCGTGTCGGTAGCCGCGGCCTCGGTCGTCTGGCTGTTCATGTTCCATCCGAGCATCGGGATGTTCAACCGGTTCCTGGCACTGTTTGATATCGGGCAGATCCAATGGCTATTGGATCCGGACTGGGCGCTTTTTTCTGTCGCCATCTCGACCATCTGGATGAACACCGGATTCAGCTTCCTCATTCTTCTCGGGGGATTACAGAACATCAACGAGCATCTTTATGAAAGTGCAAAGATAGACGGCGCCGGTTACTTTTATCAGCTGAGGCGGATCACGCTGCCGATGCTGTCGCCGACCCTGTTCTTCATCATTACAATCTCGCTGATCAATGCCTTCCAGTCATTCGGGCAGATCGACATCCTGACAAAGGGCGGGCCCGCACAGTCGACCAATCTGATCGTTTATTCCATCTACCGCGAGGCATTCGTGAATTATCAGTTCGGGACGGCGAGCGCGCAGGCGGTATTCCTGTTTTTATGCATCCTGGTCGTGACGATCCTGCAGTTCCGATTTGGTGAAAGGAAGGTGCATTACCAGTGACGATGAGCCTTCCGAAAAAAATGATCTTCTATACGCTCCTGACCATTTCGGCAGTTGTGCTGTTTTTCCCGATTGCCTATGCGTTCCTGATCAGCTTCATGACGGGACCCGAACTCATGCAGGGGAGATTCCTGCCGGAGTCATTCCATCTGGACAACTACATCAAGGTGTTTGACCGGCTGCCGCTCCTCAACTATCTTCTGAACAGCTTCATCGTATCGGCGGGGGTCATGCTCGGCCAGCTGGCGGTCTGTTCGCTCGCGGCCTATGCCTTTGTCTTTATCCCGTTCAAGGGCCGGGATTTCGTGTTCTTCCTGTTTATCTCAACGATGATGATCCCCTGGGAAGCAACGATGATCCCGAATTTCTTCATCATCCAGAACCTCAACTGGCTGAACACGTACCAGGGACTGACTCTGCCGTTTTTTGCGCTCGCATTTGGTACATTCTTGCTGCGCCAGCACTTCAAGACCATTCCCAAAGAGCTTCATGAGGCGGCACAGGTTGCGGGACTCGGCCCTTTTGCGTTTTTCCGGCGTGTGGTCCTGCCGGTATCCAAGACGAGTCTCGTGACACTTGGCGCGTACGGATTCCTCACCACGTGGAACATGTACCTCTGGCCGCTCCTCGTCACGACTAACGATTCGGTCCGCACGGTCCAGATCGGGCTCAAGCAGCTCCAGTCCCAGGAAGTCGCAACCGATTGGGGGGTGGTGATGGCAGGAGTCATCGTCGTGATCATTCCGACCCTTTTACTGCTGTTCCTCGGACAGAAGCAGCTGCAGAAGGGACTCACACAGGGTGCGCTCAAGTAAGGATTCATTCATTCTAAAGGGGAAGAGGGATGAGAAATTGATGAAGAAGTGGCGGTTTGGCTTATTGATGGTGGCGGCATTTGTCATGCTGATGCTGGCGGGGTGTACGAACAGTGACCCGGATGCTGCACCTGAGGCGGATGCGGATACGGGCACCCAGGAAGTAGGCGAGCAGCAGGAAGCGGCCGTGAATGAAGAAGGAAAAGTGGAAATCGAGTTCTGGCACGCAATGTCCGGCGGAGGACAGGAATCACTCGATGCCATCGCCCAAGGATTCAACGAATCCCAGGATAAATATGTGGTTAATCCTGAATTTCAGGGCACCTATGAGGAACTCCTCACGAAGCTCCGAAGCATCGGAGGCACGAAAGATGCGCCTGCTCTCATGCAGGTATTTGAAATCGGAACAAAGTACATGATCGACAGCGGCTACATCGAGCCGGTCCAGAAATTCATCGATGAGGACAGCTATGATATCTCCCAGCTTGAGGAAAACATCCTGAACTACTACATGGTGGACGGCGAGCTCTACTCGATGCCGTTCAACTCGTCGACTCCGGTCCTCCTCTACAACAAGGACGCATTCCGTGAGGCGGGCCTGGACCCGGAAAAGGCCCCTGAAACGTTCGCGGACGTGATCGCTGCCTCTTCGAAGCTGAAGACCGATGAGATGTACGGCTTCTCGATGCTGACGTACGGCTGGTTCTTTGAGGAACTGCTCGCGACACAGGGTGGCCTCTATGTAAACGAAGAAAACGGACGCGCGGGCAATGCGACCGAAGCCGTCTTTAACGGTCCGGAAGGGCTCAACGTCTTCCGCTTCCTCGATACGATGAACAAGGAAGGCACGTTCGGCAACTTCGGAACGAACTGGGATGACATCCGTGCGGCATTCTCGTCAGGTAAAGTCGCGATGTACATGGATTCGTCTGCAGGCGTGGCCAATGCAATCGAATCATCGCCGTTTGAAGTCGGTGCCGCGTACATCCCGCATGCCGATGAAGTCAAACGCCATGGCGTCATCATCGGCGGCGCCTCCCTGTGGATGTCCAAGGGAATCGCCGATGAAGAACAGCAGGCGGCATGGGAGTTTATGAAGTACCTCACGACGCCGGAAGTCCAGGCGAAATGGCACCTCGACACCGGCTACTTCGCCATCAACCCGGCTGCCTATGAGGAAGATATTGTAAAGGAAAAGTGGGCTGAATATCCTCAGTTCCAGGTAACGGTCGACCAGCTCCAGGACACGGAGCCATCCGTCGCTACGCAGGGCGCGCTCATCTCGGTCTTCCCGGAATCCCGCCAGCAGATCGTCACCGCATTGGAGAATCTTTACCAGGGAGCCGATCCGCAGCAGGTCCTCGATGAGGCGGTCGAAGGCACCAACCGTGCGATTGAAATTGCAAACCAGACCAGTCAGTAAGCAGGCAATCAAGCCGGTCCTTTCCGAAGGGCCGGCTTGATGCGTTTACACTGCCAAAAAAGATGTCATTTAATTCAAATAATTCTTATGGTACGATGAAAGGACCAAGACGAAAGGGGGAGGAGCGAATGTCGCAGCAGGAACTGATCATGACCAAGCTGATTGCTCCGGTGCCGCCGTCATCCTATATGCCGCGGGCCGGGCTGAACCGCGCGTTCCGGCGGGGGCTGGATGCACAGACGATGATTGTCCACAGCGGAGCGGGCTATGGAAAAAGCTCGGGACTGGCCAGGTTTTTTGCGGACCATCCGATCCGGTATTCCTGGTACACGGTTTCTTCCGAGGACGATGACCTGCTTCCTTTCCTGCGGCATCTGTTCCGGAGCATCCAGCTGGCCAATCCGTCATTCGATCCGGAAGCGGCCTTTGGCGGCAACGAGCCTGCTCCGGGAAGGGCCGTGGCCGGCATCCCGGGGGCGTTTGTCAATGAGCTGATGAAGATCCGGGAACCGTTCGCCATCGTCATCGACGACTTCCACCATGTCGACCATGTGTTTGAAATTGATTTCTTCATGGAGAAGGTTCTGGAATTTCTCCCTCCGCAGATCCGGATGGTCGTCGCCTCCCGGATGAAACCGAAATGGTCGGTACTGCCGAGGCTTAAGCTGTCGGGGCGCCTTTACGAAGTGGGAGAAGAGATCTTCCGTTTCTCGCGTGATGAGATCGAAGTATACTTTGAAGATTACTTCGGGCGCAGGCTCGATTCAGCGGTGGCGGACCAGATCCTGACGCTTACGGAAGGGTGGGCAATCGCCGTCCGGCTCATGGCGGATCAGATCCGGGACGGTCAGGAACGGGAGGAACCGGTCCTGAAGCCGGCTCTGGCCGATCTGTTTTCCTATCTGTCGGAGGATGTCTTTAACCTGATGCCTGCCGATGACCAGGAGGCTCTTCTTGAGTTCAGTATTTTCCCCGCATTTTCGGATTCGCTGATCCGGGCGTTTTACGGAAAGTTGCAGGCGGAGAAGCTGGAAAAGCTGTCCGGCCGGCATGTGTTCATCCAGCCGCTCGGCTCCGGTTCGTATCGGTTCCACGCATTGTTCCAGCAGTTCCTGGAGGATAAATGGAAGGATAGCCGTCCGGACAGATTTGAAGAACTGCAGAAGAAAGCTGCCCATTTCTGTGCGGATCGCGGTGATACGACGCAGGCGCTGAACCATGCGGAAAAGTCGGGAGACCCGATTTTCTTCGCGCGATTTCTTGACGCCCATGCTCACGAAGTGGTGAAGGAAGGCAAGTTCGACTGGCTGCTCGACCGGCTGAAAACGATGCCTGCCCAGGTGAAGGAAGCGTGGTACGGCCTTTATTACCATGAAGGAGAATGTTTCAGGTACCGGGCGTTTTATGAGAAGGCGAAGCAGTCATATATGCGCTGCGCCGCATTGGCCGAACGGGAGGGTGACCGTCTGATGGTCAGCCGGGCCCATGCGGGTATCG
Source organism: Bhargavaea cecembensis DSE10 (assembly GCF_000348905.1). Taxonomy (GTDB): domain Bacteria; phylum Bacillota; class Bacilli; order Bacillales_A; family Planococcaceae; genus Bhargavaea; species Bhargavaea cecembensis. The sequence continues at coordinate 17,653 of NZ_AOFT01000001.1, forward strand.
CACATATCTATCTCGACACCATCCAGCCGGGCCGTGCCGAACCGTATCTCCGGAAAGCCATCGTGGAAGCAGAAAGCGGGGACGGGACCGACCAGAAGGTGATGGCACGCCTAAAGCGGCAGTATGCGGAAAACCTGGTCAACCTCGGCAGAGCGGATGAGGCCGATCGCTGGGCGGCCGAAGCGCGGCTCGGCTCGGAAATTTTGACGGAAGGCAACCTGGATGCCCGGATCTTCCTCCGGAGGGGACGGCTTGACGAAGCGCTCGGACTTCTGGAGCGCCGGTCAGGGCACACTGACCAGCTTCCCGATTCCCACCGGGAAACCGACCTGCTCCTTTCGTTCCTTTACTCTCTGAAGGGAGAGGCAGCACGGGCGAAGGAGGCTGCCGGCAAAGGGATCCGTGGCAAGCAGTCGGCATTTGTTGGTGCGGTGGCCCGGATCCGGAAAGGGCATGCCGAATTTCTCGAGGATCCGTACGATCTCAGAACCCCTGAACGGCTGTATCTTGACGCGATCGGCATCATGGAGGAGCTGAACGTCAACCGGGGGACGGCCGAAGCGTATCTGGGCCTCGCGATCCTTAGGGCTGTTGGAGGCCAATATGACGAAGCACTTTCCTGTGCGGAAAAGGGTCTTGCGGAAACCGAATCTGTCAATGACCAGTGGCTGTCCGCAATCATCCTTACGGGCATTTCCGTGATTCGTGCCCGTATGAAGGAATGGGAAAAGTCCCGTGATGCGGCGGAAAAGGCCCGTTCGCTGTTTTTGAGGAGCGGGGATTCGTTCGGCAGGATGGCAACGGCATACTGGATGGCGCATGCGGCATTCCATTCCGGGGATGATGAACGGTTTCTGCCGGCATTCGAGGAATTCGGGAACCTTTTGACAGACAATGGCTACGACTTTTTCATCCGGCGCAGGACGCTGATGGGACCGGTCGGGATGGAAGCCGTCCGGGCCATGATTGTCCATGCATGGAAATCGGGGAGTTCTGAGGAAGCAGCACGGCTTGCGGAAATCACCGGAACTGTGGACAGCATCAGGTATCCGGCCTACAGCCTGTTTGTCCGGCTCTCAGGCCCGTTCATCCTTTACCGGGACGGCAGGGAAGTGCCGGACAAAGAGTGGAAGAGGGATAAATCGAAGGAACTTCTGGCTTATCTGTGCCTGAACCGGGACCGGTATATCCCGAAGGAGGAACTGCTTCAGGCACTTTGGCCGGAAGCGGACGAAAAGTCGGCCGACCGGGACTTCAAGGTTGCGCTGAATGCACTTCTGAAAGTGTTGGAGCCGGAGCGGAACGCGCGGGAGGAGCCTTTCTTCATCAGCCGCCACAAGACGATGTACCGGCTCAATCCCGAAAGCAGCCTGACGACGGACGTTGAGCTGTTCCAGAAATATGCGGAATCGGGCATCCGGGAGAGACACGCGGAAGAATCAAAAGAAAAGCTCCAAAAAACGCTGGAGCGGTACGGCGGGACATTGTTCGCGGAAAAACCATCGACTGACTGGATCCGAACGGAGCGGGAAGCTCATTCCCGCCTGCGGATGAACGTGATGGAACGGATGGCGCAGACCTGCACCCGGCTCGAAGAATACGATGAAGTGATCAAATGGTCCGAAAAACTACTCGAGGCCGACGAAACGAGAGAAGAGGCCTATCGCCTCCTGATCTACGCCAACTACCGGCTGGGCAGGCGGTCCCGCGCCATCCGCTGGTTTGAACTGTGCAGGGACGTCTTCGACCGCGAACTTGGCATCGAACCGATGGAGCCGACCATCCGCATGTACGAAATGGTTCTGGAAGCAACTGAAACGAATGAAGAGTTTATAGAAGAAACATGAGCATATTTGTAAAGCTGATTGAAAAGAAGGGTCCGAACCTTCTCGAATCTGCTTCGCATTAGCTTTGGGCGAAGCGAATTTGGGGAGGTTTTTAGTCATGCCGGAAAAGCGTGAACAAGGTTGCGCGATGCTGTTCCGTGCTTCGTTTTTGGATAAGCATGCCCGGCTGATGTCTATCGCGTTAGGGCGGTTTCGTCATTCGCGGTCCTAGTTTCATCATTCAAGGTTTTGATTTCGTCAATCATCCTATTGCAGGGCGCGAATGACGAGATTACCCGGTCGAATGACGAGACCGGATGGATGAATGACGAGATTACCGTCTTGTGCTCGCACGCGCCAGTCTTCGTACTGGCAGCAGCTAAAGCTGCTTGGTGCTCCGCAACGCTGGCGCTTTTGCTCGCAGGCGTCAATCTTCGTATTGGCACCGGCTAAAGCCGCTTTGTGCTCCGCAACGCTTCGCTTTTGCTCGCAGGCGTCAATCTTCGTACTGGGTGGTGCTGCTCAACGCTTTCGCTTTTGAGCGCAGCAGCCAATCTTCGTATTGGCTGTGGGTGCTCCGCAACGCTTCGCTTTTGCTCGCAGACGCCAACCTGCGTTTTGGCGTCTGCAACTCATTTGCAACTCTTCCGGACTATGATGTAGTCAGTTCAGAAAGCGTTTACAAAACAGCGGAGGAGGAGTGCAAGTTGAAGAGAGTTGCAGGTTTGCTCAGTCTCGCTTTTGTCCTGGTGTTTTCAGCAGCCTGTTCGGACAGCGGGGCCGGTGAAGTGGAAGGAAGCGGCAGCGGTGAAACGATCAAAATTGGAGTCCTGGCCTCATTGACCGGCGCGCTCGAATCGTACGGCAAGCAGACACAGCGAGGATTCGACCTCGGACTCGAATATGCGACCGACGGATCGATGGAAGTCAACGGCAAGAAAATTGAAGTGGTCTATGAGGATACCGAAACCAAACCGGAAGTGGCGGTCCAAAAGGCGACCAAACTTCTTGAAGAAGACGGCGTGGACTTCCTTGTCGGCTCGTCCAGCTCCGGTGACACGCTCGCGGTCCTGCCGCTGGCGGAAGAATACGAGAAAATCATGATCGTCGAGCCGGCGGTCGCCGACAGCATCACCGGCTCCGAGTTCAACAAGTACCTGTTCCGCACGGCGCGGAACTCCTCGCAGGATGCCGTGGCCGGAGCGGCCGCAATCGCCGGAGAAGGCGTGAAGATCGCGACATTCGCACCGGACTACTCGTTCGGCTGGGACGGCGTAAAGGCATTCAAGGACGCGGCGGAGGACCTCGGCGCGGAAATCGTCCTTGAAGAGTATGCCGATCCGGCAGCGACCGACTTCACGGCAAACCTACAGAAGATCATCGAGTCGGACCCTGACTACCTGTTCGTCGTATGGGCGGGCGCCAACTCCCCATGGAACCAGATTGCAGACATGAAGCTTCAGGATAAGGGCATCAAGATCTCCACCGGTGCTCCGGACATCCCGGCACTGTCTGTCATGGAACCGCTTGTCGGCATGGAAGGGTTCTCTGTTTACTACCACACCCTGCCTGACAATGAAGTGAACGACTGGCTCGTCAAGGAACACACGGACCGCTTTGACGGAGAAGTGCCGGATCTGTTCACGCCGGGCGGCATGTCAGCTGCGATTTCCATCGTAGAAGCACTGAAACAGACGGAAGGCGAAACGGATGCGGACCAGCTGATTGAGGTCATGGAAGGCATGTCGTTTGAAACACCGAAGGGCACGATGACCTTCCGTGAAGAAGACCACCAGGCGCTGCAGTCACTCTATGCGATCAAGCTGGAAGAGCAGGAAGGCGTCCCTTATCCGGTGCCTGTACTGATCCGGGAACTTTCGCCTGAGGAGACAGAGCCTCCGATCATGAACTGACCGGGCGGAGAAATAAGGAAAGACGGACGGCATTTGCCGTCCCGCCTTTCCGGATGCACACCGCCGGGCGTGCATCCGGAAGGGCGGAACAAATGAGGGGAGGATCCCGATAATGGAACCCATTTTAAAGACGGAAAACCTGACGATCCGATTTGGCGGCCACACCGCCGTGGACCATGTGAACTTTACCCTGCCGCCGAACGAATTCAAGTCGGTGATCGGGCCGAACGGTGCCGGCAAGACCACTTTCTTCAACCTGATCAGCGGTGAGCTGAAGCCGACAGAAGGCAATGTGTACTTCAAGGGGCGGCTGCTGGACGGACTGTCCCCTGTAGAAAGGACCAGGCTCGGCCTCGGGCGGTCATTCCAGATCACAAACGTTTTCCCGAACCTGACCGTTTTGGAGAATGTCCGCCTGGCCGTGCAGTCAAGGGAAGGCGTGCGATACAACCCGTTCCGGCACTTTAGTTCATACAAGAAGTTCACGGAGGAATCGATGGAGATCCTGGCGACTGTCCTGCTTGACGGCAAGGCGGACGCCATCGCCAGCCAGATTTCCCACGGAGAGAAGCGGAAGCTGGAAATCGCCATGCTGCTGGCACTTGACACGGAAGTGCTTCTGCTGGATGAGCCGACCGCCGGGATGTCACTGGAAGAGGTACCATCCATCCTGAATGTTATCCGGAAGATCAAGGAAGGCGGTAACAAGACCGTCCTCCTGATCGAGCACAAGATGGACATGATCCTTGATCTGTCCGATTCGATCATGGTGCTGTTCAACGGAAAGCTTCTGGCGGACGGGACACCTGAAGAAATCATGCAGAACGAAACCGTGCAAAATGCGTACCTGGGAGGGATGCCCCATGAGCAGACTGCTCACGCTTGAAAACGTCCACACCCATATCGGCCAGTATCACATCCTTCAGGGGGTCTCGCTGACCGCGGAAGAAGGGGAAGTCACCGTGCTCCTCGGCCGCAACGGCGCCGGGAAGACGACGACGCTCCGCACGATCATGGGGCTTAATCCGGCCACTTCCGGCACGATCCATTATGGCGGGCAGGACATCACGAAGCTGCCGACCTTCTCCATCGCCAACGGCGGCATCGGCTATGTGCCCGAGGACCAGGCGGTCTTTACGACGCTCACCGTAGAGGAAAACCTGAAGGTCGCGATGCGAAAAGAGGACGAAGCGGCAATGGCCCGCCAGGATTATGTGCTGACCCTGTTCCCGGACCTGAAAAAGTTCTGGAAGAAGGAAGGCGGACACCTGTCGGGCGGCCAGAAACAGATGCTCGCGATGGCAAGGGCATTCGTCAACGACAACCGGCTCATGCTGATCGACGAGCCGTCCAAGGGCCTCGCCCCGATCGTGATCGAATCCGTCATGGAGGCGATCCGGGAGATGAAAAAGCAGACGACCATCATCCTGGTCGAACAGAATTTCTCGATGGCTGCCGGTGTCGGCGACACCTACACACTGATCGATGACGGGGAAACCGTCCAGAGCGGGCGCATGGAAGACCTTGTGCGCGACGAAGAACTGAAGCGGACCTATCTGGGAATCGCCTGAAGGGAGGCCATGTAAATGGATCTATTATTGAATCTCACAGTCAACGGGCTGGCCACGGGCATGCTCATCTTCCTGCTCGCTGCAGGCCTGACCCTGATTTTCGGCCTGATGAGCGTCCTGAACTTTGCCCACGGCGGGCTGTTCGCATGGGGAGCCTTCAGCGGCGTCTTCTTCTACGGCGTGACCGGAAGCTTCCTCATCTCCGTCATCGGAGCGGTGCTGACGGGCATCGTCCTCGGCTTCATTACGGAAAAGCTGATCATCAAGCCGGTGTACGGCAACCATGTGCAGCAGATCCTGATTACGCTCGGCTTCATGCTGGTGCTGTCCGAAATGCTGAAAGTGGTCTTCGGGCCGAACCAGATCGCGGCAAAAACACCGGATTACCTGTCCGGAAGCTGGGAGGCGGGCGGTGTCATCCTGATCAAATACCGCCTGTTTATCATCCTCGTCGGGCTGCTCGTGTTCGCCGTCGTCCAGTTTATCCTGAAGCGGACAAAGATCGGGCTGATCGTCAGGGCGGGCGTCCTGAACAAGGAAATGGTGCAGGCGCTCGGCATTGACATCAACAAAGTCTTTCTCTATGTGTTCATGGCCGGCGCGGCACTAGCGGCACTTGCCGGTGCGCTCATGGCTCCGTATTCAGGTGTCGTGTATGCGGAGATGGGACTTGAATTCGCCATACTCGCCTTTATCGTCGTCGTAATCGGCGGGATGGGCAGCTTCCCGGGCTCGCTTCTCGCGGCAATCCTCGTCGGACTGGCCGGAAGCTATATGGCTTATTTCGTCCCGTCACTGTCTCTCGCGGTGAACATGATCCTGATGGCGGTCGTGCTCATCTTCAGACCACAGGGACTCTTTACGGCAAAGGAGGCATGACCGATGATATCCAAACTTCAAGGAAAAAACTTCTGGCTGATCGTCATTGCCGCGGTGCTTGCCGCGTTCCCGCTTTTCTCGGACTCCAGGACGATGACGATTCTGCTGACACAGATCTTTATTTTCTCGATCCTGGCAATGAGCTATGACATCCTGCTCGGTTACACCGGCATCGTCTCGTTTGGCCACGCGATGTTCTTCGGGGTTGGCGCCTATACGACCGCCGTCATTCTCGACCGCATGGAGCCGACGCTCGGCATGTTCCTCCTGTCGATTGCTGCAGGCATGCTGATTGCGGGCATCATCAGTTTTATCGCAGGGCTCCTCACCCTCAGGCTAAAGAGCCACTTTTATGCCATGTTCACGATGGCGCTTGCCGGCCTGTTCCTGGTCGCTGCCGAGAAATGGCGGGCGGTCACGAACGGCAATGACGGATTCACGTTCCGCGCGCCTGAGTTTTTCCAGGACCGAACGATGTTTTATCTGACGGCGCTCGGCTGCCTGATCGTTGTCTATCTGCTTTTGTCCCGCTTTGTCGCCTCGCCGATGGGCCGCGTGCTGATCGCGGTAAGGGAGAATGAGCAGCGGACGGCCTCGCTCGGGTACAAGACCCTCCACTATAAGGTGACGGCGTCTGTCGTTGCCGGTATTTTCGCAAGTCTTGCCGGGTCGCTTTATTCGGTGTCCCTCCGTTTCGTCAACACAAGCGTCATGACGATGGACATCACGCTGGATGCGCTTCTCATGACCATCATTGGAGGGGTGGGCACCCTGATCGGCCCGATCCTCGGGGCCACGGTGATTGAGTTTGCCCAGCATTATCTGTCGGGACTCGCACGGGACTATCCGATTTTCGAGCGGTGGATCATCTTCTTCGGAATTGTCTACATCCTGGCGGTTGTCTTTTTCCCGCAGGGGATCGTCGGCTGGTTCCGGCAGGTCCGGGCGAAGCGCAGCGGGAAGCGTGCGGCTGCCCTGAAGGCAAAGCAGCCGGTCCTGAAGGCGAAAGCGGAAGAGAATGGATAAAGGGGCAGAGCCATGTCAGTCGGAATCTTAAGCACGGGGATGTACATCCCGGAAACCTACTTTGATGCGGAGCAGCTGGCGGAAATGACGGGCATCCCGGAAGAGGTGGTCCGGACCAAACTCGGCATTAACCGGATTCCGGTTCCGGGAAAAGACGATCATACGGCAGCCATGGGGATCCGTGCGGCACGGGAGGCGATCCGGAAGGCCGGGATCGACGCGAAGGAAATTGATCTCATCATCTATATCGGCGAGGAGCATAAGGAATACCCGCTTTGGACCGCCGCAATCAAGATGCAGGAAGAACTCGGGGCCCACCATGCCTGGGGGTTTGACGCGGCAATGCGCTGCGGGACGACCATCATGGCAATGAAAGTGGCAACCGCGCTGATGGAAACAGATCCGGATATCCGGACGGTGCTGCTTGCCGGGGGATACCGCAACGGAGACTTTATCGACTACCGCAATGAGCGGACACGGTTCATGTTCAACCTGGCGGCGGGCGGCGGGGCGATGATCCTCCGGAAGGACCTGGGGCGCAACACCGTTCTGCAGGGAGAAATCATTACGGACGGCTCATTTTCCGAAGATGTCGTCGTGCCGGTCGGGGGAACGATGCAGCCGCTGACGGAAGAATCACTCCGTGACGGCCTGTACCGCCTTGATGTCCTGGATCCGGAAGGGATGAAGATGCGGCTGGAGCAGCGGTCGATGGAGAACTTCCTGAAGGTGATCCGGGGGTCGCTGGCGAAGAGCGGCTATACGGATGCCGATCTCGACTATCTCGGCATTCTCCATATGAAACGGTCCGCCCATGACTATGTCCTCGGCCAGCTCGGGCTGAGAGAAGAGCAGTCTGTCTACCTGAACGACTACGGCCATATCGGGCAGTTCGACCAGATTCTGTCGCTCGAGCTCGCGCAGCAGCAGGGCAGGCTCAGCGACGGGGATGTCGCTGTCCTGGTCAGTGCCGGAATCGGCTATGCCTGGGGAGCCATGACGGTCAGGTGGGGGCCGGAATGATGAGGAGGAAAATTGGATGGCGTTAAAAGAAGTGAAGCTCAAAAACGGGGAGACGATCACCTACAGGGAGCGCCCGGGTGGGGAAGAGGTCATTGTGCTGGTCCACGGCAACATGACGTCCTCAAAGCACTGGGATATCCTGATTGATGCGCTTGATCCTGCTTATACGGTCATTGCACCGGATCTGAGAGGGTTCGGCGGGTCCACTTACAACAAACGGATTACTTCGATCCGGGATTTTTCAGAGGATCTGCATGACTTCACCGGGCAGCTCGGCCTCGATGCATTCAGCCTGGTCGGCTGGTCGACAGGCGGCGCGGTGGCGATGCAGTTCGCGGCGGACCACCCGGAACCGGTCCGGAAACTGGTTCTGCTTGCGTCGGCTTCGACAAGAGGATACCCGTTTTATGGCGTAAAGCCGGACGGTACCCCTGACCCGGAAAACCGCCTGCAGACCATTGAAGAAATCGAGCAGGATGCCGGCAAGACGAAGCCGATGCAGGGGCTGTACGACTCGGGCAACCGGGAAGGGCTGAAAGCGGTCTGGAATGCGGCGATTTATACCAAGCGGCAGCCGGACCCGGATCGCTATAAAGCCTACGTGGACGATATGCTCACGCAGCGGAACCTGGCGGATGTGTACCATGCGCTCAACACATTCAACATCAGCCCCGTCCACAACGGCGTCACAGAAGGGACGGACCAGGCGAAAGATATCCGGGTGCCCGTGCTGGTCCTGCGCGGTGACCGCGACCTGGTGGTCACCCAGACAATGACGGACGAAATTATCGAGGACCTCGGGAACAACGCGGTGTTCGTTTCACTCGAAGAAAACGGGCACTCCCCGCTGATCGATGACCTCGACGGACTCAAGGAATCCATCGAAACATTTTTGTCGGGGAAGGTGAAGCAGCATGAGGCTTGAGGGAAAGACGGCCATTATCACAGGAGGGGCGAACGGGATCGGTCTTGCCGCGGGCAGGCGGTTTGCGGAAGAAGGGGCCAGGGTCATCCTGGCAGACTTTGACGAACAGGCGGGCCGTGAAGCGGAAGAACAGCTGAAGGCTGACGGCCTGGACGTCCGGTTCATCCGTGTAAATGTCGCAGACAGGGAAAGTGTCGACCGGATGGTGGAGGAGGCGCTGAACGCCACCGGCCGGATTGATGTGCTCGTCAACAACGCGGGCATCACGCGCGACGCGACGCTCATGAAGATGACGGCAGAGCAGTGGCAGCAGGTGCTCGATGTCAACCTGACCGGCGTCTTTAACTGTACCCAGGCCGTCGCTGCACATATGACGGAAAGGGGAAGCGGCAAGATCATCAATACGTCTTCGGTGAGCGGCGTCTACGGCAACTTCGGGCAGACCAACTATGCTGCAGCCAAGGCAGCCGTTGTCGGCATGACGAAGACATGGGCAAAGGAGCTCGGCCGCAAGGGCATCAACGTCAATGCCGTCGCTCCGGGATTCACGATGACGGCGATGGTCGCGAAGATGCCGGAAAAAGTGATCGAGCAGATGAAGGGCGGCATCTCCCTCAGGCGCCTTGGACAGCCGGAGGATATCGCCAATGCGTACTTGTTCCTCGCATCGGACGAATCCGCTTATGTGCACGGCCATGTCCTTCAGGTGGACGGCGGCATCATGATGTAACAAAAGGAGGAGAGCGAAATGTACACGGACCACGGATGGATCATGAAGCGGGCGGACATCACACCGGACGGAACGGCACTGATCGATGTACATACCGGGCAGCGCTGGACCTATAGGGAGCTGGCCGGGCGTACGGCTGCCTATATGGAACAGTTCCGCTCGGCCGGTCTCCGGAAGGGGGAACGGGTCGCGGTATTGTCGCATAACCGGATTGATCTGTTCGCCGTCTTGTTTGCCTGCGCGGGCAGGGGGCTGATCTATGTCCCGATGAACTGGCGGCTCAGCGAAAGTGAACTCCGGTACATCGTGTCTGACAGCGGTCCGTCGCTTTTGCTGCACGATCACGAGCACGCCGGCCGGGCAGCCGGGCTGGGCATTCCGGCCGCCCTACTTGATTCCGTTCCGGCAACATCCGTGAACCTCCGTACAGAGCAGGCAGCGGGCCGCCTTGATGATCCGTGGATGATGATTTATACGGGCGGGACGACAGGACGCCCCAAAGGCGTGGTCCTGACATTCGAATCGGTCAACTGGAACGCCATCAATACGATCATAAGCTGGAACCTGTCGGCACGCGACTGCACGCTCAACTATATGCCGCTGTTCCACACCGGCGGCCTGAATGCGCTCAGCCTCCCGATCCTCATGGCCGGGGGCACCGTCGTCATCGGCCGGAAGTTTGATCCGGAAGAGGCGATCCGTGCCCTGAATGACTACCGGACGACCATTTCGCTCTTTGTTCCGACGATGCACCAGGCGATGCTTGACACCGACCTGTTCTGGGAAAGTGATTTTCCCACCGTGGATGTTTTCCTGTCCGGCGGTGCTCCGTGCCCGCAGACGGTGTATGACGCCTACCGGAAAAAAGGCGTCCGGTTCAGGGAGGGATACGGCATGACGGAAGCCGGCCCGAACAACTTTATCATCGATCCGGACACGGCGATGAGGAAGCGGGGCGCCGTCGGGAAAAGCATGCAGTTCAATGAAGTACGCATCCTGGATGCGAAAGGGCGGCCCTGCCGGGCAGGCGAGGTCGGGGAACTCCACCTCCGGGGCCGGCATCTGTTCTCCCATTACTGGAACAACGAAGAAGCGACACAAGAGGCGCTGAAGGAAGGCTGGTTCAGCACGGGTGACCTCGCCAGCCGGGATGAAGACGGGGATTACTTTATCGTCGGCCGGAAAAAGGAAATGATCATCTCCGGGGGGGAGAACATTTACCCTCAGGAAGTCGAGCAGTGCCTGATCGGCCATGACGGGGTCAGGGAAATCGCGGTCATCGGCATCGCAGACCGGAAGTGGGGCGAACGCGTCGTGGCCTTTATCGTCGCGCAGCCCGGGAATATCCCGAAAACAGAGGAACTGCTGAAGCACTGTGCCCAGACGCTCGGCAGCTATAAAGTTCCGAAGGATTTCTTTTTCGTGCAGGAGCTTCCGATAACGGATATCGGCAAGATTGACAAAAAACAGCTGGCCATAATGGCAGAGGAATTGAAAAAAGAAGAGATGCAGCACCCGGGTCAGAGCGGCTGACCCGGGTTTTTGCTGTGCAATTAAAGGGGGCGGCTGACTAATCTTCAAACCCGGCGGTCTAATCTTCAAACTCAGGCGACTAATCTTCAAACTCAGGCGACTAATCTTCAAACTCAGGACACTAATCTTCAAACTCAGGCGACTAATCTTCAAACTCACCATTCTATCGGAAAATGGTGAAGCCCGATCGGATTCCCATCTTTACCGAGCCTTTACGAACTTCAACAGTGGCTTAACATTCCGAAAACAATCGGGCGTTACGATAAAAGCGGAGTTAATCACAGGAGGTGCTTCGGATGAAGGTGGACCTGCATATGCACTCGGTGTTTTCGGACGGAGAACGGACGCCGCGCGGACTGATGGATCTCGCGGCGATACAGGGGCTTACCTGCATCGCCATCACGGACCATGACTCGGTCGGCGCCTATACGGAAGCAAAGGCCCATGAAGAGCGCACAGGCGTCCGGGTGATTCCGGGAATCGAGCTGAACACGTACGGACCGAACGGTGAACTGCACATCCTCGGTTACGGATTTGACCCGGATCATCCGCTGATGAAGGCACACTGCGAGTGGCGCCGGCAGGAGCGGGAGTCCTGGAGCCGGAAGATTGTCCGCCGTCTGAACCGGATGGGCTACGATATCCGATGGGAAGACTGCCGTTCAAAGGCCGAGGGCGGCGTGATTGTCCGGACGCATATTGCCAAGGTCCTCGTGGAGCACCGTTATTTCCATGACGTGGAAGAAGCGTTCGACCGGCTGCTCGCATCGGGAAGCCCGGGTTATTTCGAGCGCGAAACGTTTTCATCAGCAGAGGCAATCGCGCTGATCCATGAGTGCGGCGGCTTCGCCTTCCTCGCGCATCCTGGCATTTACCGGTTCGGCTTCAGCATCGACCGTGTCGCGGATGAAGGGCTCGACGGCATCGAAGTGTATTATTCCGGTCATTCCGAACTGGAGACGGTCCAGTGGTGGGCGGAGTCGGAGCGGCTCGGCCTGCTGAAAAGTGTAGGCAGCGATTTCCACGGAGAAGCGTCACGGAACCCGCAGTTGCCGGGTTCGGTCGATTATGACCAGGAGGACGTCCACGGCTGGATCAAGCAGATCCTGCCTGGCGAGGAGGTGGCCCGATGAGCAGAGGATGGTACGGTTCATCCACACTTTTCTGGGGCGGCACGATCCGCCAGATAGTGGATAAGTTCAGCGCTGCCGGCCTTGGAGGCGTCGAACTCTGGGCGGAGCAGTTCCGCTTTTCCGGTTTCCGGGTGAATAAGGTGAAAGAAGTGCTGGAGGAAGCCGGTCTCGGGCTGACCCTGCATGCACCGAGCTGGGATCTGAACATGTGCTCGCTGAACGAGGGCATCCGTGAGCAGTCCTTATCGGAAATCGAGCGTTCCATCGCTCTTGCCGCAGACCTCGGGGCGGAGGATGTGACGATCCATCCGGGCAGGATTACGGTGAATGAACGCTGGACGGAATGGCATCTCGAGAAAATGCAGCAATCGCTTGACCGGCTGGAGCGGATCGCAATCCGGGAAGGGGTGCCCCTGTCCGTTGAGATGATGGAAGCCAGAGACGGAGAACTGGTCACCGGACCGGAGACGATGAACCGGCTCGTCCGGCATCGTTCGCCGTTTATCACGGTAACCGTCGACACCGCGCATGTGCCGTTCTCGCGTTCCCCGTTTATCGAGATGAATGCGCTCTGCCGTGTGGGCAAGCTCCATGTGAGCGACGCCACGGCCAACCGGTTCCATGTCCCGATCGGAAAGGGCAAGGTGGACGTCAAACCGGCCATCCGGTCAGCGGCCGAACGCGGAATTATCTTGGTGATCGAAGGATTCGATTATCTGGGTGAGTCGGGGATGCTCGAAGAAAACGTGGGCTATCTGAAAAAGAACGGATTGTTCGGATTGGAGGACATCACCTATGAGATTTCTCGTGACGAATGACGACGGAATCTTTGCGCCCGGCCTGGCGGCTGCCGTGGAGGTGCTCCAGCATTTCGGAAAAGTCGCGGTGGTCGCCCCTGATGGGGAACGGAGCGCGACGAGCCACTCCATCACGCTCCGGAAACCGCTGAAGGCCGAAAGGATGACGATTTTCGGCGGCAATGTCCCGGCCTATGCAATCGTCGGCGGCACGCCGGCGGACTGCGTAAAGCTGGCACTTGGCGTCCTGTTTGAAGAAAAGCCGGACTGTGTCGTTTCGGGCATCAATGCAGGTGCGAATATCGGCCGCGACATCCATTACTCCGGGACAATCGGCGGGGCGAGGGAAGGCACGTTGTCCGGAATCCCGGGTGTGGCGGTTTCGCTGGATCGCACGGATGCGGCGGAGCCTGATTTTGGTGCCGCGAAGGGCCTGTTTTATGCGGCACTGTCCAGCCTCAGAAAAGAGGAAGCGCTCGAGGGACTGATGAACATTAACCTTCCCGCCATTCCGGAATCGTCCTGCCCGGGAATCGCGGAGGCGGTACCGGACTTTTCACTCGACCGGTACCGCCATATGACGGCAGACCAGCCGGAGGGCGGGGTCCTCTACTGGCTGCGTGACCGTCAGGCATGGCTCGAACCTTCACGCCCGGACAGTGATTTCCATCTGCTCCGGGAAGGATACATCACCGTTTCGAAGATCGGTCTTGCCGCCGGTCACGAGGAAGAACAGATCACACCGATAGGGGGAAAACAGAGATGAAGATGAAAAAGACGATGCTGACGATGGGCGTTGCAGCAAGCCTGCTTCTTGCTGCGTGCTCGGGAACAGATGCCGAATCGGAGGCGGGCAGTTCAGGAGAAGACGGCGGTGCAGGCGGTACGCTCGACTTTTACACGTCCCAGCCGGACACCGATGCGACGGCATTGGTGAACGCGTTTAATGAACAGCACCCGGAAGTGGAAGTGAACGTCTTCCGGTCCGGTACGGAAGAAGTCATCGGCAAGGTACTTGCTGAGGAGCAGGCAGGCGATATCCAGGCCGATGTCCTGCTCGTTGCCGACAGTGTCACATTCGAAGGCCTGAAAGAACAGGATCTTCTGGAACCGTACGAATCGAAAGAACTCGAAGCGATTCCTGAAGACTTCGTCGATCCGGACCATACATACACGGGAACAAAAGTGATGGCGACCGTCCTCGCCGTCAATACGGACAAAGCGGAACAACTGCCGGATTCTTGGAATGTACTGACGGACACCGCGTCAGAAGAACAGGCGATCATGCCAAGCCCATTGTACAGCGGGGCAGCGGCCTACAACGCAGGGGTTTTCACCCGCCAGGACAACTTCGGATGGGACTTCTATCAAGCTCTGAAGGATAACGGCACTTCCGTCGTCCAGGGGAACGGGGCAGCGCTGAAGGCGGTCCAGAGCGGAGAGAAAACATACGGGATGGTCGTTGACTACATCGTCGCCAATGCGAAAGCGGAAGGATCGCCGGTGGACCTTGTTTATCCTAAAGAGGGCGTCCCGGTCATCACGGAGCCGATCGGCATGATCAAGGACACGGACAATGAAGAAGCGGCAAAGGCCTTCATCGATTTCGTGTTGTCGGAAGAAGGCCAGAAGCTGGCATCGGAGCTTGGATACACGCCGATCCGGACAGGCGTCGACGCACCTGAAGGGCTAAAATCCATCGACGAGATGAACGTCCTGTCCGCGCCGCTTGACGAGCTGAGCAGCGGCCGCGAAGACGATAAGCGCGAGTTCAAGGAACTGTTCGGAGAGTAATGGGGGCGGTCCGATGACACAGATCACCCTGAATGACGGAGGGCGGCAGGCGGCTGGGGCCGGACGCCGCTTTTCTCTGTTGCGTAACGTTCCTTTATGGCTGTCGGTACTGATCGTCACGCTGCTGTTCGTCGTTCCGGTCATCCGCCTGTTTTATATGAGCTTCGTGGAGGAGGGCGGGATGTCGCTCG
Source organism: Bhargavaea cecembensis DSE10 (assembly GCF_000348905.1). GTDB lineage: Bacteria > Bacillota > Bacilli > Bacillales_A > Planococcaceae > Bhargavaea > Bhargavaea cecembensis. Next base: position 32,994 of record NZ_AOFT01000001.1, read on the forward strand.
CCCATTACCGATCGCTGCTCAGTGAATCCGGCACTTGGACGATGTTTCTGAACACGCTGATCGTCACGGCGGGTTCAACGGCTCTTTCTCTTGTGCTCGGCGTGACGACTGCGTGGCTCGCAGCCTACACGGACATCCGGCTGAAAAAGGCGCTGCAGGTGCTGATCCTTCTGCCGTTCATCATTCCCAGCTATATCGTGACGATTGCCTGGACGCAGCTGGCCTCTGACGTCCCGTTTGCGGACATCAACCTGTACAGCATGGGCGGCATCGTTTTTGTTCTTGGTATTACCCACTATCCGCTCGTCCATCTGTTCACGGCGAATGTGCTCCGGCGCATCCCGAAGGAGCAGGAATGGGCTGCCCGGGCGGGAGGGGGCGGCCGCCTCACCGTAATGCGCCGCGTGACATTGCCGCTCGCGCTGCCGGGCATTGTCGGCGGTGCAATGATCGCATTCCTGTCGAACCTCGACAACTTCGGCATTCCGGCGTTTCTGGGGATCCCGGCGAACATCACCGTCCTGAGCACGGCAATCTATCAGGAAGTCATCGGGTTCGGCCCCGGGGCATTCTCCCGGGCGGCTGCGCTGTCGGTTATCCTGGCGATTGTCGCGCTTGCCGGCACTTTGTTCCAATGGCTGCTTCTGAGGAAATCGGCAACAGACGGGACGGCAGCTCCGGACACCGAGCCGAGGGTCCGTCTTGGAAAAAACCGTCCGTTCGTGGAAGCGGTGCTCTGGCTGTTCGTACTCGGTACCGGAATCGTGCCGCTCCTGTCGATGCTGAAGACGTCGGTCATCCGGGCGTACGGTTTGCCGTTCGTGCCGGACAACCTGACGCTCGACCATTACCGGTATGTCCTGTTCGACTACGGCAAGTCGTTTGACGCCATCGGGAACAGCCTGAAGCTGGCGGTAGCCGCTTCTCTGATCTGTCTGGTCTTTGGCACGGCGATTGCCTATTTCCGGACACGCAGGCCGGGAGGGGCGTTGCGTTATATCGAGCTTTCAGTGGGCCTGCCGTATGCGCTGCCGGGCATCGTGCTCGGCCTTGCGATGATTTTCGCCTGGATGGAACCCTTACCCGGATGGAATCCGGGCATTTACGGCACCGCGTGGATCCTGCTGATCGCCTACGTCACAAGGTTCATGGTGCTCCAGATACGCGGCAGCATGACCGCGATGTCACAGGTATCGCCTGACATGGAGGAGGCTGCCCGCATCTCGGGCGCCGGTGCGCTGCAGAAGTGGCGGAAGATCCTGCTTCCGCTTTTGTCCGGCGGCATCCTGAGCGGGGCGTTGCTGGTATTGCTCACTTCGCTCACCGAACTGACCGTCTCGTCACTTCTCTGGTCAAGCGGTTCCGAGACGATCGGCATCATCATCTTCAACTTCGAGCAGGCGGGCTACACGACTCATTCGACCGCCTACTCAGCAGTTGTGCTGGTCCTGATGGGAGCGATTGCCGGACTGGCTTATCTGCTGCTGCGAATCTGGAAAAGGAGGGTGAATACACCATGAAAACAGAACTGGCCGGCATCAGGAAAACCTTCGGAGAGACGGATGCGCTGAATGGCATCAACCTGGAGATCGGCGAAGGGGAGTTTGTTGCCATCGTCGGGCCATCGGGCTGCGGCAAGACGACGCTCCTTCGCCTGATTGCGGGATTCGAGACGCCTTCCGCGGGAGAGATCCGTATGGGCGGACACACGGTCGCCGGACCGGATCACGCCACTCCGCCCGAAAAACGCGATCTTGGCATGGTGTTCCAGTCGTTCGCACTCTGGCCGCATATGACGGTCAGCGAACAGGTGGCCTTTCCGCTCCGCCATCACCGGTTCATCGACCCCGCGCTGAAGCGGGATGCAGCCGGACGGGTGCGGCAGATGCTCTCGATGGTCGGCCTGGCCCAGTACGGCAGCCGCATGCCCTCGGAGCTGTCGGGCGGCCAGAAACAGCGCGTCGCCATCGCCCGTGCGTTGGCACCGAACCCGTCCCTTTTACTCATGGACGAGCCGCTTTCAAGCCTCGATGCCCGATTGCGGCTTGAGCTGCGGAACGAAATCCAGACGATTCACCGCCAGACAGGAACCTCCATCGTCTATGTCACGCACGATCAGGATGAGGCCCTCGCGATGGCCGACCGAATCGTCGTCATGAACGGCGGCAAGATTGAACAGGCCGGGACACCGGAAGAGATCTATTCACGGCCGGATACTCCATTTGTCGCGACGTTCATCGGCAAGGCGAACCTGATACCGGGCGACTGGAGGGACGGCCGCTTCCATCCGTTCGGCAGTACGGAAGTCGCTTGGGCCGTTCCGGATGTCGCACCGGTCTTCCGCGACACCGGCCTTTGCCCGCTCCGTCCTGAACAGCTGGCATTCGGTACCGGCGAAGGCATCCGCGGAACGGTTCGGAACGTGCTTTATCAGGGAAGGGAGATCCATTATACGATCGATGTCGGTCAGCAGACGGTGGACCTGGTGACGGGCCTTGCCGGCCGGCTGTCCGCAGGCGACCCGGTCGTCCTGCAATACCGGCCCATCCCTGTGGGTTCATCCCCGGCAATAAATGAAATGGAATACCGGTGAACATAAGGGCTGTGCCGCAGAGCGGGACAGCCCTTATTTGATTATTCCAGCGAAAAGAAGGATGAGCGGGCTCAAAAGGCGGGCAAAAGGGAGGAATCCGGCATAAACATAACGAATAGTTTTAATTATCTAACAGTATAAAGGGAGCGAATGCCATGTTCTTGCCTGAAGTGGTTGTCGGATACGGAAAGTCACAGCCGGATAAAATGTATACCTCATTCCAGGGTAAACAGTGGACGTACGGGGAATTCAGGGAGAAAGCGGAGCGGGTCGCCGCTTATTTCCAGCAGCAGGGCTACCGGCCGGGTGATGTGATCGCCCTTCTTGCAGGGAACTCGGACTCATTTGTCGCCGCCTATTTTGGTGTTCAGCTCGGCGGATTCATACTTATGCCGGTCAATACGAAGCTGACGGCGAGGGAGATCGGCTACATCTTCGAGCACTCCGAGGCCAAGTCGCTGATTGTCGATGAAGCGCTCCGGAAAACGGCGGACGATACGGGCGTCTCTTTCCGGGAAGTTCTGGAGATTGGCGGCTCCGGAGAGTTCGATGCCATCCTGGAAGACCCGGCGCTCGTCCCCGGGCCGGCAGAACTGAAGTCGGACGATACGGCAGTCATTATGTACACGTCGGGCACTACGGGCAAGCCGAAGGGCGTCATGCTGACGCACCGGAACCTGCTGGAGACAGCGGAGATCTGGGCGGAAGCGATGGACGTCACGGCAGATGACCGGATGCAGATTACGACACCATTGTTCCATTGTGCAGCGAGCCATGTGTTCATGAACGCCGTGTCGGTCAGCGGCGGCTCGCTTATCATCGAGACGGCCTTCTCGCCGGACAGGACAGTCAAGACACTCGAAGAAAGCAGGGCGACAATGTTCTTCGGTGTGCCGGCGATGTTCGCGATTCTCCTCAACCGCCCGGATATCGGGGAACTCGATGTCCCGGACCTGCGCCTGTTCTGCTACGGTGCGGCACCGATGCCATACGAACTCGTGAAAAAGCTGAAGGAGATCTTCCCGGGTGTGAAGGTCCAGAACCTGTACGGCCAGACGGAAAATACGCCGGCTGCGACGACGCTGAAGGACCATTATGCCCTCGATAAGATCGGATCGGTCGGTGAGCCGCTTCCGAGAACAGAAGTGCGTGTCGTCGATGAAGAGGGGCGTACGCTGCCGCCGGGCCAGGTCGGTGAAATTGTCGTCAAGGGGCCTCAGGTCATGAAAGGCTACCTGAAAAACGAAGAAGAAACCGCCCGCACGATCCGGGACGGATGGATGTATTCGGGGGACCTCGGGCGCACCGACGAGGACGGGCTGCTGTACATCGTCGACCGCAAAAAGGACATGATCATCCGCGGCGGGGAGAACATCTATCCGCTGGAAGTGGAGGAAGTGCTGTTCCAGATCCCTGAAGTGCTTGAAGCCGCAGTTGTCGGCATTCCGCACCCGGTTTACGGTGAGGTGCCGAAAGCCTTTGTGGTGGTCAAGGAAGGAAAGAGCCTCACTGAGGAGCAGATCATCGACTACTGCGCGGAGCATCTGGCGAAATTCAAGCTCCCGGCGGAAGTGGAATTCCTGGACGTGCTCCCTCGGAATGCTTCGGGCAAGGTTCTGAAGCATACGCTCCGCCCGAAAGCGGAAGAAGCGAAAGCATAAGAGGAGATACGATGAAAAGGACCGGCGGCTGCCGGTCCTTTTTGGCTTGGATTTGCACCTTGTCAACGTCTCACTGCAGTATGTTAACGTTTCACCTTTCTCGACGTCCTGGAGTTCATCATTATCCGCTCGAGAAAAAAGCTTCCTTATTAAAATGGAACGTCTGCATCAATCCAAATCGATTAAACTCAGTGGGTATAGTTCTGTTCTTTATCTTATTCTTTACTATTGGTATAATAATAAGTTACTCGTTTTTATAATTGGTCTTTATATGGAAAAATCCTATTGTAAAGGGATTGATAGGAGCAATCAAAGCTTGATGTGTTCGAATTTACTTCCGGATTTGATTTTGCTAATATAGTTTAGAAAGTAGTTTACAGTCCGGCTCTGAAGGGAAAGCTGAAGAAGATTCGGACGAAATATTCAGAACCCTTAAAAAAGTCTCGTTGCGGGCTTTTTTTAGTTCGGACGAAATGAGGAAAGGAGGGAATAAGGGATGCACTTGCTGCCGCGTGAAGTGGACAAACTGCTAATCGTTGTGGCGGCCGACCTGGCCCGCCGGAGGAAAGATCGCGGACTGAAGCTAAACCATCCTGAGGCTGTCTCGCTGATTACCTACGAGGTGCTGGAAGGGGCGCGTGACGGAAAAAGTGTCGCCGAGCTGATGGAGTATGGAGCCAATATCCTCTCCCGGGAGGATGTCATGGAGGGCGTGCCGGAAATGATTCCGGACATCCAGGTGGAAGCGACTTTCCCGGACGGGACAAAGCTCGTCACTGTCCACAACCCGATCCGCTAATCAAGACAGGAGGAAACTGAACATGCATCCTGGACAATACGTTCTTCAAGAAGGAGACATCATCTGTAATGAGGGAAGGGAGATTACAACCATCACCGTGACAAATACGGGCGACCGCCCCGTCCAGGTCGGTTCGCATTATCACTTTTATGAAGTGAACCCTGCGATGAAGTTCGACCGGAAGCAGGCTTTTGGGAAGCGGCTGAACGTACCGGCGGGTGCCGCCGTACGCTTTGAGCCGGGTGACGAGAAGGAGATTGAACTGATCGATTTTGCGGGCAAGCGACGTGTTTACGGTTTCCATAACGAGGTTGACGGCCCGCTTGATGGGGAGGCAGAATCATGACGTTCCGGATGACGAGAAAACAGTACGCGGAAATGTTTGGCCCGACGACGGGAGATTCCATCCGTCTGGCTGATACGAATCTTTTTATCAGAATCGAAAAGGACTATACGTCATATGGTGACGAGGTAGTATTCGGGGGCGGCAAGGTCATCCGTGACGGGATGGGCCAGCACCCGCTCGCGACAAGGGCTGACGGGGCCGCGGATGTCGTGATTACGAATGCCGTGATCCTTGACTATACGGGCATCGTGAAAGCGGACATTGCCATCAAGGACGGCCGAATTGCCGGTATCGGAAAGGCCGGAAACCCGCTTGTCATGGACAATGTCGACATCATCATCGGAGCATCCACGGAAATCATCGCTGGTGAGGGCCGGATTGTGACGGCCGGTGCGATCGACACCCACGTCCACTTTATCAATCCGAAGCAAGTGCAGGTCGCCCTCTCAGCCGGAACCACAACACTGATCGGCGGGGGGACAGGTCCTGCCACGGGATCCAAGGCAACCACCGTCACTCCGGGTGAATGGAACATTCACCGGATGCTGATGGCCGCCGAAGGGCTTCCGATCAATATCGGCTTTACCGGGAAGGGGCATGCCGCGGCAAAAGAGCCGCTTGCAGAGCAAGTGCGCGCCGGCGTCATCGGCCTGAAGGTACACGAAGACTGGGGGGCGACCGGGTCCTCGCTGGACATGGCGCTGTCGGTGGCGGACGAGTACGACGTCCAGGTGGCGCTGCATGCCGATACCCTTAACGAAAGCGGATTTATGGAAGAGACAATGGCCGCTGTCAGGGACCGGGTCCTCCACATGTACCACACCGAAGGAGCCGGAGGGGGACACGCCCCGGATCTGATCAAGTCTGCAGGCTACATGAATATCCTTCCTTCATCCACTAACCCCACACTACCTTATACCGTCAATACGATTGATGAACACCTGGACATGGTCATGGTCTGCCATCACCTGAACCCGTCCGTTCCGGAGGATATCGCATTTGCGGACTCCCGGATCCGCAGGGAAACAATTGCCGCAGAAGATATTCTCCAGGATATGGGCGTCTTCAGTATGGTCAGCTCGGACTCCCAGGCCATGGGGCGTGTCGGAGAGGTGGCGATCCGTACATGGCAGGTCGCGGACAAGATGAAGATGCAGCGGGGACTCCTGAAGGGGGATACCGACTATGCCGACAACAATCGGGCCAAACGCTATATTGCGAAATACACGATCAACCCGGCAATCACCCACGGTATTTCAGAACATGTAGGATCCATCGAAGTGGGCAAAATAGCGGATCTTGTCCTATGGGACCCGGCTTTCTTCGGGGTAAAACCGGAGATGGTCCTGAAGACGGGCCTTGCCGTCGTCGGCCTGATGGGAGACGCGAACGCTTCAATCCCTACGCCACAGCCGTATATCATGCGGCCGATGTATGCCCAGTACGGAAAAGCCTTGCAGGAAAGCTCAATCACGTTTATCTCGAAGGCAGCCTATGAAGATGGCATACACGAGAAACTGGGGCTGCAGAAGCGGGTTCTTCCGGTCGGCGGCATCCGTTCTCTTACGAAAAAAGACATGAAGCTAAATTCCGAAACACCGGAGATCGAGGTCGACCCGCAAACCTATGAGGTTCATGTGAACGGTGAACATCTGACATGCGATCCGGTTGAACGAGTGCCGATGGGGCAACGATATTTCTTATTCTGAGGTGAACAAACATGATTATTGAACAGATTCTGGGCAATCTCGACGAAATGGAGCCGAATGAGATTGGTAATCGCCATAAGGAAAAGATCCTCCTCGAAAGCGACGCACTTGTCAAGCGGATCCAGCGGGTCAAAACCGATCACGGGACAGAGGTCGGAATCCGCCTGAAGGAGCCGCGTGACCTCCGGGCGGGTGATGTCCTTTATATGGATGAACGCAATATGATTGTCATCGATGTCATGACAGACGATCTGCTTGTCATCCGCCCGCGCACAATCGGTGAGATGGGGATGATTGCGCATCAGCTCGGAAACCGGCATCTTCCCGCGCAATTCGAAGGCGACGAAATGCTCGTTCAATACGATTATCTCGTAGAGGACCTTCTGAAAGAGCTGGGCATCCCATATGTGCGCGAGGACAGGAAAGTGAAGGAAGCTTTCCGGCATATCGGGCACAGCCATGACTGAGCGGCTTCTCGCCCTTTTTCAGCTTTGCGACTCGAACTTGCCGACGGGATCGTTCAGTCACTCGTTTGGGCTGGAGACCTATATCCAGGACAACACAGTGACCGACAGTGAATCGTTTGAGGAGTGGCTTTCCTGCTACCTGGAAGAGCAGCTCGCTTATACGGACGGAATCGCCTGCAGGATGGTGTATGATGCGCTGGAAACCGGTGATCTGGACACTGTCTCTGCAATCGGCGCCAGGCTGCACGTCCAGAACCTTCCGAGGGAGACGCGGCAGGGAACCCGGATGATCGGAGAAGGCATGCTGAAACTGTTCAGCCGACTCTATGATTTTCCCTTCCTGAACGAATACGCCAAACTCGTAAAGGAAAAGCGGGCCGTCCCGCACCCGGCAGTTGTCTTCGCCATCACTGCCCACGGCCTTGGATGCAGTCGCGAAGAAGCTGTTCTGTATCACTTCTACGGCACCGTGTCGGGACTGATCCAGAATGCCGTCAGGGCAATACCGCTTGGGCAGACAGCAGGCCAGATGATTCTGAATCGCATACGGCCGCTGCTGCGGCAGACGGCAGAAAAGGCCCTCGCACTTCCTGACGAGGATTTCGGCCTGGTCGCACCGGGGCTTGAACTGTCCCAGATGCAACACGAGCGGGTCAACGTCAGGATTTTCATGTCCTGAATCAGACGGGCAGCGGTACCTTTAAGAATAGTAATAAACAGAAAGGAACTGGTCAGATGGAACCCATTAAAATTGGAATCGGCGGACCGGTCGGCGCGGGCAAAACGATGCTCGTCGAGAAGCTGACACGCCGCATGAAAGACGACGTCGATATGGCGGTGGTGACGAACGACATCTATACGAAGGAAGATGCAAAATTCCTCATTGCGCACGGCGTACTCGAGGATGACCGGATCATCGGAGTGGAGACGGGCGGCTGTCCGCACACCGCTATCCGTGAAGACGCCTCCATGAACTTTGCCGCAATCGATGAACTCGTATCACGCCACCCCGACGTCGAGCTCATCTTTGTCGAAAGCGGCGGTGATAACCTGGCCGCCACGTTCAGTCCTGAGCTTGTCGACTTCTCGATCTATATCATTGACGTGGCCCAGGGGGAGAAAATTCCGCGCAAAGGCGGGCAGGGGATGATCAAATCCGACCTGTTCATCATCAACAAAACGGACCTCGCGCCTCATGTCGGGGCAAGCCTGGAGGTTATGGCGGAGGATACAAAGAAGTTCCGCGGAAACAAGCCGTTCGTTTTCACAAACCTGAAGACAGAAGAGGGCCTTGACGAAGTGATCGACTGGGTCAACAAACAGGTCCTCCTAAAAGGATTGGCTTGACCGTGACGCAATGGACGGGGGAGCTGAACCTCTCCCTTGAAGACCGGGCGGGCAAGACAGTTGCCCGGAACGTCTATTTCCAGGGCGCATTCAAAGTGATGCGCCCGATCTATCATGATGATTCCGGCAAGGTCTGCTACTACCTCCTGAATCCTGGCGGGGGTTATCTGGACGGAGACCGTTACCGCATGGACATCACGGCGGAACCGGACGCACGGGTCACGCTGACAACACAGGGCGCAACGAAAGTCTATAAGACCCCGAAAGACCATGCATACCAGGAGACGACGATGACGCTTAAGGCAGGCAGCTATCTTGAGTACCTGCCCGACCCGCTGATCGCATACAAGGATGCGGCATACCGGCAGAAAAACATCGTCCGGATGGAAAGCGGAGCGACCTTCCTCTATACGGATATCCTGACGCCGGGCTGGTCCCCGGACGGCGGACAATTTGCCTTTGATTCCGTCAGGCTCATCAATGAGATCTACGTTGACGGGGAACCTGCGGTCTTTGACAATATCCGGTTGTCCCCATCCGATCAGAAGGTCGGCGGCCTGGGATTTATGGAAGGCTATACACATCTCGGTTCAATGATTGCCATCGGTGAACAGACAACCGATGATCTGATCGATATCCTCCATGACCTGCTTGCCGGAACATTGGAGGAGGATCAAGTGAAATTCGGGATCTCCCGGCTGGCTGTCCCGGGATTCAGCATCCGGATCCTCGGCCGTTCCACAGGAAGAATCGAGAAAATGCTGAATGCATGCCACAAACGGATCAGTGAAGAATGGCTTGGCCTGACACCCGCCTCACTAAGGAAATATTAAGTTGACGAAATCCGGAGCCCTTGCGGCTCCGGATTTTATTATGGGTTGAAAATGACGGCTTATTTCGTTATCGTGGGGGGAAACTCCAACATAAGGAGGAGTCTGGCATGCAGGCAAATAACCATGGAAAAACACAACAGGAACAGGTTGTCGATACATTTGAAGTCGAGCCACTGTTCGAAGACCGGCCGCACGAACGTCTCGCATTCACATTCAAGGTAGAAGGGGACGAGTACAAAGGACATTTCCACAATGAAGAGATTCTTTGGATGCATCCCCATCCAAAGCAGCTCATCGGTGAAGAAACCGCGACAGAGATTGAAATCGTCATCCACAGGCTGATGAGCAAAGCCGGTCATACCGCCGGCGACATCGAAAAAATCGAGGTCAAGCCTGCCTTTGAGGACCGCCCGCATGAACGCCGCCAGTTCACACTGACGGTTCAGGGGGAGGAATTCAAGGGGCTTGTTCATGAAGGGGAGATCCAGTGGTTCCATCCGCAACCCCATCAGAAGCTTGAAGATGGGCATGTGGAAGAACTCGAATACCGGGTGCATGAAGAACTCGGCACACTGCAAGCGGAAACAGGAGACAAGGCCTGAAGATCACTTGCGAAGGATACAGCAGCAAAAATAAAACGGCATGGCCATCGCCTCTTTGGCGAACGGTCCATGCCGTTTTCTGTTTGTATTGTTTGTATTGCTAAAATTGTCCGTGCTGTAACTGCCAAGACAAGAGGCGGCGAAACCGGCGAAGGTCAGTCCGCCTGCTTGTCCCAGTCCTCGATGTTCCATAGGATGCCGAATCCGTGGTGACCCAGCGTCCGGTCGCTGATTCCGGTAACGTTCTCATTCACCCCGTACAGAGCATCAAGATAGACAAGGAAGGTGTAGGGCGGGTCTTCGGCCAGCACTTCCTGGAAGCGGGCATAAGCCGCTTTCCGCTTTTCCGGATCCGAGGCGGTCCGGGCTTCCGTCAGCAGGCTATCAACCTCATCATTCCGGTACTTGCCGAAATTGTATTGACTGCCTCCAATTTCACTGCTGTGGAAAAGACGGTACGTATGGTCATCGGGGTCGAACTCGCTTCCCCAGCCGATGACGAGCGCTTCTTCACCGTCGTACTTGACCGCATTCTGGTCGACCGGCTTCGGCTCCGCAATGATGCCAAGGGGTTTAAGCTGCTGGGAGACCACATTGGCGAGTGCGACACGGACCGTGTCCTGGGCAGGGGCGACGAGCTCAAAGCTCAGGAGTTTGCCGTCCTTCTCAAGAATACCGTCTCTGTTCTTTTCCCATCCGGCTTCTGCGAGCAGTTCCGCCGCGCGGCCCAAATCCGGATGATCGATGCGGCCTGCATCAGGGTTCCCCGCCCATGATTTTTGGAGCGGCCCATAAGCCGCTTCGCCTTTGCCTGCGAGGATTCCTTCGACCATAGCCTCGCGGTCGACAGCGATACTGATGGCCTTGCGGACTTTCGGGTCCCGGAAAATCTCGAGGTCAAAGTTGTACATGACGGCGCGGTAATCGGCCGTGTCAATTTCATGGATCCGGATGGGATCTGATTTTTTTACTGCTTCCATCTGGGATGGGGTGAGGCGGGCCAGGTCAATCTCGCCTGCCTTCAGTTGAACGAGCCGGGTGTTGGCATCGGGAACCGGTTTGAACACAACTTCATCCAGCTTGGGTTTTTTCCCGTAGTACTGATGATTCCGTTCCAGTACGATCGTTCCGTCGCCCTTCCATTCCTTCAGACGGAACGGCCCGTTTCCGACAGGATTCCGGTTGAAGCCGGATTCCATGAGATTTTCGCCGCTGAGGAGATGTTCCGGCACGATGCCGACTTTCAGCTGATCGAGGAGCGGGGGATACGGACGGTGCAGTATGATTTCGACTTCGTAATCGCCGGTGGCCCGGACTTCTGCAATTTCGCGGAATTCCCCGGTGATTGGTGTGTTAGTCTCGGGGTCCAATATTTTTTCAAGCGTAAAGACGACATCATCTGCTGTTACCTGTTCACCATCCTGCCAGAGGGCATCTTCCCTCAGTTTGAACGAATAGGTGAGCAGGTCGTCGCTGATCGTCCAGCTCTCGGCCAGGTCCGGGGTCACTTCGTTTTGTTCGTTGGGCTTTGTCAGGCCCCGGAACAGCAAAGCATCGATTTCCTGGCTTTCATCAAGGACCGGATTTACCCGTTCGATTTCGGCTTCCATGCCGTAGACAAGTTGCTTTTTCCCGTCATCGGCATTGTCGGCAGATTCCGCACTGCACGCGCCGGCGAGGACAGCGATGGCGGCGGCTGCAGTGATGAATAATCGTTTCTTCAGTTTCCTCATAGAGCTCCTCCTTTATGGTTGGATAGGTCAACTCCCCGTCCCGGTATGTGTTCGAGGAGGCTTTTTGTATATGGATTTCCCGATGCCTTCAGTTCTCCGGGTGATCCGCTGTCTTCAATCTGCCCATGCCGGATCACATAAATCCTGCTGCAGAGCGCGAATGCGGTCCGGATGTCATGGGTGATGAACAGGAAGGCTGTGCCTTCCCGGTCGCGGAGTGAACGGATCAGGCGGATCATCCTTGCCTGGCTGCTCATGTCGAGGCTGGCAAACGGTTCGTCGAGGACGACAAGTTCAGCGGAGACGGCAAGGGTCCTGGCAAGTGCCAGCCGCTGGTTCATGCCGCCGGAAAATTCGCCCGGGTATTGATGGGCAGTATCAGGCGGGAGCCCGACCTGTGACAGAAGATGTCTTGCCGTCTGTTCCCGTTCTGTCTGTCGGATACCCCGGTATTCCAGCCCTTCTGCGACCAGGCGCCCTGCAGTCCAGCCCGGATTGAATGAGGCGGCAGGATCCTGATGGACCCACTGGACGGCGTCCGGCCAATCTTTGGTGCCATGCCATGTAATTGTTCCGTCCTGCGCAGATTCGAGACCGGCAAGCAGCCGGGCGAGCGTGCTTTTCCCGCCACCGCTTTCACCGATCAGCCCGACAATTTCCCCCGAACCGATGGAGAGGGACACCTGATCCAATGCCTGAATTTCCTTTTTTCTGAACAGACCGCCTGTCCGGTATGACATGGACAGGCCGGATGCATCCAAAAGGAGAGGGGGTGCTGCCGCTTGATCAGCAGGAGGCACTTGACCGAGCGTCCGCCAGTCATCAAGCAGCTGCATAGCTGACAGAGAGCGGGGAGCACTAAACATTTGGCGTGCCGGCCCGTCCTCCGCAAGCCTGCCATTGTCCATGACGAGAATGCGATCCGCCATTTCACGGGCCACCCCCAGGTCATGTGTGATCAGGAGCAGCGTGCCGCCGGTCTCTTTTTTCCAATCCTTCAGAAGTTCGAGGATGTCGGCCTGAATGTTCAGGTCCAGCGCGGTTGTGGGTTCATCTGCAATGAGCAGTTCAGGCTCCAGGGACGCTGCGAGTGCAATCTGGATCCGCTGGCGCATCCCGCCTGACAGTTCGTGCGGATAAGCTGCTGCCACCCTTGCCGGATCCGCGATGCCTGCCCGTCCAATCCAGTACAGCGCACGCTGCTTTGCGTCTTGTCCTTTGAGGCCAAAATGGACTGAAAACAGTTCTGTGAAATGTTGCCCAATCGTGCGGATCGGATCAAACGTCCCGGACGAATCCTGGAAGACGATTCCGGCACCACGCCCGAGATAGGTCCGGCGCCGCCTTTCCGTCATGTGAAAGACCGATTCCCCGCGAAAGCGGAGATCACCTGACGCCTGAAGTCCATCCGGCAGAATTCCCAGCACGGCGCGTGCAGTCATGCTTTTGCCCGATCCGCTCTCTCCGATCATGACGGCGGTTTCACCTTCTTCGATGCTGAATGTCACACCGGAGATGATGTCGCCCCGTTCACCGGCAACCGTCAGCCGGTTAACCTCGAGAATGGCCATGCGGGTTTCGCTCCTTTCTTGCCGATGGACGCCGGGGACCTGTCTGCAGCCTGTCTCCCAGCACGTGCATCAGATAGATGGTCAGCGCAATGCACAACCCCGGGAACACGGCAAGCCACCATGCCCCTGACATCAGGTATCCCTGCGCCCCGGTCAGCATATTGCCCCATGACGGGATCGTTTGTGGAATGCCGAGGCCAAGGAAGCTGAGGGTTGCTTCGGCCAGGATGGCATGCCCTGCGCTGCCTGCAGCAAGCACGATAATCGATGGCATGCAGCGGGGGAGCAGGTGGCTGATAAAGCGCTGCATGGGACCGGCCCCGAGCTTCTTCGCTGCAAGCACATAAGTTTCTTTTCGGATGGCCCTAATTTCCGTACGGATGACCCGGGCGATCAGCATCCACCCGGTAAAACCGATGACCAGGATAACGGACAGGAGTCCTTGGGGTGCAATCGCCTGCAGACCGATCATGAGGAGAATTGAGGGGATGCTGAGCAGCATATCGGATGTCCGCATGATCAGCCGGTCGATGAACCCGCCGGCAAGGCCGCTTATCGTGCCGAGAATCATCCCGACTGATATGGATAGCGCCATTGCAAGAAAGCCGACTGCAAGAGAGACCCGGCCGCCGTAAAGAAGTCTTGACCATACATCCCGGCCGAGCTCATCCGTGCCGAGCGGGTGTCCGTTTCCGGGCGGCTGGAGAATCCGATCCATCCTCACTTCGGCCGGATCCGCTCCTGCGAGCAGCGGTGCAGCAGTTGAAAGGAGGGTGAGCAGGAACAATCCCGCGGCGGCCGGTGAGAGGATTACAAGCCTCATCTTCATCATTTGGACCTCCCTTGGGCACCGGACTCGCGAAGGCTGGGGTCAATCCATGCAGCCAGGAGGCTTGCAAGCAGGTTGACCAGAATGACAAAGGCCATACTCAGCAGGATGATTGCAAGCAGGACCGGATAGTCATGGGCAAGCGCAGACTTCAGCGCAAGCCGTCCCAGCCCGGGCCAGGAGAAAATCGTCTCCACTACAACGGAGCCCGCCAGCGATACGGCGAGCGATGCACCGGTATACACAATCAGCGGAGCAGCGGCATTCGGCAGGATATGGGCGAGCACAATCCGTTGGTGGGGAACACCGCGGGCGCGGAGTGCAAGAAGGTGGCCTCCAGATGAGGAAGCGGCGAAATGATTCCGGAAGAGCCGGATATAGTAGCCGGCATGGGACAGTGCGATGACGAGGGCAGGCAGGATAAGGTGACGGAGGGAAAAAGGTCCCGCACCCATGCCGGAGGACGGCAGGACGCCCAGTCGGATTGAGAAGAACAGCATCATCATAAGCCCCAGCCAGAAAGGGGGGATTGCCATCAGCATGACACTCACGGCAAGGACAATCCGGTCATACAGACCATCCTTCCGGAGTGCAGATGACAGGCCAAAGAACAGGGCCAGCCCGATCATGATGACCTGGGAGGCCACTAGCAGCACGGCGGTGGGGAGTAACGTGCGAATAATGACTTCATCTGCAGGTTCCCCCGTCAGATAGGAAGCTCCCCAATTGCCCTGAAGCACCTGGGAAGCCCAATGGATATATTGAACGGGCAGCGGCTCATCCAGCCCGAGATTTTCGGAAATCCTCAGCCGGTCCGCCTCGGTCAGCTTCTGCAGTTGATCCCCATACATGGCTGCCGCCGGATCTCCAGGGATCAAGCGGATAAATGCAAAGCAGAGCAGGCTTCCGAGAACCAGCATAAAGGCCGATTCAGCCACCCGTTTAAATAAAAACAAAGCCATTTCTGACCTTCTTTCCACAATTAAGTACCCTATTTATTTTACCATATGGGGTACCCGGTGGCATCCGGGACGCAAAGAAAAGGACCGGCGTCTGCCAGTCCTTTTTGATCGGTATGGAATCGCATTCTGTCAACGCCTCACCAGTTCTCCACGTCCTGCCGCTCTCCCTTGAAATTGTTTTTCTTGGAGTGGCGTTCGTGCAGTACTTGCTCGACTTCATTGATGCTGACACCCTGTTCATGCAACAGGACAAACAGGTGATAAAGCAGGTCGGCGGTTTCGTTTTTCAGCTCTTCACGGTCTCGCTTCATCGCCGCGATGACGACTTCGAAGCTTTCCTCGCCGAACTTCTTCGCAATCTTGTCGAGCCCCTTGCCGAGAAGGTAGTTCGTGTAGGAACCTTCATCAGCATCTGCCTGGCGGTCTCGGATCATGGCTTCGAGCGAAAGAAGGGGTGATGCGGGTTCTTCACCGAAGCAGCTTTTTGTTCCGGTGTGGCATGTAGGGCCCACCGGTTCCACTTGGATCAGGAGGGTGTCATCGTCGCAGTCAAGCGTCATCGATTTGACACGCTGGATATGTCCGCTGGATTCGCCCTTTTTCCAGAGGCGTTCCTTGCTCCGGGAGTAGAACCAGACGACGCCATCTTCAAGCGTCTTCTCATAGGCTTCCTCGTTCATGTAGCCGAGCATGAGGACGGTGTGGTCCGTCCAGTGCTGGAGCACTGCCGGGATGAGCCCCTTGGAAAAGTCAGGCTTCATTCGGCACACCTCCGGCCGTCAGGCGGACCGGAATGCCGGCATCCGATAGGAGGGACTTGACCTCGCCCACGGTCGTTTCTTCGTTGTGGAAGATGGATGCAGCAAGGCCTGCAGACACATCTGTTTCGCGGAACAGCTCGACAAAGTCATCGGCACTTCCGGCACCGCCGGATGCAATGACCGGGACGGTGACGGCTTTTTCCACGGCTTTCAAGAGGGGGAGGTCGAAACCGTCCTTCGTTCCGTCTCCTTCCATACTAGTCAGGAGGATCTCCCCGGCACCAAGCTTTTCGCCTTCGGTGACCCAGTCGAGAACGCGGATATCAGTCTTTTTCTTGCCTCCGTGGGTAAAGCAGAACCAGTCCTGCGCTTCCTCGTCCCAGCCTGCATCTACCGACAGGCAGACGCACTGGCTGCCGAAGCGGTCCGCCGCCTCGCGAATCAGTTCAGGACGGGCAAGTGCCGCGGAGTTGATGCTGACTTTGTCGGCGCCTGCCTTGAGCAGGCGCCCAATATCGTCAGCCGTACGGATTCCTCCGCCAATGGCGAGAGGGATGAACAGCACCTCCGCCGTGCGCTTGATGACGTCGAGCATGAGGTCGTGGCCTTCGTCGGTTGCGGAGACATCGAGGAAGACGAGTTCATCAGCGCCTGCCGCATTATAGCGGGCGGCCATTTCCACCGGGTCTCCAACGTCGCGGAGCCCCTTGAAGTTGATGCCCTTGACCACCCGGCCGTCTTTTACGTCGAGGCAGGGGATGATGCGTTTTTTGATCATGGTGACACTCCTTTCAGCTGCATTTTGGTACCTATTTCATTGTTAAAGAGTCCGGTTTCGTCATTCGGACCTGCAGTTTCGTCATTCAGCCTGCCGAACCCTCACCGGATACTCTCCCAAAACTCATCCGTATTCGCCGCTTTCCCGACAATCGCAGCAAAAACGCCTTCCGTTTCAAGAGCAGCGAGGTCGCTGCCGTTCCGGACTCCTCCGGATGCGGTGACCGGCCATTTCGAAGTCTTCGCCAATTTGCCGGTCATCTCCACGTTCGGGCCTTCCATGCGGCCGTCGCGGGCGATGTCGGTGTAAATGACGCCGCCGATCTCCGCGCCGTCCAGGCGTTCGAGCATTTCAAAGACGGTGGTCTCTGCGGTCTCGAGCCAGCCGTTCAGGGCCACTTTGTCGCCGCGGGCGTCCAGTCCGAGCATCAGCTTGCCCGGGTATTTCCGGCTCATTTCAATCAGCCAGTCAGGCTCGGTCAATCCTTTCGTGCCGATGATCAGATAGCCCGCGCCCATGTCGAGATACTCGCGGATCGTTTCCTCGGAGCGGATGCCGCCTCCGATTTCGACCGGGAGTTCCGTCGCCTTGATGATGTCGCGGAACAGGTCCATCTCGGCGGGCTTTTTCTCTTTCGCGCCGATCAGGTCGACGGTGTGGATGCGCCCTACACGCGGCTGTCCGGAATAAAAGGCCACCGCTTCAAGCGGGGTGCGGCCCATCGCCGCTTTTGTATCATAATCGCCTTCAGTCAGGCGGACGTTCTGTGAATCGATAATGTCTATCGCCGGCCAGATCTCGATCATTCGGATGCCTCCTCTTTCTCTCTAAACCCTCCGGTTACGGCCTGCTGCAGCAGCACGAGTCCCGCATCCCCGCTTTTTTCGGGATGGAACTGGATGCCGATCAGCTGTCCGCGCTGCACAATGGCCGTGACGGTCTCGCCGCCATAGTCGGCTGTCGCGACCGTGTCCGGACCGGGTGCCGCTTTATAGGTATGGATAAAGTACATGTCCTTGCCGTCCAGCTCAGGACGTTCGCTCACAAGTGCGTTCCAGCCGAGGTGGGGGACGGGGAGGCGGGTCTCGATCCGGGTGATGGCACCGGGGATGAACCCGAGTCCGTCCGCATCGCCTTCCTCGCTGTGCCCGAACAGAAGCTGCATGCCGAGGCAGATGCCGACAAGCGGCTTTTCCTCTTTGAGTTCGGCCAGGAGCGGGATGAGCCCGTCTGCTTCCAGACGCTTCATCGCATCGGCAAAGTGGCCGACACCCGGGAGAATCAGGACATCCGCTCTGCGGAGCACGTCAGGATCCTTCGTCAGTTCCACCCGGTGGCCGAGGAATTCCAGTGCACGCCGGACGTTTGCGACATTGCCGAGTCCGTAGTCGACGATGGCGATGCGGCGGCCATCAGTCAGGCCGGCTGTTGCTGTTTCCCGCGTGTTCATGCAAGAAGCCCCTTTGTTGAAGCGAGCCGCCCGTCGCCCGGCTGCATCGCTTCGCGCAGCGCACGGGCAAACGATTTAAAGAACGACTCGATCTCGTGATGGGCGTTGCCGCCGCGGATCAGGTCCATGTGGACGGTAAGACCGGCGTTTATGACGAGGCCCCTGAAAAATTCTTCGGTCAGCTCGGTATCGAACGAGCCGACTTTTTCGCGGGAAATCTCCGCGTTAAAGCTCAGGTACGGGCGTCCGCTGATATCGATGACGGTGCGGGTGAGTGTCTCGTCCATCGGGACATAGGATGTGCCGTAGCGGCGGATGTCGGATTTGTCGCCCATCACTTCACGGAGAAGCTTCCCGAGCACGATGCCCGTGTCCTCTGTTGTGTGGTGGTCGTCGACCTGGGTATCCCCGTTCACTTCCACGTCGATTTCCAGTCCGGAGTGGAAAGCGAACAGCGTCAGCATGTGGTCGAGGAACCCGACGCCGGTTGCGATGCTGGATTCGCCGGTTCCTTTATTGAGTTCCATGCGGATTTCGGTTTCTTTGGTCTTGCGTTCATAACTTGCCATCAGTCTTCATTTCCTCCGTTCAGTCGGGCTTCCATCGAAGCCGCGTGTGCATACAGTTCTTCGGCCCTGGCAATCGGGATTCCGGCTTCGGCATAGCGGCGGTAGTCCGCCCGGTCAACGCGGATGACCGCATTCGCCGTCAGGAAATCGTTCACGGACAGGCCCGACTGGAAGCGGGCGTTGCCGCCGGTCGGGAGCACGTGGCTCGGCCCTGCGGAATAGTCTCCGATGGCTTCCGGGGAATATCCGCCGACAAAGAGGGCGCCTGCATGGGTGACATCTTCCGCATAGCTGTCGGCATCTTCAGTCTGCACGGCCGCGTGTTCCGGAGCGATGAAATTCAGAAGTTCGACCGCTTCGCTGCGGTTTTCCGCAAGGATTGCCCAGTGGTTGTCCGCGAGGCTCTTTTTGATGATTTCGCTCCGCGGCGCTTCTTCTGCAAACTGGTCGGCGAGCCGTCCGACTTCTTCGAGCTTTTCCTGGTCCAGCGAGATCAGATAGGTGCGTGCCTGCTCGTCATGTTCGGCCTGTGCAAGCAGGTCGAGCGCCGCCCATTCGGCATTCGACGATTTGTCCACAACGATTGCGAGCTCGCTCGGTCCTGCGACGGAATCAATGCCGACGTCGCCGTAGACCAGTTTTTTTGCCATCGCGACGTAAGCATTGCCCGGTCCGCAGATTTTATCGACCCGCCCGATCGTTTCCGTACCGTACGCGAGCGCGGCGATTCCCTGGACGCCGCCGACCGTATACACATGGTCGATGCCGCACAGGTGGCACGCGGCAAGCGTAGCGGGGTTGCCCGGAGGCGGGGTGACGACGGTGATGCAACGGACACCTGCGACTTTCGCGGGGACTGCCGTCATGAGGACCGTCGACGGATAGTTCGCCTTGCCGCCGGGCACGTAGATGCCGACCCGGCCGATCGGGTGGAGCACGGGATAAAAGCCCTCGGGTTCGACCGGCTGCCATTTGATCTTGGACTGGTACGCTTCGATGTTTTCCTTGGCGGCAATGAGGGCATCCCGGAGTGCTTCCGGAATCGACTCAAATGCCGCTTTCAGTTCATCGGCGGGGATTTCACGGACTTCCGCGTTTTCACCGTCAAACTGCTTGGTATAGCGGGCAAGCGATGCGTCCCCGTTTTGCCGGACGTCCCGGATTATGTCCAGAACGCGGCCGGAAATGTCATAATCGTCCTGACCGGCAGGACGGTAGGATTGTTTGAATTGCTGTGCGGTCTGCATTCAGTTCACCTTCAATTCATTCATGAATGAGCGGATTTCGGCCGATTTTGTAAAGAACGCATGCTTGTTCGCGATCAGCCGTGCGCTGATTTCATCGAGCCGGACGCGTTCTTGGAGGCCGTTCATCCGGAGGGTCTCGCCGGATTGGACAATATCGACGATCGCATCGGCCATGCCGATGACGGCAGCAAGCTCGACCGAGCCGTTCAGCTTGATGATCTTGACGGGCTTTTCGGACCGCTCGAAGACGGAGCGGGAGTAGTTCACGTACTTTGTGGCGATCGTCCCGTATTCCGGGAGTTCTTCCTTCGAGGCAATCGCGAAGTGGCAGTAGCCGAACGGCAGTTCCAGCAGTTCGTTCACGTCCGCGTTGTATTCGGCGAGGATATCGCTTCCCGTGATGCCGAGATCCGCGATGCCTTCCTCCACGTAGGTCGGCACGTCATCACCCTTTACAAGAAGGAAGCGGATGCCGCTTGTCTCAACGAGCAGTTCGCGCTGTGCCGCCTTTAGCGCACCGTGCCAGCGCGGGTGGCCGTTTTGGTCCAGGTAAGCAAGGAAATCCTTTAGCTGGCGGCCCTTTGAAAGTGCAATGGTAATCATGGAATCATCCTTTGTCTGATTGGCTGCTTCCTGCAGGAGTCTGCGGATCGAGCCTTGAAATTAATAGAAAATCCCCATGCCGAATGCTTTTGAGCGGGCAGTGTACTGGCCGCCCGATGCAATTGGTGTCGTGCGTCCTGAGCCATAGAGCCGGATAAACACGCCGTCGTAGTACGATTGCGACGGGAGGGCGGTGATGTCGGGATAGACCGCCTCGATGCCGGCTTCACGAAGGGTTTCCTCCCAGCCGCTCAGTTCGCCCAGTACCTTCCGGATTTCCGGGAATGCAGAGCGGAGCTTATGGACCTGAGCTTCCGGCTGGTCGCTGATCAGGTCGAGCAGCGGGTGATCTCCGAGCAGTTGGCGAAGCGCGGAGGTGCTCCGCTGGGACAGCGCACGCTGGATCGCCGGGTCGGCGACCTTCTCCTCGCCGAGTATCATCGGGAGAAGCGCATAGTGACTGATGACAGCTGTCCTTGGGCGATCGTTCATTTGCTCATCCATGAAACCGATCATCAGAGACAGTCCCTCTTGCTGGCGTGCGGTGCTTTCCGAGAACACTTCCATGCCGAGCTGACGGGTCTCCGAACCGGAGTGGAATACCGGGCCGGAGTAGACCGCACGCTCCGCGTCGATCTTGTACTTATGGAGATAGCGCACAATTGCATTGGTCCAGTCATGCCGGAGCGCGTGGACGGTCCCGTTCTGTACCCAGGACTCACGCTGTGGCATGAGCCGGAGATCGTCTTCCGTCATGGCCGGCCAGTCAAACGTTTCCACGACAGGCAGGTCGATGATGTCAAAGCCGTTTCCGTGGAAAAACGACAGGAACTCGACTTCCAGCTGCTTTTGGCGGATCAGTGCGGGATTATAGATGAATGAAGTCATTCGTGGACACCTCTTCACTTCATTACTTTATCATGATAAAGTAGTAGATAGGTGAAATAATAGCATAGAGAATTCAGAATTGCAATAGGGGGATGAGCATGACGATCATTGACGGACATGTCCATTCGCCGTACTGCCCGCATGGCACGGGCGCGGCGATGGAGGAGTATGTGAATGAGGCGGAGCGGAAGGGGATTGACGTTCTCGTCTTTACCGAGCACGCACCGCTTCCGGAAGGTTTCACGGATCCGGTGCCGGAAAAAGACAGTGCGATGCGGCCGGAGGATGTCCGCGCTTATCTGGAAGAAGGTGCGAGGCTGCGCCGGGAATACGCCGGGCGGGTGGATGTGCGCTGCGGTTTCGAGGTGGATTATATAGAAGGATTCGAAGAGGAGACCCGGCGCTTTCTCGAGGAGCACAGGGAAGCCGCCGCACATTCCATCCTGAGCGTGCATTTCATTCAGGCAGGAGGCAGCTGGTTCTGCCTCGACTACAGTGCGGATGCCTTCGCTGAGAAGGCGGAGGAAGTCGGAGTGGAACATCTATACGACGCCTACGGCAAGGCAATGGAGAAGGCTGCGGAAATGCCGTTCGGCGAGGTGAACCCGCCGGTGCTCGGCCATATCAACCTGATCCACAAATTCCGTAGACGCATCAAGCCGGTGGCCGACCCTGTCAACTGGGCGGGAATCCTGGAAAAAGCGGCCGCTAGCGGATATGTGCTCGACTTTAACCACGCGGGGCTCCGGAAGCCGGATTACGCGGAGACGTATCCGGAACCGTGGATGGTGGAGGAGGCGCACCGGCTCGGACTGAACATGCAGACCGGCTCGGACGCCCATTCGCCTGAGGACGTGGGCAGCGGATTCATATGAGAATGACATGACAAAACGGCAAGGCCAGCTGGCCTTGCCGTTTGCTTTTGAGTTATTTAATCTCCAAAATTTCTTCCAGCGCTCTGAACAGTTTGTCCATCTCTTCCTCGGTTCCGACAGTGATCCGGAGATAGTCCTTGATCCTCGGCTTGCCGAAGTGGCGGACGAGGATGTTGCGGGATTTGAGGTCGGCGTACAGCACTCCGGCGTCTGCTTCCGGATACGTACAGAACAGGAAGTTAGCAGAGGACGGAAGGACGGTGAATCCGAGCTCGGCAAGGCGCATCACGGAGCGGCCCCGGGTCGCGATGATTTTTGCGGTTGTCTCTTCGAAGTAGGCCGCATCCCTGAACGCCGCCTCCGCGCCTGCCTGCGCAAGCCGGTCAGTCGTGTAGGAGTTGAACGAGTCTTTGATCCGGACAAGTCCTTCGATCAGTTCAGGCTGGCCGAGCGCGTAGCCTACACGCAGACCTGCCAGCGATCTTGACTTGGAGGTCGTCCGGACGACCAGCAGGTTATCGAATTCGCTGATCAGTGTGGCTGCCGACGGACCGGCAAAGTCGATATAGGCTTCATCAATGATGACGACGCGGTCGGGATTGCCCTGGAGGATGCGGCGGATGCCGTCAAGCGGTTCGTAAATGCCGGTCGGGGCATTCGGATTCGGCAGGATGACACCCCCATCAGCTTCAGAGAATGCCTCTGTATCCAGTGTGAAATCGTCACGGAGCGGCACTTCCTCAAATGGCACGCCGAACAGATTCGAATAGACTGGATAGAAACTGTAGGTGATATCAGGAAAGCGGATGGCTTTTCCCGGATTGAAAAAGGCCATGAAGGAAAATGCCAGGACTTCATCGGAACCGTTTGCCGTGAAGACCTGTTCCGGTTTGAGCCCTTCCGTTTCTGCGATGGCCTGCCTCAAGGAATCGGCAGTGGGGGACGGATACAGCCGAAGCCCCTGTGCCGCCTCCCGGATCGCCTCTGTAACGCCCGGCGCCGGCGGGTAGGGGTTTTCGTTTGTATTCAGCTTGATGATATCGGTCCGGTTCAGCTGCTCGCCGGGAACGTAAGGTTCCGTCCGCCGGGCCATTTCACTCCAGAATCTGCTCATTCCGATCGCTCCCTGTCACTTTAGTGATTTACTACGATAAAGTTAACGGATACTGAAGGTGTTGTCAACGGCATGACGGGGTAAAGAACAGGTTAGTGAAAGGGGGATGCCTGAAAATGAAGAAGAATCTGTTCCTCATCGGTGCCGCGGCTTTACTGCTTTCCGCCTGCACGGGGCAGGAGAACCCTGACGAGGCGGCGGTGCAGCAGGCGGCGGAGGAGAAGACGGCTGACGGCGAAGTCAGGAGCCTTGCAACTGAAGGCACGGAGAATCAGGAACGGATACCGGGAGAACACAAGATTCACGCCCAGGAAGTTGACCATGCCCAGCCGGTCAGTGATCCATCGGGATATGAAGAGCTGGAACATGCGAACGAGCACTTCACCCCGGAAGACTATGAAATCCGTGTCGCCAATGACAATCCCGGAAACCGGGTACTGCTCTTCATGGACGGGGAAAAGCCCGCCTACAAAACCGTACTGATCAAGAACCAGGGACTTTTAAAAATCATATCCGGCGACGAGGGGCTGATTGAAGAAACGAAAATCTGAGTTTCTTCATCCCCGCTCCCAATCGCGGATTCATCGCAAAGCGGAGGCCAAGCGCGGTCTCCGCTTCTTTCTATTTAGGTGAGATCCGGCTGGCCATGGTACGAATCTCTTCTGTTGCCCGGTAGGTGACCCTGAACCGTACCTTCACAAGCTTTTCCAGAAATAAATCTTTTGTCCCTCTTGCTATTTTCAGGAACAAAGGTTAAATTGTTGCCATACTATAATTCTTAGTAAAGCAATCAGAAAAGGAGGTTTGGGGATGGCATCCGAATTCACCAAGCTGTTTGATGACTGGTCCAAAACCTATGACGATACAGTGGCGGGCACTGATCCGGAGTACCGGGAGGTGTTTGCCCATTATGAGGACATTCTTCAGTCCGTCGCGGACAAAGCAGAGGGCCTGATCCTGGAATTCGGGGTGGGGACCGGCAATCTGTCGGAGCGGATTCTCCGCCAAGGCAAGGAATTGATCGGATATGAACCGTCAGGGGAAATGAGGAAAATCTCGGTACAGAAGCTGCCCGGACTGACTGTCTTCGAAGGGGACTTCATCGATTTCCCGGTTACCGAACGGTCGCCAGATACGATCGTGAGCACCTATGCCTTCCATCACCTGACCGATGAAGATAAACGAACTGCGATCTCCCGTTATCACGAACTGCTCAGTGCGCAGGGGAAAATCGTGTTTGCAGATACGGTGTTTGCCGATGAAGAGGCGAAAGAGAAGATGATCCGGGATGCCTCGGACAAAAACTATACCCGCCTGGCGCAGGATCTGAAGACCGAATACTACACGACCATCCCGGTCCTGACCGGATTTTTCGAAGAAATCGGCTTCGATGTTGAATTTACCCGGAAGAACGGCTTTGTCTGGCTGATCGAGGCAGTAAAAAAGAGCTGACGCCAGCCTGCAGAATCCCAAAGACCATCGCAGAAAGGAGGATCCAAATGAATGTCGCAAAGAATGTCCACGAGCTCATCGGGAATACCCCGCTGGTGGAAATCAATTCGTTCCCGCTGCCGGACGGCGTGAGGCTGTTTGCCAAGCTGGAATTCATGAATCCGGGCGGCAGCGTCAAAGACCGCCTCGGACAGTATCTGCTCCGTCAGGCTTTCAGGGAAGGGAAGCTGGAAAAGGGCGGCACGGTCATCGAGCCGACCGCCGGTAATACCGGGATCGGCCTCGCAATAGCCGCCATCCGCTACGGTGTCCGCGCCATCTTCGTGGTACCCGAGAAGTTCAGCGTGGAAAAGCAGACACTCATGCGGGCACTCGGGGCTGAAGTGATCAATACCCCGACTGAACTCGGAATGGAGGGCGCCATCGCCAAGACCGGGGAGCTGCTTAAAGAAATCCCCGGATCCTATTGTCCGGGGCAGTTCCAGAACGCCTCCAACCCTGAGACTTACTACGAAAGTCTGGGGCCTGAACTGGTGGAGGGCCTGGACGGCAAAATCGATGTCTTTGTCGCGGGAGCCGGGTCCGGAGGGACGTTTACCGGCACGTCGAAGTATCTGAAGGACCGTCTCGGAAATGTGAAATGCGTCATCGTCGAACCGGAAGGCTCCATCCTGAATGGCGGCCCGTCGCATTCCCACAAAACGGAGGGAATCGGCATGGATTTCCTTCCGCCGTTCATCGATCGGGGGCTGTTTGACGCGATCCACACCATTTCGGACGAGGAGGCGTTTTCCCGATTGAGGGAAGCCGCAAGAAACGAAGGGCTACTCGTCGGCAGTTCTTCCGGGGCGGCCCTTGCCGCCAGCTTGAAAGAGGCGGCCATAGCACGCCCCGGAATGAATATCGTCACCATTTTCCCGGACAGCAGCGAACGCTATATCAGCAGCGGAATATATGAAGAGGTGATTAAACATGAGGAAGAAAACGCAGTTAATTCATGGCGGAGTTAGCCGGGACCCTTATACCGGAGCAGTCTCGATCCCGATCTACCAGGCCAGCACGTTCAAGCAGGATGGAGTCGGCAACTTCAAGTACGAATACGCGCGCACGGGCAATCCGACAAGGGAAGCACTGGAACAGCTGATCGCTGATCTGGAAGGCGGCGCGCGGGGGTTCGCTTTTGCATCAGGGATGGCGGCCATCACGGCAACCGTCCAGCTGTTCAGGTCCGGGGACCATCTCCTCGTGACAGATGATGTTTACGGCGGGACATTCCGGGTGATGGACAAGATCTTCAGCCGTTTCGGAATTGAAGTATCGTTCGTCGATACAAGTGACCCGGAAACGGTCAGACAGGCAATCCGTCCGGAAACCAGGGCGATCTTCGTGGAAACCCCGACCAATCCGCTCCTGAAAGTGACGGACCTGGCGGCCATTTCCGGAATCGCAAAAGAAAACGGACTGAAAGTGATTGTCGACAACACATTCAGCACCCCGTATTGGCAGAATCCGATCGAGCACGGCGCGGACATTGTCCTGCACAGCGCGACCAAGTATCTGGGCGGGCACAGCGACGTCGTCGCGGGGCTTGTCGTCGCGAAAGACGAACAGCTTGGAGAAGAGCTGCACTTTGTCCAGAACTCCACCGGAGGGGTGCTGGCACCCCATGACAGCTGGCTGCTGATCCGGGGCATCAAGACGCTCGGCATCCGGATGGAGGAGATCGAGCAAAACACCGCACAGGTCGTGCGCTTCCTTACGGAACATGAGGCAGTCGGGAAGGTATACTACCCGGGGCTGACGGACCATCCGGGCCACGATGTGCATCAAAAACAGGCGGGCGGATTCGGCGGAATGGTTTCCTTTACGGTTGAGAGCCAGGAAAAGGCGCTGTCGCTGCTGGAAAAGGTCCGCTACTTCACGCTGGCAGAGAGCCTGGGAGCGGTCGAGAGCCTGATTTCCATCCCTGCCCTCATGACGCATGCTTCCATTCCTGTGGAGCGCCGCCATGAGCTGGGCATCGAGGATGGGCTGGTCCGGATCTCAGTCGGCCTGGAAGATCCCCTGGACCTGATCGAAGACCTGGAGCAGGCAATGGCCACCAGCGAAATCCATGTGTGAGTGAACAAAACAGCGGAGACCCTCCCCGGAGCGGTCTCCGCTGTTTGTATGATGGTCCGCCAACCGGGGCAGGTTGAAGTGGTATACTGGGACTATTCAATTCAGCAGACAAAGGGGTATGGACATGGACAACATGATTGCAACCGACTTGGACCGCGTCCGCGCGGATTTTGAAACGAGCGAATTTTTCCGGCATCTCGGCCTTCGGATCACCAGGCTGGATGAAGAGGATGTCGAACTGTACCTTCCATATAAAAAGGAGCTGGATAATGTCCAGAGCACGGTGCATGGAGGCGTTTATATGAGCGTTCTCGATACGATGATGGGTCTGAAAATCCGCCAGATGGGCTTTGAAGCTCCTGTGACGATCCAGATGCAGACCCAGTTCCTCAAGCCGCTCATCGGGGAATCCATGACCGCGCGCGCGGCACTGATCAACCAAAACCGGAGTACCGTCCTGATGGAAGGAAAACTGTATAACCAGGCAGGGGAGATGATCGGCTATGCCACTGCCACATTCAAAGTATCCACGACAAGGAAGTGATGTATATGAAAACGATTCTGCTCACGGGCTTTGAACCGTTTCTCGACTATCCTGTGAATCCGACGATGCGGATTGCGGAAGAGCTGGACGGGACCACAGTCGGAGACTATCAGATTTGCACCCGCATCCTGCCGGTCGACTTTGCCAAGGCGTCCGCCAGGCTGATCGGGGTCATCCGCGAAGTGGAACCGGACGTCACGGTTTCCCTCGGGCTGGCTGCCGGCCGGTACAAAATCACTCCTGAACGGATTGCAGTGAACGTGAAGGACGGGGCGGCAGACAATGAGGGGCACAGTCCGGTGGACGAGCCGATTGAAGAAGAGGCGGCAGACGCCTACTTCTCGACGCTTCCTGTCCGCGGCATGGCCGATGCACTGCTTGAAGCCGGTCTCCCGGCTGAAATCTCCAACACAGCCGGCACGTATTTGTGCAACAACGTCATGTACGCCGGGCTTCACTACGCCAAAACGGAGAAACCGAAAATGAAGTCCGGCTTTATTCATATTCCTGCATCGCACGAACTGGCCATCCGTCACGGGAAAATCCCGAGCTGGAGCCACGGGGACCTGTTGCGGGGAGTCAGGATCTGCCTGGAGGTTATTGCAGGGGTATCAAAGGTTGAATGAGGCTTGCAGCCGTATCTTTCATCATCTTGAATACCCGTTTTGGCTGGCTCATACAAATTGTTACCCACATGGCGCACCACCGCGGACAGCTTCATTCGATGCTTGTGCGGATGGGAAAAGACCCCGGTATCCAATTGTTTGAATAGCAAGAAGCGGCGTTCCCCGATCAGTGGGGAATGCCGCTTTTTTCAACCATTCACTTTGCTTCCGGGAGCAGTCTGTGCAGCGGAGATCACGATCGTTATTGCTGAACCAAGCGGACGAGAAGATGGGCGAGTGTGTGCTGCTGTTCTTTGTCGGCGACTTTCCACAGCTGCTGGAGCAGATGCTCCTCGCGGTTCCGGGGTTCTTCATGTTTCATGAGGTAATTGGCGACCATTTCGGCACCTTTTGCAAGCTGTTCTTCGCTCATTCCCATCTTTTCGCCTTTATCCACCTTGTGCGAGAGGAATTGCTTGAAGCGGTTAAAGTTCTCGAGAATCTGGTCTTTTTCCTCGTTATCGTAATCCTGCATCTGGTTTTCAATCTGATTCTTGAATTGGTCCATGAAGGGGCTCCTTTCAGATTTCAGTCTTCTAATCAGTATTTCCCGGTCCTGACCAACTCAAACTCTCGTATGATGCAGAATGAGAGTTATAGTGTTCTGACGTCCCGGAATGCTGTCCCGTGCCTTTTTTCCGTGTCTGAAAGTCATGAAAGTCTGTTCCCGACAATGGAATTACAAAATCTGTTATGACTAAACTACCATTTTTAACAGAATGATAAAAACCTTTTGAATATTTATTCCTCCTATTCTACAATGAACCTATTATTCCGATGGATAGAGAAGGAGGGAATCAATCATGAAGGTTGGAAGCGTTTACACCGAGGGGCAGGCTGTTCCGAAGGAGGAGCGGCAGAAAGCGCCGGACCGAAAGGCGGATGTTGACTTTGTACGGGTCGCAGAAAGCAGCAGGTTCAGGACGCTGCTGGAGAAGAAAAAGAAGTTCGTCTTGCCATTGACGATTTTCTTTATGGTGTTCTACTTTGCCTTGCCGATCCTGACATCGTATACAAATGTACTGGAGAGGCCTGCGATTGGTGACATATCCTGGGCCTGGATCTATGCGGTCGCCCAGTTCATCATGACGTGGGTTCTTTGCACGGTGTACGTCAGGAAGTTCCATAAATTCGACAAGGACGCGGATGAAATTATCGAGACAGAGATCAAGGGGGGATAAGCTTGAGCACAACAGTCATAGTCCTGTTTTTATCTATTGTACTTCTTACATTGTTCATCACGTGGTGGGCAGCCAAGCGCACGACCACCGCGGGCGAGTTCTACACGGCCGGCGGGGGACTCACCGGCTGGCAAAACGGCCTTGCCATAGCGGGTGACTACTTGTCCGCCGCTTCATTCCTCGGGATTGCCGGGATGATCGCACTTTTCGGTTTTGACGGATTCTTTTATTCCATCGGCTTCCTGATCGCGTATCTTGTCGTGATGTTCCTGGTGGCGGAACCGCTCCGGAACCTCGGGAAGTATACGCTGGCTGATATGATCAATTCCCGCTTCGACGCGAAAAAGGTTCGTGCGGCTGCGGCTTTCAGCACGATCACCATCGTCATTTTCTATATGATTGCACAGCTTGTCGGCGCAGGTGCGCTGATTCAGCTTCTGTTCGGAATTCCTTACTGGATCGCCGTACTCATTGTCGGTGTCATGATGACCATCTATGTCCTGTTCGGCGGCATGACGGCAACAAGCTGGGTACAGATCGTCAAGGCGGTCCTGCTCATGCTCGGTACCGTCGTAATCGCGGTGCTCGTCTTTGCCCGCTTTGACTTCAGCATCATGACGATGTTCAGCGAGGTCAAGACGGCCACCGCACACGGTGAAGCGTTCCTGCAGCCGGGCCTGAAGTATACGGTACCGCTTGATACGATTTCACTCATGCTGGCACTGGTCCTCGGGACAGCAGGCCTGCCGCATATCCTGATGCGCTTCTTCACGGTCAAGGATGCCAAAACGGCGCGCAGCTCCGTTGTCACCGCGACTTGGATCGTCGGGATCTTCTATATCCTGACCATCTTCCTCGGCTTTGGTGCGGCAGCGTTTGTCGGCCATGAGGCCATCGTGGCGGCAAACTCTGCCGGAAACATGGCCGCACCGCTTCTAGCGGAAGCGCTCGGCGGGGACCTGCTGATGTCATTCGTCTCGGCCGTGGCATTCGCAACGATCCTTGCAGTAGTGGCCGGCCTTGTCCTGACGGGTGCCTCGGCATTCGCGCATGACATCTATGGCCAGATCATCAAAAAGGGACAAGCCACCCAGCAGCAGGAGATGAAGGCTGCCCGCCAGGCATCCCTCTGGGTATCGGTCTTCTCGATTCTCCTGGCGCTTGGCGCACAGTCACTGAATGTGGCCTTCCTCGTGTCGCTGGCTTTCTGCGTGGCGGCCAGCGCGAACCTTCCGGTCATCCTGTACACGATCTACTGGAAGCGGTTCAACACAACGGGTGCCCTCACGGCGATGCTGTTCGGCCTTGTCTCGGCACTTGTGCTCGTGGCAGTGAGCCCGAACGTCCTGTCGCCGGAAGCCGGTGCCGCGATGTTCGTCGGCGAGCCGCTCTTCCCGCTGACGAACCCGGCGATCGTCTCCGTGCCGCTCGGTTTCCTCGGCGGCTGGCTCGGAACCGTCCTTTCGAAAGAAGCGGACGCACGCCGCTTTGCAGAGGTGTCGGTACGCGCGAACACCGGATACCGTGAATAACACCATACAAAACAAGCCGCTCCCGCCGGAAAATCCGGCAGGAGCGGCTTTTATCTTTGCGATTGTGAAAATAGGGAGCAGCGGACCGGACCGAAGAGGTCAGGCAATGAAATCTTCCTCCGGAACTTCTTCCGGCTGTTTTCTCATGTAGTAGCGGCCCTTGGTCGCAATCGCGAGCACGACAGTCAGGATAGCGGCAAGGATGGCCGCGAAGAACGCTGCGGTGCTGGCGAGGAACTCTCCCATGAAGCCGAGGGCGGCGATGGTGCCGAGGACACTCGCGACAATCAGGGAAACGGTTCCGACCGGGTTCCACTTATACAGGTATTGCTGACGGGCCTCGTAGTAGAGCGGCCCGATTTTCAGCATCTTCTTCACGATGAGCGCATCGGCGACAAGCACCGCTGCCCAGGCGAGAAGGAAGACGCCCTGGAATGTCATGACGGCACCAAGATGGTCCACAATGCCGCCAAGCATAAGTACGATGGCAAGGATGCCTGCCACGACCACCCAGAAACGGCGGCCGGGGGTGAAGCGGAACATGTTCTCGAAGAAGTTCGAGAGCGACAGTGAAGCACTGTAGATGTTCGTCACGTTAATGCGGAGTTGGGTCAGCATTGTGAAGAGCGCGCCCCCGAGTCCGAGAAGCGTGACGATATAGACACCCGGGTTGGCTTCGCCGAGGCGGACGCCGAACCAGATGCCGAGGCCGCCCATGACGCCGAAGCAGAAAATCTGAGGGACGAATCCGATGATGATGGATCCCTTTTTGATGTCCTTCGGCTTCAGGAAGCGGGTGTAGTCAGATGCAAGCAGGGCGGTGAGCCCCATGATGCCGTGGTGCATCCCAATGCACGCGAGAAGCGCTGTGCCGCCGACCTGGACGCCATCCGGCATATATGTCCAGAACGAGCCTTCATAAACGGAAGGGGTAAAGAAGGAGAATGCGATCGCTGCGACCAGGAAGATGAAGAAGATCGGAAGCGACCATTTCTGCAGCTTGTCCAGCTGCTTGATGCCAAACCAGTTCAGTGGGATGACAATCGTCCCAAAGAATACGATGAGCACCCATTCGGGGATGGAAGGGAAGAAGGTGTAGACGGCGGCGACCAGGATCAGTCCTTCAAACGCAACGTACAGGATAAAGTTTGATGCGTAAATCAGGGATGTGAGCGAGGCGCCGATATAGCCGAATCCGCCGCCCCGTGACATCAGGTTGACGTTCATGCCGGATTTCGCCGAGAAATAGGCGATGAAGGAACCGAGGATGCCGGCGACGATAATCGCGTAGGCTGAGGAAATCAGGGCGTTGATGGCGCCGAACTGCAGGGCCATGACACTGCCCATCTGGAAGTAGAAAATCGCAGTGGCGATTCCGAATGTGATATTCGTGATGCTCAGCCATCCCATTTTCCGTTCGGAACGGGGGACGCGGTCCAATGAATAGTCGTCAGTATGTGCTTCTTGTGCCGTTGTCTGCTTGTCTACGGACACTGAAGTCATTGAATCACTCCTTATTCTGTTTGAGTTATGGATTTGGGTAAGACCACTCTCCCTATGTGATGATTTTCACAATCTGCAACTTGTCTAGCATAACAAATATTTTGCATATCGGCAAGCTGTCCTAAATCAGAACACGGCAAGGAAGCGGATTCCCTGCCGTGTTATCGATCAGATTTAATTACAGTGCCTTCAGCATGCCGCCGTCGATGACGATGGACTGGCCGGTGAGATACGTGTTGGCGCCGGAGGCGAGGAAAACGACGGCACGGGCGAATTCGTCCGGCTGACCGTAGCGTCCGATCGGGATTCCCTGTTTGGCTTTTTCAGTGACTTCTTCCTGTGAAACGCCGATGTTCTGGGCTCTCGCACTGTCCAATTCAATGATCCGGTCTGTTTTAATCCGGCCGGGACCGATTGTATTCACCAGGA
The DNA here is from genome assembly GCF_000348905.1 of Bhargavaea cecembensis DSE10. GTDB lineage: Bacteria > Bacillota > Bacilli > Bacillales_A > Planococcaceae > Bhargavaea > Bhargavaea cecembensis. Next base: position 66,158 of record NZ_AOFT01000001.1, read on the forward strand.
TATTGGATGCGGCATACTCGCGGGCAAGGGATTTCGACAGCCCGACCATGCCGGCGCGGAATGTGTTGGACAGGATCAGGCCGTCGATCACTTCCTTTGTGGAAGACGAGGAGATATTGATGATCCGCCCCCAGTTGTTTTCCTGCATGCCCGGCAGGACTTCGCGGATGGTGCGCGTATAGCTCAGCAGGTTCTGTCCGAATGCCCGGATCCAGTCTTCATCCTGCACATCGGCAAATCCGCCGGCCTTCGGTCCGCCGGTGTTGTTGATGAGAACATCAATCCCGCCGAACGTTTCACGCACTTTACGGAAGAGGCCGGAAATCTCTTCTTCTCGCGACATGTCGCACGGGTGGAAATGGATATTGTCATTCCCGGATTCCCGCTTCAGTTCCCCGGCTGTCTGCTCAAGAGATTCAGGGCTCCTGCTCGTCAGGAAGACGGCTGCCCCTTCATTTGCAAACTCCAATGCGATAGCCCGGCCAAGCCCTTTGCTGGAAGCCATGACCAGCACATGTTTGTCCTTAAGTTTAAGATCCATGAAATTTCCTCCTTTATCCCCGATAACCCGATTGTACCGGAAAGCGGCCGTTTCAGTCAGGATTCGTTCCATTTCGTCAGGACTGCCTTGAGCGGCGGGGGGAGGAGGAGTAAGATGAAAGGAAGTGATTTAACAAAGCGGGGTGACCGGTGTCCATGAAAAAAATCGTTCAGCTCGCGCTGATCTTCCTGTTTTATTTCTTCGGGGTGCAGGTCAAAGAATGGCTCAGTTTGCCGATCCCCGGCAGCATCATCGGACTTCTTCTGCTGCTCGTGTTCATCATCGTGTTCAAAAACCTTCCGGTGAATGCCCATGCAGACGGTGCATCCGTCCTGATCCGCAATTTCACGCTGTTCTTCATCCCGACCACGGTCGCCATCATCCTGTACCTGGACCTGTTCAGGACGTGGAATGCGATATCGTTTGTGACGGTGCTCGCGAGCACGCTTCTCACAATCGTCCTGACTGCCTGGGCGGTTGAACGGTCAATCGGGAAGGGGGAAGCATGATGAACACCGCGATTATCTACCTGTTCGGCGCGCTGCTGACGCTTGGTACATACGCAATCGGAATCTATCTTTACAAACGGTACAAAAAGACTTGGCTGCAGCCGATGATCGTAGCGACTGTCCTGATCGGGGCGTTGCTGCTATTGGCGGACATTCCGTACGAGACCTATATGAAGGGGGGCGAACTGTGGAATTGGCTTCTTGGGCCTGCAGTTGTTGCGCTTGCTTATCCGCTTTACTTTAATCTGCCGATGGTGAAGAAGTACTTCGGCCCGATTCTTCTCGGCGTGTTTGGCGGAGGGCTGTTCGGCCTCTTCAGCGGCTACCTGCTGACGAAGTGGCTCGGCGCAGATGCAGCAGTGGCCACTTCGACGATCCCGAAAAATGCCACGACGCCGATTGCGATTGAATTGTCCGAGATGGTCGGCGGCATCCCGTCGCTTACCGTCGTCTATGTCATGATCGCCGGCATCGGCGGGGCGGTCCTCGGCATTCCAATTCTCGACAAGATGGGCATCCGCCATCCGGTCGCCCGGGGTCTCAGTGTCGGCATCGGCTCACACGGATTCGGCACCGCGAAACTCTTCGAGACGAGCGATCAGGAAGGCTCCGTGAGCACGGTCGCCTATATCCTGACCGCGATACTGATTACAGCTGTTTGCACGCTGTTTTTCAGGTGAACAGCATAAAAAGCTCCATTCCGTCATCATCCGGAATGGAGCTTTTCTCTGTTGCAGTGCCCGGGAGTCAGAAAGCTCCTGATCCTCCGCCTCCGCCTCCCGTTCCTCCGCCTGAACTGTGCGAGGATGCGGAGGCCGAATACGCGGCGTGTTCACCTGCGACGGCAAAGGAGCGGTTCATGATCAGCGGGTCATAGGCGAATACGGCAGGCGACGGATCAGAGGCAGGCTGCCGTGTTTTTGCGAATCGGGCAAATGGCAGGTCGATGTCTTTGTTTTTCGTGCCGATGGCATAAATGTATCCCCTCAGCCGGTCTTCGCGCGGCATGGAGGTCCATTCTTCGGCTCCCGCATTCTTGAACTGTCCGGTAAAGGCCTGCCACTGCTCGCGGAGCAGATGGCCTTTTTCACTGAGCGGCCGGTAGAACGCGGCTCCGATCAGTGCGGCCAGTGCCAGCGGGATGGCAACGGCCAGATGGATCCAGGCTTCCCCGATGCCAAAGTAGATGGCTGTGCCGGCGAGGATGCTGCCGGTGAGGACGAGAAGGACGGATGTGCCGGGACGGGATTTTTTCAGACCGGCTTCTTTGAGCTCACGCGAGACGGTGCCGCTCCATTCCGCAACCCTGTTAAAGTACTCTCCGGCCTGCTCATCATCTTCGGTCCGTCTTTTTAGTTCTTCCAGGTCGAAGCCTCCGGTGCCGTCACCGAAGCTGTCGAAAAGGAAAGAACGGAAGATTTCTTCATGCTGATGTTCCGGCGCCATGTCAGTCTCCTCGAACCGGGTTTCGGATACTTGCACTACCTGGCCCTTCCGGATGAGGTCGAGAAGCGCGGCAGAAAGGCGTTCCGCTCCGGTGTCAATGGCGGGGGACATGAACTGCATGGCGGCCGGCATGCTGATAATCTCTTCGGGTGTCCTGAAGCCCGAAGCCTCGGCTTTATGCCGTGCTTCCGCCGATTTTCTGCGCGAGAGGTTCCATTCTCTCCAGAAAACACCGAGGAGGAGAAGGAAGGCTGCGGGAATGACGATGTTCCCGGCCAGGACAGCATTCCGGTTCCGTGCTTCCGCAGCTTTCTGCTCATCGGCAAGCCGTGTCCGTTCATCGGCAATCGTGTCGCGGATGGTCCCGGGAACAGGATTCAGGGAAGGGAACAGGGAGGCATCGAAGACGACACGGATATCCCCGTTTTTCCCCGAGTCGACATGGCCCATGTTAAAGCGGGCTGTGCCATCCGGCTCGGCTGATCCGGTACCCGCAGCCTCATCATAACCGATCAGTTCCGTTGCGGAAGACGGTTCCGGCGGTGCGACGGTGATCGTCATGTTGCCGTAATCCGATTCATTGCGGTCATCGAAAAACGGCCAGTAGAATTCTGCCCCGTCCTCATAAAGGGTCACCGCATCTTCAATTGCATACCGGAGTTCAACCGTTACGGTTTCGTCATTGCCTCCGCGAAATACTTTGTACACATTCCCGTCTTTCTCAATGCGGAGCGGCTGTCCGTCCTCCGATGCACTGAAACCGGAAATGGCGGTGCCCTCTTTTGGGATGAGCATCCGGGTCACCCCATTGAAATTACCATCAAACTGGTAAGTGTGGGATTCGGTCACGCTGACCGTTCCATTTTTGTCTGTTATGGCTTCGATCCTGCTATCCGTAATTTCGAAGTCAACAGCCAATGCGGCCGCCGGAAACAGGAACAGCAGAAGCGTCGCCATCAGGATGGTTCTGATCAGTCTGGTCATCACACCGCCTCCGTTTCAGTTCGGTTATCTGTTTATACGGAACAGGCAGCGCACAGGTTTCAGGTGCGGCTGAATTGCGGCTGATTGATCAGGAATATTCCGTCAATCTGAACATTCTCCTCTGTTCGACTTGTTTGCGCTTTCTTTCTACTGCTATAATGGCTTCAATCGATAGTTCCAAAGAACGGCTGACAAAAAGGGGGATTTTGTATGAAGAAGAAAAAATGGACGGCACTCGCGGCAGGAACCATGCTGAGTGCAATGGTGCTTGCTGCATGCGGCAGTGATGACGGCGGTTCTGCCGGGGGAGAAGGAGAAGGCGGGGGAGATTCGGAAAGTCTTGATACCCGGATCGTGACGATTGCAACCGGCGGTGCATCCGGCCCTTACAACATCATCGGAACCACGCTGGCAAGCGAGTATTCAGACGCATACGGCGTCAACTCAAAGCCGCAGACAACGGGCGCTTCCGTTGAAAATATCAACCTGATCAAGGAAGGCAAGGTAGAGATGGCATTTGTGATGAGTGATGTCCTCACGGAAGCGGTGGACGGCACCGGCAACTTCAGCGAACCGGTCGACCAGGTCCAGCAAATTGCCGCGCTCTATCCGAACTTTGTTCAGATTGTGACCACGGCGGACTCGGGCATTGAAACGGTGGATGACCTGAAGGGCAAGCGTGTGGCGGTCGGTGACCAGAACTCGGGTGTCGAAGTGAATGCCCGCAACTTGCTGGAAGGACACGGAATCACCTACGACGATATTGAAGTCGACTACCTTGGCTATGCCGAGGCGGCTGACGGCCTGCGTTCCGGACAGATTGACGCGGCATTCCTGACAAGCGGCCTTCCGAATTCCTCGGTTCTTGAGCTGTCGAAGAGCCTGGATCTGAGCATGGTCTCCGTCGATCCGGCAAAAGTGGAAGAGATCGCAGAAGAACAGCCATATTTCATCTCTATGGAAATCCCGGCGGATACATACGGCAATGAAGAAGCCGTTCCGACTGCAGCCATCATGAACGCCCTTGTCGTATCGTCCGAGCTGTCGGAAGACGACGTCTATAAACTGACACAGGAATTCTTCGATAGTCTGGAATCACTTGAGAACTCCCACCAGGCGGCTTCCGACATTTCTCTGGAGGGAGCACAGGAAGGCATGGTCGCACCTGTCCATCCGGGAGCGCAAAAGTACTATGACGAGCAATGAAATCCAAAAGCTTCATCTTCGGGGGCATAGCGGTCGTTATGCTCCTTCTTTCTCTTTCAATACGCGTTTCCGCCATCCGTGTCACCACAGATGGCTGGCAGGAGGACATTCCCGCCGACCGGTTTGAAGTCGGCTGGATCCACTCTGTGGAAAAAGAGCCGTGGTTTGAGACCTATGAAGTGCGTGACGGGAAGCTCTATCTCACGGAAACCCGGTTTAAGACATTCGGGGCAGGCGTTCCATCGGACGGGGAAATCATTCCGTCGGATGATGGCTTTGTCCATATGGCTCTTGAGCAGGAAATCGGAGAACTGACTATTTCAACATCTGCCAACGTCCGGACGACCCTATACACGGAAAAAGGCGACCGTCCTCTTTATGATCCCGGAGGGGAACGGTGGACGGTCAGAATCACACATCATCAGGTGCCGCTTTGGCGGCTGATCGGAGGTGCCCATCATGAGCGAAACTGAGAAAAAAGGAATTGCCGCGGAAACGGAGTTTCTGGATGAACAAAAGCAGGAAGCGCTGTTGGAGAAATTTGATGCAGATTCCAGGACACGGAAAATCAGCAAACGGACGGTTGTGCTGTTTATTTCGATTGTCGCCATTTTGTATTCGGTTTTTCACCTGTACACGACGTTTAATCCGATACCGGCGCTGCAGCAGCGCGCGGTACACGTGGCAGTCGGGATCGGGCTGATCTTTCTGCTTTACCCGATGACCAAAAAGCAGAGCCGCAGCCGGGTTCCCTGGCTGGACTGGCTGCTGTTCATCGGGGCCATTGCGACTGCCGGCTATCTGATTTCGCAATACACGGCCATTGTGACGACGAGGGGAGGAATCCCGAACACGGCAGACATCGTCATGGCCGTCGTGACGGTCCTGCTTGTTCTGGAGGCGGCACGACGGGTAACCGGCTGGATTCTGCCTGTGCTCGCACTGATTTTCCTTGCTTATCCATTCTTCAGCCATATGCCATGGGTACCGATCAGCATGGCAACCCGGCCGTTTGATCTGGGAGACATCTTCGGTCAACTTTACCTGAAGACGGAAGGGCTTTACTCGACGGCCATCGGTGCTTCCGTGAATTTCATCTTCCTGTTCATCTTGTTCGGCGCCTTCCTGGCCAAATCCGGGATGGGTCAGTTGTTTAATGACTTGGCGCTCGCTCTGGCGGGCCACAAACAGGGCGGGCCGGCGAAAGTCGCCGTCATTTCCAGCGGCTTCATGGGCAGCATCAACGGCGCAGCCGTGGCGAACGTTGTCGGGACCGGCGCATTTACCATTCCGATGATGAAGAAAATCGGCTACTCGAAGAACTTTTCGGGAGCGGTTGAAGCGAGCGCGTCTGTCGGCGGGCAGATCCTGCCTCCGATCATGGGCGCGAGTGCATTCATCATGGCCGAAACGACCGGCGTCGAGTACGGAACCATCGCTCTCGCCGCACTGATCCCGGCTCTCCTTTACTTCCTGGGCGTCATCATGCAGGTCCACTTCCGTGCGGGCCGCAGGGGGCTGAAGGGAATTCCAAAGGCGGACCTGCCACGCGTGAAAGAAGTGCTGAAGGAAAGAGGGCACTTGCTGCTGCCGATCCTGATTCTCATCTTCCTGCTGTACCGGGGAGTCCCGGTCGGCCAGACGGCGATTTATACCATCGTTGCGACGGTCATCATCGCGGCGATCCGGAAAGAGACCCGGATGGGCTTCAGGGATATTCTTGCTGCGCTTGACAGCGGTGCCCGGCAGTCGCTTTCGGTCATGGTTGCCTGTGCGGTGGTCGGCATTATCATCGGTGTCGTCAGCCTGACCAGCTTCGGGAATGTGATGACTTCTTCCATCGCAAGCCTAGGAGCAGGCTCCCTGTTCCTGACCCTGTTCTTCACCATGCTGGCATCAATGGTTCTCGGGATGGGGCTTCCGTCGATTCCGGCTTATATCATCACTGCGACAATGGCGGCGCCGGCTCTTGCGGAATTCGACATTCCGATCATCGTTGCGCATCTGTTCGTGTTCTACTTCGGGATCTTTGCCAATATCACACCGCCTGTGGCGCTGGCTGCCTTTGCGGGAGCCGGGATTTCCGGCGGGGATCCGATGAAGACGGGTTTCCATGCCCTGAAGCTTTCTTCGGCCGGTTTCCTCATCCCTTATCTGTTTGTCTATAATCCGGCCATGCTGATGCTGGATACGGAAGGCATCGCCACGAATGCAAGGGAGTTCGGGATGGCTGCTCCGGTTGATATCCTGCTGATCACGGCAACAGCAGTGATCGGGATCACCGCTTTAAGCGCCGCTATTGAGGGTTATTTCCGGACAGATATGAATCTGATTTTCCGGATTCTGCTCGGGGCAGGGGCCATCGGGATGATTATCCCGGAAACCTATTCCGATGTGATCGGCATCGTGATTGTCGGTGCGATCTTCGTCGTGAACTTCCTGAAAGAACGGCGGGAAAGCAGCCCGGCCACAGCCTGAGAATAGAAAATCAGTCATTTAGATCAGAGTTCCCCGAAACCGTTTGTCCGACCCGGGCATAACGGTTCCGGGGATTTTTCGTATGCTCCCTCACTAAAGCGCTGAACATTCTTCCGATCGGGCTGTCCTATTTAAGCATTCATTGTACAATGGGGAAAAGGGAGGGGTTGGAATTGAAAGCGCATACAAACGATTCGGCGGAAAGAGTGATTGCCTATACCGGAACGGAGCTGCATACGAAGGGGTGGCTGCAGGAGGCGGCGCTACGGATGCTGATGAACAACCTCCATCCGGATGTGGCGGAGCACCCTGACCGGCTTGTCGTCTATGGGGGAATCGGCAAGGCGGCACGCAACTGGGAAGCGTTCGATGCGATCGTCGCCGCGCTGAAGCGTCTGGAAAATGATGAGACACTCCTCATCCAGTCCGGGAAGCCGGTGGCCGTGTTCCGGACACACCGGGACGCGCCGCGCGTGCTGATCGCCAATTCAAATCTGGTGCCGGCCTACGCGGACTGGGAGACGTTCCATGAACTTGATCGCCGCGGACTCATGATGTACGGACAGATGACTGCGGGAAGCTGGATCTATATCGGCTCCCAGGGCATCGTGCAGGGGACGTATGAAACGTTTGCTGAGCTGGCCCGCCAGCATTTCGGCGGCTCCCTTAAAGGGACGGTCACACTGACGGCAGGACTCGGCGGTATGGGCGGGGCCCAGCCCCTTGCCGTTACGATGGCAGGCGGTGTCTGCATCGCGGTCGAAGTGGATGAAAGCCGCATCGACAAGCGGATCCGCACGCGGTACCTGGACAAAAAGACCGATTCCGTCGACGAAGCCATCCGCCTTGCAGAGGAAGCGAAGAAAGAGGGGAAGCCTCTCTCCATCGGACTGCTGGGCAATGCAGCCGACATCCTCCCCGCTTTGCTGGGTCAGGGATTCATCCCTGACGTGCTCACTGACCAGACCTCGGCGCATGACCCGCTGAACGGCTATGTTCCATCCGGTATGGATGCAAAAGAAGCAGAAGCACTTCGTGTGTCCGATTCCGACCGGATCGTGAAGCTTGCCAAAGCCTCGATGGCCCGGCATGTCCGTGCCATGCTCGGCATGATGGACAGGGGCGCGGTGACGTTTGACTACGGCAACAACATCCGGCAGGTGGCAAAAGACGAGGGGGTTGCGAGGGCCTTCGACTTCCCGGGATTCGTCCCCGCCTATATCCGCCCTCAGTTCTGCGAGGGCAGGGGCCCGTTCCGCTGGGTGGCGCTGTCGGGCGATCCGGACGACATCCGGAAAACCGATGAGGTGATCCTGCGGGAGTTCAGCGATAACGTGCACCTCTGCAACTGGATCCGCATGGCGCAGGAGAAGATCGAGTTCCAGGGCCTCCCGTCCCGCATCTGCTGGCTTGGATACGGGGAACGGGCCAGGTTCGGGAAAATCATCAATGACATGGTGGCGTCAGGCGAGCTGAAGGCGCCGGTCGTCATCGGCCGTGATCATCTCGACTCGGGTTCTGTCGCCTCGCCGAACCGGGAGACGGAAGCGATGAAGGACGGTTCCGACGCAGTGTCCGACTGGCCGATCCTCAATGCCCTCATCAATGCCGTCGGGGGGGCGACCTGGGTTTCCGTCCATCATGGCGGAGGCGTCGGAATGGGATACTCCCAGCATGCAGGGATGGTCATTGTGGCGGACGGAACAAAGGAAGCGGAGGCAAGACTGGAGCGGGTGCTCACGAGTGATCCCGGGATGGGCATCGCCCGCCATGCGGACGCGGGATACGACGATGCCATCCGGACAGCAAGGGACAAGGGTATCGACATCCCGATGCTCAGGAAGGAGGATCCGTCATGAGAAGACCTCTCTGGATTAAGAATGCGGCCCAGCTCGTGACCGTCGCAGGCGGCAAAGGACCAAGGTCAGGACCGGAAATGTCAGACCTCGGCCTGATCGAAGACGGAAGCGTCTGGATCGAGAACGGTAAAATCAAGGCAGTCGGTACGACCGCCGAGATGAATGCGCAGTTCGGGGAATGGGAGGAAGATGCGGATGTTATTGAGGCATATGGCAAGCTCGTGACGCCGGGGCTCGTCGACCCCCATACTCACTTCGTTTACGGAGGAAGCCGGGAGAAAGAATTTGAAATGCGGCTTGAGGGCGCTTCTTACATGGATATCATGAATGCCGGCGGCGGAATCCACGCGACTGCACGTATGACAAGGGAATCGACGGAGGAAGAGCTGTACGGGCAGGCGGAACGACGGCTTGATTCGTTCCTCCGTCACGGGGTGACTACGGTCGAGGGGAAGAGCGGCTACGGGATGGATCTCGAGACCGAGCTGAAGCAGCTTCATATCATGAAACAGCTGAACGAACGGCATCCGGTCGACATCGTGCCGACTTTCATGGGCGCCCATGCCATCCCGCCGGAATACAAGGGCAGGGAAGAGGAATTCGTCAGCCTGATCATCGATGAGATGATTCCCGCCGTGACATCGGAAAAACTGGCTGTCTTTAATGATGTCTTTTGCGAAATCGGTGTCTACACGCCCGAACAGTCCCGGCGTATTCTGGAAGCGGGCAGGCGGCACGGACTGATACCGAAGATCCATGCAGATGAAATCGAACCCTATGGGGGGGCTGAGCTTGCCGCAGAAGTCGGTGCCATCTCTGCGGAGCATCTTCTCAAAGCTTCCGACGAGGGAATCCGGAAGATGGCTGAAGCGGGTGTGATCGCCTGCCTGCTGCCGGCGACGGCCCTGTATCTGAGAGAAAAAGCTGCAAGGGGAAGGGAGATGATCGACGCGGGGGTCCCCGTCACCATCTCTACTGATTGCAACCCGGGCTCCTCGCCGACAACCTCGATGCCGCTTGTCATGAACCTGGCGTGCATCTCCATGCGGATGAGCCCTGCAGAAGCGCTTGTCGCGGCCACCATCAATGCTGCACACGCAATCGGAGTGCAGGACAAAGCGGGTTCAATCGAGCCCGGCAAACAGGCAGATCTCGTTTTGTGGAATGTGAAGAACTATCAGGAACTCCAATACCTGTTCGGCGTCAACCATGTCGGGGCCGTCTGGAAAAAAGGAGAAAAAGTCATCTGACCAGCCGGGTACACCCGGCTTTTAGCGTGGGACAAAAACAAAAAGCAGATGGCAGTCCGGTAAGCAGATGCTGCTTTTCACCGGTGCCGTCTGCTTGGTCATTCAGGCCGGACACAATAATTCCTTTTCCTGATCGAAAGTGCGCCGCATGATTTCTCTCTCGAGAAGCATAATGAAGCATTGGTTAAGCCCGTGTGCAATCGCCGTGAGATAGGTGTCAATAAGCTGATCGTCTGTTAGTCTGTCCAACTTGTTCACCTCCGGGGGATGATCACAGCCTGTGGACGCGGAGCGCAATTCCCACATTCACAATGTACCAAAGAACCAAATCGAGAACAACTGTTCCTTTATCCACAAAAACCGGTGGATAACCTGTTGATAGTGTGTGTGAATGGTGCCTCATTCCGCTTTCGGCAGTGTGGATGATGTGCATAGAGTTATCCACAGATTCTGGATAAGTCGGATTTTGTCGAAAAGTTTTCTGCCTTCGGCTTCATTTTTCCGCTTGCGGCAACATAGAATGGCAGGTTCATCTGAATCGTGCGAACCGGTATAATGGAGAGGCAATCATCTATCAGGCAGTGAATGGAGTGAAGGCAATGGAACAATTCCTGAACAGCCGGCAGGACGAGATGCTCGGCCTGCTGGAGCAGCTTGTCAATATTGACTCCGGTTCGCGGAATAAAGCGGGAATCGACAAAGTCGGAAGCATCCTGAAAGAAGCGTATGTCAATCTCGGATTTGACGTCCAGACCGTCAGCCAGGAGATCCAGGGAGACCACCTGATCATCCGGCACAACAATGCGAAGGACCCCGAAATTCTCATCGTCGCCCATATGGATACCGTCTTCCGGGACGGAACGGCGGCGGAGCGGCCGTTTTCGGTGAAGGATGGCCGTGCTTACGGGCCGGGAGTCATCGACATGAAGGCCAGCCTCGTCTCGCTCCTGTACGCGGTACAGGCCATTCAGGACAGCGGCCGCCCGGGTCTGGATAATATCGAGATTCTTCTCACAAGCGACGAGGAGATCGGTTCGATCACGAGCCGTCCGATGATCGAGGCCCATGCGGAAGGAAAAAAGGCCGCTCTTATTATGGAACCCGCACGCAAGGATGGCTCGCTCGTCAGCGCCCGCAAAGGCGGGGGAGATTACACGATCCGTGTACACGGCGTAGCCGCGCACTCCGGCATCGAACCCGAAAAAGGGCGCAGCGCCACGGAAGAGCTTGCCCATAAGATCATCAAACTCCATGCCCTGACTGACTACAATGAAGGCATCACCGTCAATGTCGGCATCATCCGGGGCGGAGATGCGGTGAACGTCGTCACACCGGAAGCGGTCGGCTATGTGGATATCCGCACGACGAAACTGTCCCAGGCGGAACCGCTTGACCGCAAGATCCGCGATATATGCGCGGTACCTGACGTTGAAGGAACTGCCATTACGGTCGAGGGCTCCATCGACCGGCCGCCCATGGAACGCACCGATGGGACGGCCAGCCTGATTGAACTGATCAGAGGAATCGGTGCAGAAATCGGAATTGACGTGACTGACACTGCCACAGGCGGAGGAGGCGATGCATCCTATACGTCGGCTGCCGGGATTCCGACAATTGACGGGATGGGCCCTGTCGGCGGGAATGCCCACCGCGATGATGAATATATGGAAGTTGCCACATTCGTTCCGCGCTGCCGCCTGCTGGCCGAAACCATCGTACGGCTGTCGGAAAGAAGCTGAAAGTTTCACAGATAAAAGGACCGCACCCGGAAATCCGGTTGCGGTCCTTATTCATCATCAGCGGCGCTTCGACATGCGGCCGAGCAGGAAGGCTCCGGCAGCGAGGGCGATGACACCATTGGTCTTTGGCGTGAATACCTGCTTCGCGACAAGGTTCAGGTTCTGCGGTCGCTCAGCAAGGCGGCGCATAAAGTAGCCGTACCAGTCTTTGCCGAACGGGACATACGTCGTGAAATTGTAGCCTTCAGATGCAAGTTCGTGCTGCATGTCGCGGCGGAACCCGTACAGCATCTGAAACTCAAATTTATCTCTCGGAATATTGTTTTCTTCCGCGAATTTCTTCACATGGCCGATGATGTGGTGGTCATGGGTGGCGACCGATGTGAATTTACCATGGAGAAGGTGGTATTCAATGAGTTTGATGAAGTTGCGGTCGATCTCTTCCTTCTCCGTATAGGCGACGTTTGCCGGCTCCTTGTAGGCACCTTTCACGATGCGGAGACGATAGTCCTTATAGTCGCGGATATCGTCCTCGGCGCGGTGGAAGTAGGCCTGGATGACGGTGCCGACATTCCCATAGTCTTTGGAAAGTTCGTCCAGAATGTCAAACGATGGCTGGAGGCGGCCATAGTCTTCCATGTCGATGTTGACGAACATGTCATACTTTGCGGCCGCCCCGACGATTTCGCGCAGGTTGGAAAGGGCAAAGTGATAGTCGATGTCCAGGCCGAGCTGGGAAGCCTTTAGTGAGATATGGGCATCGACGCCGGCCTCATGGATCGCTTCCACGACGCCCAGGATCTGATTTTTGGCGGCGGTCGCTTCTTCGCGGTCATGGACGAATTCCCCGAGGTTATCTACAGTGGCGGAAATTCCGCTTTTATTTAATTCTTTTATGGTTTCAATGGCTTCATGAATATCCGTACCGGCAACGACACTTTGCGCGCCGAGCTGAAGGCCGTATTTTTGTGCGGCTGCGTTCAGGAACTGATTCTGGGAAAGACCGATAAAGAATTCTTTAAGCATGTCAACGGCTCCTTGCCATAAATAATAGATTCGACATAATTATATCATTAGTTCGTCTTGTATGGGCTTTCATTCGCTAACTTTTTTTGCCCCCATAAGAAAAACTCCCCGTTGTCGGGGAGTTGGGTGAAAGTATTTTTTGCGCCAGTAGACAAACGCGATTTATCAGTGCAGGCCGTGGGCGACCATGGCATCCGCAACCTTTTTGAATCCGGCGATGTTGGCACCGACCATGAGGTTGTTCTTGAATCCATATTGCTCTGCCGTTTCAACACAGTTTTTATGGATATCGATCATGACACGGTGAAGTTTCTCGTTCACTTCCTGTTCAGTCCAGGAATAGCGCATGCTGTTCTGTGACATTTCCATCGCGGAAACTGCAACGCCGCCGGCATTGGCAGCTTTTGCAGGGCCGTAGAGGATGCCGTCCTCGAGGAACAGGTCGATCGCTTCCTGGTCGCACGGCATGTTCGCGCCTTCAGCAATTGCAATCAGCCCGTTCTCGATCAGTTTGGCAGCGGATGCCTCATCGAGTTCGTTCTGTGTGGCACATGGCAGAGCGATTTCGCAAGGGATGGACCAGATATCCGCGCAGCCTTCCGTATAGGTGGCATTCGGGTGGAACAGGATGTAGTCCTTGATGCGGCGGCGTTCAACTTCCTTCAGCTGTTTGACAGTTTCGAGGTTGATGCCGGCAGGATCATGGATATATCCGTTCGAATCGCTGCAGGCAACTACTTCGGCGCCGTATTCGATTGCCTTCTCCATGGCATAGATCGAAACATTTCCGGAACCTGATACGACGGTCGTTTTGCCTTCCAGGTCCAGGCCGTGGTGTTTCAGCATCTCAACGGTGAAGTAGACGAGGCCGTAGCCGGTTGCTTCTTTCCGGCCGAGGCTGCCGCCGCTTTCCGGGTCTTTTCCGGTGAAGACCCCAGCTTCGTAGGCATTCCTCAGGCGCTTGTAATGGCCGAACATGTAGCCGATCTCGCGCTTGCCGACCCCGATGTCCCCTGCAGGAACGTCTGTATCCGGCCCGACATGCTTGCTCAGCTCGGTGATGAAGCTTTGGCAGAAGCGCATGATTTCACGGTCCGTCTTTCCTTTCGGGTCAAAATCGGCACCGCCTTTTCCGCCGCCGATCGGGAGGCCGGTCAGCGCATTTTTAAAGATCTGTTCAAAGCCCAGGAATTTGATGATGCTGTCGTTGACGGAAGGGTGGAACCGGAGCCCGCCCTTATACGGTCCGAGCGTGCTGTTGTACTGGACACGGTAACCGCGGTTCACATGGACCTTCCCATTGTCGTCTTCCCACGTCACCCGGAATGAAATGATCCGTTCGGGTTCCACGATCCGTTCCAGAATACCGTCCCGGATATATTCCGGATGTTGTGCGAAGACGGGGCGGAGGGAGTCGAAGATCTCGCGGACCGCCTGGAGGAATTCCTTCTGTCCAGGATTGCGGCGTTTGACGAGTTCGAAGACCTGGTGGACATAATCATTTGCGTTGCGCCGTGCCTCTTCCTTAACGTCTCTGACCATCTGCATGTTGCATCATTCCTTTCCTGGAACCGAAAAAAGGAACCGACAGGGATTCCTAGTTCCTTTCCGTCTATGATTTCTCAGAAAAAAGCTATGAGTCTGATTTCATAATTATACACAGACGATGAATCGTTTTCAATACCGAATTTTCGGATTATGGCAGTTAATAGCAATTGTTCAAACAATATTCACAATCTTGGCGCCTAATCTTCTTGCCTGTTCAGGATGCGCATGGTGAGGCTTTTCACGTCGACTGCCGTTTTCTCGCTGACAACGTCCTCCAAAATGACATCCCGGAAATAAGCGACGCTCTTTTTCAGCGGCATCTCCAGGATCTTGGTGAGCGCAATCTCGTACATCTGGATAAAGTCGGGCTCCGTGTTGCCGCGCTTGAGTTCAGCGTACGCCTCATAGAACTGGTCCAGTTTATCGGCCAGCTCAAGAAGCCGGCCTTCCAGCGTGCCGTCCTTGCCTTCCTTCATCCGATGGAAGAAGACGGCCTGGAACTCTTCCGGGATTTCCCGAGAGATGAATTTCTCCATCATCTTTTCTTCGACTGTGGCAAGCATCTGTTTGAGTTCCGGGGAGGAATGCTTGACGGGCGTCTTGATGTCTCCGATAAAGACTTCTGCGAAATCATGGTTGATTGTTTTCTCGTAAAGTGATTTCCAATCGACGTCCGAGCCGCCCATCTCTTCCAGCGTTCCGAAGAACATGGCATATTGGGCGACTTTCCAGGAATGTGCGGCCACATTGTGCTCCTCGAACTTGAACTTTCCCGGTGCGCGGATTATCCTTTCGAGATCGTTCATGCTGGTGAAAAACTTATGGATGCCCATGCTGCTTCCTCCTTTCTGTGTTGTAGGTTTCTGTAGTTTATTCTTGCCGGTTTCCGGTATATAAAAACGCCGCCCGGTCCGGACGGCGTTTTTGTATGTTTATTTGTCCGTTGCATCCTGTGCGACGAGGACAAGACGGCCTTCGTCGAGTATTTTCTCGTACTCATCAGCTTCCTGCTGGGAGAGCCCGACGCCCTCGAATTCCGCACGGAGCTCATCGCCGCGTTTTGCGACAAGGTTTTTCATGCCCTTGAAGAACCCGGTGTCACCCATGCCTGCCGTCTCGACATCGAGCGCTTCCGCAAGATCTTTTTCACGGTCATCAGAATGTGCGAACAGGTAAATCTGTTCCTTGTCATATCCCTGTGTCACAAGCTTATCGATTTCCTCACGCGCCTGCACGCCATTTTCTACAGTAACCACTTTAGCCATTTCGAATCCCTCCTGAGTGTCATTCAATCATTCATGGTTATCTTTACCCGCACAACTTATGCCTAAACAGCAGACTCATCTTCGAGCATAGCGGTGATCTGCTTCCTCAGTTTGGATAGGATGCGTTCACGGCGCTTTTTGATGCCGGGAACGGTGATGCCTGACAGCCGTGCGCATTCGGCATAAGGCATACGCTCCACAAACAGCCTGGACAGGAGGAGGCGGTCATCTTCCGGCAGGCGGATAAAGGCCTTTCTCAGCAGCGGAAGCCGGCCGTCAGGGAGCTCCATGTCCGCTTCACTTGAGTGCCCGCCGGACAGGGCTTCAAGGATTTCCGGGCCGACAGCGGAAGCCGTTTCTGCATGCCGGCTTTCTTTTTTCAGTTCATCCAGCATCGCACCGCGGATCGTCCGGTATGCAAACGGTGCGAAATGGCCCCGTCCGCTGTCATACCTCTCCGACGCCAGGCAAAGCGCGAGGCGGGCCGCCTGCCGGAAGTTATCATGATCGCGGCGGATATTAAGTTGGCGGAGCATGGCGGAGATCATGGGTTCATACTGCAGCAGGAGGTCTTCGGTATTCAAATTCTTCGTCATGGGTCGGCCTTTCAGGCCGTGCACGGCGCAGCGTTTTCCCGGGTATGTTCAGCCTACTGAAGCGAGGGACTCCGGTCGAACGGGCTAATCCCTATGTCAAATGCCCAAAATCCAATTTTGCCTGGCCCGAATTTGAATTTTGCGGCATCCGAACACCAAAATGGAATCTACTTATGTGGGAAAGGACCTATTTTTGCGGTTGGACGGCGGTTCAAAATTAAAATTCGGCAGTCCCGCAAAAAAAAGGAAACGGTTAGCGAAGCGGCATACGGGTAATAGAAAAACAGAATGAATATGGAAGAAAGGACGGATCAGATGGATATTCAAGTTCAATCGTTTTTCCTGAAAGAGGACGGACAGATACCGAATAACCCGACACTGCCGGTCATTTTCTACCAGAACGCATTTGACGGGGAGGACGGTGGACGAAGCCCCGAAGAGATCGAGGCGGCATTCAACAGCCATGGCTGGACAAACAGCTGGACAGGCGGCGTCTACGAGGAACTCCACTATCATTCCAATACACACGAGGTTCTTGGCGTCCGGCGGGGCACCGGGACCATCCTTGCAGGCGGGGACTCCGGACAGCGCCTGGACGTCAAGCCCGGGGATGTGGTCCTGCTTCCTGCCGGGACGGGTCATATGAAAGTTGAATCCACCGATGACTTTGAAGTGGTCGGGGCCTATCCCGACGGGGCGGATCCGAATATGATGAAGCGCGATCCGGCGAAAGCAGCCCAGGCAAAGAATACGATCAGCAACGTCGGCATTCCTGAACGGGATCGGGTCTTCGGGGAGGATGAACAGAGCCCGATGCGCCATAAGTGGGTGAAATAACAGTACTCAGGGGGCTGTCCGAAAACTAATATTCAGCACATGATATAGCAAACGGCATGGACGCCGGGAGCCTCCTCGAAAATGCTTCGCATTTCCTTTGTGCGAGGCTTATTCGAGGAGGCTTTTCTGTCCTGCAGAAAAAGCCGGGCTGTCGAGACCCCTGCGCTGCCGCGCAACGCTTCGCGCTGCACGCAGATGCCAATCTTCGTATTGGCATCGGCTCGGCGCCGGCCCGCGGTAAGCGACCACTTTTGCGACCAAAAGCGAAAGCGTTGGTCAGCAGAGTCCGTGCCGTTTGCTGTTTTTATCGCGTTAATGACTTTTTGGACTGCCTCTTTTCTGTTGGAGCGCAAGGATGAAGAGAAAGGGAAAAAGCCGTATAATAAGAGAAAAGGGCAGTAAAGGGGGGAGCATCATGGAGGAGCGGGACAAGCATGCGGCGGGCCCATACCCGGATTGGCCGGAGGCGGGAGGCTGGCTTGCACGGCGCAAAAAGCGGGCGGAACTTCTGGATTATTATTATCCGAAAGGGCAATATGAAAAAGAGGCGAGGCGCGAAATGGCATCCGTGCTCGCGGAATTCGAAGAAAAGTTCCGGCGCTGGTACCCGGCCCTGCCGGACTCCGGGTACTCGGCCCTTCACCACGGAAAACCACGGCGCCACAGTCGCGGGGAGGATATCCGTGAGGCGGTGAAGCTGTACCGGGCCAAAAATGTCGGATACGGAAAGCTCAGCAGGATCCATGATGCGCTTGACTTGTATTACCTGATGGAAGCACAGTCCGGCTATTACAAACAAGAGATTGACAAGGCTGCCCAGGCACAAAAGTGGATCGGGGAAGACCATTTCGGGGAATTTTTCCCCGAGGTCGCCGAATGCATGCAGGAGCGGCTGAGAGGACTGGTCAGGAGCGGATTTGATACGCTTCTGAAACTGCAGGAGCGCCAGCGACAGGCCGAACAGACCGTACAGCGCCTTGTGGAGGGGAAGGGTGCTCTCTGGGCACGGGCGGCAGAACTTGCAAGCGATATTCTCATGTACCCGGTCAGGCAGATGGGCAAGAAAAAGTAAATAACGAAAAGCCGGCTGCTGGCCCGATTCCCGGGACAGCCGGCTTTTTTCTTAGGGAAAATTGCAGTCCAATGCAGTGAATGATTATTTATCCGCGTGTATCCTTGCCTGGCTTTCCTGTTCCTCTTCAAACTCTTTGCGGGCATCTTTGACAACCTGCTGCAGTTCATTTTCCGGTACGCCCCGCAAGTAATAGGCAACCGCAGCTTTGCCGATGGCGTAGGTGCCCCCGCTGGCAATGGTGGCGCTGAGTGCCGAGCCGGCTCCGGGGAAGACGAGATTCGCAAACTTGGAGCCTTGCTGGGCGACCATGCGGAGGGTGAAGCCGGTGGCTCCGATCCCGCCGAGTGAGACGAGCAGGTCCCTCGCAGTCTTGAATTCCAGTTCGCGTCCGGACAGATAGGCGATGATCATCATCAGCATCGACTGGAGGGTCAGCAGGACCGCGATATCCGAAGCGATGATCGGACTGAGGGCAACGGTGGCACTAAGGGCGGAGAAAATCCGTATAAAGCGCTCAGCGATCCGGGTCGCCACCCGGTTCAGCCTTACGGTCAGGCCAAGATGGATCGCTGCCCGGACATCCAGGCTTTCCTCCAAAAAATCCAGCAGTTCCTCGATCCCTTTCCGCCCGTCAAAGGCCATTTCGGGGTTTTCCTGCCCGCCATCCCCGGGCCCGCCGGGTTCCCGGTCCCACTCGATATAAGAGGAGACGGGGAGGATGGCGGTTGCGTCCAGCCCATATTTGCTGAAGATGCGCTCCAGCTGCCCGGTTTTCTCCCCGATCAGTTTAAGCTTTTCTTCCGGATACCGGTCAGGTTCCTTGATGCGTGATGGGTTCAGCTCGTCGATATGTGTCAGGATCGCCACAAGCGGAAGGTCTCCGCCGGTCTTTTCCATCAGCTGTTTGGTGACGAGGACATCCTTGTCGATATGCGCCCGCTCCGTCGCTTTCTGCAGAAATAGGAGCGCATCCGGACGGAACTCGCGGATCACCCCTGCAAGCTCATCCTCCGCTTTTGTATCGAAAGTTTCCGATTCGCCGATGCCGCGGGTGTCGATCACTTCAAAGTAAACCTGGCCGTCCGACTCGTAGGTGAACCGGCGTGCTTTTTTCGTGCCGATCTCCACATCACTGACTTCGGCCAGGTATTTGCCGCTCATCGCATTGATGAGGCTGCTTTTGCCGACTCCGGTCCGGCCGACCAGCACGAAGCGGGGAGGGCGGGGATTTTTAAGCCCTTCCAGCAGGGCATTCAGGTCTTCATCGTCCGTGATGGCATCGATCAGTTTCCGCCGCTGCTTTTCCGAAATCAGGTTCCCCGGCACCTTGTCGGCGAGCTGTTCTATGTAATTGTTCAGGTTTCCGATATGGCTCAGGCGTTTTTGCATCTCCTCAAACTTGGGGTTCACCATGAACTCTCCTTCCGTATTTGGCGGTTGTTATTTCATCTATACCCCCGGGCATGGCGGCTGAGACATCGGGCAGGGACGAAAAAGAACCTCCGGCAAAGTTGCCGGAGGGCCGGGAAGCCATCTTTATAGAGACACATCTTGGGGAGGCTGTCCTTTTTTGTTCATGACCCGCATGGCATCGGGCTGGACTTTCAGAATGACGAGATTTGGATCGTCCGGGCCGTCAAAATAACCTTCGAGTGCCTCATTCCAGACTTTGTCGATGAGGCCTTCATCATCCGTGACCTCGGCAGTGCCCATGATCTCCAGGTAGTCATCGCCGAAGCCCTCGCCTTCATAGCCGATCAGGATATGCGTATGCGGGTTGGCCTCGAGTTCGTCGACCTTGTCTGTCTGTTTCGAGGTGGCCGTGTATAAAGTGAAGCCATCGTTGAAAAATGTCATGTATCGGGTGAACGGCTTGCCGCCCTGGACGGTGGCCATTGTGCCGACCATGCTTTCGTCAAGTATTTTCTGTGCAGCTGCTTTTGCATCCATCCGGATCCCTCCCGTATTTGGAATTCCTTTTTTACTATTCCCCTGGAGAATCCAAATAAACAGTGAAGAAAGCGGGGAGAAGGTTCACTTTTTCCGGTCTTCGTAGAACACCTTGAAATTCGGATCAGGGATGCCGACGCCGAGCTCCCGGGCTTTATAGTCACGGAGCAGTTCAAAGAACCGCTTGCTCAGGAACAGAAGGACGACCAGGTTGATGAATGTCGGGATGGCAGTCGTGATATCGGCGAAGTACCAAACGTATTTGCCCGGAAGCTCGTAGTATACCGCATAGATGACGAGGAGCAATCCCGGCAGCGGGTAAACAAGCTGGAAAAATCTCAGTACTTTGCCTTTCAGTGATGCCTGCTCCGGCTTCCCGAAAACTTGGCGCAACAGAATCTCATAATAGGTGTACCAGCCGGTTGTCGTCGTCAGGCCGAACAGGAAGACGGAAATCGTGATGATGTATCGGCCGGTTTCACCGATGCCCTCCTCAAAAGCGGCAAGCGTTAGCGATGCGCCGTCCAGACCGCTCGACCACATGCCGGTGATGATGATCGTGAAAGCGGTCACCGAACAGATGACGATTGTATCGATAAAGACTTCCGCCGCGCCCCACATGCCCTGTTTGACCGGATGGTCGGTTTTTGCAGTGGAATGGATCATCGGGGACGTTCCCCAGCCGGCTTCGTTGGAGTAGACAGCGCGTGCAACACCCATCTGGATGACCTGTGCAACAGCCGCGCCCGTGAACCCGCCGACAGCTGCCATGCCGTTAAAGGCACTGTCGAAGATCAGGCCGAATACAGGGAGGATATCTCCTGCATTGGAGAAGATGATATACAGTCCCGCAACAAGATAAAACAGGCACATTGCCGGGATGAGCTTCGCAGCGGTCTCGCCGATCCGCTTGATTCCGCCGAGAATAATCAGATAAATGCCGATTACATAGATCATTGACGAAGGAATCAGCCCGAATCCGAATGAAGAATCGATCGCCTCGGCGACCGTGTAGTTCTGAAGCGTAATGAAGAAGGTGGAGAAGATCCCGAAGCCGAACAGGAAAGCAGGAATCCACCAGAACTTGAAGTTCCGCTCCTCCCCGAGCCCTTTCTGCATGTAGTAGGTCGGTCCGCCATACGGATCGCCTTTTTCATCCGTGCTCCGGTAATGGACCGCGAGGGTGACCTCGACCATCTTCGTCATCATGCTGAAAAGCGCGGTCAGCCACATCCAGAAGACGGCTCCGGGCCCGCCGACGGCAATCGCCGTCGCGACACCCCCGATGTTCCCGACACCCACACTGCCGCCGATGGCCGTGCTCACGGCCTGGAACGGTGTCAGAATCCCCTTTTCCGATTTGGAGCGCTCACGTTCCCCTTTCGAGAAGACTTTGCCGAATGTTGCCTTGAAGATATGCGGCAGATGGAGAATCTGGAAGACCTTGCTTCCGACAGTGAAATACAGTGCCACGAAAAGGACGGTGAAGATGAGCGGCAGCCCCCACAGCCACCCTACGATTTTTTCCAGTAACAGATCCACGGACATTCCTCCTCAGTTCATCGATTTTTCAAACCTATGTATCCTCCTCCCGTAGATAGAACCTATCATAGCGTGATTCGGAACGAAATAATAGATTCTTTAGATAATTGGATGTAAAAAACATCCCCGCACACCAAGGGGTGCGGGGATGAAGGGTTATTCCTGAGTATACAGAGAGATGACTTTCGCCGCATGCGCCCGCTTGGCGTGACCTTGCGGGTTGAAGTTTCCGTCTTCATTGCCGGTCATGAAGCCGAGCTCATAAGCGGCATTGACTTCCTCTTCGAACCAAGGGGAGACGGAGTCACCATCCAGATAATCCGCTTCTGCCGTGGCTTTGTATGGCTTGCCGATCTTCACGGAGTATGCCCGGACGACCATCGCCGCCATCTGTTCCCGGCTGATCAGGTTGGCCGCTCCAAAGTTATCCGCGGTGCGGTTCGTGATGCCGGCCCTGATGGCGAGATCGAGTTCTTCATCGAACGGAAGGGTGCCGTCGCTCAGGCCCAGGGAACGGACCGTCATGGACATGAACTGCCCGCGCGTAATCGGCTTTTCAGGTCCGAACGTCCCATCCGGGAAGCCTTTGACAATCTTCATCGAAGTGAGGTGGTCGATAAAGGACTTCGCCCAGTGGCGGTCAGTCACATCCGGGTACGACTTGATCGGTTCAGGGGAAGGGATGACCTTGCCGCCGAGCTCGAACGTGAAGATTCCGAATCCGTCTTCATCCGTCTCGCCGGTGTATGTGATGTTGTCTTTCGCATATTTCTCCGCTTCGGGACTGGACTTGAATGTCAGGACCGGGTCGCCCTCAATCGGTGCGATGGACCAGTTGTTGTCTGCGGAAGGGTTGATTTCCTTTTGCTCCGTAATGTAATCCATGAGCACCTGCCGGTTTTCTTCAGCGGAGTCGACAATCAGCGGTGCATCCGCGACATGAGGGAAGTTGCCGCTCTGTCGGTAGTTGTTCATGACGACGACGAATTCTTGGGTCTCGTCTACCGGCTTGCCGTCATATAGAAGGCTGGCAACGCGGGTTTCTTCTGCGTCCGTGCGGTTGCCGTCGGCATCGTACTTGGCAGGTTTTGTGATGTCGAACTGGTAGGTCAGGCCGTCGATGACATCATAGTTATATGAGCGGAAGTCAGGATTCAGGAGTTCCTGTGGTCCCTCCGCATCCGGATCGATCGTATTGAAGTTTGCCGCGACGCGGTCGAGGTAGTCACGGATCTGGCTGCCCGTCAGCAGGATCGCTTTCAGGGTGTTGTCGTAAAGGTACAGATCTGCGGCGCTTCGGATGGTCAGGTCGCCGGCAGCAATATCGGTGTAATCTGCAGCCCCGTTGCGCCCGGCCTTGAACGGCGCACCGACAGAAAGGATCGGCGTGTCTTTGTATTCAGGGGCGTTGAGTTCGATAAAGTCCTTGGCATAGGCTTTCTGTGCTTCCGTCACGATCTGGATGGACGGATCGTCCTGTACCAGGGCGAAATAGCTGTGGATCGGTGAAGTGGTCGTGCCGATTTTTGTTTCCGTATAGTCGACAGTCGCTTCATGATACGGCTTGATCTCTTCCGTGAATGACTCCTGCATGTCGTAATCCTTGACTGCACGGACTTCCGAGCTTCCGTCTGTCACTTTCCAGCCGTCACCGTCCGGCTCGATGGTCAGGTCGATGACGCCGAGGTACTCGCCGCCGTATCCTGCTTCAGTGGCCGGGATGCCGTTGATGGTCCCTTTTTCCTCATCGATCGAGGCGACGACGTCATCCCCGTCCATGAAATTGGAACCGAGCGTGCCTCCTGGGGGAGCAGGGAAGATATCATGGGCATGGGAGAAGGTGATTGCATCGACGCCATCCACCTGGCTCAGTGGAAGGATGGCGTTCTCGGCACCCGTGCCCGCCTCGGCAGACTTGTCAAATCCGGAGTGGGCCATCGCGATGATGACATCCGCGCCTTCTTCCTTCATCTCCGGGATGAACTTCTCTGCGGATTCCGTGATGTCCTTCGAAATGACTTTGCCATCAAGATGGGACTTGTCCCAGTTGACGATTTGCGGTGCGACAAAGCCGATGTAGCCGATCTGGATCGTATGGGTGTTGCCGGCTTCGTCGGTCACTTGCTTGTCAACGACCCGGTATGGCTCGTACATCAGTTCATCATTGTCCGGATTGTCATCCCCGTCGTCTTTGTACACATTGGCGCTCAGGAACGGGAAGTCCGCCTTGCTGTAGGTCTGTTCCAGGAAGTCGAGCCCATAGTTGAACTCATGGTTGCCGAGCGTGGCAGCGTCGTAGTCCATCAGGTTCATGAGTTTGATGACAGGGTGCTCCT
Organism: Bhargavaea cecembensis DSE10; assembly: GCF_000348905.1. Classification (GTDB taxonomy): domain Bacteria; phylum Bacillota; class Bacilli; order Bacillales_A; family Planococcaceae; genus Bhargavaea; species Bhargavaea cecembensis. The sequence goes on from NZ_AOFT01000001.1 coordinate 90,345, forward strand.
CATCATCCCCTACAGGATTGACCGTTGCATAGTAAGTGCCGAGCGGTGTTCCCTGGATGGTGTCCCCGTTGTCGACGAGCACCGAGTTTTTCACTTCCGAACGTGCCGCCTCGACTGCCGACGCCACTTTCAGGAGGCCGAGTTTCTCATTGGCGGCACCCTTGTAGTAGTCGTAGCTGTAGAGGTTGCTGTGTGTGTCGGTCGTTTCAAGAATCCTCAGCTTGACGGCTTCACCCGGATCTTCCGCCAGAACATTGACGGGGGAGGGGGAGGCAAACAGCATTCCGGCTGACAGCAGCAGCGCTCCGGAAACCTTGACGGCCTTTCTAGATTGGTTCATCCATCGATCCTCCGTTTCAGATAATTGAAATCCCTTTCATTCTACCATTTTCTCCATGTTAACGTCCCGTAAAGTTTGTATATTTATGATAAAGAAAAAGTAACTTTTTCCTCATAAAATAGCCGTAATGTAAGATAACTTAGTTCGAGATATATGGAAGGAACAAGAAAATGAAAATGAATCTTTAGGCCCTGTTTGAATTTGGGGTTACTTACCTTTCTTCCGTTGAAGTGAGCCTAAAGTGGGTATTCGGAGGCAGGAGTTTGCAAAAAATACGGCCGGAAGAAATGGGCGATGCCGTCTGGCAGGTGAGTGTTCGGGGTCTTTCGGCATATGGCAGGCAGGGGGTCCGTCCAGAGTGTTTTTGACAACGCTGTGACCGAATGGTATTCAATAAGAGGAAAGTTAGGAGCAGAGTCCGGGACTTGGGTGCCGGATTTTGGCGACGACTTGATTTTTTATGAAGCGCACGAATTGCCATTCGCAACTTTTTGCCTGTGGCCGTGAACGGAAATACCTGCATCCGCAGTTATTTTAATATGAAAATTTGAAAAGGAGATGGATGAAATGTCAGGAATTATTCGCGTAACCCCTGCTGAACTGGAAGCGATGTCCAACCGCTACAACAGTGAATCCAGTGAGGTGTCGGCACAGATCGGCCGCCTGGACGGCATGATTGCTGAACTCCAGTCTGCATGGGAAGGGGCTTCCAGCCGGGCATTCGCAGAGCAGTACGAGCGCCTGAAGCCACACTTCATTGACATGCAGGACCTTCTCTCTGAAATCGCTGTACAGCTGAACCGCACCGGCCACGCCCTGCGCGATGCGGACGAGCAGATTGCAAGCCAGATCCGCGGCTGATAGCCGGGCGGAAAAAGTTGAGCGCCTTTCAAATTATCCGGAAGGCGCTTTTCCTTCATTTATCAGGAGGTCTTGATATGTACATCGAAGTCACTGTGGATCTGTCCAAGTACGAAGGAGGCGTCTTTGACCTCCGATTGTCGGATTACCACACATTCAAGAAACTGGCGGATATTGCACGGGAGGCGAAAGGTGTCACCAGGCACCAGCGTGAAGGCCACTGGGTCAGGGTCGTCAATAAAAACAGGACCTATCCGGGACATCTGACAATGGCGCATTGCGGCATCACGTCCGGAGACCGGCTGGAAATCCTCTGATGGATGCAGCAATGGGATAATGGCATGAACAAGGCAAAGGAGCATCACTGAAATGGCCAATCGAACACAGACATATATGGAAACGCTGCTGGATGCCGTGGTCCGGCACGAGGAACATCAGAGTTCATTCGTTTTCCAGACGGAACGGATCGGCCTGAAGAACGAGGCCGAAATCGCATTCCTCGGGTCCGCAGATCCGGTCATCCGGAAAACGATAGAAATCGATGGGGACGAACTGACCATCACGGCAGCCTTTCCGGAGCGGTTCCGGCGATTCACTTCCATTCATGAGGAAGACGAGAAAACCAGATGGATTTTTGCCGGCCGCCTTGCGGAAAAAGCCAGATTGAACGGTGACGGACGGCTCCAGCCGGTCATCTGTCCGGAGAACATCGTTTTCGGCAGCGGGATGGAACCGCATTTCCTGCACTGGGGAGTGGAGGGCAGCCTGCCGCCCGCAGAAAAGGATCCCGGGCGTATCTGGCTGGAAACCCGTGCTGCCGCAGCGGCGGCGGTCGACAGCAGCCGCCCGTTCGAAGACTACCTGAAGCACCATGAGACGCTCGACCTGAACCCGCGCACGCAGGCAATTATGCGGGCGGAAACCCCGGATGAACTCCTGGCGCACATCGATGGGGTGATCCGGTCCATCGACATGCAGGAACAGATGAATGTCCGCCTGCCCCGGAAAAAGTGGAAGCTTGCCAAGATCTTCAGCATCACGGCAGGCATCCTGCTTATTCCGTCCATCGCACTCGCCGGTTATACATTCGCCTACGAGAAACCGAAGACCGAAGCGATCACGGAGGCCCATGAGTCCTACATGACGATGAAATACAGCGATACGGTGACGCTTCTCTCCAAGTACGATGTGGACGGCCTGCCGTATGTCACGCTTTACGAACTGGCAGACGCCTACGTCATCAATGAGCGCCTGACCGAGGAGCAGAAGGATAACATCCGGTCGAACATCACGCTGAATACGGATGAGGATTATCTGAAGTACTGGATCTACATCGGGCGTGACGAAGGGGAAGAGGCAGTCGACCTGGCACGTGCGATGGAAGACCCGGTCCTCCTCGCTTATGCCCTTGCGGTACGCCAGGAAGAAATCCGTTCGGACGACAGCCTTTCCGGTGAGGAAAAGCAGGAGATGATCGGCGAGATCGACCGTGAACTTGAGGAGATCCGCAAGGCGATGGAGGAATTGGACAAAGCCGAGGAAGAAGCGGAAAAGGCGGATGGCGCGTCCAAAGACGGGCCGGGCAAAGAGGCTGAAGCCGACTCGGAAGCAAAATCCGATGAATCATCTGCTGAGACAAAAGAAGCGGATGCAGAGAAAGCCGGAGAAGCACAGAAAGCCCAAGAGGAAGAGGCACCGGATTCCGGAGAAACCCCCGAAACGACCGAAACGCCGTCTCCGTGAGCCTGCCGGAGGGCAGAAAGAATAGAAGGTGAAACCATTGCAGCAACTTTGGGTCCATTACGCGGAACATGTCCAGCGGATCGACTTCAATGAATACACAGTAAAGCGGATGACCGTCGGCCCTGCCGTCGGGGACAGCATCACGGTGCTGGATTATCCGTTTGTCAAAGGCGCCTTCCGGCTGGAAGGCGGGGAAGACGGCTTTTCCGTGCGGGACGGCCAGGGACAGGTCGGCTACCTGACCATCGGCAGTCCGGTCTCGATCACGCAGAAGGGACGTGTGCTGACGCTTTCGCTGCGTCCGGCCCCGAGGCGGAGCCATACATATTACATCGGTTATAAAGACCATCTCACATTCGGCTCCGGAGATCCCGAGGCTACTGTGAACCTCATGCAAAAAGCAGGCGCGGGAGACACCGGGAGGCGCTTTGCCCTCCTGAAGGGAGGCGGCAGGTGGTACGCGGATGTGGAGTTCGGCTGTCCGTTTTATCTGAACGGGAAAAAACAGTCCGGCTCCATGCCTCTCAAGACCGGGGACGTCATTTTGTGGCTGGGTATGCAGATCCGGCTTACCGAAAAGGATGTGATCGAGCTATCCGGCCCGGATCCATTCACGGCGGACCTGCCGGAATTTGAGGCCCCGGAATCCGAAGTGATGAAATCCTACCCGGTCTACCGCCGCACGCCCCGGCTCGTCTATGAAGCGCCGGATGACAAAGTGTCGCTGTCCTTCCCGGTGCAGGAACAGACCGATGACGGACGGGGGCTCTGGCTGGTGATCCTGCCTCCGCTTGTCATGCTGATCGTGATGTCGCTCGTCGTGATCTTCATCCCGCGGGGACTGTTTATCATCATATCGATTTCGATGTTCATCGTGACGCTGATCACGTCGACCGCCCAGTACTTCAGGGAGCGCAAGCGACGCAAACTGCAGGAGGAAAAACGCCGCAGGGTCTACACGGCCTACCTGGAGAATATGCGGGAAGAACTCCATGAACTGCGCGGCAAACAGGAGCGGATGCTCCGGTATCACTATCCTGCTTTCTCTGAGCTGAAGCGGATGACGGATGGCCTGTCCGGCCGTATCTGGGAGAAAACCCGGGAAAACGGGGACTTCCTGCATTTCAGGCTGGGCACGGGCAGCGTCAAGGCAAGTTACAGCCTGAACCTTTCCTCCGGGGACCTGGCCAACCGGGAAGTCGATGACCTGATCGAACAGTCGAAAAAGATGGAGGAAGTGTTTAGCGAGCTGGACAATGCCCCGATTACGGCTGATCTTTCGAAAGGCATCATCGGCCTGTTCGGGAAGGAAGACGTCATCCGGAAAGAGATTGCGCAGATTGTCGGGCAGCTTTCCTTTTTCCATAGCTACCATGATGTCCGGTTCATCTATATCTTCGAAAACAGCCAGTATGACCAGGTTGAATGGATGAAGTGGCTGCCGCATTTCCAGTTGCCGCACATGCACGCCCGTGGACTGATCCACGATGAGCGGACGCGGGACCAGCTGCTCGGTTCTCTATACGAGATCCTGAGGGAGCGCTACCACCATGAAGACAGGGGCAAAGTCGTGTTCACGCCCCATCTCGTGTTCATCGTATCCGACTACAAGCTGATCGGGGAGCATGTCATCCTTGAATACCTGGAGGGGAAAGACCACGAAGCGCTTGGCATTTCCGTTATTTTCACGGCAGGGGCCAAAGAGCGCATCACGGAAAACGTCCATCTGCTTGTCAGGTACGTCAATGACCGTGAAGGGGACATCCTCATCCGGGACCGTGTTGCATCCGATACCAGGTTCCGGCTCGATGGCTACGAACCGGAAGGAGACGAGCGGTTCGCTAGGACCCTCCGTACGCTGGACCATCAGGTCGGCATGACGAATTCCCTGCCGGAATCTGTCGGGTTCCTCGATATGTATGACGTCACCGATGCCGATGACCTTCCGATCCTGGAAAAGTGGGAGACCAATCAGTCGGCGAAATCGCTGGCGGTGCCGGTTGGGTACAAAGGCCGCGATGATTTGTTGGAACTGAACCTTCACGAGAAAGCCCACGGGCCGCACGGACTCCTTGCCGGTACGACCGGTTCAGGTAAGTCCGAGTTTCTCCAGACCTATATCCTGTCGCTCGCGGTGAACTTCCACCCCCACGAGGTGGCGTTCCTGCTGATCGACTACAAGGGCGGGGGCATGGCGCAGCCGTTCAAAAACATCCCGCATCTCCTCGGCACGATCACGAACATCGAGGGGAGCCGGAACTTCAGTTTGAGGGCGCTTGCTTCCATCAAGAGTGAGCTGAAGCGCAGGCAACGGCTGTTCGACCGGTACACCGTCACGCATATCGACGAATACACATCGCTTTATAAAAACGGTGTGGCGGAAGAGCCGCTTCCGCATCTGTTCCTGATTTCTGACGAATTTGCCGAGCTGAAAAACGAGGAGCCGGACTTTATCCGGGAACTCGTCAGTGCGGCGAGGATCGGGCGGAGCCTCGGCGTCCACCTGATCCTCGCCACCCAGAAACCGGGCGGCATCATCGACGACCAGATCTGGAGCAACGCGCGCTTCCGTGTCGCGCTCAAAGTCCAGGACGCGACAGACAGCAAAGAGATTCTGAAAAACGGCGACGCGGCGGCCATCACGGTCACCGGGCGCGGCTATCTCCAGGTCGGCAACAACGAAGTGTACGAACTGTTCCAGTCTGCCTGGAGCGGGGCGCCTTATCTCACTGAGACGTATGAGGGAGAGGATGAAGTGGCGATCGTCACCGACCTCGGACTCGAACCGCTCACCGGCCTGTCCGTCTCCGACGGAAGAAAAAGCAGCCTGACCCAGATCGAGGCGGTCACCGCCAAGATCGGGGAGGCGGCGAGAGCCGCCGGTGCCGGGCGGCTGTCGAGCCCATGGCTGCCGCCGCTTGCCGGACGGATCACTTCGGAAGAAGCCGGTCCGTTCCGCGGCAAAGGATTTGCAATCGGCATCGCCGACGAACCGGAAAAGCAGAGTCAGTACCCGGTCGGATACGATCCGGATACGGACGGGAATGCGGGCGTGTTCGGATCGCCGGGCTACGGCAAATCCTATACGCTCCAGTCGCTCATCCTTGGCATCGCCGGCATGAAGTCTCCTGAGGAAGCCAACTTCTACATGCTCGACTTCGGGAACGGTGCCCTCCTTCCGCTACGCCAGCTGCCGCATACTGCGGATTACCTGACGCTGGACGATGAGCAGAAGCGCGACAAGCTGATCCGGCTGATCAAGAACGAGATCGCCCGCCGCAAAGCCGCATTCCAGAAGGCAGAAGTGAGCACGATCGCCATGTACAACCGGATCGCGGAAGATCAGTTCCCGCTGATTTACCTGGCAATCGACAACTACGACATTATCCGGGACGAGATGGAAGAGCTGGAAATGCAGATGAACCAGTTCGGCCGCGACGGTCAGTCGCTCGGCATCCATGTCCTGATTGCGGCCACGCGGCCGATGTCCGTCCGCCAGACGCTCATGAACAACCTGAAAGTGAAAGTGGTCCACTACCTGATGGATTCTTCGGAGATGTACGGCATCGTCGGCAGGCCGCCATATACGCCTGAGCCGGTCCCGGGCCGCGCGATCCTCAAGAAGGAAGAGGCCCTGTTCATGCAGATGTTCCTGCCTGCGGACGGCGGAGACGACTTCACCGTTCTGGAAAGCGTGAAGGAAAAGGTCCGGGGACTGAAGGAGCGCTATGCGGATTACGGAAAGCCGCAGCCGATTCCGATGCTGCCTGCGGAGCTTACTCTGGAGCAGTTCCAGGATATGGCCGCGGGAACAGGCGGACCGGGCATCGTGCCTGCCGGCCTGGACGAGGAAGCGGTCCGTCCGGTTGCGATCGACTTCAACCGCAACCGCCATCTCCTCATCATCGGTCTGGCCCAGCGCGGCAAGACGAACATGATGAAGGTTCTGATCCGTGCGGTCCGCGCCCAGGATACCGGGCCGGTCGCCGTATTCGACTCGTTCGACAGGGGACTTTCCGCATTTGCGCAGGATTCCCGCATTACCTATGCCGACACGAAAGAAAGCCTGGAAGCCTGGATTGCGGAAGCGGAGCAGCACTTTGCAGAAGCGGAGGCGGCCTATGTCGCCTCGATCCGGGAGCCCGGGGCCCAGGTGGAGACAGTGCCGTCCTATCTGTTCATCGACGGCTACTCGAGATTCCTCCAGACTGCGGATGCCCGCATCCAGGACCGCCTCGCGAAACTGATGAAAAACTATTCACACCTCGGCTTCAATGTCATCGTTTCGAGTTCCAATGCGGAGATCTCGAAAGGCTATGACGCATTCACCAATGAACTGAAACTCGTCCGGCAGGCCCTCGTGTTCATGAAGAAATCCGAACAGACCATCCTCAACGTTCCGTACGAGCGGAAAGAGGAAGAGCTGCCGGCCGGATTCGCCCACTATATTCTGAACGGCAAGAGCGCAAAGATCATGACCCCGTTCTGTCTGATGGAGAAGGAGAAAGTACGATCATGAAAAGAAATTACAAGAAACCCGCAGCGATCATCATCGGGCTCATCGTCATCCTGGCACTTCCGGTCGCGTTCTTCGGGTTCATGTCCGGAAATGTGATGTCATTCGCGGACGCGCCGGAGCGCACGATCGCCGTCGTCAACGAAGACCTGGGCAGTGACCGCGGGGAAGAGCAGGTCGAGATGGGCAGGGAAGTCGTGTCCATCCTGTCGGAAGACTCATCCTACGAATGGACAGTGACGGGAAGGGGAGCGGCCGAGAACGGCCTGAAGGCCAACCGCTATGACGCCGTCGTCTACATCCCGTCCGACTTCTCGGAAAAAGTGATGTCCTATGACGAAGCCAACCCCGAGAAGGCAGAGTTCTCCTACCAGGTCCAGAGCCAGAAAAGCGGCAACATGAAAGAGACGATCATCGAGGAAATCGACCGCGCGACGGACCGTGTAAACAGCCGGATCGCGACGCTTTACTGGAGCTATGTCGCCTCCGAGATGGACCACATCAAAAAGGAATTCAACGCGATCCTTGATAAGGAAAGCGAGTTCCTCGATGCGATGGTCGCCTACTATGAGCCGGGCGCAAACGCCCTGGCCGACCAGATGCAGCGCCAGCGCGAACAGGTGGAACAGCTCCGCCAGACCGTCGGTGACGTACACCAGGGCCATGATGAGCGCATCAGCAGCGTCGAGACATTCAGCAACGAACTCACGAGCTTCATGGGCCATGTCGCGGACTATAAAACATTCCAGCTGGCCCAGCGCAGCATTCTTGAAGAACTTCAGGGCGTCAGCATCGCGAAGGTACAGGAAGCGGCCGCCAAGCAGACCGAACAGTTCCAGCAGACACTCAGCGAGCTTGAGGAAAACAATGCACAGCTTGCGGCGGAACTGGAGAAGGTCAACGAGCAGATCGCAGTGAACAAAGAGAAGTTCGACGCGCTCGAGCAGATCCGTCAGGAAAAGGCAGCCAAGCAGGCCGATGAAATTCTGGCCGCACAGGGCACCGCAATCGAGCGCTACAATGACTCGATCATCGGCAGCCTTCAGAAAAAGATCCAGGAAGGTGCAGGATCCGCTGTTCCGGAGGCGGGAGGTCCGGAAGGGCTTCCGGCCAAGGAAGAGCTGGCATCCGCAAAGGAAACGCTTGAACAGCAGGCATCCAAGCCAACTGAAAATCAGGTGCCGTCCTTTGAAGAAGAAAAGGCGGGCATCAGTGAGCTGGCCGCTTCCATCGAAGGACTGAAGGAACAAATTGCGGCCGAGCAGCCGGAATCCCCGGTTCTTGCAGAGCTGGACGGGGCTGCCGGGAAACTCGCCGGCATCACCGAAGCGCTCAACGAAAAGACCGCCGCCTTCCAGGGGGAAGGCGGTTCCGAGGCGGAGGCCGCAAAGACTGCTTCCCATCTGTACAACAACCTGTACAAGGCGTATGAAACACTCCAGAATGCCTATGCGTCCGCACGGCATACGCTGGACGAATATCCTTCCGACACGGTCGCGGTCGTCCGGGAGATCGAGAAGAAGGAAGCGGGCCTGCTGAAGCATGAGGGGCTGTCGCCGGAGAGGAAGAAGTCCCTTGAGGAGCTGTTCGCCAAGTCGCCGAATTCCAAAGATCTGGATGCGCTCCTGACTTACCATGCCGCACTTGAGCAGCTTGGTTTCGCACTGGACCAGGGCGTCCAGCGGGAGGGGGCACTGAAGGATGAAGTCCTGAAAGATGAAATCATCCAGACGCTCACGCAGGACATCGCCGCACTCGGTGAGGAAGAAATGGTTGCCTGGGAGACCGTAGGTGAGGGCCTTCCGGAGACATCTGCCCGCGTGGAAGAATGGAACTCTTCGTTTGCCGCCATCATGGCAGGCTACGAAAAATCTGTGGGCATCCAGCATGCCGAACTCCTCCAGGACTTATACGGCCTGGAAGATCAGGCATCCGCCATCCTGGCTCAGATCCAGAACCCGGGCAACGCCATTCCGGGCGGAGAGCCGGAGCCGGACGGTTCCGCAGGACAGGTGGCTTCCACACAGGCCACGATCGGTTCCCAGCTGATCATGCTCAGCAGCACGATGAGCGCCGTGGCGGACCGGCAGGACAGCATCGTCAGCTATGCCGCCGACCTCCAGGGCAAGGCCGACGGTTTCGAGCAATCGACGGATGTGTTCAGTGACCGCTGGCAGCAGAATATTGAAGCCATCCAGGCTTTCAATGAGGACGTCAGAGGCTTCCTCGACAACACCTATGTGGACGGCCAGGAAAACGGCTACGTCTTCGACCACTTCATCAACCCCCTCAGCGTAAGGGGAGAAGCGGTCGCAGGCGAAAACATGGAAAAGGTCCCGCCGGTCATCCTGTATGTCATCATGCTGATCTCGAGCCTTGCAATCGGCTACTTTGGCCACCGGATCAAGGACGGCACGCCGCTTCTGCGGACGGCCATGCCGGCACTTCTCGGACTGATCAGCGGGCTGATCATCAGCCTGTACAGCGTCAACATGTATGTGCTCAATGACCATCGTGCCATTGAGTGGACCATCTTCACCATCCTGGTCGTCATTGCAGGCTCCGCGCTTGTGACGGCTGCGCTCGATGCCGGAGAGACGATCGGCTGGATCGCGGCGATCGTCCTCATGGCAGTCTACATCGCGCCGCTCCTCATTCTCGGTGTGCCGGAAGCGAACATTCCGGACCTTCTGTCTCCGGTCTACCTGTCGATCAAGTATGACCCGGTGACCCTCTTTGACACCGGGGCGGCCATTGCCGGAATCGCGGCTGTGCTGTTCCTCGTGGCCGTGTATGCGGTAAAGCGCTGGAAAAGCAGTGAAACCGCAGGGGAGGAAGAGGCGTATGAAGCATAAGCGCAATCTTGCGCTTGTCCTGCTTGCAGGAACCGTCATTGCCGCACAGCCCGTATCAGCAGACGAACCGGAGGAAAATCCGGCCGAAACATTGGATCCATTTGAATACAAGGAACTCGAGTTCAGGAAAAAGACGGAATATCTCCATGACCGCGGTCAGGTCGAGATGAAAAACACCATCTCTGAAGCGCAGATCAATCTCGACTTCTCGGAAGAAGTCCGCATCCCGTCACCGATCGAAGTCTCAGAACTGTTCCTTGAGCCGGGCAGGTCCGAAACCGGCACGGCCGCCGCCAAAGCGGCTGAGCTCGGGCTGTTCACGGAAGAGGCCCCGGTCTCCGAAGAAGCCGCCGCCAAAGAGCCGCAGCAGGCTGCGGAGGAGCAGTCAGAGGGCACACCGGTCCGGAACTGGATCTTCATCGGCGTCATTGTACTGGCAGTCGCAGGGCTGTTCGCCTTCGTCGTTCCGGCCCTTCTGAAGGGCGGGGGCGGCGGTGCACAGCCGGAGAGAAGAAGAAAAGAAACGGAGGGGAACATTGCATGATTGGCTACTACCTGATGCTGATTGAGCTGAAAAGGCAGCAGATCCGGCGGCTGAACACATGCCAGGGGGAACTGCAGGGGAAACAGGGCGAATTCCAGCAGAATGAGCCGAAGTGCATGGAGCCTGAACTGACAACGAAGACGTGGCACGGAAACCTTGCCACGGCCTTTGATGAAATCCGGGAAACGGGCATCAAGACTCCTTACCAGGACGTGTCCGGCCCCCAGTTTGATGCGGCCTATTCGGCCATCTCCGCAAAAATTGCGGAGCTTGAAGCAGAAATCGCCTCGCTTGAGGCCATTGTCGCCCAACTGCGGGCTGCAGAGGCTGCGGCAAGAGCAGCCAATTCCTGATAAGGAGGATCACCGATGACAGAAATCAAAATGGTCTATGATGAAATCCATCCCGTGATCGATGAGCTGTCGGGCAAGGCAAATGCACTGGACCCGTCGGCCCCCGAACCGATCTCGGGCAATACGTTGGATGTGGCCGACAAGCTGAACGAGCTGATGACGCATCTTGAGCAGATGCTGATCCGTTACAGGACCGTCCTTCAGACGAATATCGAGACCACAAAGAACTCCGTGGAGTTCATGGAAGAGACCGACAACCAGGTGGCCACTGCCATCGACGGAAGCGGCGGATCCTCCGGCGGCCCGGCGCCGCACAGGAACGGTCCTGTGCCGATCCGGTAACCGGGGGAGGAGAATCCGATGAAGATATTGGACGTCACACCGTTCCAGGAAGGGCTGTCCCGGAATCAGGAAACACTGACGCGCATACAGGAAGAGATGGATGCCATCCGGACCGCTGCCCAGCAGCTTTCCGACCTGGGCGATTCCCTGACCGGAGAGGGCGGAGAATCGATCAAAGCCTTCTACCGGGAATGCCATCTGCCGCTGCTTGAGACATTCGCGGATTTCAAGAGCACGTTTGAGACGACGATGAACAGCATCAAGTCTGCACAGGAAACGCTCGAGCCGGCACCCGACGGCTACATCAAGGAGAGCTTTTTAGAAGGGGAAGTCGAAACCGGCCTGACCACCATCTCAACGACCACCACCAACCTGACCTCGGACGCAAACGGCATCATGGACTCCGTCGCCGACATCGTGGCACTTCCGCATCTGAACGACAGTGAAGTCCAGGAGGGTGTTCGGGACGCCAGGAAGAAGAAGGATGACACGGTCACAGACCTGAATGAGTTTGATTCCACGCAGACGAATTCGCTGACCTCCATTGAAAATGACATTCTTCGGATGGAGCTGTGGGTGCTGGACCTGGAAGGCGCCATGCAGGACGGCCTGTCTCCGGTGGACTTCCCGGCGGAAGATTGGGCGGCCTTTGCAGAGATGCATCCATTGAACACCGGCCAGAACCACGTGCCGATCGAAACAGAGACGGTTGAGGACAAGGAAGAGTCCGGAGAGTCCGGGGATGTTGCAGGCACAACTGTCAATATGGCGAGTCTTTCAAATGCAGTCCAAACAGCATCGAAGGTCGTCGAAGAAGTGAATAAGGGCGAAGGCTTTATGTCTGCTTTTGCTTTGATCAGAGCGGGCCGGCATGGAGGCATATCCACCTCACAACATCCTCTTTCGAAAGGGGGGACCGGTTACCGTATCAACGCGACACCAAATGCGATGCAGCGACTTAATATACCGTATAGTCCGAAGGATGTGCGTGACGGTCAGGTCATGCTGAAATATGCGACAACCAAACCTGGACAGAGCGGATGGTCCTCAGCGGGTGAAAGGGCTAAACAGGCTCACCCGTCATTGGAGCAGTTTGCGGGAACCAAGACCACACCTGGTCAGAAAGCAAAGGTTGTAGGAACAGCAACGCTTAAGGGAACGACCGGGGCTTTCAAAGACCTGGTGGACGTCAAGGGGATCAGGGACGAATTCAAACGAGTTCCGCAGGGTGGCAAAATTAATGCGGCAAGCGGAATTATCCGTGGGGCCGGGAAAGCGCTTGGTCCTGTAGGTGCAGCCTTCAGCTATAACACGAACTACCAGAATGCCGCGGCCAGCGGTCTCACCGGAGCAGAAGCCCATGCAAGGGCAGCAAAGGACACAGCCATTGATACGGCAGTCGGGGGAGCTGTTCAGGCAGGTTTCACTGCAGCCGGGACCGCACTAATTCCGATTCCGGGCGTTGGTACTGCTGTCGGAATGGGGCTGGGTATACTGGCAAACGCAGGTCTCAACATGGAGATTGGTGATTCAGGAAAATCTGCAATGGATCATATAAAGGGTTGGTTCAGTTGATGGAGGACAGAAAATGAACAACTTGGATTACGGAAAATTTGCTGTCCTACGAAGACCGCTAGAGTCCGGTCTGCAAAGTCCTATGAACTTGTCCGGAATCCTGGTGTTAGGAGCATTTTTACAAGCTGGATTATACGCCTTGGAATTTTATGTAGTCGGATATTCCACTGCTCATCCTTTTAAAACGGAGATCCTTAAGTGGCACTTTTGGATTAGTGTAATTTTAGTCGTGCTAGGCGTCGTTTTTGCGATTCCTTTTGTGTATAGGAAGTTAGAGAGATCCCAGTATTTGATCAGTATTTTATACTCCCAAAACCTATTTGGTGTTTCTGCTTATATCTTGGCATTATTTGCTGTCACAGACATCGATGCCGGTTTATCCGATGATTCGATGATGACATTCACCGAGGTGACCTTGCTTACAAGTATTTTTGTATTTGTGCTGACGTTCTTTCGGTATATATGGAAAATCAGGAAAGGAGATTACCGCCTAGGCTCAAGAAGTGAACAGATACGAAAGAAGTTCGAATATAAGTCCTCCTTGCCTGCGGCTACCGTTGCCGGTCTTGGCCTCTTCTTTATCCTCCAATATGTTTTGAGAAACCTGGGATTAGGAGATCCAAACCAGCTCATCATCATTTTCATTGGTTTTGCTGTGTTTTACACGATGTGTTTTGTGCTTCCGGAGCAACTCATCATTTTGTACTGCAAACTGCGTTTCAGAAGCTTCAACTTTGAGGGGCGCCCATTTTTGGATGAACCAGCAGATAATGGAGATGAAGAAGAAGCGAGAGCACTATTTGGTGATTCGTATCACAAATAACAAATGATCTTCTTAAGAGAGAAAAAGTCATAATTGGACTCACCCATATGCAGGGAGTGCTAAGGGGAAATTCTAAGTGATGAACACCTCCCCATCTCAAGATTCAGAAGAGATTTCTATTATATTCAGAAGACCGCTTGAATCAGGTCGCCAAAGTCCGGCCAACTTAGCAGGGAATTCCTGTTCTATGTGATGCTATTCATTTTGCCGGAGCAGCTGGTGATCCTTTACTGTAAATTCCGATTCAAGAATTTTAACTATTACACGAGATAATCATTAACAAAAACATCCGGAAAGGGAAGTGGGGACATGGCGATTGAACGGCGCCCGCTCGTCTTTGATCACGTGCTGACGTATCGGACGGAACAGCGGAAAACGGACTGGCAGGAACCTCTTGGTCTGCTGGAGTCATTCGTGCTCGACAAAGGGGTCTACAAGAACGGGCCGGCTTTCTTCACATTCGTGCCGGAACCGGAAGATGAATCAACTGGCACCTTCACCTATTATCAGCCGGTCAACGGTCCGCTGGATACCGGAGGGGACAATGGCTTCGGATACGAGGCGCGTTTCCATTCCGGGGATGCGCTGGTCATGCGCCAGGCGGAGCAGGAAGCCGACTTTGACGCGGCTTACGTAAAGGTTCAGGACGCTGCCGTACAGGAAGGGCTTGTCCTTGGCGAAACGTACTACTGTGTCCTGCTCGATGTGTATGGAGACATCATGATCGACCTTGTCGTACCGCTGGAAGGCGGTCGTGCAGAATGATCGTTGCTGAAAACCGGTCCATCAAACACCGCAACATCGTATCCAAACTGTACAGTTTTGTTCCGGCAGAAATCGGGATTGCCCTTGAAGATTTTCGGGGCATTCTGGAACAGCACGGCGTGACTCCTGACGGCAGGCTGTTCTTTTCAATGCTGAGTGAACCGACGGCCGATGTGATGACGGCGGAACTGTTCATGGGGATTGAAGAAGGCGACATCACGCTGCCGCCTGAGGAGGAAGTGATGTTCCGGAGCTATTTCGAAATCCGCAATCTCCACACGATCCGGCTCATGGAGGATATCGACGCTCAGTCACAAGTGGCTTATTGGGAACTTGCCAAACATGTGGATGCCGGAGGATATCATCAGACGACACCCGTGTTCGTGGAGTATAAGCAATCCCCGCAGGGCGGTACTTACGTGGAAATGAGTGTCGGTGCTGTACGTTGAAAGGATGGTCAGGCTGTACATGGAACCTCTGAAGATCCAACTGCAGAAATACGACGAAGGCGGAATCATTGACCCGGGAGCAGAGGAGCTTTATGCCGGTCTTGAAAAGTGGGCTGCCGAGAATCCTGATGGCGGAATCGAACAGGATTTCAGCATACAGGTGCTCGGGATAACGGCGAACTCATCGATGCTGTTTGTCGCGATCAACCGGCTCGGCATTCCTGTAAAGAATGTCTCATTTGTCTACTCTCTTGGGGTGCGGGGCGGAGAACGGATCTGGAACCGGGTCCGCATTCACCTTTCTGAAGATCAGATAGGCATCATCATGCCGAACCGGGCCATGCCGTTCCTCCTTGATCTTTCACCGGAACAGGAGGCGCTGTTCGACCGGATGACGGAAAGCAATCAGATCGGGGAGTTGGAATTCTTTACATACGACCGGGCAGAGTAACGTCTGGAGGGGAAAAAGAACTGCAGGTGAACCGGAGAATACCGGTGGCTGCAGTTTTTCTTAATTTGGTCGTTGTTAAGGGCTGGTTTCATTAAGGAGGAAACACCTTTGCTCCAAGAGGTAGAGGTGCTTGTGAGAGGGTTAGAGATATGAATAACACTAAGCAAATTGAAGACCAGAGAAACTACGCTGCCCTCCGCAAACCCCTAGAATCAGGAAGGCAAAGCCCCCAGAACCTTGCGGGTAATATGGTGCTGGCTGCAGTTCTCCAGGGAGGACTGTATGCTTTGGAGTATTATGTCTTTGCTTATGCAACCGACCATCCATGGAAGCGTCAGATTCTGACGGGACATTTTTGGTTCACCGCTATTTTGATAGCCCTGTCATTGATTTACTCACTGCCTGTTGTGTATAGGAGAAGCGAGAAAGTGCAGTATTTGGTCAGTATCTTGGTTTCTCAGAACTTGTTTGGAATCACATTTTATATCTGTGCACTTTTATTAATAGCAGAGGAGACAGATTCTTCAGCCGAATCGATGATTACCTTCACCTGGATGAGCCTGACGTTCGGCCTATTAGTGTTTCTGCTGGTTTTTGCAAAGTTCATCAGGAAAATCCGGCGGGGAGATTATCGGGAGGGGTCCCGTCAGGCAGCCATGCGTGAAAAGTTCGAGTATAAAAGTTATCTCCCCGGTGCAACTGCTGCCGGACTCGGGATATTTTTCATCCTGCAATATGTGATCAGGCAAAACGGATGGAAGGATTTTGACAGCCTCGTCTTTGTTCTTATCGGTTTTGGCTTATTCTATGTGATGCTATTTGTCCTGCCGGAACAATTGGTCATCCTGTATTGCAAGTTCCGGTTCAAAAGCTTTAACTACTACACCAAATGAACATTCCAGTCCTTATCGCTTAGACGGGACGTTTACGCTATCCTTTCTGATATTCAGGAAAACATGGTCGGTTGAAAGGCGGGTAGCGCGTGAACAGTAATGACTTTGAAGTATTGAGAAAGCCGTTTATCTCGGGCAGGCAGAGTCCGTCCAAATTGGGGAGCATCTTGCCGCTGGCAGCAGTTGCCCAGACGGGTTTGTATGCGCTGCAGTATTGGGTCACATCCGCTCAAACCGTACACCCTAAAAAAGATGATATTTTGCAATGGCATTTCTGGATCACAGCCCTTCTCGTGGCCCTGTCATTGATCTATTCCATCCCGCCGGTTTATCGCAAGTTTGAAAGGGGACAATATCTAATATCCATTTTGGTTTCACAGAATATCTTTGCAGTGAACGGATATCTTATCGCTTTGTTTATTCTGGGCCTGAATGGGACAGGGGTTTCACCACAGCGCCTGATGATGATTACTTGGATTACGTTAGGAATAGGGGCGGCTGTCCTGCTACTTTCGGCTTTTCGGTTTTGGCGCAAGCTGAAAGAAGGGGCTTACCGTGCAGGAACAAGAGCGGATCAGGCAAGGGAGAATCTCGAATACCGATCCTATTTGCCGATAGCTATAGCTGCGGGTCTCGGCATTGTCATCACCATACAGTCCTACATCCGAGCAACCGGCCTTGCGGGGCTCAATGAAATGACGGCAATTATTCTTGCGCTGGCAAGCTTTTATGTCATGCTCGTTGTTCTTCCGGAACAGCTCGTTATTCTTTACTGCAAGTATTGCTATCCTGAATTTAACTTCTATATAAATTGAACAATTAAATTGAAGATGATAAGCATGGTTGCTTGCAGTGGAGGCGCGGACTCCTGCGGAAAAGGAAGGGCGGAAAGACCCTGCAAGGGGCTTGATGCCTTCCCCGCGGAAAGCCTGCGCCGGAACGTAAAGCAACTGCACACTATGGATGTTAATTTGTTTAATCGATTCTATATACTAAGATTTTCGCTTTCATACCATGACTATCGGAAATGCCAAAAGCACCGTGCGGAAAAATCCGCGCGGTGCTTTTGTTCGGAATTCGCTATTGGATGCCCTTCTCGGAATGGACCGCAATGAGCAGAATGGCCTCGGTGTCTCCGATGTTTTTCACAAAGTGGGGCACGCTGGCGTTCCAGCTGAATGAATCGCCTTCTTCGGCGATGACCGAGTCCTCCCCCTGTTCAGCCAGGACGGTGCCTTTCAGGACGACGTGGGCCTCTTCGCCTTCGTGGGCGATCGCTTCGCCGGTCGAGGCGCCGGGCGGCAATTCGACGTGCATCATCCGGAGGCCGCTCTGGGAAGTGAGGTGTTCGATCTTGATGTCATTGAACGACGTGTACACCCGCTCGGCTTTCCTCACGACTTTCATATGCTCCTTTTTCTCAAGAAGCAGGTAGGGGAGCGGGACATCAAGAAAAGCCGCGATGGCATGCAGCGTATTGAGGGAGGGGGAAGTGTGGTCGTTCTCGATGTTGCTGATGAACCCTTTGGACAGGCCTGTCTGCTCGCTCATCTGTGCAATCGTCAGTCCTTTCCGTTTGCGGATTGTCCGTATTTTGGATCCGATTTCCATTTCCAGCCCTCCCTGAAATCTTGATATTGCCTAGTATCGTAACACGGATAAATTGACGTTATCCATCATACAGTGTTATTTTATAGAAAACAAATATTCATGTAAGAATACTTTATCCAAGTATCATCCCATTAGAATGACCAATCTAAGATAAATTTATTGATGTGAAGGAATGATTTTTATGGTCCAAGCAAAGCTGGAAACCAAAGTTCTGAATGTCCTGAAAGATAAAATCCAAATGATCAATACCGGTGAAGGTGCCATCTACCTCGTGGGCCCGATCCGGCTGCCTGCGAACCTGTACGGTGAGACTGTCGTGTTCCAATGGTATTGCTGGCTGAATCAATGCCAGGTGACCGAGGACTATCAGGAAATCATCGATCAGCTATCCTCTGCAAATCTCGCGGAATACCAGCAGTCGAGCGTCCTTGTCTACGGTGATTTTGAACATGCGGATGATGCGCTGATCCGGCTGCATTCCATCTGCCATACGGGTGACATCTTCGGCAGCAAACGGTGTGACTGCGGCTATCAGCTCAAGCAGTCCATGAAGAATATTGTGGATCATGGAACGGGTGCCCTCTTTTATCTTGCGAATCATGAAGGCCGCGGAATCGGCCTGTTTTCCAAGGCGATGGCTTATGTGCTGCAGGAGCATGGCTACGATACCGTGGAAGCGAACGAAAGCCTCGGATTTGTCGATGACTCCAGGAACTATGACGATGCGATCCGCGTCCTGAAGACACTGAGGGAAAAGCCGGTCACCCTCATGACGAACAACCCGAGAAAACTGGAGGCCATGCAACAGGCCGGCCTTCCGATTTCCGGACGCCAACCGTTATGGGGTGACCGATCCGAGTTCAACGAAAAGTACTTGCAGACCAAGGTCCGGCGATCCGGACACTTGGAGGGAGGCCCGCTAGATCCAGATGACCAACCATGAATTTTATATGAAACTGGCGCTTGAAAATGCCCGTGCGATGAAAGGGCAGACCGATCCGAACCCGCTTGTCGGTTCAGTCATCGTCAATGACAACCGGATCGTGGGGATCGGGACACACCTGAAGGCGGGCGAACCGCATGCGGAAATCCATGCCCTACGGATGGCCGGGGATAAGGCAAAGGGCGGGACCATCTACGTCACGCTGGAGCCGTGTTCCCATCATGGCCGGACTGGGCCTTGCGCAGTCGCCATCGTGGAAGCGGGAATCCGCAAAGCCGTCATCGCCACACTTGACCCCAACCCGGTCGTCGCCGGAAATGGCGTCAGAATTCTGGAGGAAGCTGGGATTGAAGTGACGGTCGGTGTCATGGAAGAGGAATCCCGCAGGATGAATGAAGTGTTCAACAAATTCATCGTGACACAAAAGCCGTTCATCACGATGAAAGCGGGCAGCACACTGGACGGAAAGATTGCGACGCATACAGCAGACAGCAAATGGATCACGTCTGCAGAGGCACGCAAAGATGTCCATCAGCTTCGGAATGAACACCAGGCGATCCTGGTCGGCGTCAATACGGTGATCGAGGATGACCCCGAACTGACGACAAGGATCCCAAACGGCCGGAACCCGATCCGCGTCATCCTGGATTCCACACTCCGGGTTCCGCTCGAATCCAAAGTGGTTAAGGACGGGCAGGCTGATACCTGGATCTTCACTGCACAACATTATGACCAAGAGTCCAGGAAGGTTTTGGAGGAAAGAGGGATTTCGGTTTATCCGACTTCGGGAGCCGAACGCGTTGACCTGGATGACGTCCTCCGCATTCTTGGTGAACAGCTTGTCTCCTCTGTCCTGGTCGAAGGGGGAGGCTCGATCCATGCGGCCTTTCTTGAAAAGCGGCTCGTGGATAAAGCCGAGATATATCTGGCCCCCAAACTGATCGGCGGTGCTCAGGCGCCGACATTCCTTGAAGGCACCGGCATCGGACTGATGCGTGATGCCATCGAGCTGGACGATCTCGAGATCACGAAGATCGGGAAAGACTTCAAGTTTACGGGCTATCCGAACTACAATACGGAACAAATGAGGGAATCTGATTGAAATTCGGTTTTGATATCGATGACACACTGATCAACCTGAGGGAGCATGCCTTCCATCTGTACAACCGGAAATTAAACCGGGATGTGGACATCTCCCTTTTTCATGAATTGGACAAAGTGGAGATCCACGAACTATTCGGCATGACCGCCGAAGAAGGCGGAAAGATGTGGAGCGGGTCCCTTGAAGAGATCTATTACACAAACTGCCCGCCGTATCCGGAAGCCGCAGAAACGCTTCAGAGGCTGGAAAAAGAGGGGCATGAGATTTACTATATAACGGCCAGGCCAAAGGAACACGGAAAGCGCACGATGGAATGGATGATCCAAAACGGCTTTCCGGTCCGGGAAGACCGGTTCTTTTATGGCATGAATGATGAGGACAAGGTCCATATTATCAAAGAACTGGAACTGGACTATTACTTTGATGACAAGCCTGCTGTGCTGGAAACGCTTAGCGGCCGGCCGCTGAACGTGTTCGTGAAAAACCAGTCCTACAACCGGCATTTGAACATCCCGAGGATCAATGACTGGTCGGAGCTGTTCGACCTGCTGACAGAGGAAAAATAAGGGCAAATCAGAAAAGGCACCTCCCGCATTGATGCGAGAGGTGCCTTTTTGGATCATCCGATAATCTCCCATTCCCGTTCTGCCGCGATGTTCCGGAGGCCTGCCTCCGGCCGGACAGCGACAGGGTTTCCGACAAGTTCAAGCACCGTCATGTCGGACAGCGTATCGCCGAACGCGGAGCTTTCTTCCCAGGCAACCGGAGAGTCGCCGAGGGCGGCGAGGATGCGTTCATTTTTCCGTTCGCTCCGGATATGGTAAATATTCGTCCGTCCGTCATATGTATTTCCGGAATACGGGATGTCGGTGCCGATGACGTCATCAAATGGCAGGTCCCTCACGGCCTCAAGCAGGAGCGGAGTGAAGGCACCGGAAACGAGCATGACCCGGTCTCCGGCTTCCGCGTGGTCACGTACCCGCCGGACGACTTCCGGATTGAATCCGCTCCGCATCGCTGCGGCCATCTCGCCAAAAAAGCGGGTCAGCTGTTCTTCCGCAAAGCCCGAAAAAGGGGCGAGATAGGCCTGCATGGACTTTTCCCTCATTACGGGCGAGGGGACGAGTTTCATCTTGTAGCCCGTATATACAGGCAGGATGCGTCTGAAAAACTTTCCGTAGAGTCTTCCGTATTCGGGATGATGCTTGAGATGGCTCATCATAAAGTCAAATGTCTCGTTCTGGTAAAGTGTCCCGTCAAAGTCGAAGATCGCAACGCGCATGATTCGGACCGTCCTTTCCTTTCCGGCGAGCGGATCCCGTTTATCCGGAGAACTGATATTCCTTGAGCAGGTTTTCAAGCTTCAGCGCGAAGCCGACATTGCCGAAGACTTTCAGCTTGCCGGTCATGAACGCGGCCATGCTGTTCAGGTCGCCTGTCAGCAGCTTGCGGAAGTGCTTGCCGCTCAACTCGAGAGTGCAGGAGGGTTCACCTGCGATCCCGGGAAAAATCTCTGCCCGGCCATGGTCAAGCAGCAGCTGCCAGCGGGTGACTTCGCCTTTTTCATCGATGATAAATTCATATCGGACATGTTCGTCCTGAAAAGGCTCCGGTTTGGCCTCCAGTTCCTGTCCGATCTTTGCCCAGATCTCGTCAAGCGAGAGGGCATTTAGCGGATTGCCCATGTTCATGCCCCCATCTTAGTAGTCGATACTTATCCATCTTAGGGAATCCGGTACATTTTGGCAATCCTTCAGAAACCGCCAAGCGTGTTGCCGACAATGGTGCCGATATAGTTACCGATTATATATCCCATTGTGCCGACGAGCATGACGGGGACGATCAGGTCTTTCCAGCCTTTAGCGATCGCCATGGCAGCAGCGGTGGTGGGCCCGCCGATGTTGGCGTTGCTCGCCACGATCATTTCCTCCAGGCTGAACTTGAACAGTTTGCCCACTCCGAACGTCACCACCATGTTGGCCAGCACCATCAGGAAGACGAAAATAAGCAGGAGCGGGGCGTTCTGGATCAGGAGCGGCAGGGAAGCCGGTACACCGATGACGACAAAGAAGATGTAGATCAGATAGGTCCCGATCTCCTGGGCACCGTTCAGGCTGTCAAAGAATTTGGGCATAAGGGTGACCGCGGCAACGGTGACCGTTGTCAGCATCAGGTATTTGTCACCGAGAAGGCCCCCGAGAAGCTGCCAGCCGGCGCCTTCATCCGGAATGATCGAGCCGAAGATTTCAGCGATCTTGAATGAGACCGCCACAATGACAAATGCGCTGCCGGCGGAGAGGGCAATGTCTTTCAGAGAAATCTCCTTGCGCTGCCAGTAAGAGGCGGCCAGTGTCCCGTCTTCGTCACCGGCGGACTGCTCGACACGGTCGATATGCGGAGCAGGGAAATTCCTCCGGAAAAAGCCGATGGCAGGGATGGCGATCAGGACGAAAAAGTAAAGCGCCATCATCAGGTTGTCCGCGACAATGGTGGACGACAGCATGCCCTCGCTCACATCAAACTTTGCTGAAAGTGCGGCCAGGTTCACGCTGCCGCCGATATAGGAACCGGTCATGACCGCGGTGATCTTGGACAGCTCCGGAATAAAGGAACTAAGAGCGAAAAAGGCGAGATACGCGCCGATGACTGTACCGACAGAGCTGATCAGGAACAGGATCAGCAGCCGTCCGCTCTCATTCCAGACCCTCTTCAGGTTTGCCTGGTAGAGAAGGAGAGGGATGGCGAGCGGAATGACGTAGGTCCATACGGCGTCGTAGGCCGGGGCATCGGTCGGAATAATGTTCAAGTTGGAAAGAATGAGTGCGCCGGCCAGCGCAATGATGGCTCCTGTCACTTTCGATGCCCATTTGTATTTTTGTTCGAGATAGATGCTTACGGCCGCCCAGCCGGCAAGAAACGCCCAGAGCAGCCAAGTATCCTCAGGTTTGATCAATGTGGTTTCCATGCGGCACCTCCTTTTGTTCCCACTATTATAAAGGAACTGGAGAACGGGAGGGAGGGGCCGGGGGGAGGAGAAGGGAGGACAATAGTCCTGAAAAACAGAAAAGACCGTAAAGTGACTGATTGTGCACTTTCGGCCCATTGCTTGATGGTATCTGTCTTCTTCCTACAGGGGAGAGAGAAGCTTCAGGGACAAGGCTGCCGTGACCTCTGCTTTCGATTGTCCTTTTTCCCCTTCCTCCGGAACACAGTTCTTGAGTGTCACGAGGTCTCCTTCTTTCAGATTCAGGACCGCCATTTTGAATGCTTCCTGCTGTTCCGCCTTGATCAGGCACTCTGACGCAGAAATTTTCTCGCCGTTTACATGGACGGCCCAAAGGCTGGGTTCCCCGGCTGAAAGGACAAGAATCATTTCATAAAGGCCGGTCCGGCTGACTTTAATCGAAGTTTTTCGGCCTCTGATGGAAAAACCCTGTGAGAGGACAGATTCCGCGTTGAATCTGACCATGGTTCCCTGGCCGACCTGCTGGCCGGAGAGGGTGGAAAGGAAGGCGTATTCCGCAATTCCTCCTGCCGGTCCCTGTACACCCTGTGGTCCTTTAGGTCCCCGGACTCCTTTGGGTCCCTGTGCACCGGGTTGACCGGGAGGCCCTGGCGGTCCCGCCGGTCCGGCGTCGCCTGAATCCCCTTTGGGGCCCTGAATGCCTGGAGGGCCCTCCGGACCCCGGTCTCCTTTGGGTCCCTGTGCACCAGGTTGACCGGGAGGCCCTGGCGGTCCCGCCGGCCCGGCGTCGCCTGAATCCCCTTTGGGGCCCTGAATGCCTGGAGGGCCCTCCGGACCCCGGTCTCCTTTGGGTCCCTGTGCACCGGGTTGTCCGGGAGGCCCCGGCGGTCCCGCCGGCCCGGAATCGCCTGAATCCCCTTTGGGGCCCTGAATGCCTGGAGGGCCCTCCGGACCCCGGTCTCCTTTGGGTCCCTGTGCACCAGGTTGACCGGGAGGCCCTGGCGGTCCCGCCGGCCCGGAATCGCCTGAATCCCCTTTGGGGCCCTGAATGCCTGGAGGGCCCTCCAGGCCGGGTTCACCTTTGTCACCCTTTGGCCCCTGTTTACCTTCGGGCCCGGGTTCACCCTGAAGCCCCATTTCTCCCGGGGGACCCATCGGCCCCTCCGGGCCCTGCAAACCTTGCGGTACCGGAGGGCCAGGTTCCCTCCTCATTCCTGTGAAGCCTCTGCGATGGCGATTACTACGGGGAGATTCCGTATCCTGCACTTGCAATCCGGCGAGTCCGGCAGGCAGGAGGAAATCTGTCGCTTCAGTGTGTTTCCTGCGGTGATGCCGGCCGCAGATGGGGCAAGGCAGCCGCTGGCCGCCGCCCCCGGATGATGGTTTCTCCATTTCCGCACCTCCCTCGTGACAGGCTATGCCACGGGCGAATGTCCGGCACGGCAAAAGTCCCGGGATGAGATTGATTTGGCCGGATGTTCCGGATAGACTGAGAAAGAAAAAAGGAGGGGCAATATGAAAATCACCAAAGCAACCATTCATGCGGTCCGCTTCCCGCTCCGGGAACCGTTTATTGTCTCCTATGCGGCTTACCCGGACATGCCGGCAGTGATCTTGAGGCTGGAAACGGACTCCGGGCTTGTCGGATACGGCGAGGCGGTGACGGACGAACATGTGACAGGGGAATACTTCCTGTCGGCCTATGAAATACTGAAGCATCTTCTCATTCCGGAAGTCATCGGGGAGAACCCGTTTGATATCGAGCGCATCCACCGCAAGATGGATGCAGCGGTTTCGGGAAATCCGGCCGCCAAGGCCGCCGTCGATATCGCCTGTTACGACCTGATGGGGAAAGCGGCCGGACAGCCGGTGTACAATCTGATCGGCGGCCGTGCCCATGACCGGATCGAATATCCGCGGGTTCTCAGCATCGAGGCTCCCGAAGTCATGGCGGAAAAAGCGGTCCGGGCGGTGGAAGACGGATATTCCTCGCTTAAGCTGAAAGTCGGAAAAGGGGACCCGAAGGAAGATGTCGCCCGCATCAAGGCCGTCCGGAAGGCTGTCGGGCCGAATGTTCCGATCCGTGTCGATGTCAATCAGGGCTGGAAAACACCGGGGACCGCGGCCGCGGCCATCCGTGAGCTGGAAGGGGAAAACCTGAAATGGATCGAACAGCCGATCCGCATGGGGGACATCCGGGGACTGTCGGATGTCCGGAGAAAAGTGACCGTACCTGTCATGGCAGATGAAAGTCTCCATGGCATGGAAGAGTTTCTTGAGATCGTCCGCCTTGAGGCGGCTGATGTATTGAACATCAAGCTCATGAAATGCGGCGGCATCTATCCGGCAATCCATATTGCCAAAGCGGCAGAGGCGGCAGGAATGCCGTGCCAGGTCGGATCGATGGTGGAGTCGTCTGTCGGATCGGCGGCAGGGTACCACGTCGTCACGAGCCGGGCGAACATCGAGTCAGCCGAACTGACCGGGCCGCTCCTTTTCAGCGAAGAAATCGGCGACCTGAACTACGAGCTGCCGCAGGTTCTCCTGTCGGGCAGGCCGGGCCTCGGCATCATTGTGGATGAAGCACAGCTCGAAAAACTGACAGTGAAAAAAGAAACGGTGCAATAAGACAAGCCGTTAAAAAAGGTTGTGCCCCCGCTGTTTCGGGGTGCACAACCTTTTACGTTTCTCAGTTCTGTTTCTGGGCTTCAATGAAAATTCCGGCAAAGGTCCTTGCGGCCATGGCAAGTGCCGGCTCATGGAAGTCGAACTTCTCATGGTGATGCGGGTAGGCGATCCGCCCGTCTTCCACCTTGGCACCGACAAAGAAGTAGGCACCCGGGCGATGCTGGAGGTAGTAGGCGAAGTCTTCGGCCGGCATGACCGGATCGATTTCCCGGTACACGCCGTCACCGCAGACACTTGCGACCGCCTGCTCGATCACACGTACGCCCTCCGTGTGGTTTTTGACCGCATCATAGCCGTATTCGACATCGGCTTCTGCCGTGCAACCAAGCGCTTTCGCGGTGTATTCCGCGATCTCCCTGATTCTTTGGGCACCAAGTTGGCGCAGCTCTTCATCAAAGACACGCATCGTGCCTTCCATCTCAGCTTTTTGCGGGATGACGTTTCCGGCGGAACCGGAGTGGAACTGCCCGATCGAGATGACGAGCTGTCCGAGCGGATCTGCATTCCGGCTGACCACCGACTGGAGGACGGTCATGATATGGGCCGCCGCAAGAATCGGGTCATGGCCGTTATGCGGCTCGGCGCCGTGAGTGCCTTTCCCGGTGACGGTGATGCGGATCGTATTTTCGGCCGCCTGCAGGTATCCGTCCCGGCTGTAGATGAGTCCGGCAGGCAGCAGGGACTGCAGATGAGCCCCGAACACCATGTCGACGCCATCCAGGCAGCCGTCCTCGATCATGCCGAGTGCGCCGCCGGGGTTCACTTCCTCGGCATGCTGATGGATCAGGACGATGTTGCCTACAAGCTCCTCCCTGAACTCGTTCATCACCTTCGCGAACACAAGCAGGGAAGCGGTATGCCCGTCATGGCCGCAGGCGTGCATGACACCAGGTACGGCCGACTTGTACGGGACATCGGTGGCTTCCTGGATCGGGAGCGCATCAAAGTCCGCGCGGAACGCGATGGTCTTGCCGGGCCTGCCGCCTCGGATCGTGCCGACGACACCCCTCCCGCCGACATGGCGGCGTACCTCGATCCCGAGGGCTTCCAAGTAATTGGCGATGTATTCGGGGGTTTTCTCTTCTTCAAAGCTGAGTTCCGGATTCATGTGGAGATGGCGCCGGATTTGGATCATTTCATCAAGTGATTCCCGGATTTTCCGGTCGATTTTCTGCAGGTCCATGTCAAGCAGCTCCTTCCGGAAATGATTATATCACCGGACGGAAGGGCGGAGACAATGGAAAATCCGGAAAGCGGGGGATCCGCTTTCCGGACTGGGTCCGAACCTGTCAGCTTGTAATAAAGTCGCCGCCATCGATGTGGATGGTCTGCCCAGTCATATAGCTGCCGTCCTTGGAAGCGAGCAGCACATAGGCCGGTGCAAGTTCTGCAGGCTGGCCGCGGCGCTTCATCGGAGTGGTGGAGCCGTGCTCCTCGACTTTGCCTGCATCGAAAGTCGCAGGAATGAGCGGGGTCCAGATCGGGCCGGGGGCCACCGCATTCACGCGGATGCCCTTGCTGGCGATGTTCTGTGCGAACGAGCGCGTGAAGGCCGTAATGGCTCCTTTGGTCGCGGAATAGTCAAGCAGTCCCGCCGAGCCGTTGTAGGCCGTTACAGAAGACGTGTTGATGATGCTGTCGCCTTCCTTCAGGTAGGCCATCGACTCTCGGGTCAGGTAAAACAGACCGTAGAAATTCGTTTCGAACGTTTTCTTCAGCTGATCGGAAGTGATTGCCTCGATATCCTTTTGCGGATACTGGACGCCCGCGTTGTTGACGAGGATGTTCAATCCGCCGAGTTCGTCCGCAACCTGCTTCAGAAGGGCGCGGCAGCTGCCTTCGTCGCGGATATCCGTCTTGATCTTCAACGCGCGGCCGCCGTATTTCTCAATATCACGGACGGTCTGTTCCGCGTCTCCGTCCTCGGCTTCGTCCAGATAAGCGATGGCGACATCTGCGCCTTCCTTGGCGAACGCGACCGCCACCGCACGGCCGATGCCGGAGTCGCCGCCCGTGATGAGGGCGACCTTGCCTTCCAGCTTTCCGGACCCTTTATATTCCGGATCGTCATAGATCGGCTCCGGCTTCATCTCCGATTCGATGCCGGGCTGGCTCTGCTGAGACTGCGGCGGCACCTGCTGATCCGCTTTTTCGTATTCTTTTCCTTTGCTCTGATTGTTCGTCATGCTGATCGCCTCCTTGGATAGATCTCCGTATTCAGATTCCGTCCATGTCAAAACGGATGCCGTTTCGGCTGCACCAGTCGTTCAGAAGCTTCTGCCGGGACATCTCCCGGTAATTTTTCCACTCATGCAGCAGCTCTTCGTTTTTAAGGATCTCTTCAAATTCTTCGGCCGGGCGGTTGTAGGCGAAGATTTTGCCAATCTTCTCCTGCAGGCCCGGCCTGTCCTGCAGGGTATGGGTGAATGCTACCCTCATCTGCTGCTCGGCTGTGTCATCAAAACGGGGAAGTTCGATATAGCGCGGCTGGTCATGATCGGCCTCATGCTGGGTGACCTGTCCGGTTTCCCGGTCATACCAGGACGGCTTGACGTCATGGGCCGCTTCATGCAGGTCGCGGTATGCGATGCGGTTGTGCTCCATCCGCCGATCCCTTCCTTTCCTGACTTCTCCTTTCGTATACCCTGCCACCGCAAGGGGATAAACCGTCATACCGGTATGGGTACAAAGAAGGGGGAAAGGGTGATACAATGGGGAGATGGAATATGCAGACGACGAAAAGGAATGATGAAGTTGGTTAAACGCAATGACCCGTGCCCCTGCGGCAGCGGAAAGAAATATAAGAAATGCCATGGCCGTTCTGAAAGCGGCATCCATCTGCTTGCGGAACAGGAACTAAAGAGGATCATGGCGGATTACATCGGCAACACGCCCGCCCCCGGTCCTGACCGCACCGAATTATCACTTCTCGTGAAAACATGGATGTCGAGGCTCGGCGGACTCATGAAAGCCGGGGCGATCGAAGGCGCGGCATATGAACATTACGCGTTCAACATCCGCCGCGACCTGTGGCAGCGGCATCTGGAACAGTCTGTTCCCGGCGCAAGGGAAGAAGTGAAGCGTGTTCTGGAAGCATGGAATCAGCCTTTTGTCATGTTCGCGGAACTGATCGGGAAAGCGGATGGCTTCCTGTTCCTGAAGGATGTGTTCGGGGACAAAAAGTGGGCGATGGCGGAAAATGAACGAATCACAGCCCCGGAGGGAACCCTACTGTTCGGTACGGTATTGGCGGATCCGCGTGTGCGGGAAGAGGCGATCCAGCCGGTATCCACGCTTTATTCGATCCCATCACAAAATGACGATGTCATAGACCGGGTCCGCGAGTACGCGGCATCCCTCGGTGAAAAGGCGGATGAAGCTTTTCTCGAGTCCCGTCTCCTTGAGATCTTTGCCATCCTGCACACGCCTGTGGAAGAGGCTGGAGAATTGCCGGATGCCGGGGAGAAGCGGGAACTGGCGGGTCGATCTGAAAAGGCGGCGGAAGAAGCCGCTGCCGATACAGAAGCTCCGGAAGCAGTCGAACCCGTACAAACTCCTGATGATGGAGACATCGAAGATCTGACGGACGGACAGCGCAACACGATTGACATGCTGATGTCGGAACTGGCATCCGACGGACAGGACAGCAACAGTTCCGAGAACCTGAAACAATCGGTCATCCGCTATTTCCGGGAGGAAAATCCGATTGTCCGGAAGCCGGGCGGCATCGTGGCCGGACTCTATCTGGCTGCACAGGAAGCGAGCCTTCTTCCCGGTGAGCCGTTCACTTCAAAAGAAGTGGCCAAACGTTTCGGCGTATCGGAAGGCACAGCCCAGAAATACGCAGCAGTGTTTTTTGGACGCCTGAAATAACTTGAAAAACGGACCTGCCGGTTTTGGCAGGTCCGTCTTTTTTGTATGCTTAATCAAAGCAGGCCGATCCACTTCCAGTAGGTGGCGCTGAAAAGCAGGATCAGCAGATAGCCGACGATGGTAAGCGGGATGCCGGCCTTGATAAAGTCCTTGACCGTAAATGCACCTGTTCCATAGGCGAGCATACTCTGCGGCGCATTGACCGGAAGCAGGAAGCCGAACGAGATGACGAACTGCTGGATCAGCACGAATCCGACGCTGCTTTCGCCCAGTCCGAGTGTTGCAGTGAGTGCAATGAAGATCGGGATCAGGGCTGATGCAAGGCTAGTCGCACTTGCAAACCCGAGATGGATGAATATGTTGAATAGCGAGACGAGCGCAATGGTTGCCAAAAGCGGCATGGAATCCAGTCCCAATGAGCCGAATACGGTGTTGGAAAGCCAAGAAGCCCCTCCTGTATTCAGCAGGATCGTACCGAGTGTGATTCCGACGGCAAAGACGATGATGGTCCCCCAAGGAATCAGCTTCTCGGCACTTTTCCAATCGAAGACACCGATTTTAGGAAGAAGCATGATCGAGACGGCGAGGAGTGTCACGCTTGTCGTGTCGAGCGGGTGAAGCTTTTCTTCTGTAGACCAGAGGGTCAGGAGGATGACGGAAAGGACGATGAGCCGGATTTCGACCGGCTTCAGCGGCCCCAGTTCCGCAAGCTTTTCCCGGATGACCTCTTTGCCGCCTTCGATGTTATCGGTTTCCGGTTTGATGAGACGGGTCATGATGAAATAAAGCACGATCGACATAATGATCGAAAACGGAGCGGCATACAGGAACCATGAGCTCCAGGCAATGGTTTCGCCCATCTCTTCCTCGATGAACCCGATGGCGACCATGTTTTGCGCGGCACCGGTTTTGAGGCCGATGTTCCAGATGGACACCGCATTTACGGCAGTCAGTACCAGAAGGGCGGCCAGCCGGCTATTGTTTTGAAGGCCAAATGCCGCCACCATACCGAGCAGGATTGGCACGACCGCTCCGGCACGCGCCGTCGCGCTCGGTACAAAGAAGGCAAGGATGATCGAAACGATGATACCGCCCATCACAATGGCGTTCGTCTTCGTTCCGACCCTGGACAGGATCCAGAGCGCCAATCGTTTATGCAGGTTTGTCGCCTGCATCGCCGCCGCGATGAACAGGGCACCTGCGACGAGGGCAACCGCACTGTTCGAGAATCCGGCGAGCGCAAGCTTCAGGGCACCTTTTGTACCGAGCAGCTCTCCTGTCCCTTCGGGGTCCGGGGAGAATCCGAGCAGCAGGGTGATCAGTCCAATGATAATCGCGGCACTGACCGGGTAGGTGACCGCCTCTGTCATCCAGACAATGACGGCAAAGGCCAGGATGGCGAGTGCGCGGTGGCCGATGACCGACAGCCCTTCAGGGGTGGGCAGCGCGAGGACGATGATCATGGCGGCAAAAGCCAATAGAAGGAAGAGCGCTTTTCGGTTTTGCTTTTTAGCTGCCGGAGGTAGTTCTGCCTGCCGGGGTTGCAGGTCCGGTTTGTTTTTTGCCATGTGATCCGCCTTTCTGCCCGGACACCCGGGCCATCTTTTTTCACATCATACCCTCCTTCAACCGGTGATAACCGACAGGTATATTGTTTGAAATCAGGGTAAGTCTGTTATAATAGGGTCCCCGCCAAGGAAGATGATGGATGAAAGGGTGTTCGGCTACACGATGGCATCGGATTACATCAAGAGGAAAGTCACGAAGATCGGGAACAGCCATGGGGTGACGCTGCCCTCGAAAGTCATGGAACATCTCGATCTGGGACCGGGTGACGAAGTACGCTTTAAAATCGGTCAGGACGGACGCGTCGCACTCGACAAACATAAGGAGCCTTCAGGACCGGATAACAGAAATGACGGTTTCCGGCTTCTGATGGACAACTACGAGGAGTCTTTCCGCAATATGAGGAAACGTCAGGACCCATAGAAGATTTGAAACAGACCAAAACCGGCCTCCCGCTAAGGGGAGGCCGGTTCTATTTGTGCAGCGATTATTTTCCGCCTAGGAGGTCGAACAGTCCGCCCGCAACGCTGCCTTCGCCTTTTGACTCGCCCGGTGTGTATGGGGCAGCGGCAAACACGCGGCTTGCAAGACGCGAGAACGGGAGGGACTGGACCCAGACTTTGCCCGGTCCGCGGAGTGTCGCGAAGAACAGCCCTTCTCCGCCGAACAGGGCCGTTTTGACACCCTTCACGGTCTCGATATTGTAGTCGACGCCTCGTGTCATGGCCACAAGACAGCCGGTATCGACCCGGAGAACTTCGCCCGGTGCAAGTGTTTTTTCATGGATGGTGCCGCCAGCATGGATAAACGCCATGCCGTCACCTTCAAGCTTTTGCATAATGAAGCCTTCGCCGCCGAAGAATCCTGCGCCGAGCCGTCGCTGGAATTCAATCCCGACAGAGACGCCTTTGGCGGCCGCGAGGAAGGCGTCTTTCTGGCAGATGATCTTTCCGCCTTCCTGGCTGAGGTCGACGGGAATGATTTTTCCCGGGTACGGGGAGGCGAACGAAACATGTTTCTTGCCTGCACCGGTGTTCGTGAAGGTCGTCATGAACAGGCTTTCACCGGTAAGGAGCCTTTTGCCGGCGCCTTTGAGCTTGCCGAACAGCCCGCCGCCTCCGCCCGAGCCGTCCCCGAAGATTGTCTCCATCTCAATGCCATCTTCCATCATCATCAGGCTTCCCGCTTCTGCGATGACCGTCTCGGAAGGGTCCAGTTCAACTTCAACAAACTGCATGTCATCTCCGTGCAGGACATAATCGATTTCGTGGTTGTTCATCTCTTCATCCCCGTTCCAGTTTGATAGTTAAGCATACGGCACGGACCGCCCAATGGTTTCACTTAAGATTCGAGGATTTGAGAAGCCGCCAGAGTGCGGACATGACGGTACGCGCTTCCGGTTCATTCGGCAGGCCGTCAAACAGCTTGCGGAATGGAACGGCAATGCTTTGCATGAGGGAGGCACGCGGCTTTTCCGACTTCAGTTCCGTCGAGAGGAAGCCGGCGAATTCCCGGCCGGTTCCCCTGCTTTCATGCGGAAGAGTTTCTGCAAGCCGCAGCATCTCCTCCGCAACCCGTCCCGGTGCCGGAAGGGAAGGGGAATCGGCCCTAAGGTCAAACTGTCCGGCCTCCAGCAGGTGCTCATCATTCTCTGCCATGTCCCGGAGCAGAGCTTCAGTCCGCCTGATGACAAAGCGGATCCGTTTGGACAGCTCCTCGGAGGAAGTGATGTCCGGAGCAAACTGCAGGTATTGGCCGAGCATGCCGAATTCCATAAGGGCAGCATCAGCGGCATAGGGACGGAACTGCTCTCCGTACACTTCTGTGAGCCTCTGCTCAAGCCAGGCGAGTTCGGAAAGGTGGACTGACTTCATATAGTCCCTGAGTTCCGGATCTCCGGAATGGAGGATCGCCTCGTATAGCCGGATCAGTTTCTGTTCACGGTTCATCCGGAGGCGGACAAGAATCTGTTCGACCAGCACCTCCGGACCGTCCGGACCGTCTGCAGCGAGTTCTTCGCGAAGGACGGATGCAGTTCCTGTGGATTCTTCGATAATGGAGATCAGGCATTCATTTTTGGAATTAAAGTAGTTATAGAACGTTCCTTTCGAAATGCCGGCTTCATCCAGGATGTTCTGGATGGATGTGTTGGCAAAACCGTTCTCAAGGAACAGCCGTTTGGCGGCATTCAGGACGTGCTGTTTCCGTTCGTTCAAAGCAGTCACCTTTCTGTATATCAGCGTTTACAAACGTTTTTATACCGGTGGTATAAGTTTAATTATAGCTGATTTCATGCGGTTGCTCAATTTATAGTAATGCAACGAAATTTATATGTTGAAATGATTGTACTGCCGGTATAAAATAGTTTGCATGCGATTTTTATTCGTAACACGGAATAACCGAATCGCTTTGAACGGAGGAATGACAATTGAATGAGCAACAACTCCACGCAAAACCCCCGTATGCGATGATTGCGGTCCTCTTTTTCGGGGCGTTTGTTGCGTTTCTGAACAATACGCTGCTAAACGTGGCCCTTCCGGTCATCATGACCGAATTCCAGGTGAACCCGGCACAGGTGCAATGGCTGACGACCGGTTATATGCTTATGAACGGGATATTGATTCCGGCGAGTGCGTTCTTTATCCAGCGGTTCACGAACCGGAATCTCTTCCTGACGGCGATGACACTATTCACGATCGGTACGCTGACGGCAGCGCTTGCTCCGTCATTTATCGTGCTGGTCATCGCCCGGATGATCCAGGCATCCGGTTCCGCCATGATGATGCCGCTCCTGATGAACGTCATGCTCGTCGCCTTCCCGGTGGAAAAGCGGGGGACCGCGATGGGATATCTTGGCCTCGTCATGATCACGGCGCCGGCAATCGGGCCGACGCTGTCCGGCTGGATTGTCCAGCATTACTCCTGGCGTGTGCTGTTCTGGATGGTGCTGCCGTTCGCGGTGCTCGTCATCCTGATCGCCTTCTTCAGGCTGAAGAACATCATGGAGACAAGAGACGTCAAGCTTGATGTCCTGTCGATCATCCTGTCGAGCCTCGGGTTCGGCGGACTGCTCTACGGATTCAGCATGGCCGGCGACAAAGGCTGGATGGATCCGCAGGTCTATGTGACGATCATTGTCGGTGCCGTCGCCCTGACCGCCTTTATCCGCCGGCAGCTGAGCATGCCGGTGCCGATGCTGGAGTTCCGGATCTACAAGCATCCGATGTTCACGCTGTCGACGATCATCCTGGTCGTGCTGTCGATCGCGATGTTCTCCGGAATGCTTCTGACACCGATCTACGTACAAAACGTGCGGGAGATCTCTCCGTTCCACTCGGGACTCCTGATGCTGCCGGGAGCGGTCATCATGGGGATCATGTCACCGATCACCGGGCGGCTTTTCGATAAGTACGGACCCCGGACACTCGCGATTTCCGGCCTGCTGATCACAACCGTGACGACGTTCATGTTGAGC
Organism: Bhargavaea cecembensis DSE10; assembly: GCF_000348905.1. Taxonomy (GTDB): domain Bacteria; phylum Bacillota; class Bacilli; order Bacillales_A; family Planococcaceae; genus Bhargavaea; species Bhargavaea cecembensis. The sequence continues at coordinate 125,078 of NZ_AOFT01000001.1, forward strand.
CGTCTGGAGATGGATTCCGGCTACTTCTACATCATGGCTGTCTATACGGTCCGTATGTTCGGGATGTCGATGGTCAACATGCCGATCATGACAAACGGGCTGAACCAGCTGCCGATGCAGATGAACCCGCACGGCACCGCGATGAACAACACGCTCCAGCAGGTCTCGGGAGCCATCGGTTCCGCATTCCTCATGACGGTCATGAACAAGCGGACAGAAACGGAGGCGGCCTCGCTTGCCGGTGAATCGGCGGGGCTTCCGGATGCCGAAGCTGCGGCGGTGAAGGCGCAGATCGCCCAGGAAGCGCTGCTCCACGGCATCAATTTCGCTTACTTTGTGTGTACGGTCATCGTCTTCATCGCCCTGATCCTGACGTTCTTCGTCAAGCGGGTGGTCCCGCCGAAGGAAAAGGCGGAAGCGATGAAGGCTGCCGGCGGCGATCCGGTCAAGGCGGGCAAGTCCGGTACACATACTCCCCAGCACGAATGAATAAGATGAATCCGCAGGCAATTTGCCTGCGGGTTTTTTATTTTCCGCGGACAGGCAGGTGAATTTTGGCTGCCTGCCGGAAGAGTTCAAAAAACTGGGAAGGAATCCGGCCGGATTTGTCGAAAAAGGACAATGAAAGCGGTTTCAATAGAATGCGGAAAGGGGAGCTGGGCATGCAACTGAACAACTATATCAATGGATCCTGGCAGGACGGCGGCGGAGCCGATTACACGGCAGTCGTGAACCCTGCAAACGGGGAGACGCTTTGTGACGTCAGGCTTTCAGGCAAGTCCGATGTGGACGAGGCGGTTAAGGCTGCGAAGCGGGCACAAAAGGAATGGGCACTCGTCCCTGCGCCAAAGCGCGCAGATTATCTATATGAGATCGGCCGCCTCATGAAAGAGCGGAAGGAGCATCTCGCGCAGGTGCTCACAAAAGAAATGGGCAAAGTGATCGAAGAAGGGCGCGGCGAGGTCCAGGAAGGGATCGACATGGCGTTTTACATGGCCGGAGAGGGGCGGCGCCTGTTCGGCGAGACGGTCCCGTCCGAACTTCAGGACAAGTTCGCGATGAGCGTGCGGGCTCCGATTGGCGTGGTCGGACTCATCACGCCCTGGAACTTCCCGGTCGCCATCGCGACATGGAAGTCGTTCCCTGCGATTGTTGCGGGCAACACCTTCATTTGGAAGCCGGCAACCGAAACCCCGATGATGGCTTATGAAATGGCGAAAATCTTCGACGAGGTCGGACTGCCTCCGGGTGTGGCGAACGTCGTTTTCGGAAGCGGCGGAGAAGTCGGCACGGCAATGATCGAGCATCCGGACATCCGAGTCATCTCGTTCACGGGATCGACGGAAACCGGACGCCGGGTGGCGGAGCTTGGCGGCCGTCATCTGAAGAAAGTGTCGCTGGAGATGGGCGGCAAAAACGCGGTCATCGTCATGGATGATGCCGATCTCGATCTTGCCGTGGAAGGCATTTTGTGGAGTGCTTTCGGAACGGCCGGCCAGCGCTGCACAGCCTGCAGCCGGGTCATCGTACACCGGGATGTAAAGAAAGAGCTGGAGCAGCGCCTGCTTGAGCAGATGAAAGGACTCACCATCGGTGACGGGCTCGATGAGTCGGTGAAGGTCGGCCCGGTCATTAATGCACCCGCTCTCGAGAAGATCCACGGCTATGTGGAAATCGGCAAGAAAGAAGGCGCAAAGCTGCTTGCCGGCGGCAGGATCCTTGATGACGAGGGGCTGAAAGGCGGCTACTACTATGAGCCGACGCTCTTCACCGACGTGAAGTGGGACAGCCGGATCGCCCAGGAAGAAATCTTCGGCCCGGTCATCTCGCTAATTGAAGTGGATAGCCTCGATGAAGCGATCGAAGTGAACAACAGTGTCACCTACGGGCTGTCGAGCTCGATCTTCACGAGGGATGTGAATCAGGCATTCCGTGCCCAGCGGGACCTGGATACGGGGATTGTGTATGTGAATGCCGGCACGACCGGGGCGGAAATCCACTTGCCGTTCGGAGGGACAAAAGGGACCGGCAACGGCCACCGTGACTCGGGGGTCGCCGCGCTCGACGTCTTTACCGAATGGAAGAGCATCTACGTGGACTACAGCGGCAAGCTGCAGCGGGCACAGATCGATACAGAATAAAACGGCGAAAGGGGAGAGCTGCATGAAAGTAGTCGTCCTGGGAGCAGGCCTGATGGGAAAAGAAGCGGCACGGGACCTGGTGAAAAGCGATGGTGTGGAAAAGGTCTGGCTGGCAGATCTGAACGTCCGGCAGGCGGAAGACTTTGCTTCAGCGCTGATGTCGGACAAGCTGGACATCCTCAGGCTGGATGCGACGGATCACGACCGGCTCAGGGAAGTCATGTCTCTCGGCGATGTCGTCATCAACGCGCTGTTTTATACATTCAATGAGAAAGTCGCCCGCACGGCGATCGAGGCCGGTGTACACTGTGTCGACCTCGGAGGCCATATCGGCGGCGCGACCGATGCTGTCCTCGGACTCTCGGAAGCGGCAGAGAAAAAGGGTGTCACGCTCATCCCTGACCTCGGTGTTGCCCCGGGCATGATCAATATCCTCTCCGGCTACGGAGCGGGCAAGCTTGACCGGGCGGAGTCGATCCGTCTGTTCGTCGGCGGCATACCGGTTAAGCCGGAACCGCCGCTGAATTACAATCTCGTCTTTTCACTGGAAGGCGTTTTCGACCATTATACGGATCCGTCTCTTGTCATCCGCAAGGGTAAAGTCAAAGAAGTGCCTTCCCTGAGCGAGATCGAGACGATCCGTTTCGACGGCTACGGCGAGCTCGAGGCGTTTCATACGTCCGGAGGCACATCGACGCTGTCGAAGTCATTCCCTGACCTGGACACGCTGGAGTACAAGACGATCCGCTATAAGGGACATGCCGAGAAGTTCCAGCTGCTCGTCGATCTCGGGCTGCTGTCCCGCGACTCCGAAGTGACGGTCGGCGGGCAGCAGGTGAAAGTCCGCGACGTGATGAGGGAGCACCTGACGCCCAAGCTCCGGCTGGGCGACAAGAAAGATGCCGTACTTCTGCGGGTTATCGTGAAAGGGAGCAAGGACGGGGAAGAGGCGTATTACGAGTATGACCTGATCACCGAGAAGGATCCGAAGACGAATGTCACCGCTATGGCCCGTGCGACAGCCAATACGATTTCCGCAGTCGCCCAGATGATCGGAAGCGGAGTGATCACGAAGCGCGGTGTCCATCCGCCTGAAACGATCGTGCCGGGCGGGGAATATATCGCCGAAATGAAAAAGCGCGGCGTCCATATTATCGAGACATCGTCGGAGACGGCGGCAACGGTTTAAGAGGGACGGGAAGGAGAGAAGGCAAATGGATTTCCGGTTCACGGATGAGCAGGATCTGCTCCGGAAGACCGCAAGGAAGTTCACGGATGACGAAATCATGCCAAACATCGCCAAATGGGATGCGGAAGGCGGGTTCGACCCGGTGATCTGGAAACGTCTTGCTGAACTCGGGTTCATGGGTGTCTGCATCCCGGAAAAGTACGGGGGCAGCGGAATGGATTACAACGCCCTGGCTATTCTGTGCGAGGAGCTGGAGCGCGGCGACACGGCATTCCGCACCGCTGTGTCCGTCCATACCGGGCTGAACTCGATGTCGCTTCTGCAGTGGGGCAACGAAGAGCAGAAGCAGAAATACCTCGTACCCCAGGCGAAGGGGGAAAAGATCGGTGCATTCGGCCTGACCGAACCGGGAGCGGGGTCGGATGTCGCGGCGATGTCGTCGACCGCCGTGCGTGACGGCGACCATTATGTGCTGAACGGGCAGAAGACTTGGATCTCGCTGTGCGACCAGGCGGACCACTTTCTCGTCTTTGCCTATACCGACAAGCCGAAAAAGCACCACGGCATCACTGCCTTTATCGTCGAGCGGACGATGCCCGGATTTTCTTCCAAAGCGATCAAGAACAAATACGGCATCCGTGCGGGGAACACGGGTGAACTGTTTTTCGAGAATGTGCGTGTGCCGGCGGAGAACCGGCTCGGTGAAGAGGGAGAAGGCTTTAAGATCGCCATGGCTTCACTCGATAATGGCCGTTTCACCGTCGCGGCGGGAGCAGTAGGACTAATAAAAGCCTGTCTTGAGGCGAGCGTGAAGTACTGCCATGAACGGGAAACATTCGGCAAGCCGATCGGTAAGCACCAGCTGGTCCAGCAGATGATCGCCAACATGGAAGCGGGGTACGAGATGAGCCGGCTGCTCGTGTACCGGGCAGGAGAACTGAAAAACCAGGGTGTGCGCAACACCCGCGAGACATCACTTGCCAAATGGCAGGCGTGCGACTTTGCCAACAAAGCCGCGGACGATGCCTTCCAGATTCATGGTGCCTATGGCTACTCGGACGACTACCCGGTCGCCCGGTATCTCCGGAACTCCAAGGCACCTGTCATCTACGAGGGCACCCGTGAAATCCACACGATCATGCAGGCTGAATACGTGCTCGGTTACCGCCGGGACAAACCGCTCAACAAGATGCTGCCTGCGTGGGAGCCGGGTGAATAATAGAGGAGAGCCCCGCCGGAGACGGCGGGGCCTGTTTGTGCGCGACATGGAAGTTTACAGGCATTGAGTGCGCCCGTGTTTGCGTGCACATATCGCCGGGGCAAGGGAGTTACGGAAAATATAAATGACGCCTTGCCGGACTGGCCGGCAGGCGTCATGAAAGGGGTCCTTCAGAAGAAATAAAGCCCGATGGAGATGACGATCCCGGACAGGACAAGGACAAACACACAATACCCCATGATGTCCTTCGCCTTCAGTCCTGCAATGGCCAGTGCCGGGAGTGCCCAGAACGGTTGGATCAGGTTGGTCCAGGCATCCCCCCAGGCGATGCTCATCGCAACTTTCGCATAGTCGACTCCAAGCGTCTGCGCGGCATCCAGCATGATCGGTGCCTGTACAGCCCACTGGCCGCCGCCGGATGGTACAAAGAAATTGACGATGCCTGCTGCATAGAAAGAGAACAGCGGGAACGTATGCTCATTCGAGATGGACACGAAGGCATCCGAGATGACCCCGGCAAGTCCGGAGGAAGTCATCATCCCCATGATGCCCGCGTAGAACGGGAACTGGATGATGATTCCGCCTGCAGTTTTGACGGCATTGGCGACCGCGGCGAGGAAACGGCGCGGTGTCCCGTGAAGGATGATGCCGAGAATCAGGAAAATCAGATTCACGATGTTCAGGTTCAGGTCGAATCCGTTCCGAACAAAGTGATGGATCAGATAAATGAGTCCGAGCGCGCCGATCAGCATCGATAGAACTACGCTGTCTTCCATACGGGATGCAGGAGTCTTTTCGGACGGCTCTTCCACTTCGATCGGCTCTTCAAGCTTTGCCGGGTCGACCGTCACCGTATCTTCTGGCTTCGGCATCATCCAGCGGTTCAGGAGAGGAATGGTAATCAGAAGAACAAGAACGATAAACAGGTTATACGGCGTAAAAATGGTGTCGGTTGTCGAAATGACGCCGATCTGTCCGGCAAACGGATGGTCCGGTGTCGCAATCGACAGCGGAATCGACCCGCCAAGGCCGCCGTGCCAGACCACAAATCCCGCATAGGCACTGGCCACAAGGAGACGGTAATCAACGTTTGTGACTTTCTTCGCAATTTCCTTCGCGAACAGGGCGCCTATGACCAGACCGAATCCCCAGTTGATCCAGCTTGCGATAATGGAGACGACCGATACGAGAAGAATGGCAGCTCCGGGTGATTTTGCAATTCCGGCAAGTGTGCTGAGCAGCCGCTTAAAGAACGGGCTATTGGCCAAAACGTGGCCTGCAACGAGTACGATGACCATCTGCATGGCGAAGGCCAGAAGTCCCCAGAACCCGTCTCCCCAATAATCCACCATCTCGATCGGCCCTGTATCGGTCAGACCAAGACCGAGCAGAAACACGACCAGTGTCAGGACCGCAACAAAGATATACGGATCCGGCAGGAAGCGCTCCATGAGCGTGTTTGAGAATCTCGTTAATGTTTTCAAAGCTTTTCCCCCTTGTCGAAAGTTGTAGAACATCCCCCACTCCAATGTAGTCGAAGATGATTTGGATTGCCAGATTATTTTTATAGTATGTGATACCAACTCTGTCGATGAGCATTGGATGTAACCCTTTCCTGCAGTCCGCAGACTAATCAGAAAAGGGAGGGGTCCAGATGCGGAAGGGAAAAAAGGCGGTGTGGTTCGGGCTCGCCGTGCTGCTGGTCATAGCCGGTATTGCCGGTATCCGGGCAGCGGACCGCCAGAATGCGGGGGCAGAAGTGCGTGCGGATGCCAGTGTGGTCAGCGGGGAAACATGGCGTGCGTCATTTGCTGCAAAACTTTCAGGGGATGCTGCTGAAAGCGGAGCACTGAAAATCACGGATGAAGAAGGAAATCCTGCGCGTGCAAACATGCGGCTTTCCGGCAGCCGACTGGAAGTGGACGGACTGGCGCCGGGGCGCTACATTCTTCAGGTTTCCGAAGATGCCTTCGGAAAACGGCCGACGGCAGGGGTAGGAGCCATCCCGTTCACAGTCAGGGAAGACATCGGGCCAGTCGGATCGCTCAAGGAACTTGAGGAGCACTTCCGGCTGATCGCCGAGCAGCGGAAGAAGGAGATGGAGCTTTATCGGGAAGGGGCTGTGGTGGAAGAATCTGCAGCGTCGGAGGACAGTGCGGCAGGTCCTGACGGTGGTGCCGGACATTCCATGACCAACAATCAGGTATCGGGCATTGACGAAGGAGACATTGTCAAGACGGACGGCGACTTCCTGTATGTGACTTCCGACGGCACACTGGTGAAAATCTACGATATCCGGACTGAAGGAAAGCCGGCACACATCGCCACCCTTGAAGGGGAAGACGGATTCCAGCCGCTGGAGCTGTATCTGTCCGGGGATATCCTGGCAGTAGTCGGCCACGTATACCGGGGGACGGGCGGAAATCCTGGCGGGCCGGCAGATATCATGCCGGTGGAAAGCAGCGCAGTCGGGGTCCGGCTCTACGATGTCGGAAATCCGGCCGATCCCAAGCTTGTCAGGGAAGCCGGGAATGAGGGCTGGCATGTCTCATCCAGGATGAGCGGGAACATCCTCTACCTGATCTCCTCGATGACGCCGGTTTTCCGAATCATGGAGCAAGAAGGGGACGTCCGGCCGTACGAGTATGACAGTGCCCGTTCAGACGGGGCGCAGCCGATGGATACCGAATCGATTACCATCCTGCCCGGGCCTGCCGGTGATTCCTACACGATCATCTCCGCCATTGATCTCAAAGGCGGAGCGGACGCTTCTTTTGAAACGGAAGGATTTGTCGGCAGCGGCGGCGCGGTGTACATGTCACAGGACAATCTGTATCTTGCTTCCTCGGAGTATCAGGCGGAGCTGTTTTCAGAAGACGGATCATCGGGCGCAGCAAACGGATCGTATACGAAAATCTTCAAATATGCGCTGGATGGCACAGATGTCTCCTTCGCTGCATCCGGGGAAGTACCGGGCACACCGCTCAACCAGTTTTCGATGGATGAACATGACGGTCATTTCCGTGTCGCAGTCACTGAAGGCAACATGTGGGATGAGCGGCAGCCGTCCGAATCGGCGGTCTATGTACTCGATTCGGAGCTGAAAGAAACCGGTTCTGTAACGGGACTGGCAAAGGGTGAGAGGATTTATTCCGCCCGGTTCATGGGGGACCGTGCCTATGTGGTGACATTCCGTGAAACCGATCCTCTCTTCGCAATCGATCTTTCGGATCCGGCCTCGCCGGCCGTTCTCGGAGAATTGAAGATACCGGGCTTCAGCAATTATCTCCACCCGCTTGGCGAACGCCATCTGATCGGGTTCGGCCAGGAGACGGTCACCGTGAAGGGGGATGGGCCGGAGCCGCAGGTGCTGACCGCGGGCATGAAAATTTCACTGTTCGATGTGTCGGACATGACCGCGCCGAAGGAAGTCGCCGTGGAAGTGATCGGGGGCAGAGGGACTTATTCGGAGCTGCAATATGACCATAGGGCGCTGTTTGAACACAGTGGACTCGGCCTGTACGGATTCCCGGTGGACCTCTACGAGGGGACCACGGAGAGCGAGGAGGTCCGCTTCAGCGGGAGCGGCGCGATGATCTATGAAATCACCCCCAAAAATGGCATCCGCCTGCAGGGGAATTTCATTTCAGAGGAAGGGGCTGTACAGGGATATCCGGATTATGAAAAGAGGATTCTCCGGATCATCTATTCCGGGAACACGGTCTATACCGTATCACCCGAAAAAGTGTCTGCGTACTCGATTGACGGATTCCGGCAGCTCGGCACTTCAGCCGACTAAGTCCTCCGTTGAGTTTTCAGCCCGTTTCCGCTACGATGAAATTCAATGAACGGACGGACGGCGGTGAGCGGATGAACGATGCAAGGGAAGAGATGGGGATCGACGCCTGCCTGCTTGCGGGCAGGCTGATGATGGAAGCGGGTGCCGAAACGTATCGGGTCGACGATACGATGACAAGAATGGCCGCTTCTCTGGATATGGAAGGCGCCGACTCGTTCACCACTTCGACCGGGATCATATTTTCACCGGGCGGCCAGCGGAGGGTGAAACTGACCAGTATCCGGAGGCGGGCGACCGACCTCGAGAAAATCGCCCGTGTCAACGCCATTTCCAGGGCGCTGTCATCCGGCGAGATGACACTGGAAGGGGCATATGGTGCGCTGAAGAAAATTGAGAGCGGCAACTTTATGTTTCCGTTCTGGCTCCAGGTGCTGGCGGCGGCAATTGCCAGTGCCAGCTTCCTCGTCCTGTTTGGCGGCAATTGGCAGAACATGATTTTCGCCGTAATCGCGGGAGGCATCGGTTTTGTCGTATCGGAAAAGTTCCATGAGCGGACCCGGGTGAAGTTCTTCTCGGAATTCACCGGTTCAGCCGTGATCGGACTGATTTCTCTGGCCGCCGTCCGTCTGGGACTGGGGAGCCAGCTCGACATCATCATCATCGCTTCCGTCATGCCGCTTGTGCCGGGACTGCTCATCACAAACGCCATCCGCGACCTGATGGCCGGCCATTTCATGGCGGGGATCTCCAAAGGGGCGGAAGCTTTCCTCACAGCCTTCGCGATCGGGTCAGGAATTGCACTGATCCTGTCACTCCGGGGGGCGGGGCTATGACGTATGTGATCCATGGGATCTTCAGCTTCCTGGCCTCCACGATGTTCGGCATCATTTTCAACTCTCCAAGGAACCGGCTGCTGCACTGCGGATTTGTCGGGGCGGTCGGCTGGCTTGTGTTTCTCGCGTCGAGGGACCTGCTCCTGGAGGGGGATGCGGTCAAAGCATCCTTTCTCGGGGCATTTGCGGTCGCGATTGTCGCCCATCTATTCTCCAAGCGTTACCGGACACCGATGATCATCTTTAGTGTAGCCGGCATCATCCCGCTTGTCCCGGGCGGAACGGCATACAACACCATGCGCAACGTCATGGAAAAGAATTATGATGCAGCCACCGTCCATGCGATGGAGGTGTTCATGGTCTCCGGGTCGATTGCAATGGGCCTCGTGTTCGCGGAAGTGATCATTCAGCTGATTTTTAAGAAGCGAAAAACGACATAAACAAAACCCGCCCCCGGATGTGAGAATCCGGGGGCGGGTCTTTGTGGCAGTGGTCACGACTGGGCTTGGAGGCGTTCGGTCAGCTGGGCAACGGTCATCGGTCGGCCGGTGTAGTAACCCTGGACCGCATCGCAGCCGCTTTCTTCAAGCGCCTTCCAGACCGCCTCGTCCTCTACACCTTCCGCGACGACGGTCAGGCCGAGGGAATGCCCGAAACGGACAAGTCCGTCGACAATCTTGCCGACTTTGCTGTTGGTCGGGAAAGAAGCGATAAACTCCTCGCCGATCTTGATCTTGGAAAGAGGGACGGTCTGCATGTAACGGAACGATGCCGAACCGGTTCCGAAATCATCAAGCGCGAGGGACACCCCTTCCTCCTGCAGTGCTTTCAGCTGGTGCATGATCGCTTCCTCGGCTTCTGCCTCGAAGGCGAACCGCTCGGTAATCTCCAGCTCAAGCAGAGAAGCCGGGCAGCCTGTCCTTGCCAGGATGTCGCGGACCCTTGCTGTCATCTCTCCGTTGCGGAATTCCCGCACAGATGAGTTGCAGCTTACCCGGATGCCGATTCCCTGCTGCTGCCAGTAGACGGCCTGCCGGCAAGCGGCTTCGATCATGACTTCCCCGAGCGCACCGATCATTCCGCAATCTTCCGCAACCGGAATCAGTTCGGCGGGGCTGACCGCGCCGAGATCCCGGTCTTCCCAGCGGACCAGGGCTTCGGCGGCGATGATCTTCCCGGTCTTCATGTCGACCTGCGGCTGGAAAACAGGCTGGATGGCACCTTCCCCAAGGGCCCGGGGCAGCTTCTGCTCGATACGGAGTTTTCGGGCAACCGCGCGCTGCTCTGACTTTGGCAGGGAGGCGATGTGGTTCCCGCCTTCCATCCGTACCCGGTGCCGTGCCATGGAGGAAGCGCTCAGCAGATGCTTAAATGACTGCTGATCATCAGGGTATTTTGCGATGCCGCCGCTCACGCGGATCTGGAGGCCGGTAAGCTCCGAACGGATCGGATGCTCGTCCAGGAAGCTGAGGAACCCTTCGGCGAACCAGCTGCCGAGCGGGGTGAGGACGGCGAACTCATTCATGCCGATCCTGGCGAACAGGCTGTTGCGGAAATAGATTTTCATGCTCCGGACAAATTCCTGGAGAATCCGCTTTTCCGCATCCTGGTCCCCGGGTTCCATGAGTGTATGGAAATTTTCGATGGAGAGATAGACGAAGGTAAAGTGACGGTCTTCCGATATCAGGCGCTCTGCCTCGTCCGACAGCTTATGGCGGTTCATCAGGCCGGTATCGGGATCTACATAGGCGATCTCTTCAAGCTTTCTCTGCAGTTCCCGCTCTTCTGTCCGGTCCGTTTCCAGCATGAGCGTATAGAGGAGGCTGCCGTTTGAAAAGACGGGGACTGCGGTCAGCATGACGTGATACGGCGTGCCTTCTTTCGTGACCTGGTCCACATCTCCCTGCCACGGCCGGCCTGCCCGGATGCGCCGCCAGATTTTCAGGGCATGCGCCTTGCCCTCGCGGGTGTCCGGGAACATCACGCGAAATGGTTTTCCGAGTACGCGCTTCGGTGTCCAGCCGCTTTTTTCAAGAAATCTGGTATTGGCTTCAAGAATGAGTCCTTCCGCGTCGATCTTATAGATCATGAACTTCTTGTCGAGCCCGGCAAGCAGGCTTTCATAGGCGGTTTCTTGCTGTAATGTGGCTGCGCTCTTGTCGAGCCCTCGATTGTCCTTCAACGCACTCCGACCTCCTGAAAAAGCAGGTTGTATTTATCCCAATATACAGGATACTGCCCGAAGAGGCATCCTTTTTCCGGCATTTTCCTGCAAAAGTAACGGGTCTTCGCGGATGGAATGCGACCTGAGAGGGAAGAGGATAAAAAAGGACAACCATTTAAACGGAATTTATGTAAGATAAACAAGGCTGAAAATGATTCATGGCAGAAAGGAGGGGGCCGGATGGCACGGATGAAAGGGATCGCCATGATTATCATCGGTGCGATCCTCTGGGGAGCAACGGGCCCGATGATGGAGTGGCTGCTTGAGGAGAAGCCGATTGAAGTCGCGCCGTTTATCGTATTGCGCCTGCTGATCGCCGGAGCAGTGCTTCTCCTGGTTCTGCGATCGCAGGGAAAGCGGGTCGGACTCATCTGGCGGCAGAAGGCGTGGGCACGCCAGCTGGTCATTTTCGGGGTAGTCGGGATGCTGGGTGTCCAGTTCACATTCCTAAAAACCATCGAAGAAAGCAACGCGGTCATCGCGACACTCCTGCAATTTCTTGCACCGATTTTCGTCATCGGCTTTGTCACACTGAGCCAGAGAAGATGGCCGCCGGTTTACCAGGTGCTCGGTATCGCGGTTACGCTTGCCGGGCTCGTGCTGCTATTGACAAACGGTTCCCTGTCGTCGCTCGAAGTGTCCAATTCAGCACTGGCCTGGGGGGTGACCCTCGGGTTCACGTTCGCATTCTACACGCTGTATCCCGCACGGCTCATGCATGAATATGGAGTTATCCAGACGGTCGCCTGGGCAATGGTGATCGGGGGGGCGGCGCTGTTCATGACACAGCCGCTTGCCGTGTTCAGGATGATTCCGATGCTGCTGGATCCGTTGGCGCTCCTTATGCTGCTCTTGATCATCGTGTTCGCGACAGCAGGATTTATCCTGCTGCTCGGAAGCACACAATATATCTCCCCGGTCGAGACAAGCGTCCTCTCGAGTTTTGAACCGCTGACGGCGATGGTCGTGTCGATTTTCTGGTTTGGCCAGCTGCTCGGACAGTGGCAGTTTGCCGGGACCGCGATCATGCTGATCGGTGTTGTCTGGCTGTCGGTCGCCGGCAGCAAGGCGTCCAAGGTCGAGGCGGAACCTCCGAAGACGATGTGAAGGCCGGAGATAACAATAAAACGAGCCCTCCCTCTGCACCGGTGCAGGGGGAGGGCTTTTCAGATGCGGAAGAGTAAAACGGCCATTCAATCGACTGAAAATTCTCCCTCCGCCTATCCGGTCGGGGAGGAATATGGCATAATAAAGAAACAGTTGATTCGATATGCGAAGGATATTTGGGGTGAAACTTTGAAAACGGTATTCTCTTACGCCAAGACGTACAAATGGCCGATCGCCATTGCACTCCTGCTGATGTTCGTGGAGCTGGCGGTCGAGCTGATCCAGCCGCTCGTCATCGGGAAGATCATCGATGACGGCATCATCCCCGGTGACACCGGAACGGTCTGGACATGGGGGGCCGTCATGATGGGACTGGCGCTTGCCGCGTTCCTGTCGGGGGTCACGAACTCATTTTTCGCGGCACATGCTGCACACAGTTTCGCTTTTGACCTGAGGGCCGCCATGTTCCGGAAAATCCAGTCATTCACGATGTCGACGTTCCTGCGCTTCCCGCAGTCCGGGCTCCTGACCCGGATGACGAGCGACATCACGATGACTTCAAACGTCCTTTATATGAGCCTCCGGATCATGCTCCGCGCTCCGCTTGCCGCGGCCGGCAGTTTGATCATGGCGTTTATCGTTAATCCGAAGCTCGCGCTGTTCCTGATGATCGGCGTTCCGTTCCTCGTCATCTTCCTCGTCTTCATGGTGAGGAAAGGGGTGGCGATGTTCGGGCGCGTACAGCGCCGCCTCGACCGGGTGAACCGGGTGGTGCAGGAGAACCTGCAGGCCGTGCGACTGGTGAAGGCCTACCTCCGCGGGGCCTATGAATCGTCCCGCTTCACGAAAGTGGCTGGGGCGCTCCGCTCGGATACGGTTTCGGCCGTCCGCCTGATGGAACTGATCCTGCCGGTGCTGTTGTTCGTCATGAACGTCAGCCTGCTTGCCGTTCTCTGGTTCGGCGCGCAGGAAGTCCGGGGAGGCGGTGCGGAAGTCGGCGAAGTGGTTGCGATTGTCAACTACGCGCTCAGGATGACCGGATCGTTTTCGATGTTTTCGTTTATCATCGTGGCGTATTCGAGGGCCAAGGCGTCCGCCGAGCGGATGGAAGAAGTGCTTCTTGCAGACGGCGGTACCGAAGAGGCGGAGCGGGGAAGCGGCAGGCAGCCGATCGGCGATCTGCGCTTCGAGAATGTGTCATTCACTTATGAGGGAGCGGACAAGGGCGTCCTTCACGACATCAGCTTCCATGTGAAGCCGGGCGAAAAGCTGGCCATCATGGGGGCCACGGGCTCCGGCAAATCAACACTCCTGAATCTTATACCGAGATTTTTCGAGCCCACATCCGGCAGGGTGCTGCTGGACGGCCGGGACATTCAGGAATGGCCGCTGAAGGACCTCCGGGATGCGATCGGCTATGTGCCGCAGCAGTCGATGCTATTTACCGGTTCGATCCATGAAAACCTGGGGTGGGGTGATTCTGAAGCGGGGCTGGACGAATTGGAGGAAGCCGCACGAAAAGCCCAGATCCATGACTCCGTCGAGCGCTTCCCGGACAAGTACGGAACGCGTGTCGGCCAGAAGGGGGTCAACCTGTCAGGCGGGCAGAAGCAGCGTTTGTCCATCGCACGGGCGCTTGTGCGCCATCCGTCGATCCTCATTCTGGATGACAGCACGTCTGCGCTCGATGTGAAGACGGAAAATGCCCTCTGGAAGGCGCTTGAGGGGGAGCGGGCGACGATGCTGGTCGTCACGCAGAAAGTCGGGACTGCTGCCGGGGCCGACCGGATTCTCCTGCTTGACGAGGGCCGGGTGTCCGGCTACGGGACGCATGAGGAACTTCTTGAGCAGTCGGTGCTTTACCGGCAGATCGTCGAATCACAGAGTGCGCATGCCGGGGAGGTGAACGGGGATGTTTGATTTCATCAGAAAGCCGTTCGGCTATGAGCCGATCCTTACGAAGGAAGACCTGAAGAAGCCAAAGGAGAAAAAAGGGGAGCGGCCGAACAATTCGAAGGATGTGCTCCTGCGCATATGGCGGCTTGTTGATGAGCAGCGTGCGCTCCTTATTGCGGTGCTTGTCCTTGTCGCCATCAGTTCGGGACTGTCGATCCTCGGGCCGTACCTGGTCGGACATATCGTCGACGAATACATTGTCGCCGGACGGTTCGGTGGATTCGGCCGGATGGTGGTGCTGCTGATTGCCGTCTATGCCGGCCTGTCCGTCGCGATGTACCTGCAGAGCTTCTGGATGATCGGCATTTCCCAGCGTGCGGTGTATAAGATGCGCACGGGCCTCTTTAGTCATTTCCAGCAGCTGCCGGTGAAGTTTTTTGACCGCAGGCAGCACGGCGAGCTGATGAGCCGGATGACAAACGATATCGAGAACGTCAGCCAGACGCTGAACAACTCGTTTATCCAGGTGTTTTCGAGCGTACTGACGCTTGTGGGTACGGTTGCCGTTATGCTGTCCCTCAGTCCTTTGCTTACCGTGCTCACGATGACAATCATTCCGCTCATGTTCGCCGCGGTCCGCTGGATCACGAAGCGGACAGGCCGGCTCTACAAAGCCCAGCAGCGCGCGGTCGGCGAGCTGAACGGCATGATCGAGGAATCGATTTCCGGGCAGCGCATCGTCAAGGCTTTCTCGCAGGAGGACAGGGTGATGGATGAGTTCACCGAGAAAAGCGAACGCCTCCGCCGGACCGGCTTCTGGGCGCTGACCTATGCGGGCTTCATCCCGAAAGTGATGAACTTCCTGAACAACGGGGCATTCGCGGTGGTTGCCGGCATCGGGGGGATCCTGGCGCTGACCGGCGACGGGCTCGTCACAATCGGGACAATTGTCATCTTCACTGAATATGCCCGCCAGTTCACCCGCCCGCTCAACGACCTCGCCAACCAGTTCAACACTGTCCTCTCCGCCATCGCGGGTGCGGAGCGCGTGTTTGCCATCATGGATGAGAAACCGGAGCGGGATGACGCGAAGGGGCATGCGGATACGGTACTCAAGGGGGAAGTGGAGTTCCGCAATGTCGCTTTCGGCTATGGCGAGGGTGACTATACCGTCGAAGAAGTGAGTTTCAGGGTGCGCCCGGGTGAGGCCGCCGCATTTGTCGGAGCGACCGGCGCCGGGAAGACGACCGTCATGCAGCTGCTTGCCCGCTTCTATGACGCAAACGAGGGCCAGATCCTGATCGACGGCATCCCGATCACCGAGCTGCCGAGAAAAACCCTCAGAAGCCAGACGGCATTTGTCCTGCAGGATCCGTTTCTGTTCGAGGCAAGCGTCATGGACAACATCCGGTACGGCCGCCTGGATGCGACGGATGAGGAAGTGATCGAGGCGGCAAAGGAAGCAAACGCGCACGACTTCATCATGAAGCTGGAGGACGGATACGAAACGGTGCTGTCCGCGGACGGCGGGGAGATCAGCCAGGGGCAGAAGCAGCTGCTTTCCATCGCCCGCGCGCTTGTCGCGGATCCGGTGCTGCTCTTGCTGGATGAGGCCACTTCCTCGATCGACACCGTCACCGAGATGAAGATCCAGGAAGCGCTCGAACGCCTGATGGAAGGCAGGACCAGCTTCATCATCGCCCACCGCCTGAACACAGTGAGAAAAGCCGACCTCATCTTCGTCATGCAGGATGGCCGCCTTGCCGAATCCGGCAAGCAGGAAGAACTGATCGGCAGCGGTGGCCTCTACGACCAGATGCTGAAAGGCGCGGAATTATAATTGAACCCGGAGCCGCGCCGGCTCCGGGTTCGTCTGGATGATACATGATGGAAGATCAATAAGAGGCCGTGAAAGATCAATAAGGGGTCACGAAAGATCAGAATCCTGCGGTGAAAGATCATCAACCAGCCCAGGACTTATCCCCCGAAATAACCGAAAAATCCGGAGAGGCGGGCCTCTCCGGAGTTTTCTTTATCTGACCATCGCTGCGGAGCCGGGTTTCTTTCTCGGGCGGAAGCCACCGAGGAGGATTTTGCCATATGGAACGAATTTCTCGAGCGCGACCGATACCAGAATCGGAAGGACGAGTCCGATTGCGGTAAATCCGATCAGACCATAGTTGAAGAAGTCGTTCAGCACAATGTCCGCGAAAATATGGAGGTACATGATCGAGATCGAATGCTTCTCGACAAACTGCAGCCATTTCAGCGGCATCCTCTTGGCAGCACGCTGGAACAGCCCGATGACAACGATTGTGCAGGAGACCGGAATGATCAGGTCAAGGAAGAAGTGGTCATACCGCAGGAACTTCATGCTGAGGTGGTAGTCGAACAGTCCCGCCGCATCCAGGGCGAGGCAGACGGCAACCGCAACGGCCGCCGCGCCAAGCCACTTGCTGCTGATCTCCATCCAGAATGTCTTCAGATAGTAGCCGATTGCGAAATACACGAGCGCCATGAGCGCGACATCGACGTTCCAGGGAAGGGGGATCTGCTGGGCGGATTCGACAACCCCGCCGTCCAGCACCCGCTGGGCGAACAGGCTCTCCGTGTGGGCAATGACATAAGAGATGGCAACGAGCCCGATCTGGACTTTCCGGCTGAAGTGGCGTGTCATGAAGGTGAACATCACGAACACCGCAAACAGTGCCGTCACAAACCAGAACACACCGTAAGCGCCCCGGACAAAGCGTCCGCCGACGACAAGCGTCCACAGGTCATTGAGGTACCATTGAATGTCGGTGTTGCCATAGCCCAGTTCCATCCCATATCGCATCGCGGTAATCAGGACAAGAAAGAACAGGTACGGGACAATCAGCTGCATAAATCGTTTTCGGATGGATTCTCCGGCTTCCGCACGGGTTTTCACTTCTTTGAAAAACAGCCCGCTCAACAGGAAAAAGGCCGGCATATGGAACCAGTAAATGTATTTGGACAGCGGGAAATCAAGTTCCCCGGGATAATGGCCGACAACGACAAGGATCATGAGAAACCCTTTCGTGACGTCGACCCAGGTCAGTCTCTTTTTTGCCATGGTGAAGACCTCCGTCTTGGTTTCTATCTCCGGATTAGTTGCCCCATTTCGGCAAATCTTAAACCTGCCGGGGGGTTACGGGCATCTTACACCCTGAAGCCCCGTTTGAAAAGATACAAAAATTGGCGGCCGGTCCCGAAATATGGGACGGCCGCCGCTGCGGATCACTTATTTTCTTGGATGTTCAGGTTTTGGCCATCCTCAAATTTAACTTCGAGTTCAAATTTCGTGTAGTCCTGAATCTCAAGGGCATTGAGGATTTTCTTCTTGGCTTCTTCTTCGGTCACGTTCTGGTCGAGCACGATCTCCTTGAACAGGGCATCCAGCTCATTCATTGCTTCATCCTGCTGGTTATCTTCGCCGTAATCCACACCTTCAAGCGTGTTTTCGTATTCCGCTTCAAACGTCCCGTCTTCCTTTGTTTCGTAGCTGGCATCCACCGCGTCTTTGCCGTCTACGTCAATTTCGAGGTCAAAGTCCTTGAAGCCGTAACCCTGTGTGGTTTCCTGCATTCCCTCGTTTTTGCCGCCGGAAGGGTTGTCGCCTGCTTCATCGCTTTCAATTGCTGTTTCGGTCGCATCACCGGTTTCTTCGGTGGTCGGCGCCTGATCGTCGTTGTCGCCGCCTGCCGCGTCGTCCATGGCATCGTTATTGCCTCCGCCGCATGCGCCAAGTGTAAGCACGGCGGCAAGCGCAGTCATTCCAAGAAGTTTGTGTTTCATGGGTGCACGTCCTTTCGGATACTCTGTTTGTCCTTTATCTTTCCTGTTCAGGCGGATTTTAAACCGCGGCCTGCATGGCAGGAGAGATTTGGATATGCCATAATCGATGAAAACAGGACGGGACGGAAAGGGAGGATCATTTTGGAAATTTTTGCGCATCGCGGCGCATCCGGCAGCCGGCCGGAAAATACGATCGCCGCATTCAGGGAAGCAGCTGGATTGCCGATTGCCGGAGTTGAATTCGATGTCCATCTGTCCGGGGACGGTGTGCCGGTCGTGATTCATGATGAGACGGTCGACCGGACCACAGACGGAAGCGGATACGTCAAGGACCTGACACTGGAAGAGCTGAAGCAGCTAAGCGCCGGATGCCGGTTTTCGGATGAATTCTCCGATGAGCGCATCCCGACCTTGCGGGAAGTGCTGGAACTGTTCCGGGACAAGCCCCACAGGCTGAATATCGAGCTGAAATCGGATGTGTTCCCCTATCCGGGCATGCGGGAGAAGGTCATTGCGATGGTACGGGAATTTGGGATCGGGGACCGCATCATTTTGTCGTCGTTCGACCATGTGACGCTGGCGGCGGCAAAGCGTGAAGCCCCGGACATCGAGACGGGAATGCTGTTTGTCGAAATTCTGGCCGATGCACGGTCAGCTGCATCCGGCATCGGAGCCGATGCCCTTCATCCTGCACTGCCGTTCTCGGTGCGGGAACCCGGCCGCCGGGCGGCCGCGGAAGGGGCAGTGCTGAGGGTGTTCACTGTTAACGAACCAGAACATGCGCTGATGGTCCGCGAGGCGGGCGCCCGGGCAATTTTCACGGATTACCCGGATAGGATGCTCAAATTATTCAAATAAAAACACAGGAACCGCCGGGTGCGGTTCCTGTGTTTTTTTGATCACCATGTGGCCCGGTGCTCTTCGCTGCATCCGAGCAGCTTGACGAGATGAAGATTTACGCCGGCATCAGGCAGGCGGATGCGCCCCCTGAAGTAGCCGACCATCTGGTGGACATCCGATCTGACAAGCTTTGCATCGGTCGCTGCGGTCCGCTCGAAAAACGGTGTGAAGGTCAGGTCGACTGAATCCGTGAATTTCGTCCGGATTTTCCATGTTTTCATATAGTTTTCCGGATCATAATCGAACAGCACATCTTCACTGATTTTGTACATCTTGCCGTCGACGAATACCGCGTTTTCAGTCATGCCGGTTCCGTCGGTCCATTGTCCGCCGAAGTTCAGCCCGATGCGGCGGCGTCCGTAGCGCTGGGAAGCCATTGCCCAGTTCCAGGCGGCCTTCCGGGGCCAGATGCCCCTGCCAAAGTCCAGGACGGCGAATGATTCCTCCCTGCCGATCCGGAAGCGCCGGTCGTCGATTGTGATGAACCCCTCGGTTGGCAGAAGGTGATGCTTTGCCGTGAACTGGTATTGGCTGCGATTCCACGGGACGACCACGTTCAGGGATTCTTCTCCTTCAGGATGTCCGATGTGCAGATCCGCATGGAGAAGTTCACCGTCAAAGTCGGGCACGGTGACGAGCAGGTGCGTCTTGCCTTTGAAGTGGATCATCTGGATATTCATCTCCGGATGGGTGAACGATACATTACCGAGCACCTCGTCGCCCATCCTGACATTGCGTCCCATCGGCACAGTGACCGTCTTCTCGAAAAACCGTTGGGTCTCGTAATGGAAGACGTACACGAAACAGGACGCGGCATAATCGAGGTGGGACACCGTTACGGAGAACAGCACGTCTTCCCCGTATACGCACCAGTAGTTCCAGCGTTTTTTGCGCATATAATTTTTTGCGAGATTGCCCGTGATAATCGGGTTCCTGGCGAAGCCGATCGCTTCAGGATTCAGTGTCCCGTCCGGGTTGGACAGCAGGACGGGCTCCGTCAATTCGCGTTCCTTGTGCTGCATGCGATCACCTCGAAAACGGCTATTGTCAGATTTGCGTTTTGCTGATATACTCTTCATTGTACCAGAGATACGGGGCATTAGCTCAATTGGGAGAGCGTTGCGCTGGCAGCGCAGAGGTCAGGGGTTCGAGCCCCCTATGCTCCATCATACGAAACCGCCGGAATTCCTTTACGGGATTCCGGCGGTTTTTTGCAATTGTAGACACATCCGGGGCTCTCACGGCCAATTTGAGGGCATTCGCCCCGGGATTGGAAGCACTCACCATGAATTCAGAGGCACTGGCACCGAATCCACCATCCGAAGCATAATACTTTCCGCCCGCCGCATACGTTGCAGGAGAGGGGGTGCGAAAGTTGGCGGTCTATGACCGGGAAGCGGCCGTTGCTTATGCAAATCGGTGGTGGAATGACTACAATCCCGCATATCCGAAGTTCGCGGTTGACTGTACGAACTATGTTTCCCAGTGCCTGAGGGCAGGCGGTGCGCCGATGTGGGGATCACCGAACCGGGAGCGGGGCTGGTGGATCGGGGGAGGCAACTGGAGCTTTAGCTGGAGTGTTTCCCATTCGCTCCGGTGGTACCTGGCGGGCTCTCAGCGCGGATTGAGGGCAAGGCGGGTCCAGTCGGCAGGGGAACTGGAGCCCGGTGATATCATTTCCTATGACTTCGAAGGGGACGGCGTCTTTAATCACACGACCATTGTGACGTCTAAGAGGGACGGCGTGCCGTATGTGAATGCCCATACGTACAATGTCCGTGACCGTCACTGGGCATACAAAGATTCCTATGCCTGGAGGCCGGATGCGACGTATATCTTCTGGAAGATCAATGACCGGTTTGATTAAGACGAACTGACGGCCCGGGGCATGTCCGCCCCCGGGCCGTCGGTTTTTATCGATGGGAATCCATCCGATCCCTTAATCAAAGTCATACCAGATGACGGCCATCGTGCCTTCGCCGGCATGGACGGCGAGGACGGAGCCGATGTCACCCGTCTTCACTTCTAGTCCGGGCATGGCGTCGAGCATCTGCTCCTTTAGCCGGGCCGCTTCCTTCGGACTGTCAGCGTGCATCAGGTGGATGGTGCGCCGGCCGTCATCATAGGCCGCCTTCACTTTGTCTACAAGGTAGCGGAACGCCTTTTTCTCGGAGCGGACTTTGTCGATCACCTCAAGTGTACCTTCAGAGGTAATCTGGATGATCGGCTTGATCTGAAGCATGCTGCCGAGATAGAACTGGACACTGCCCATCCGTCCGCCCTTATGCAGCTGGTTCAGCTGTCCGATATAGATATAGGAGCGGGTTTTCCCGATATGGACGGAAATGTCTTCGGCAATCTCATCCCGGCTTTTGCCCTGCTGCTCCAGTTCCATGGCGAGCCGCACAAGCCCGGTTGTGCCGTAGGAAAGCGATTTGCCGTCGAGGATGCGGACATCGAAGCCGCTCAGCTCCGCCCCTGAAACGGCGGAGGCATAGGTCCCGCTCAGTTCTGATGTCAGCATCACCGCTAGGCCCTGCTCGTATTCTTCTTTGAGGCGGTCGAACAGCTCGGCGAAACGGCCTGCGGACGGCTGCGACGTTTTCGGCAGCTCGGTCGATGTCCGGATCTTCTCATACAATTCTTCCGGCCGGATGCCGACGCCGTCTGCATACTCCTGGTCCCCGAAATGGACATTGAGCGGCACGACATACAGATCCGGGTGATTCGCGAGTTCATTTGAAATATGGGCAGTGCTGTCGACGATATAGGCAATCGGTTTTTTCTTCATCTCTCATCCCCCTGAATGCGCTGTCATTTTCTGAATACTATACCATACTGTGAAATGGAGAGGGCGGAGAAATAGAAAAAGCCTTATATTATAGTGAAATAATATAAGGCTTCTCCGTTTTTTATTATTAATCGAATAGTGTCTAATCACGTCGGATCGCTGCGCGGAAGTCTTCCCGATGGCGGACAAGAACGAGTCCGGCAGCCAGCAGAAGCGGCCATGAAGCAGGAAGCATGCCGGAGAACCAGAGTGCGGCTGTCCACGCAGCGAAGCCTCCGGGCATGGTCAGAGTCGCTGAACCGAGGGGCAGGAGGGCGGCGGCCGTACCAACTGCAAATCCTGCAAAGGCTGTGGGGGAAAAGGCCAGCGCCGCGCCGACAAAAGCGGAGACGCCCTTTCCTCCTTTTCCTCCGTACAAGGGAAAAATATGTCCGAATACAGCCAGCGCCCCGCCGGCGGCAATCAGCCATTCCGGTTGGACAAGATACCTGCCTGCCAGGACGGCAGCGGCGCCTTTCAGGGCATCTCCCGTGAACACTGTGAAAAATGCAGGGGCTCCCAACAATCTTCCGGCATTTCTCGCACCGGGATTCCCGCTTCCTTCTGAGGAAGGATCCGTGCCTAGCACACGGCCAAGAACCCGAGCCCAAAGAATAGAGCCCGCAGCCCAGCAGAAAGCAAGATAAAGAACGGCTTCCGGGCTTATGGCGTTCAACGGCATCCCTCCCCGGGGTCTGCTATAATCAGGGTGACTATTGGTAAGCGAAGGAGAATCGACATGAGCCAACAGCAGTTGAGTGTCAGGCAAGCGGTGATCGAGCGCCGCTCCATCAAGAATTTCAATGGTACCCCGGTCTCCCGTGAAGATGTCATGGAAGTCCTGTCCGATTCAAGGTTCGCCCCGAACCATGGCAAGCGTGAGCCATGGAGGTTTGTTGTCGGTGCAGGAGACAACTTATCCGATGTGCAGAGCCTGGTCAGGGAATACGCCATTCCAAACTGGCGCGAACTGACGGAAGACGCGCTTGAGCGCCAGTCGTCCAAGTTCACGAGTGCGGGAGCGATCGTCTTTGCAATCGTCCGCGAAGACATGCGCCAGAAGCAGCGGATCGAAGACCATATGGCCATTGCCGCCTTTCTTCAAAACGCCCAGCTCCTCGCGTGGGATAAGGGCATCGGCACATGCATCAAGACACCTGCCTGGCTGGATCAGCCAAATTTCCGCAAGGCGCTGGGCGCCGGGGACGGGGAGCGCGTGATCAGCATGCTGCACTTCGGGCATTCGGATACAATGCCGAAGGAATGGGACCACACGCCGATTGAAGAAAAAGTGACCTTTTACTCCGCTCCGGAAAGCGCAGACGACACTTCAAAGTAATAGTCGCCGATGACGCGCAGCCCCTTGTCGAAATTCTCAAGATGGAAGTGCTCGTTCGGCGCATGGAAATTCTCGGACGACAGTCCGAAGCCCATGAGGACGACCGGGAGGCCGAGAATCTCATCAAACGCGGCCACGATCGGAATCGAGCCGCCGCCGCGCGTATAGGCGGTCGGGACTTGGTAAACACGCTCATACGACTTGCCGGCGGCCTGGATGGCCGGGTGGTCGTAAGGGGTGAGGAACGGCTTGCCCTTGTCGAATTCGGTGATATTCACCGTCACGCCGGCCGGCTTGTTTTTCTCGATATGGCTGCGCAGTTTTTGGACGATGTCATCCGGGTCCTGATCCGGTACGAGGCGGCAGGTGATTTTCGCGCCTGCTTGGGCCGGAAGGACGGTCTTGATCCCTTCGCCGGAGAACCCGCCGAACACGCCATTGATCTCGAGCGTCGGGCGCGTCCAAGTGCGCTCCAGATGCGAATAGCCCGGTTCACCGAAGAGCTCGCTGACGCCGAGCTCTTTTTTCAATGCTTCCTCGTCAAAGCCCAGCTTCCCGTATTCTCCTCGCTCCTCTTCTGTTGCCGGGCGAACGTCATCGTAAAAGCCGTCAACGGTAATTGTGCCTTCCTTGTCGCGGAAAGAGGCGAGCAGTTCGACCAGCGCGTGGATGGCATTCTGGACACCGCCGCCGTACAGGCCGGAGTGGAGGTCGCCCCTGGCTCCCTTCACGTCGATCTGGACGCCGGCAAGGCCGCGGAGGCCGTAGCAGACTGCCGGCTGGCCCGGTCCCTGCATGCCCGTATCGGAGATGACGATCACGTCTGCCGCAAGCTTGTCCTTGTTCTCTTCCACATAGGCCGGAAGGTTCGGGCTGCCGATCTCTTCCTCGCCCTCAATGCAGAATTTCACATTCACGGGGAGTTTGCCGTGTGTCTTGAACAGGGCCTCGACGGCCTTTACATGCATGAACACCTGGCCTTTGTCATCGCTGGCCCCGCGCGCGTACAGTTTGTTGTCACGGACTTCCGGCTCAAACGGAGCACTGTCCCAAAGCTCCAGCGGGTCGACCGGCTGGACATCATAATGGCCATAGATGAGAAGGGTCGGCTGGCCTTCCGCATGCAGCCAGTCTGCGTAGACGACCGGCTGGCCGGAGGTTTCATCGATTGAGATGTTTTCAAGTCCCGCAGCCTTGAGCGATCCGGCAAGCCATTCCGCGGCTTTCCTCATATCGCCTTTGTGCCCGGAGAGCGAGCTGATGCTCGGGATGCTCAGGAAGTCATTCAGCTCGGCAAGATGCGCTTCGCGGTGTTCGCTGAAATGGCGGTCAAGTTCCTTCAGATGATCCATCAATTTATCCCTCTTTCCACGTTGGTTTTCGTGAATAAGTATACCAGAAACAGAGAAAGCGGATTCAAATGGGCGTGGCCGGGGAAGTGTTTATGGTATGATGGTCAATAAGGTTTTTGAATTCCGTGTAAATTAGTTTCTTCAGGGGGAATGGCTTTTGTTTATCGTCTTGGGAATCCTGCTCTTCCTGTCCTTTTTCTTCTCGGGCAGCGAAACGGCACTTACCGCCACGAACAGGATGAAGGTGCAGCTGCGTGCTGACCAGGGAGACAGGAAATCTGAGAAACTGCTGAAACTCATCAGCAAGCCCGATCGGATGATTACGTCGATCCTGATCGGGAATAATATCGTGAATATCCTCTTGCCGACCCTCCTTACGGCGATCGCAATTGACAAGGGCTGGCAGGTCGGGCTGGCGACAACGATTCTGACAATCACCCTTATCATCTTCGGTGAAGTGCTGCCGAAGACGATTGCGGCAACGTTCTCTGAAAAGGTCGCCTATCTGGTCTTTCCGATCATCCGGTTCCTGGTCATCATTCTTTCGCCGCTGACGTATCTGCTGTCGCTGTTCACGAATGTCTTTATCCGCATCATTTCGCGGGGAACGGTGACGGAAGCGACGCTGACGAAGGAAGATCTCCGGTCGATGGTTGATATCGCGTCTACTGAAGGGACTTTTGAGGAAGAGGAATCTATCCGCCTCAAGGGCGTGATGGACTTTCCCGAAAAAGATGTGTCCGATGTGATGTCGGCTCACCGGACGGAAATTGTCGGTGTGCCACTTGATGCGACTTATGAATATGTTCGGGATACCCTCCTTGAACACTGGTACACGCGTTATCCGGTGTATGAGGACAATATGGATACCATCGTCGGCGTGTTTTACTCCAAGCAGCTGATCGAGTGGTCAATGGCGCCTGAATCGACGATCGAGGACTATATGGACCGTGAACCGATGTTTGTTGTCGAGACGCTCAGTGTCGAGCGGGTATTCAAGATGATGCTGGCGAAAAAGAAGCATATCGCGATCGTCCTCGACGAATACGGCGGCACCCTCGGCATCGTCACGCACGAAGATATCATTGAAGAAATGATCGGCCAGGACATTGAAGACGAGACCGACCAGCAGGACGAGGTGCTCGTCTATGAAATGACGGATACCCGCCTGGAGTGCTCGGGACGTCTTGAGATGGATGACGTGATGGAATCCTTCCGTTCCGAGATGCCGGACGAGCATGAGACGGTCGGCGGATTCGTCCTCCAGCAGCTCGGTCACGTCCCGGAACCGGGCGACCAGTTTACTTATGGCAACCTGGACGTTATGATCGAGGAGATGGACCGCAACCGCATCACCCGCATGCTGATCACCAAACGGGAGCAGGAAGAAGGGGAAGAAGCGGCAACGTCCGAAGAAGAATAAGAAGAAATCAGCAAAACAAAAACGCAGGCAACAGCCTGCGTTGGGGCGCTTCCTGTAAGGAGGCGCTTTTTTTTATTGTTTCCTGACCGCTGCGTCCGGCATACAGCGCCCGGCAACCAGCAAACTTTACACTTTCCTCTGCGATAAAACAACATCGGTTCGTTCCTCACCGTTTTTCCTTTATCTCATTGCGAAGTACTCCAGTTTGTACGTTGCTAAGCGGGCGCTTGCGCTTTTGCTACGTCAGCTCCAGCGCCCAGCAACTGGCAAACTTCGCACTTCTCCACTGCGATCAGTCAACATCGGTTCGTTCCTCACCGTGTTTCCTTTATCTCATTACGAAGTACTCCAGTTTGTACGTTGCTGAACGGGCGCTTGCGCTTTTGGATAACCTTTCCCCGTTTCTTACATCTTTGTAATGGACCTGAAAGAGAATCCGATGGAGGGCAAGGTTTCTCTATAGGACAATAAGGTTAACAAAGAACAGTACGAACGGGAGGGATCGGCCATGGCCGGTCGTAACATCGAAACCATCTACGAAGAATATGAACGATTCATTTATCACCTGTGCCTGAAGCTCACAAGGAACAAGGACGAGGCGGAAGACCTCATGCAGGACGTCTGGCTGAAAGTCGTCCGCAACGAAAAGTCGCTCGAGGGCGTCGACCACGTCAAGGCATGGCTGACAACGATCTGCATGAACACGTTCCGTGACCGTTACCGCAAGACGGTCCGACGGAGCCAGCATGTCATGGAGCAGCCGGAAACGCTCGACGTGCCGATCCTCGATCTCGTGCCGTGCGGGGAGCCGACTGCGGACGATCTGCTCGAGCGTGATGATATCCGCCACATCGTCCAGTCGAAGCTGGATGAGCTGGATGGCATCTACCGCAAAACCGTGCTTTATTTCTATGTGAACCAATACTCGCTCAACGAAATCGCCGAGCTTATGAAAGTGTCGATCGGGACGGTCAAATCCCGGCTTTTCCGCGCCAAGCAGCGCCTGAAGGAAATGATGCTTCTCGACGAGCAGGCGGAAGGCTATGTCACAGCCGGCTAAGATAATCACTAGGACGGCGGTCCGGGCAAAAAGTTGCCCGGACCGTTGTTATTTTTGCAGCCTCTTTCATAAAAGAACAGGGGCTTTTTCGCATCCCGCGTTTTCCGATGCAGTTGAAAGGGGAATGGAAGGGGGACCAAAGGGGGTACGCGCATGGACAGGAAGAAAATAAAAGAATGGAGCATGAGGCGAAGGGTTCTGACGATCATCGCCTGCCTGTTTGTGCTCGTTTATATCGGTATCGTTCTCTACCATACATACAAGCCGCTCCCAGAGGGCATCTCCCACGACGGGACGCTATACCGGACGGACAATGTGGAGATGCTTACCGACCTGACCTTTTCGCAGGACCGGTCAAAGGATGGCATGCAACACGAACTTCAGATTTTTGATGAAGTGTTTTCGATGATCGATCGTGCCGAAGAGTTCGTTGTGGCTGACTTTTTCCTCTACAACGGCTTTTACGATGAAAAGGAAGACTTCCCGGAGCTTGCCCGCACGCTGACCGACCGGCTTGCGGAGAAAAAAGAGGAAAACCCCGACATGCCGGTCATCCTCATTACCGATCCCGTCAACAACGGGTACGGTTCGTATAAATCCGAGGAAATCAGGCGCCTGGAGGAAGCGGGCGTCGAAGTTGTGGTGACTGCCCTCGATCCGCTCAGGGATTCCACGCCGGTCTATTCGGGCATCTACCGGATCCTCTTCCAGTGGTGGGGAGAGGAAGGAAAAGGATGGCTGCCGAATCCGATGGCTGAAGACGCTCCGGAAATGACGGTCCGTTCCTATCTGAAGCTGCTGAATGTCAAGGCCAACCACCGCAAAGTCGTTGCCACTGAAGAAGGGGTTCTTGTGAATTCCGGCAACCCGCATGATGCGAGCGGCTGGCACGGCAATGTCGCGTTCAAGGCGGACGGCCCCGTGATCAATGATGTCCTCAAAGCGGAAGAAGCGGTCTCCCGCTATTCGGGCGGCCCTGAAGAGTTCCCGAGGACGGAAGGTGAAGAAAACCCTGACGGCCAGTACGGCGTACAGTATCTCACGGAGCGGCCGATCCTCGATCACCTTCTAGAGGACATCGGAAAGGCAGGGGAAGGGGATGAGGTATGGCTCGGCATGTTTTATCTGGCCAAGCGGGACGTTTTGTCTGCCCTCGTCGAAGCCGCTGAGCGGGGTGCCCGTGTCAGGATCATCCTTGACCCGAACGAGAATGCTTTCGGGAACAAAAAGACCGGATTGCCGAACATGCCGGTCGCGGAAGAGCTGATCGAGGATTCGGAAGGCCGGATCGAAATCCGCTTCTATAATGCCGTCATCGGGCAATACCATACCAAACTGGTCTACGTGAAGGACGGCGGCGAAACCTATATCTCGAGCGGCGCCGCCAACATGACGGAGCGCGCGCTGGATGATTACAACCTCGAATCCAATCTGCGCATCGAGGCACCGGCAGACAGCCCGCTTGCGAAAAAGCTGGATGCTTATTTCAAGCGGCTCTGGGACAATGAAGATGCCCTCTATACGCTGGAGGCCGAGGAAAAGCTGGACGGCTTCTCCCAGGCACAGCGGGTCGTCTACGGCCTTCAGAAACTTCTGAAGCTGACCACTTACTGATCCGAAAAAAACAAAAGCGGCCTCCGCACCCGGTTAGTGGTGCGAAGGCCGTCTTCGTATGCTCAGTCAAGCGCATCCAACTGCCGGTTCAATTCCGACAGCCTTGCTTCCATGTCCGCAAGCCGCTGTTCCGCTTTTTGGACCTGGGCCTCGTGGCCTGTCGACTCGAGTTTCTCGATGTCGCCCTGCAGGCTGATGTAGTCCATCTTCAGTTCTGCAATTTCCGCTTCGAGGGAACGTTTGTCCATCATGAACGCCTCCTTGTCGCGGACATTGTACCATAACCGGGGCGGCGGCGTATCCCTGCAGGGAAGGAAACAAGTCAAGGCCCCGATTGGAAAATCAGTGTTTCCCGGCCTTCCTGCGAGGCGGGTATTCCAGGTAGTAGTGAACGGCTTCGCTCACCATGTCGAGCCCGTCCTCGACGTTGAGCGCGGCCTGTCTTTCAATTGCGCGTTTTCTGCGGGGTTCGTGCAGAAGAAGCTCCATCACCGCATTCAGCAGCATCGACTGTTTGACTTTGCGACCGAGCCCGAGCGGAATAAAGCCGTTTTCCTCGTTCGGAAGTGCATGTCCCAGCTCTTCTTCATCCTGTGCGAGGACGATGCATGGGATGCTCAGGAAAGCGACATCGTAAGGGATGTATCCGGAAGAGCAGATGACAATATCGGCGGATGCGAGTTCCCTGCCATAGTCATAGGGCACCCTTTTGACGGTCACATTGCGGCGGCCGAGAGCCATCATCATAAGCGGGTCGTCCGGATGGGAGTAGGCTTCCCCGAGCAGAACGGTCACCTTCAGCGGAATGTGGAGCTGTGTCAGATGCCGGAGCGTCCGGTGAGAGAGGTTGGCCGGATCGGTTGGGCCATGGGCGACGACAATATGCGGCAGGTCGCCGGGAGGCCGCTTGCCGAGCCCGACGCGGCGGTGACGGATCAGGCTCGGATCAGCGATAAATCCCGCCTGGCCCGTCACCACATTGCGCGGGACGGGGCCCCGGATTTCTCCGCCGAAAGTGCGGAAGACAAGATCGGCCGCCGTTTCGCCTTCGCCGCTGTCATCAAAATGGATGATCGCGGGAATCATATCCCTGAGCGCATCAAGTTCCCCCGGTTCTGAGCGGCCGTCCCTCAGGAGGATGTCCGGCCGCAATTCTTCCGCCGCTTTCCTGAGCCCGTCCTTTCCCCGGATCCGGACGACCCGGAAGCCCGCCTCCTCGATGTGGGAGAGCGGGCGCTCCGAAAGGAAGATCACTTCAATATCGGTAAGCGACTGCGCGATGCGCATCGCGCGCCGTGTCCGGTAGGCGGAGGGGATATCGATTGCCGTGCAGTAAAATACCGCTTTCTTTTTCGGTTGTCCGGTCAAGGCCTTCACCCTTTCTGGCTGCAATATCGGTTCCTGTCCAACATATGGGACCGGGCCCCGGAATATGAGGGTTTGAGCTGGAAGTCTCGTCTGGGTATGGTAAACTGGGTATTATTTTTGAGGACACGAAGGGGGGATTTCCCATGTTCGATTCATTCCTGTTCTCCTTCATGGCGATTGTTGCACTGGGAATCGGATCACAGTGGCTGGCCTGGCGTCTCCGGCTTCCGGCAATTGTCGTCATGTCCATTGCGGGACTTTTGCTTGGACCGCTGCTCGGGCTGCTGAATCCCGAACAGCAGCTTGGAGACTTTTTTGGCCCGATCATTTCGATCGCGGTGGCGATCATCCTGTTTGAGGGGAGCCTGAATCTCGACGTGCGGGAAATCCGCGGATTTTTCCGTCCGGTCGGGCGCATCGTGACAATCGGGGCGTTTCTTGCCTGGATTTTCGGTTCGCTCGCCGCGCACTATGTGGCAGGACTCAGCTGGGAAGTGGCGTTCGTCATCGGGGGCCTGTTCATTGTTACGGGGCCGACGGTCATCCTCCCGCTCCTCAGGCAGGCAAAGCTGAAGCCGCGGGTCGGGGCCATCCTGAAATGGGAAGGGATTATTGTCGACCCGTTCGGCGCACTGCTTGCGCTGTTTGCATTCGAGACCATCCGCTTTCTGAAGGGGGACCTGACCGGCGCGGGCATCCTGATCTTCTTTGCGGCCTCGGCTTTCGCGGGTTTGCTCGGCTGGTTCTTCGCCTGGGCGCTCGGAAAGATGTTCGAGGCAGACAAAGTCCCGGAATTTCTGAAGTCCCCGGTGCTGTTTGCGGCAGTGCTGCTGGTCTTTGTCGTGTCTGATGAGATCATGCATGAGACCGGGCTGCTCGCGGTCACCGTGATGGGGGTCGCAATGGCGAATATGCATC
Organism: Bhargavaea cecembensis DSE10; assembly: GCF_000348905.1. Classification (GTDB taxonomy): domain Bacteria; phylum Bacillota; class Bacilli; order Bacillales_A; family Planococcaceae; genus Bhargavaea; species Bhargavaea cecembensis. The sequence continues at coordinate 156,106 of NZ_AOFT01000001.1, forward strand.
TGTCCTCAATCGAGGATATCCGGCATTTCAAGGAAAACATCACGGTTCTTCTCGTTTCCGCCATTTTCGTGATGCTGACGGCTTCGCTGTCGGTGGATACGCTGCTTGCCATCTTCGAGCCCCGGATCATCGCCTTCGTCCTCGCGACACTGTTCGTTGTCCGGCCGCTGTCAATCTGGCTGTCGACCATCGGCACCGACCTGACCAGGCAGGAGCGCACACTCGTCGGCTGGATCGCGCCGCGCGGGATTGTCGCACTCACGGTCTCCGGCTACTTTGCGACCATCCTGCTGGACCAGGGCTACGAGGATGCAGAACTTCTGACGGCACTGACATTCGCGCTTGTTTTCGGCACGGTTGTCGTGCACGGTTTCACACTCGGGCCGCTCGCCAAGAAACTGAACCTTGTCGCAGCGGACAACTCCGGCGCCCTGATTGTCGGCGGCGGGCCATTTATCGCAAAGCTTGCCGCCTCGATCAAGGAAGACGGCAAGCCGGTCGCCATCATGACCGACGCCTGGAACGATGTCTTCGAGGCGCGCAAGGCGGGCATCAAAGTGCTTTCGGGTGACATCCTGTCCGAGCAGGTGGATTACAGATATGACCTGGCGCCTTACCAGAACCTGCTGTCGATGACCCATATGGATATGTACAATGCTCATATCTGCAGCGACTTCGTTCATGACTTCGGCCCGTCGTTCGTCTTCCGTTCCGGCCTGAAGGGGGACCCGAAGCGCTACGGCGTGGACAGCGTCCGGCTCGTCCGTTCGCCGGGCAGGTTCCTCTTTGAGCCGGCGGTACCTGTGGGTGTGCTGGATTCGCGGATCCGGAACGGCCATGTGATCCGGAAGACCCCGATCACGGAACGCTACAAGTACACACAGTACCTCCGCGAGCGGGATGAGAGCCCGGTTCTCCTGTACATCCTGAGAAAAGACGGCCGGGTCGACTTCTTCTCGCCGGGAACGGAGCTGGCAGCGGAGCCGGGCGACCTTGTCGTCTCCCTGAGCCCGCCCGACAAGACGGTCGAGAAGGTAAAGGAAAAGCTGGAAGTCAAGACTGACGGAAAAGCATCCGCCAGCAAGGAACAGATCGAGAAGCGCCTGAACGGCAACGATCCGGCAGGCGGGGACGGAAACGGCGGCAAACCGCCGATTCCGGGCCCCGTGCCGGAATCGGCACTTAAATAAAGCAATCACGGCCGGGAGCAGAAACGCTCCCGGCTTTTCTTATCAGGACTTAGCACGGTGGATTCGTACTTACAGCGAGGATATCGGACTTAGCGGGGGGAATTCGGACTTACAGGAAACCTTGCACCACACGTTATCCATCCTGCCGTGCCCGATGAAATCCGGCCGCCGGTCTTGTATAATCAGTACGTATGAGAGGAGTGGACGCACATTGTCCAAATCATTGGTATTGGCAGAAAAACCGTCCGTCGCGCGGGACATTGCCCGCGTGCTCGGATGCAACGATAAACGGAACGGCGCACTGGAAGGAAAGGATTACGTCGTCACATGGGCGCTCGGCCATCTTGTGACACAGGCCGACCCTGAGCAGTACGACCCGAAATACAAGGAGTGGAAAATGGAGGATCTGCCGATCTTGCCCGAGCCGTTCAAGCTCATGCCGATCCGGCAGACGACCAAACAGTACAACGCCGTCAAGGCGCTCCTGAAACGCGGTGACATCCGGGAAGTCATCATTGCGACCGATGCCGGCCGCGAAGGTGAATTGGTCGCCCGCTGGATTCTGGAAAAAGCAAAGGCAAGCCAGCCGGTCAAACGGCTCTGGATCTCTTCGGTCACCGACAGGGCGATCAAAGACGGCTTCCGCAACCTGAAGGACGGACGCGAGTATGAAAACCTGTTCGAAGCGGCCGAAGCGCGTGCCGAAGCGGACTGGGTCGTCGGGATCAACGCGACGCGGGCCCTGACCGTGAAGCACAATGCGCAGCTGTCGACGGGACGTGTTCAGACGCCGACGCTTGCGATGATTGCGGAGCGGGAGCGGCAGATCAGGGAGTTCCGGCCGAAATCGTTCTATGGAATTGATGCGCTCACCGATTCCGGCAGGTTCAAGTGGACGGCCAAGTCGGGAGACGGCCGAACGTTCGACAAAGGGGAGGCGGAGTCGCTTCTCGGAAAGCTCGAGAACATCCGTGAAGGTGTCATCGAAGAAGTGAAGCGCACGCCGAAAAGCCAGCCGGCCCCGCAGCTCTTTGACCTGACGGAACTGCAGAAGGAAGCACACAGACGCTTTGGCTGGTCTGCGAAAGAAACCCTGAATACCTTGCAGGGACTCTACGAGTCGCATAAGGCGGTCACTTATCCGCGGACTGATTCCAAGCACCTCACCTCCGACATGGCGTCGACACTGAAGGACCGGCTGGAAGCCGTGCGCCTCGCTCCGTACCGGAAGGACATTGCGGCCATCCTAAAAAAGGGCAGCCCGAAGCCGCAAAAAGGGGTCATTGATGACGCCAGGGTCAGCGACCACCATGCGATCATCCCGACAGAGGAGCCGGCGATCCTTGAGCGGATGTCAGACGGCGAGAAAAGGCTGTTCGACCTGATCGTGAAGCGGTTCATCGCCGTCTTCTCGGGCCCGTACAAGTACGAAGCAGTTACCGCAGTTCTTGGGGCCGGCGACCAACGGTTTCACGCAAAGGGCAGGACGATCATCGACGAAGGCTGGCGCGCCGTCTATGGTTTGGACGCGGAAGAGGAAGACGACAAGACACTTCCGCCGTTTGAAAAAGGGGAAAAACTCGGCATCCGCGCGTTCTCGATGACGGAAGGCCAGACAAAGCCGCCGGCACGCTTCAATGAAGGAACCCTCCTCGCTGCGATGGAGAACCCTGCGCAGTTCATGGCAGGCGAATCCAAAGAGCTGATCCGGACGCTCGGCGAGACGGGCGGACTCGGAACGGTCGCGACACGGGCAGACATTATCGACAAGCTGTTCAACTCGTTCGTCATCGAGAAGAAGGGCAACGACATCTATACGACATCCAAGGGACGCCAGCTGCTTGAGCTGGTCCCGGAAGATCTGAAGTCCCCGGCACTGACCGGCGAATGGGAGCAGAAGCTCACCGAAATCGCGAAAGGCCGGCTCTCTAAGAAAGAATTCATGAAAGAGATGACCGGATTTGCCAGGCGGGCCGTCTCGGAAGTCAAAGCTTCCGAGAAGAAGTTCAGGCACGACAACGTCACCGGCAAGATGTGCCCGGATTGCGGCAAGCCGATGCTCGAGGTGAACGGCAAGCGCGGCAAGATGCTCGTGTGCCAGGACCGCGAGTGCGGTCATCGCCAGAAGGTTTCCCAGCTGACGAACGCCCGGTGCCCGAACTGCCACAAAAAGCTTGAACTGCGCGGGGAGGGAGAAGGACGGATCTTCACCTGCCGCTGCGGCTACCGCGAAAAGCTGTCCGCGTTCGAAAAGCGCAAGGCAAAGACGAACAAAGGGAAAGTGTCCAAGCGCGACGTTCAGAAGTACATGAAAAAGCAGGACGAAGAGCCGGTGAATACGGCGCTGGCAGACCAGCTGAAAAAACTGCTCGGCGACCAAGACTGAAGGGGTGTCCGGTTTGGGCAAAAAGGACAAGATCCAGAAGACAAATGCCGTCCGTATCCTGGACCGGCAAAAGGCCGATTATGAACTGATTGAATACGATAGGATGACGGACAGCTTGACGGCGTTTCGGTTGCGGAAAAGACCGGCCAGGCGGAGGAGACTGTCTATAAAACGCTAGTCGCCACTGCCGGAACGGGGAAGTACTTCGTTTATGTCATTCCTGTCGCAGGCGAGCTTGACCTGAAAAAGGCGGCGAAGGCGGCGGGAGAGAAAAAGATCGAGATGCTGCACCTGCGCGACCTGACCGATGTGACGGGATATGTCCGGGGCGGATGTTCGCCGGTCGGCATGAAGAAAGCCTTCCCGACGTTCATCGATGAATCGGCCCGGGCACTCGGCCGGATGATTGTAAGCGCAGGAAAGCGCGGGCTCCAGATGAAACTCACACCGGCTGCGCTTGCGAAGGCCGCTGACGCGGTCTTCGTGCCGCTCCGCAAATGATCCGCAAGCGGGGGAATAGAGGGGAGGTGCCTGCATGCAACGCTTCCAGGCTCTAAGATGGACATTCTTTTTGGCTGGCCAGCTGCTTCTGGCTCTCGGAATCACATTGACGATCAAAGGTTCCATGCTCGGGATCAATCCATGGGATGTACTTCATGTCGGCCTGTTCATGCAGCTGGGGCTGACGATCGGCACATGGTCAATCCTGACCGGGCTCTTTATCGTTGTCTCGACGTCCATCTACCTGCGCAGGCTGCCGCAGATCGGTACATGGATCAATATGGTCCTGATTGGATCATTCATCGATTTATTTAATTGGATCCTGCCGGATGTTCATTCACTCGCCGGACAGACCTCGGTATTCCTGGCCGGTATCGCGGTGCAGGCAGTCGGTCTCGGAATGTATGTATCGCCCGGCATCGGGGCCGGCCCAAGGGATACACTCATGCTGGTCCTGATGGAGAAAACAGGTTGGAGCGTGAAGACGGTCCGGACCGTCCTGGAGGCTTCCGTTGCACTGGCGGGATGGCTGATCGGCGGGCCGGTCGGCATCGGAACGGTCATCATCGTCCTGTTCTTCGGGCAGTTGCTGCAGTTCACCATTCCTTACTTCAGGGGCCTGCTCGAACGGCAGTCGGGAGCAAGAGAGGAAGCGACCGCCGGGTAAACCGGAAAAGGCACGGCAGGGGGATGTCCCCGCCGTGCTTTTTCACGTTCGTTCCGCATATACTGTGCCGTCAAGAGGAAAGGGTGATCGCTTGAACGGGACCATCACATCCTATATGAGCACGGCCTACACGTCAGAGGGGATCCGGCACAGTTACAGGGAACTGCTTTCGGGCGCATCCAAGGCATTCCTGCTGAAGGCCCCGCCTACCGGGGCTTTATCCGTGCTTCTGAGGGAGGTCGCACAGTATTATGTGAAGCGCGGTTGGGATGTGGAGCTTTTCCACGACCCGCTCACACCGGACGGGCTGGATGCCGTCCATGTGGTAAAGCCGGGGATTCTGTTTGTCCAGGCTTCCCATCCGGTATCGCTCGAACCTGTGCATCTCGGAGGGGCACACCGGGTGGTGACCTTTTACGACGGTTATGATGAGGACCGTCTCCGGCTGCAGCACGGTTTTATCCGTGAGACGGCGGAAAGGGCTGACGAAGCCCTCGGCAAAACGTTTGCGTCCCTCCGGCAGGCCAAGGAACTGCACGATCGGTGGGAAGAGGCGAACCGGGCACGGATGTCCTGGGAGCTTGCGGACAAACTGTCCTCCAGCCTTTCGGAATCCCTGTTCGGCGACCTGTCGCTAAACAAGGAATCGTCTGTCGCCAACCGGTACATCGGCACGCTGACCGCTGAGGGGGCGCAGGACTTTTTCGACTCGGTCACAAAAGGGCTGAAGCGCCGGCTTCTCATCAAGGCGCATCCCGGGACGGGGAAGTCCACGATGATGAAGAAGCTCGGCAAGCAGGCGGAAGCCCGCGGCCTCGATGTGATTTACGGATGGTGCGCACTCGATCCGGGAAGCGTCGACCTGATCGTCCTGCCGGAGCTTTCCGTCTGCGTATTCGACGCGACCAAGCCGCATGAATACGGACCGGAGCGGGACGGCGATGAGATCGTCGACATGCTCGGAATGTGCCGAGACGATGAGTTGCTGGAGGAGAAGGCGGCTGAAATCGAAGCGGTCTACCGGGAAGCCATGCTGGACGCCCGCGCGTACATGAATGCCCATGTGAGGGACATCCACGCCATCCGGGCGAGGATGGACAGCGCCATCGACCAGGAGCGGTGGGAAGAGAAAATCAGGATGATCAGAGAACAGTTGTGAAGAACCGCCCGGGAAAGTTCCCCCGGGCGGTTTCTCTATGTGGGGCCGGCCCCGTTCTGTTAAAGTGGAAACAATAGCAGTATGGAAAGAGGTGACGGCCGGTGGCATGGCTGTATGTATTCTTCGCTGCCGTCGTCGAGGTGTTCTGGGTGGTCGGCTTATCCTACTCTGACAGTGCCCTCGAATGGACCGGGACGGCAATTGCCATCATCTTCAGTTTTTACTTCATCATCAGGGCCTGCGAGAGACTTCCTTCCGGTACGGTCTACGCGGTCTTCACGGGTTCTGGGGCAGCGGCGATCGTGCTCGTTGACATCATCGTCTTCGGCGAGCCGTTCTCGCCGGTCAAGCTGTTTTTCATCGCCCTTATCCTTGCCGGCGTGGTCGGCATCAAGCTGACAGACGGGGACGGCAAGCAGGAACCGGAAAGAGGTGAGCCGTGATGGCCTGGGTATTCCTGGCGCTCGCCAGTTTTGGCGAAATCTTCGGCGTCATGTTCATCAATCTCTATCTGAAAGACAAAAAATGGTGGCGGCTCATCCCGCTCATCGTTTCATTCGGGCTCGGTTTTGTCCTATTATCTCTCGCCATGCGGGAGATCCCGATGGGGACCGCCTATGCAATCTGGACAGGGCTTGGAGCCGCGGGTGCAGTATTGATGGGCATCCTGTTTTTCAAAGAGCCCGCGGGATGGCGTCGGCTCCTGTTCATTTCGTTCATCATCGCGGGGGCGGCCGGCCTGAAGCTGTTCAGCTGAGGGCGCTGTGTTAAAATGAAGTCAATCACGTGTCGGAAAGGAAGATTCCTTTGGCGAAAATTTTGGACCAATTTCTCGAAGAAAATCTGCAGGAGCTGCGGGGAGCGGGGCTCTACAATGAAATCGATCCGGTAGAAGGGCCGAACGGGCCGACGATCAAGGTCGGCGGAAAAGACCTCGTCAACCTCAGCTCGAACAACTATCTCGGCCTTGCAACGGACGAAGGCCTGAAAAAGCTGGCAAAGGATGCCGTCGACAAGTACGGAGTCGGTGCAGGCGCAGTCCGTACCATCAATGGCACGCTCGATATCCATGTGCGCCTTGAGGAAAAGCTTGCCGAGTTCAAGGGAACCGAAGCGGCAATCGCTTATCAGTCCGGATTCAACTGCAATATGGCGGCCATTTCCGCGGTGATGGACAAAAATGACGCGATTCTCTCCGATGAGCTGAACCACGCGTCGATCATCGACGGCTGCCGGCTGTCCCGCGCGAAAATCATCCGTGTGAACCACCAGAACATGGACGACCTCCGCAAGAAAGCGAAGGAAGCGACGGAGTCCGGCCAGTACAATAAAGTCATGTATATCACGGACGGCGTGTTCTCGATGGACGGCGATGTCGCCAACCTGCCGGATGCAGTCCAGATCGCGAAAGAATTCGACCTCATCACTTATGTGGATGATGCGCACGGATCCGGCGTGATGGGCCGCGGAAAGGGCACCGTCAAGCACTTCGGCCTGGAAAAGGAGATCGACTTCCAGATCGGCACGCTTTCCAAGGCGATCGGCGTGGTCGGCGGCTATGTGGCCGGGAAGCAGCAGCTGATAGACTGGCTGAAAGTCCGTTCCCGCCCGTTCCTGTTCTCGACGGCGATGACACCGGGAGACGTCGCGGCGGTCATCGGCGCGGTGGACAAGCTGCTGGCATCCGACGAGCTCGTGGACAAGCTGTGGGAAAACGGCGACTACCTGAAGGCCGGCCTGAAAAAGCTTGGCTTCGACATCGGCAACTCTGAAACGCCGATTACGCCGTGCATCATCGGCGAAGAAAAACTGGCACAGCAGTTCTCGAAGCGTCTGATGGAAGAGGGCGTCTACGCGAAATCGATCGTCTTCCCGACCGTCCCGAAAGGCACAGGACGGGTCCGCAACATGCCGACGGCCGCCCACACGAAAGAGATGCTCGACGAAGCACTCGCTGTCTATGAAAAAGTCGGCAAGGAACTGGGTGTCATCGGCTGAGGAGGGATCCCTTGAAAAAGCGGGACGAAGAACAGATCCAGCTGCTTCACCCGGAAGGCAAGCAAGGCGCGAAAATCCTGAAGAGACGCTATGACGCCATACGGATGGCAATCCTTGATGAGGTGGCAGCATCCGGTGAAATCTCATTTATCGACCTGACCGAACGAGCCCCGAAACGGCTCTCCCATTTTGACGGCAAGACGACTTGGTACATCACCGCCGTCAAGCTCGACCTCGAGGCGAGGGGAGAACTGGAGCGCTTTGAGCGGGACGGCAGGCAGCAGATCAGACGCATATGAAAACCGCCAGGAATCCGGCATTGCCGGTGTCCTGGCGGTTTTTCCGTGTCCGGCTCAGACCGGACGGTTCACTTCTTCGGCAAAAACGGTCACAATCTCCCCGTCTCCCATTTCGACATCATACTGGATGGATTCCCCATTGTCCCGAACGTCCACAATCAGCCCGCGGCGGCCGTCCTTCAGTTCGATGGCTGTGTTCTCGACAAGCAGCATGGCAATCATCCTCCTGTATGTTTTTTAATGAGCAGCCGGTTCCTCCATCTTCCTGAAATTGTGGTGCAGAAGGTAATACTGGATGCCTCCGGCGTCAGCCTTTGCCGCGCCCGCTTCTTTGCGGAATGCATCACGGTCGCCTTTGCGGTTCGCCATGACCGCCCTTATGGCATGCTTCATCCAGGCATAGCCTTCAGGGATGCGGGATAGGGCTTGTTCTGCCTCGTCATACTCCCCGTTCAGGGCATGTCCGTATGCGTCATAATACGATTGCATCGGCTCGCTGCCGATCTTCTCCGCATGGGACAAAACGCCGTCAACGTCCTTTTCCGTCACGGCATGAAGGGCGCCGTAGACGTGGTGGATGTCAGGCTGCTTATACCGGTTCATGATCTCCCTCAGTGAAGCACGGATTTCGTCATCAGTCCCGTGTGCCACCGAATAGGCATACTTATAGATCGGCTTCCGGGAATTCCGCAACAGGAACCGGTCGATCGCCCGCAGATTCTTCGACTTGTATGACAGAACCAGCGTCGGCACGGTGGTCAGCGTCATGTACAGGGCGGCAAGCACGAGCACCGTAAGCCAGAACGGTGCGCCGAGCCAGATCAGCAGCAGTGCCGCCAGCACGAGGATGGCCAGAAGCATCAGAAATTGTATGATTGCAATCAAAACGGCACTTCCTCTGTTTTTTCATTATTATACCAATACTGAGCTTTCGGGAAAAGTAATCCGCGGTTGTACTTACAGTGAATACAAATTATAATAGTGAACATCGAATTGCAGTAACATCAGTGTTTCAATACAATGAATTGTCCACGCTGTAAATACAAATGGATGAATAGGAGTGACGGAAATGAAGAAGATCATGGTGACCGGTGCACTGGGCCAGATCGGCTCGGAACTGACGGGAAAACTGAGGAATCTGTATGGTCCGGAGCAAATTCTCGCAACAGATATCCGGCTGCCTGAGACCGGGCCTTCGCCGGACGGACCATTCGAGCAGCTGGACGTCACGGACGGCAAACGAATGCATGAGCTCGCCAAATCGTTTGGTGCCGATACCATCATCCACATGGCCGCACTCCTGTCAGCGACAGCCGAGAAAAATCCGCTTTTCGCCTGGAACCTGAATATGGGCGGACTTGTCAACGCGCTCGAGACCGCACGTGAGCTGGACCTCCAGTTTTTCACGCCAAGCTCGATCGGCGCTTTCGGCCCGGGCACACCGAAGAAAAACACGCCGCAGGACACGATCCAGCGCCCGACGACCATGTACGGCGTCAATAAAGTGTCCGGGGAACTGCTCTGCGACTATTATTTCGAGAAATTCGGCGTCGACACCCGGGGCGTCCGGTTCCCGGGACTCATCTCGTATGTGACGCCTCCCGGCGGCGGAACGACCGACTACGCCGTCGACATCTATTACAAGGCGATTGAAGAAGGCGAGTATGCATCATTCATCGCAGAAGGCACATATATGGACATGATGTATATGCCGGACGCTCTGCAGGCCATCGTCGACCTGATGGAGGCCGACCCTGCGAAGCTGATCCACCGGAATGCGTTCAATGTGACCGCGATGAGCGTGGAACCTTCCGATTTCGAAAAGGCGATCCGGAAACATATGCCGGATTTCCGGCTTACTTATGACGTTGACCCGGAACGGCAGGCGATCGCCGAAAGCTGGCCGGACTCGATCGATCCGTCAGCCGCCATTGCGGAATGGGGATTCGAGGCCAAGTATGACCTTGAATCGATGACTGCCGACATGCTGGAGAAGCTGAAGGGCAAACTGAAGAAATGATTGGAGAACCGCCGGGTGCCCGGCGGTTTTTTGATTGGGGGATGAATGCCTTGCCCACAATGTGTAAAGTAGGGGAAAAGGGGGCGGCATGATGAACATCCTGGTGAGGGCGGCACGGGATGCCGGAGAGGCTGCAACGTTCATAGCAGCACTAAACAGCCACCGCACGAATCATATCGGATTCTGCGGCGGGGAGGAAAAGGAGATCCGGCATACGCTGGAGCATGACTTTTCCGATACGGGATTTGAACAGTCATTTTTCATGGCGGAAAAAGAAGGGCGAATCGTCGGTGCGGTCGGCTTCGACATCGACAGTGACGATGGGATTGCGGAAGTGTGGGGACCGTTTGTCAGTGAGGATCTTTCATTCAGGGAAGTGGCCATGCCGATGTGGAGCAAGGCTCTGCAAAGCTTGAATGATGTAAGGGAATTCCTGTTTTTCGTAAACGAGGAAAATACCGATGTGTCGGCAATGGCCGAATCCATCGGCGCGGACCATGCCGGCCGTCACCTGATTCTGCGGGCACAGCCGGGAATTGCGACCGTCGGTGACCATCAGGCTATTCCGGCGGAAGAACGGCACGAAAAGGAATTCCGTTCTATGCATGATCGGGCATTCCCGGGTACCTACCTGTCTGCGGAGGAAATTCTGGGTCTCCGTGATGACAACCACCGGCTCCTGGTCATACCGGACGGGGAAACAGATATAAGAGGATATGTCTACACCGAGGCGGACCCGATCCATGGAGAGGGAAGCATCGAGTTTCTCGCGGTCGGGGAGGCATACCGCCGGCAGGGGCTTGCGACAAAGCTTCTTCAGGCGGGTCTCACCGACTTGTTCCGCCATGATTCAATCAAGGAAGTGCGCCTCACTGTCGGGGCGGATAACGAAGCGGCACTCGGCCTCTACGAAGCAGCGGGCTTTGAGCGTCTACACCGGATGAACGCCTACCGGCTGGAATTGGGCTGAGCCGGGCAGGCAATATGCGGGCGTTGAAATCGTAAGAGGCCGGTTTCGTAGCGAGGAACACGAAATTCGTACCAGGAAGGGCAGTTTCGTACCACGGAATGATATATCGTACTACGTGGGCCGGATTCGTACTATGGAAGGCATTCTCGTACTATGGCGGAAAGCTTCGTACTACGCAACGAGTTATGGGCTTCAAATCGGGCCCAGGTGGAAAAACCCAATCCAATAATATTCAGCATGAAAAAACCGCCGCTTCCGAGGGAAGGGCGGTTTTTTCACAGTCAGAACAGCATATGGGCGATCAATGCGACGATCGGCAGGGCGATCACCGTCCGGAGAAGGAAGATCACAAACAGCTCGAAGAAGTTGACAGGGATCTTGGAGCCGAGGATCAGGCCCCCGACTTCCGACATATAGATCAGCTGGACGACCGAGATGACAGCCACAGTGAAGAGGGTGACTTCGGAAACGATCGTGCCCGCTGCCAGGATCGAAGGCAGGAACATGTCCGCGAATCCGACGATCATGAGCGGAGCGGCAGCGGCGGCCTCCGGAATCTGAAGAAGCGCCAGATACGGCTCAAACGGCTTCCCGATGATCTGGAAGAAGCTTGTGTATTCAGCCACGATAAGCGCAATGGTACCGAATGCCATGACGACCGGAATGACGCCGAACCACATATCCAGGACATTCTTCATACCGTCTTTGAGTGTCTTTCCGATGTCCCGGTTGGCATGTGCCTTTGTCAGGGCATTTTCAAGACCATGAGTGAAGGAATTGTAGCCTGCAGGCACTTTTTCCTCCTCACCCGTGAACGGACGGCCATCGGCATACTCCTGCTTCTTTCGGGATAGCGGATAAATGCGCGGCATGATCAGTGCGAGGATCAGGCCGGTCAGCACGACCGTTCCATAGAAGGGAAGGAAATAGGCGGACATGCCGACAGTCCCGATGATGACGATCGAGAAGGTGATCGAGACGACGGAGAAGGTCGTGGCGATGATGGACGCTTCCTTCTTTGTATAATGCCCTTCCCGATACTGCTTATCGGTAAGGAGGACGCCGATTGTGCCGTCCCCGACCCAAGAGGCGAGCGCGTCGATGGAAGAGCGCCCCGGAAGCTTGAACAGCGGGCGCATGATCTTGACCATCATCGTACCGAAGAATTCCAGCAGCCCGAAGTTCATGAGCAGCGGCAGCAGGAGTCCTGCGAAAACGAAGATCGTGAAGAGGAACGTGACGAGCCCTTCCGCCGGGTCGAGGAGAAGACCGCCCGTGCCGCCGCTCCAGATGGCTTCCGGACCAAGCTGGAATGCGGTCATCACTGCGAAAATGGCACCGATGACCCGGACAACGGTCCAGAAAGGCGTGACACCGAACAGATTCTCCCAGAATCCGCGCTCTGTGGATTCTTTTTTCGGAACAAACAGCATAAAGACCGAACCGGCGGCCGCAATCAGAAGGACCGCGACGGCCACCCACGTAATGAACGGAGTGACGATGCCCGCCAGCCAGTTGGCGAGGATGGCAATCGGAACCACCCATTCGCCGTCATATTTGATCGGAATCATAAACAGGAAGACCCCGATGATCGACGGGATCAGGAACCATGTCCATGTCGATGCACTTGTTTTCTGCATTTTTTATTATCCCCCAATATTAATTTTACCGATTTTGACATTCACTTTTTTACATAATAATTCACTCTGGTGAATAAGTAAATCCCCCTGCAAATGAAAGTGAATTCAGCCAATTCCGGCACAAAAAATCCCCCTCCCCACAATAGCAGGGAGAGGGTGTGCCGTCAAAAGGATTCTTCGAAATCATCATGCCAGCGATAGCGATAAAAGCGTTCCTTTGCAAATCGTTCGATAGCCTCGGCTTCACCGGCGGCGATTGCCTTCTCGAGATCATGGATCATATAGCCCGTCTGTGAAGCATGGGCCTTCAGTGTCTTGATTTTCCTGTCGAGCATATCGGCAACTTCATGCTCGATATCAGGCATGCCAAGGCCTTCTTCCGTATCGTTCGCGAAAGCGACGAGGTAGAGTTTCGGCCGCTTTTCCTCCGGCAGCCTGCGAACCGCGCGGACGACCGCACGGGCGGTCGCTTCATGGTCAGGGTGAACGGAGTATCCCGGATAAAACGTGATGATGAGAGATGGGTCCAGTTCGTCGATGAGCCCGCTGATGAGCTGGACCATCTTTTCATCGTCTTCAAATTCAACTGTTTTATCCCGGAAGCCCATCATGCGGAGGTCTTTGATGCCGATGGCGTCCGCGGCAGCCTGGAGCTCCTTTTTTCGGACTTCGGGAAGTGTCTCTCTCGTGGCAAATGGCGGAATGCCGAGGTTGCGTCCCATCTCGCCAAGTGTCAGGCAGGCATAGGTGACCGGAACGCCCATGTCGACATATTTGGAGAGCGTCCCGGATGTGCCGAAAGCCTCGTCATCCGGGTGAGGGAAGACGACGAGGACACTGCGTTCTTTTTCAATCTTTACAGCCATATCGTTTCCCTCCTTAGTATGCGAACGGCGTCTCGCTCAGTTCAAGCGCAACGGCGAGTTTTCCGCTGCCGTCGAGCCCGGCCATGAGCAGGCGTCCGTGTTCATCGAGTTCATAGTGGGTGATGCCCTGTGCGTACACCCAGCCGTAAGGCAATTTCAGCCCGACGCGGTGCGGGGCTTCGCCGGCAACCTTGCCCAGTTCAAAGCGGATCTGGGCATTTCGGATGAAGGCGCCGGCGTTAAAAAATCCTTCGTTGAAATGGGCCGCATACGAACCGTTCGTCGTCTCCAGATGGATGTAGAGCTCCTTGCCGGCGAACGAATCGATGAGGCGCTGAAGTTGTTCGGGGTTCACTTTTTCCATATTCAGGCCTCCTTCAGTTACCTATATCGTATTCAGTATAAAGAACATCAGCCGGGAATGCGAAATGGGCGCTTTTCGGTAAGGTTTGCGGATGCATTTGGCAGATTTTCTGCTTTGCACGTCAAAAAACGGCCGGGAATCCCGGCCGTCTGGGCTTGCATCAGATATCTGTAACGGTAACTTCTGCCGGACCGTGCTGGTTTTTGGCACCGTGGAGGACCGGGCCGACGTACTGGTTCAGTTTCCAGCCATGTGCGATTGCAGCGGCGACAAACTTTTTCGCATCGACGACGGCTTCCTCAACGCCAAGGCCGTTTGCGAGATTCGCTGTGATGGCAGCGGCGAATGTGCAGCCGGCGCCGTGAGTGTAGAGCGTGTCCTGCTTTTCGGATTCAAGAAGCAGGAACTTGGAACCGTCATAGTAGAGGTCGGCAGCCTTGTCATGCTGGAGCTGTTTGCCGCCCTTGATGACGACGTTCTTCGAGCCGAGATCGTGGATCTTCTCTGCGGCTTTTTTCATGTCGTCGATGGTTGTCAGCTTGCCGAGGCCCGACAGCTGGCCGGCTTCGAACAGGTTCGGCGTGACGACTTCCGCGAGCGGAAGCAGGTATTCGATCATTGCGTCAACTGTGCCCGGGTTCAGGACTTCGTCTTCGCCCTTGCACACCATGACCGGGTCGATGACGACATGGTCCGTGCCGGTTTCGCGGATGCCTTCGCCAGCCGTGCGGATTACGTCTTCGGTGCTCAGCATGCCGGTCTTCACCGCATCAATGCCGACGGAAAGCGCCGTCTTGAGCTGGGCTTTCAGGACGTCGATCGGAAGCGTATAGACACCGTGGCTCCAGTTGTTGTCCGGGTCCATCGTCGCAACGACGGTAAGCGCGGTCATGCCGTATGTTCCGTGTTCCTGGAAAGTTTTCAGGTCGGCCTGGATGCCGGCGCCGCCCGATGTATCGGATCCTGCGATTGTGAGTGTCTTCTTAAGTGTCATAAGTCAGGGCTCCTTTATGGATAGTTAATTCGAATGTTCTTATTGTAACAAATAAAATGCACACTTTACGAAAAATTAATTTCCCCATCAAGAGATGCCGGCGATCTCACGATTCGCCGCGCCCCGCGTGCGTGAAGCGGCGGACATCGGGTATTGTAGAAGAATGAAAGAATCAACCAATCGGAGGGAGAGGGGAGAGAGGAAATGGCTGGAGGAAAAAATAAAAAAGGCCGCGCCGAAGAGGAAAGCGCGGTCACGGTGGAGGAAACCTGGGATGCACCGGCGGTGGTGCGAGGCGGGAAGCGGCGGGGCCGTGCGCTAAAGGGATTTCTGTGGATTGCGGTTCCTCTTCTCCTGCTTGCGGTCATCCTCCCGGTGGTCGCGCTTCGGATGCTGACCGGCGGCAGTACGTTTACCGAACAAAAGGGAGCCGTCGTCGAGAGAGTACAGGAGCTGAGCGAACTTGTGACGGCAGAAGCCTATACAAAAGTGATCATCGATGAGTCGGATAATGAGTTGTTCGGAATGAGTCTCGGCATTGATATTCCGGGGACCAAGCGCGAGTTTCTCGTGATTATCCCGGGATCGGTCAAGGCGGGCATCGACTTCGGCAAAATAAAAGAAGATGATATAACGATTGATGAGGATGCCCAGACAGTAACACTCGTCGTGCCGGAGCCGGAGTTCCTGGGGGAGCCCGAAATCCGTTTTGATGAGATGGAAGTGTTTTCTCATGAAGGGCTGTTCCGCGACCCTCCGGATATCCAGAAAGGGTACGATCTCGCGGGAGAGGCCCAGGAGATGATGATCGAGGAGGCGACTGAGCAGGGCGTTCTCAACCAGGCCAAAGAGAATGCAGTAAAGACTCTGAAGCAATTGTACTCGTTCTCGGGCTATGACGTACAAGTTGAGTTCAAGGAGTGACTGATATGGCAAAGGAAATCTTGGACAATAGCTGGCAGGACGTGATCGGGGACGAGTTTGCCAAACCCTACTACCTGGAGCTTCGTGAGTTCCTCAAAGAGGAATATGCCGGCCGGGAAATCTATCCGCCGATGAACGACATCTGGACAGCGTTCGAGCTGACGCCGTACGAGTCGGTCAGGGTGGTCATCCTCGGCCAGGATCCGTATCACGGGCCCGGCCAGGCGCACGGCCTCAGCTTCTCCGTGAAACAAGGCATCCGGAAACCGCCTAGCCTGCGCAATGTGTTCAAGGAACTGGAGCAGGACATCGGCTGCGGCATCCCTGAGGACGGGACGCTTACCGGTTGGGCGCAGCAGGGTGTCATGCTGCTGAACACCGTGCTCACGGTTCGCTCCGGAGAGGCGCACTCCCATCGCGGAAAAGGATGGGAAACGCTCACCGATGAAGTGATCCGGAAGCTGTCACAGCGCGAGGCGCCCATCGTGTTCGTTCTCTGGGGACGCCCTGCACAGGAAAAGAAAAAACTGATCGACTCGGAGCGGCATGCGGTCATCGAATCACCGCATCCGAGCCCGCTTAGCGCAAAGCGGGGCTTTTTCGGAAGCAGGCCGTTCAGCCGTGCGAATGCCTATCTGAGGGAGTGGGGCGAAAAAGAGATTGATTGGTGCCGAACGATCGCACGGTGAATTGTCACGGGATTGTGCGGATCGGCAGAAAACAGGCGATTTTAGGTATGATACACTCTAACGGAATGGAGGGGATCGGATGATTCCGGTTGAACGGATCCTCGAAGAGATGGAGCGTCATCTGCGCGCTGCCAGAAGCACAGGCGACCCGGCAGCGCAGCGGGAGTCGCTTGCCGCCATTCGCGCATTGTCCGATGCGGCGCTCGGCAGCAGGACGCAAAGCCGGATGCCGGAAGTGAAGCCGGTGCCGCTTGCAGCACCGGCAGAAACGCCGGGCATTCCTCCCGCACCGCCAAAGCGTGAAGAGGACGGTGCCAACGGCGACTCCATCTTCGACTTTTAATCGCTGAAAGAAGGGGAAAGCAGTGAAGTTCTTTTTGATAGCGGGTGCGGTGAACGCACTGATTTCGGTTGGAATGGGTGCATTCGGCGCACATGGACTGGAGGGCAAGGTAACTGATCATTACATCGCCATCTGGGAGACGGCGGCCAGGTACCAGATGTACCATGCGCTCGGCCTGATCCTGATCGGCATCCTGCAGAGCCAGGCACTCCTTGGTGCTGTGTCCCAGCTGAACTGGGCGGGCTGGCTGATGCTGGCGGGTATCGTCATCTTCTCAGGAAGCCTCTATGTGCTTGCGCTAACGCAGATCGGCATTCTCGGCGCCATCACACCGATCGGCGGCGTCGCCTTTATCGCCGGATGGATCATGGTGATCATTGCAGCCGTCAAACATGTCGGATAAGCCTACCAGTCCGGCCGCCGTTTTTTACGGTGGCCGGCTTTGGTTGACGGGTGATCCGCGAACATGAAAAGAGCCATCCCCGCCGGATGGCTCTTTCCTGTTATCTCGGAGTCTGGTCGAAGTAGTTGAGCTCTTCGTCGAATTCCGCGTAGTCAAAGTAAATCATCGGGAACAGGAAGCGGTGATCGGTGCGCGCTTCCCTCAGGATGACATGATCCCGTCCGGCCGCTTCTACAAATCCCCGTACCGACTTTGTAGTCGTTTGCCGGTCACCGTGCTCGAACGAGAAATGGAACGTGCCCGGCTGCCCCCGGTTCATCCGGAGGATGTTCTCAATGTAGGATTCTTCACCCTGGGGCTGGCGGGAGGCCGTCGGCAGCGTCACCTGCGGAGGGATCACCTGTTGCTGGGGCTGCTGGACCGGCTGCATCGGCATCGGCCGGTAATTCGGATTCCAGTAGTATTGGACCATGTTGTTCCACCTTTCTCTCACTTATACTGTAGGGCAATCACTTTCGGACGGCGAATAGAAGCAGTGCGACTTAAAGCGGCCAGTGTTCCACTGGTTCCACCACTGCGCGGGACACGCTCCCTCAGGCATGAAAAACCAGAGTGAGCGGGTTGCCGGGTGGAACCGTTCCCCGTTGATGACCCGGCGGGCCAGGCGGATGTCCTGTTCGCGGGCGCGCTGATAGAAGTAGCCTTTCGTTGTTGCTTCGAAACCGCCGGGCCGTTGGAAGACCATCTGCTGGATGGTTCGGATGTCCCTGAAATCCAGACAGTCGCCGCGGACCCGATTGACTCCGACGTTTCCGACCATCAGCATTCCGAGATTTCCTTCTCCCTCTGCTTCGGCGCGCATCAGCCGCGCCAGCAGCTGCACTTCTTTTTCAGTTGCTCGTACAACCGCCATCGTCTGACCCCCTCGCTAATGACTATATGAGGAGGGAGGGGGGTACATTCCATATATGCAGATTTGGACGGGAGGAGAATTCGATTGGCGATCAACAACACGGTCTATGAGTTCATGGAGCGGCTGGACAGAGGGGAACTGAAGACAAAGGACGGACTGCTGGATTACTTTTCCCGGTACCCCGAAATTTTCGGGGTGTACTTCCCGGATTACTGTCCAAAAACGGACGAGCGGCTGATCCGGGCGATCGAGCAGTATCCGGCCAAGACGGAAGACATTTCACGTGCGGGCCAGCGGCTTCCCGAGGAGATCGAAAATGTGCGTGACATTTACCGCGGCCTGACCGGAATCGATCCGGACAATGACCATCACCTGTTTGTCGGTGCCTTCGGATCAAGCGCATTTGTGGCGGGCCCGAACAAGGACGAAGTGTTTTACGCGCTTGAAATGCTTTCTTCCGAACCGGATAATCTTCGTCTAGTCGCGGCCCATGAGATTGGCCATGTCGTCCACCACCGCATAAGTGCCAAAGCTTCGGGAGAAGCCTGGTGGCGGGAGGTCGACTGGAGCCATCCGCTCGTCACGCTTGTATCGGAAGGCGGGGCCACTTACCTGTCCAAGCTGGCAGTCCCGGGCAGGGGCCGGCCGGACTATATCTCTTTTGGAGCGCTCGGCGAGGAAGGCTACGGTTTCTACATGGCGAACAGGAGAAAGTTGCATGAAGCCTTTCTTGAAAATATGAAGACCGGCTGGAATGAAGGAAAGGAAAAAGAGTGGTTCCGCCTGTCGGGCGGAACCCGCCACGGCATCCCGCGCCTCGGCTACTATATCGCGGATGACTTTATCGAGCACCGTGCGGAACTTCGCGGCATGGATGCCGCCCTCACCGACTGGGATGCGATGACGCTTGAAGAGGAATTTGCGGATTATCTGAAGCGCTGAGGCTGTATCCGTGGGGATGGAGGAGCCCGGAGGGAGAGTATCACCATTCGGCATACCTGCAACAAAAATGCCCGGCTGCCAAAGAGATGGCAGTCGGGCATTTCTTGCTTAATTTACATTAAAGAAGGAGTCGCGTTCGTCGCCCCGGAGGATGGTTCCGACGAAGAACGAGCCGAAGACGCCGTAGCGCGCGCTTACTTCGTCAAAGCGCATTTCATAGACGAGCTTCTTGAACTGGAGCACATCGTCAGAGAAGAGCGTGACGCCCCATTCGTAGTCGTCGAAGCCGACGGACCCTGAGATGATCTGCTTGACCTTGCCTGCATAGCCGCGTCCGATCATGCCGTGGCTCTTCATCAGCTCGCGGCGCTTTTCCATGTCGAGCATGTACCAGTTGTCTTCGCCTTCGCGCTTCTTGTCCATCGGATAGAAGCACACATACTGAGAGCGGGGAAGTTCCGGGTAAAGGCGTCCGCGGACATACGGGTTCTGGTAAGGGTCTTCGTCCGATTCCTTCGCCAGGTAGTTGGACAGCTCGACCACCGAGACGTAGGAGTACGTCGGAATCGTGTAGTCCGCAATTGCGAGTTTGTTGAACTCGGCCTCCAGCTGCTGGAGCTCATCCATCGTCGGGCGAAGGGTCATGAGCATGAAATCCGCCTTTTGGCCGACCACTGTATAGAAGGCATGGCTGCCCGTCTTTTCGTCATCGGCTTTCTGGAGCTTATCGAGGTAAGCGATGAACTCATCGGTTGCCGCTTTCCGTTCTTCTGCAGGAACGGCCTTCCACGATGCCCAGTCCATCGAGCGGAAGTCGTGGAGGACATACCAGCCGTCCAGTGTGATTGCAGCTTCGTTCATGTGGAAACACTCCTTTGGGATCATATGGCTTCAGTCTATCACAGAAGGCAGGCACGGTCCGCAGGCAAGCCCCCGTGTCACCGATTTGTGAAAAAGTCCCGGTTTTCTGTTTGGCCGCTTTTTGTGTATGCTTGACACTGGAATGAAAAACCGTACCCAGTCCGGCAGGTTCCGGGCGGACGGATCAGATATATGGGAGACATTGCTATGGATCAAACGCTTAATCTTCTCCGGCAGCCGGCCTGGCGGTTCATCGACCAGTCGGTGAGCGGTCTCGGCCGCTCCGCCCTCGAATCGTTCGCCATGGACGACACGCTCTGCCACGTCGTCGGCCAGCAGAAAAGCCTGCCGGCCGTACGCACTTGGGTGCATGACCGGACCATCGTCCTCGGCATCCAGGACCACCGGCTGCCGTATATCGAGGATGCGACGGAACTGCTCAGGCTAAACGGCTGGCGGCCGATCGTCCGGAATTCCGGAGGCCTTGCCGTCGTCCTCGATGAAGGCATCCTGAACATTACGATCGCGCTGTCCGAAAAGGGCCGGGCGATTGACATCCCGGCAGGCTACGAAGTCATGCTTGAGTTTATCCGCATGCTGCTGCCCGAAGCGGCGGACCGGATTGAAGCTTATGAGATCGTCGGTTCCTATTGTCCCGGATCGTACGACCTGAGCATCGGCGGCAGGAAATTCGCAGGCATATCACAGCGCAGGCTGCGCGGCGGCATTGCCGTCCAGATTTATCTGTGTGCGGAAGGAAGCGGCTCCGAGCGTGCACGGCTCATCGGCGACATGTACGAGGCCGGGCTGAAGGGAGAGGAGACGAAGTTCGACTATCCGGCAATCCGGCCGGAGGTGATGGCATCGCTCACCGAACTGCTCGGCCAGCCGGTCACCGTCACGGAACTGAACAGCCGCGTCCGCCGGCTGCTTCATGCACTGTCGGGAGACGTACGGGACAGCCTTCTCGAAGGGGAGGAAGTCGATTTGTACGCGAACTATCTGAAACGCGTCGTCGACCGGAACGAAAAACTCCTTGTGGGCATCTGAACCGGACGCTTAATCAACCGAACAAACGGCAAGGACTCCGCCGCCTGATTCAGAGGCGATGGTGTCCTTGCCGTTTCTATTTCCGGGAGCCGGGGCATCAGTGTGCCTGCTGCTCTTCGTTGTTCACGAGATTTCCGTTCTGTTCCATCCGGAAGACCGCCGATGAGTTCTCGTCCTCCTCGAAGGCGACCAATTTGCGCGCACGGTTCATGATCTGGACGAACTGTTCGTAGTCATCGCGGATTTCGTCGTTTTCCCTGGCAAGACGCGCGACTTCGTTCTCGAGCTCGCCCACACGGCGTTCCGCCGCTTCAGCAGTATGCTTCCACTTCATCGTTTCCTGGTCCGCGAGATTCGTATGCTGCAGGCGCATCAGATAGGCGATCACCACATCCAGCGAGAGGTTCGACAGCCGGATTGCCGCCCGTCCTTCGCCTTCCGCACCGTCCGGTACGACATAAAGTCCCGAATTCTTGCGGCGGAAATCCTTGCCCATCGCCTTCAGGTTTGCCTTGCGTTCTTTTTTCGCCTCGGCAAGCTCTTTTTCATATTCTTTACGGACGACTGCGTTCCACCTGAACCCGCAGGCCGCGGCCGTCCGGTTCATTGCATCACCGGCTTCTTCGAACGCGTTAAGCTGTGTGCTTCCTTCGCGTACATGGCGCAGCACTGTTTCCGCAAGCAGCCGGTCGTTTTCTTCTACCCAGGCATCCTGTCTGACTTTCACCATTTGTGTACCTCCTGCCATCTTCATAGAATGTTTGCCTGGTGTCAGTTTGCACCGCGGCTCCGCGTTTTATACCGTTCCATTTGGAAATGTCGGAGAATGCGCATCTTTTCGGATTTGATTTTAGGAGGGATCAGGAGACCGGCGACCGTTCCAAACAGGCGCCGGTCAGTGGTATACTGGAAGGACCCACTGTTTCCGGGAGGTGCCAGATGATGGACTATGCCACACAAAAACTGAGTGAAGAAAAAGTGTTCAAAGACCCGGTTCACCGGTACATCCACGTGAGGGACCAGGTGATCTGGGATCTGATCGCGACCAGGGAATTCCAGCGGCTCCGCCGCATCCATCAGCTCGGCACGACGTACCTCGTGTTCCACGGGGCGGAGCACAGCCGTTTTAATCATTCGCTCGGTGTCTATGAGATTGTCCGCCGCATCATTGACGACAGTTTCAGCGGACGTCCGCAGTGGAATGATTCGGAACGTCTCGTGACATTGTGCGCGGCGCTGCTTCATGACCTCGGGCACGGGCCGTTTTCCCATGCCTTCGAGAAGGTGTTTGACCTTGATCATGAGCTGTTCACCCAGAAGATCCTGCTCGGGGATACCGGTGTGAATTCGGTCCTCCGCCGTGTCAGCGAGGATTTCCCGAGGAAAGTGGCGGACGTCATCGGTAAAACCTATCCGGACAAGCTGGTCGTGAGCCTGATCTCAAGCCAGATCGATGCCGACCGGATGGATTATCTTCAGCGTGACGCCTATTTCACGGGAGTCAGCTACGGACATTTCGACATGGAGCGGATCCTTCGCGTCATGCGCCCCTCCGAAGAGCAGGCCGTCATCAAGCAGAGCGGCATGCATGCGGTGGAGGACTATATCATGAGCCGGTACCAGATGTACTGGCAGGTCTATTTCCACCCGGTGTCCCGCTCGGCGGAAGTGATTCTCGTTAAAATTTTGCAGAGGGCGAAAGTTTTGAGCGAAGAAGGGTATACGTTCAAGCAGGAGCCTGTCCACTTTAAGTCGTTTTTCGACAAGACGTACGACCTTGCTGATTATATTGCGCTGGATGAATACATCCTTATGACTTATTTTGAAACTTGGATCCGGGAAGATGATGAGATCCTGTCCGACCTGTGTGACCGGTTCGTGAACCGGCGTCTGTTCCAGTACATCGATTTCAACCCGGCCAAGGAATACCGGAAGCTCGGCGAACTGGATGCCCTGTTCCGGAAAGCCGGGATCGACCCGGACTATTATCTTGTCGTCGATTCCTCGTCCGACCTGCCGTATGATTTTTACCGGCCGGGGGAGGAAGAGGAGCGGCTGCCGATCCATCTGCTGATGAGGGACGGCGAACTGCGGGAGCTTTCCCGTGAGTCCGACATCGTCGATGCCATATCCGGCAAGCGGCGCACGGACCATAAACTCTACTTCCCGGAAGACATGCTCAGGGAAGGCAAAAAGAAAAAAGTGCTCAGGCAACAAATCCTAAGCATCTTGAACACATAAAATAGGGAGGGCATTTTTGATGCTTCAGGAACATGCAAAACTTGTTCAGTTCATTTCACTGGCTGATGGGGTGACCGGGCGGAAAAAGCTGCAGAAGATGATCTACATCGCCAAGAAGATGGACTTCCCGTTCCAGGAAAAATACGAACTCCACATCTACGGCCCCTACTCGGAAGAGCTGACGCTCCGCATCGAAGAGCTTTGCGAGATGGGCTTTCTTGCTGAAAACTGCGAGGATAAGGGTTCCTACGTTCAATACAGTTACGGGGTGACCGGTGAAGGCCGGGATTTCATCGGAGATGCGGACGAAGTTCCGGACACTCTCGGCGAGTGCATCGGCCGGATGAAGGAAAAGAGCTCGCGATTTTTGGAGCTGGTTTCCACACTGCTGTATTTTGATTACCTGCCGCGGGAAGAGCAGATTGCGAAAGTACATATCGTCAAGAACAAGCTGAATTATACGGATGAAGAAATGGATCAGGCCTTTGCCTTTATCGGGGAACTCTCCGCCTGTATCCGTCAGTGAGCCGCCGCCTTTTATTGCCGGGGGCGGATTGGCTATAATACAGGGAAGGGGGTATGATCATGGCCAACGGAGAAAAACCGAAACCGAAAATGGAGTTCACAATCATCCGCGACAACCCGACTGCCGGCCACAAGGGATTCGGCATCGGTTCGATTTCGCTGGAGAACGTATCGCCCATTATCATTGATGTGGAAGAGGAACTCGCCCAAATAGAGATCGGCGCACTGCATGCCAGGAGCAAGACGGAGCGCGGCGTCAAGTTCACCCCGAACCGCGAGGATTCCGCGGGAGGCAAGCCGTACTGGCTCGTCTGGGTCGCGATCGACTATAAAGAAGAGGGCCCTTACTTCGCCGGAGTCACGGCGGCCGAAATGGTCGTCAACCGCGAAAAGCGGCGCGGCTACAAGAACCTGCCGGAGCACGTGAACCTGCTGGACAAGGCGCTGAAACGTCACGTCATTGTCGACAAGATGGATGACCGCTCGAAAAAGGTGCTTGCAGAATTTCTGCTTGAACAGAACCCGGAGCTATGGGAACGTAGCCCCGAACTTCAGGAGGCGCTCGGCGTCACCGGATGAATCCGTAATTATGAACGATCTTTGACAGTTTCGCCGGCACGGGTACAGCCGGTTGAACCGCTCCGAAAAAGGGAGTAAACTTGAGTTAACGCTTGCTGAATACAAGCTAGGACAGTGCGGCGTCTAGCTAACGCCTCACACTTAACCCGCCCCGCCTCCATTATTTGGAGGCGGGGCGGGTTTTTGTTGTTTGGATGAAGTTAATCAACGTTTCACTAAAGTTTGTCAACGTCTCAATGAACATCGTCAACGTTTTCCGGCAAAACCGGGTTTTCAGTCAAAAAACGAGAACGGGAACAGCCGGATCGGTCCGCCGTCTTTTGTGTCTTTCGAGCGTTCCTGCCGGAGAGTCGGGTCCGTGCAGAGTTTCCGCGGCACATTCCGTTCCTTGACGTAGACGAGGCGCTGCTTGCCGCATCCATCGACGGCGAGCCCGCCGGTCTCGACGTCGACGATGACTCCGGTGACGCCTTCCGGCTGGGCAAACGGCTTTGGAGGCAGGCCGGCATGGGCGTTTTCCATGAACTCGATCCACATCTTCTTCGCAGCCATCTTGTCGCTGTTTTCGGTGAGCCGGCGCCCTTCATCAAATCCGGCCCAGATGCCGGCGGTCAGGCTCGTGGAGAAACCGATCAGGTACTGGTCGGAAAGCGTCGTCCCTGACTTTGCCGCATACGGACGCGTCTGGCCCGGCCGCATCGACAGGCCTGTCGCAGGGGTATAGTCGCTGAAGACGGGGTCGAACATGCCGGTCATCATCTGGGTCAGGACATAGGCATCTGCCGGATCCAGAACTTCCCGGGTCTCCTTATCCTCCTCGGCGCTCCGGTAGACGGTTTCGCCTGAGGCATCCGTGATTGACTGGATGGTCGTCGGAATGACCCGCTTCCCGCCGGAAGCGATCCGGTTGTAGGCACCTGTCATCTCATAGAGGGTGACCTCGGTCGTACCGAGCGCGGTCGCCGGCGCTTCGACGAAGTTTCCGGTGATGCCGAGGCGTGCCGCCATATCCTTGAACGGCTTGTAGCCGATTTCCTCGAGTGTCTTGACCGCAAATATATTGTCTGAGATGGCAAGCGCCTGGGCAAGAGAAATCGGCCGTTCTGCAAATTTGCCGTTGACGTTCTGGGGCTCGTATTCCTGGCGACCGTCGTCGAAAGTGAAAACGGTCGGCTCGCTTTTCAGGAAGGTGAGCGGCGTGAATCCCTGTTCGAGCGCAGCGGCATACAGCACCGGCTTCATCGCGGAACCGGATTGGCGCTCCGCCTGGGTGACCCGGTTAAAGGGGCTCGCCGCATAATCCCGGCCGCCGATCAGGGAAGTGATCTGTCCGCTTTCCGGCTCCATCGTGACGAATCCGAACTGGAGCCCGTTATCGGGCATCCATTTATCCGCTGCGGCTTCCGCCGTTTTCTGATGGAACGGGTCGAGTGTCGTCCGGATCGTCCAGCCGCCTTCCGCGATGTCGCGTCCCGCTTCATCCAGCCGTTTTTCGGCCTCCCGCCATACCTCGTCCAGGAAGTACGGGGCGACTTTTTCGCCCGCATCCCACTGGTCGTGCTTCAGTGCAATCCGCTGGTTCAGGGCATGGTCCGCCTGATCACGCGTCACGTACCCTTCACGCACCATCGCATTGAGGATGACTTTCTGGCGTCCCGCGGCCGCCTCCGGATTGTTGACAGGGGAGTAGACGGACGGCCCCTTCGGCACTGCGGCAAGCAATGTCGCTTCAGCCAGCGTCAGGTCCTTCGCTTCCTTGCCGAAGAAGAACTTGCTTGCCGCCTCGGCACCGTACATGCCGTGGCCGAAATAAACCGTGTTCAGATAGCCTTCGAGAATCGTGTCCTTGTCGTAGAACGTTTCGATCCTTCTGGCGTAGACGGCCTCGTTGATCTTCCGGGTCCAGGTTTTCTGGTGGGTAAGGAACAGGTTTCGGGCATACTGCTGGGTGATCGTGCTCGCGCCTTCCGCCTTGCGGAACGATTTCACATCCTTCAGCACGGCTGAGGCAATCCGGGAATAGTCGAACCCTTTATGCTCGTAAAAGTCCTTGTCTTCGACAGCGACGAACGCATCTGTAAGAAACGGGGACATGTCATCCAGGGAAGCCCAGTACCGGCGCTCGCCCGAATGCCGGTCGCCGATCGGATCGCCGTTGCGGTCGAGGAAGACGGTCGCGTTCGGCACCTTCAGTGAAGGGGGGCCGGCCGAATGGATATAGATGAGGAGCGCTCCGTACATGACCAGCCCGGCCACGCTGAGGCTCAGGGAAAGAAGCAGCAGCCGTTTCACGAGCGTCCGCCGTTTCCGCTTCCGTTTGAAATGTGCCCGTTTCACCGCAATCCCGCCTTTCGTGCGCTTTTCCGCAAGTATGTGCAGACAGGCAGCGTTTCATCCGGCGGATTTAGGAGAGTTTTGGCTTCTGGACAATCGTCGGGATTCATGAAAAAACAGTTGCAACGAATGCCGGTGGCCGTATAATGAAGCTTAGTTTCGTGAAGGCCGGGAATACAGGCAGTGCGGGACGTTTCCCTTTAATGAAGGAGGAATGCAGCCCATGGCAGGGTTATGGTATACAGAAAAACAGACGGACAACTTTGGAATTACGATGAAGATCAAGCAGACGCTGCATGTTGAACAGACGGATTTCCAGCTGCTGGAGATGGCAGAGACGGAAGAGTGGGGGAACATGCTGTTCCTCGACGGCATGGTGATGACCTCTGAGCGTGATGAATTCGT
Organism: Bhargavaea cecembensis DSE10; assembly: GCF_000348905.1. Taxonomy (GTDB): domain Bacteria; phylum Bacillota; class Bacilli; order Bacillales_A; family Planococcaceae; genus Bhargavaea; species Bhargavaea cecembensis. Next base: position 183,369 of record NZ_AOFT01000001.1, read on the forward strand.
TTACCACGAGATGGTCGCACACGTGCCGCTGTTCACCCATCCGGACCCGAAAAAGGTGCTGGTCGTCGGCGGCGGCGACGGCGGCGTGATCCGCGAAGTGCTGAAGCATCCGCAGGTCGAAAAGGCGGTTCTCGTCGACATCGACGGGAAAGTCATCGAGTACTCGAAAAAGTACCTGCCGTCGATCGCGGGCAAGCTCGAGGACCCGCGCGTGGACGTCCGTGTCGGCGACGGCTTCATGCATATCGCCGAGTCCGAAAACGAATATGATGTCATCATGGTCGATTCGACGGAGCCCGTCGGCCCTGCGGTCAACCTGTTTACGAAAGGTTTTTACGCGGGCATCTCAAAGGCGCTGAAGGAGGACGGCCTGTTCGTCGCGCAAAGCGACAACCCTTGGTTCAAGGCCGATCTGATCCGCCAGGTACTGAAGGACGTCCGGGAAATCTTCCCGGTCACCCGAATGTATACCGCCAACATCCCGACGTATCCGAGCGGGCTCTGGTGCTTCACGCTCGGCTCGAAAAAGCATGACCCGCTCGAAGTGAAGGAAGAGCGGTTCCATGAGATCGACACGAAATACTACACGAGTGAACTGCACCGGGCAGCTTTCGTATTGCCGAAATTCGTCCGTGACCTGGCGGAAGGAGAAGGCGAATGAAGTTCGATGAAGCATACTCAGGCAATGTGTTCATCAAAAGCGCCGACAGCTACAATGAGGCCGATGCGGTCATCTACGGGATGCCGATGGACTGGACGGTCAGCTGGCGCCCGGGCTCCAGGTTCGGCCCCGCGCGTATCCGCGAGGCATCGGTCGGGCTTGAGGAATACAGCCCGTATCTGGACCGGGAACTGGATGACATCCGCTATTATGATGCGGGGGACATCCCGCTTCCGTTCGGCAACGCCGGAAAATCCCTCGACCTGATTGCCGGATTTGTCCGGCAGCTGCTGGCTGACGGAAAGATCCCTGCGGGGATGGGCGGCGAGCACCTCGTGTCACTCCCGGTCATGAAGGAAGTGGCGGCCGTGCATGAGGATCTCGCCATCATCCACATTGATGCACACACCGATCTCCGTACAGAGTATGAGGGGGAGGAGCATTCCCACTCGACGCCGATCCGCAAGATTGCCGACATCATCGGCCCTCGCAATGTGCATTCGTTCGGGATCCGTTCCGGGATGAAGGAAGAGTTCGAATGGGCGCGGGAGAACGGCATGCACATCTCGAAGTTCGACGTGCTCGAGCCGCTTAAAGAAGTGCTTCCCTCACTCTCCGGCCGGCCTGTCTACGTGACGATCGATATCGACGTCCTGGATCCCGCCCATGCGCCTGGCACGGGCACGGTCGACTGCGGCGGCATCACGTCCCGCGAGCTGCTCGCGTCGATCCATGAAATCGCACGCTCCGGTGTCCGGGTCGCCGGCTTTGACCTGGTCGAAGTCGCACCTGTCTACGACCCGTCGGAACAGACGGTCAATACGGCTAGCAAGCTGTTCCGGGAAATGCTGCTCGGGTTTGTGAAATAATTGAAAAGGTGATGCGCCAGGGAAATCCGCGCATCACCTTTTGTGTTGGATGGATATTTAGCTGACGGGCTGAGTGGTTCCGTGGACCGCAACCCGGTTTCGTCCGCTGTTTTTCGCCCGGTAAAGAGCCTCGTCGGCAAGTTCGTACAGCTCCTTCGTGCCGGCGGCATCCTCCGGGTGGGCGGAGACGCCGAGCGAGACGGTGACGGTGAGGGAAAGCCCGCTGTCCAGGATAAACGGGTTGTCGCCGACAGCCCGCCGGATGCTCTCTGCAGCTGCTGCAGCCTCCTGTTTGTCCGTCCCGGGCAGAAGGGCGGAAAATTCCTCCCCGCCGTTTCTCGAGAGGATGGCGCCTTCCGGGAGACGGAAATTCTTCAGACGAAAAGCCAGTTCCCGAAGCACCTCGTCTCCTGCCGGGTGGCCATATGTGTCATTGACGGACTTGAAGCGGTCAATGTCGAGCAGAATCAGGGAAACCGGCCGATCGCCTGTGAGGAGCGCCTCCGATAATTCGCCGAAGGTACGGCTGTTGTGCAGACCCGTCAGATAGTCGGTACGGGACAATCGCTCGATACCGGAAAGCTTTTTGAAATGGCCGGACAGTTCGGCAAGGATAAACGTGATCGTGAAAAAGGAGATATAGGAATAGAGGGCAAAAATAGAGACGTTCATGACCATATTTGAACCTGCCGGTAATAGATAAATGATGACGAGGCCGGTCTGTACCGCCGCATAATGGAACACGAAGCGTGCCGTCCGGAATGATGCTCCCCGCCACATGAAAATCAGGGCCGCGACCGCTCCGATCAGCAGGGTGTTGCTTCCTGCGATCAGCGCCTCCCCGGAAAAACCGCCCAGCATGATGCGGTCGATGCCGATGATGAGGGCGGAAATCAGCGGCGAAGCGGGACCCCCGAACACACCGGACAGGATAATCACCGGGAGACGGGCGTCAACGATCACGCCGTCCGAGATGGTGACGGATGCGCCAAGCAGGAATAGCCCGGTGACGCCCGCCATCATTCCGATCAGGATGGGATGAAGCCGCGGAAAGGGAATCCGGAACCGGACCCTGTCCTGGAATGGCCAATAGCTGAGCACAGAGAATGTGAAGAGGATACAAAAATTGATCGCGAGCTGGTAGAACATGGACATCCCTCCGTTGGCACGATTATACCAATTTGCGGGATATTCGTGGACAGCAGATGGAAATTCTTTTCCGCTCACAGCTGTATAGCCGGCTTCCGTTGAAATCCCCCACCCGTGCGGGATATAATAGGGAAATGACTATGAACGGGGGCATCCAGATGAACATACCCGAGGAAGGAAGGGCGGTCAGCATCCGCCTCGTCACGACGGTCCGCCAGCCGGGCGAGAAGCCGTTCCGGAACTTCATCCGGGCGGAGGGCCAACTGATCGAAAAAGCGGGCAGGTTCTATCTCAGTTTCGAAGAGAACATGGACGGCCACGGTGTCCGGACGATGGTCCGCATGGGACATGATGAGGGCCTCATCATGCGGAACGGCGACGTTTCGATGCGGCTTCCCCTCGTCCCGGGCGAACGGCGGGAAGGCCGCTACGCGAGCGGCGGCGTGGAACTTCCGCTGACGGTCAAAACCGATTCGGTCCGCTATGAACCGGGATCCGACGGGCGGTTTTCGGCCGCATATGACCTGCTGTCCGGCAGCGAGACTGTCGGCACCTATGATGTGGAATTTACTTATTCGGAGGGAAAAGCATGAGCACAGTGGAACAGATCAAACAGCAGCTGAAAGACGCGCTCGGCAGCGCGGTGGAAAAGGCGGGCCTCACGGAAGGCGCAGACGTGCCGGATGTGATGCTCGAGACGCCGAAAAACAAGGAAAACGGCGACTACGCAACCAATATCGCGATGCAGCTGACGAAAATCGCGAAAAAGCCGCCGCGCGCCATCGCTGAAGCGATTCTCGGCAACCTGGACACCGACGGTACCCCGATCAAATCGGTCGATATCGCCGGCCCGGGCTTTATCAACATCACCGTCAAAACCGACTACCTTGGTGATGTCGTAAAGGACGTGCTGGAGAAAGGCGAGAACTTCGGACGCAGCGATGCGGGCGGCAGCGAGAAGATCCAGGTCGAGTTCGTCTCGGCGAACCCGACGGGCGATCTTCACCTCGGCCATGGCCGGGGCGCATCAATCGGTGACGCGCTCTGCAATGTGCTCGATTATGCAGGCTATGATGTTTCCCGCGAATACTACATCAATGATGCCGGCAATCAGATCAACAACCTGGCTTTGTCGATCGAGGCCCGCTATTTCCAGGCACTCGGCGAGGAGCGCGAGATGCCGGAAGACGGCTATCACGGCAAGGATGTCATCGAGATCGCCAATGCGCTTGCGCAGGAGCACGGAGACAAGTTCGCCAAGATGCCGGAAGAAGAGCGGTTCCAGTGGTTCCGCAAGCATGGACTCGGCATCGAACTGGACAAGATCAAGAAGGACCTGGCCGACTTCCGCGTGTCGTTTGACAACTGGTTCTCGGAATCGACGCTTTATGGATCCGGAAAGATCGATGCAGCACTCGATAAGCTCAAGGAAAACGGCCATGTCTACGAGGAGGACGGTGCCACCTGGTTCCGCTCGACGACATTCGGCGACGACAAGGACCGCGTCCTCATCAAGCAGGACGGCTCCTACACCTACCTGACTCCGGACATCGCCTATCACGAGGACAAGCTCCAGCGCGGCTTCGACAAGCTGATCAACATCTGGGGAGCCGACCATCATGGCTACATCCCTCGCATGAAGGCGGCGATCGAGGCGCTCGGCTACGACAAGGATACGCTTGAAGTGCTCGTTTCCCAGATGGTCCAGCTGTACAAAGACGGAGAAAAGTTCAAGATGAGCAAGCGGACAGGCAAGGCAGTCACGCTGCGCGAGCTCGTCGATATGGTCGGCCTGGATGCAGTCCGCTACTTCTTCATCATGCGCTCCGGCGACTCGCAGATGGACTTTGACCTCGATCTCGCAGTGTCCCAGTCCAATGAAAACCCGGTTTACTACGCGCAGTATGCGCACGCCCGGATCTGCTCAATTCTCCGCCAGGCGGATGATGCAGGGCTGTTCCGCTCGGAAGAAAATGTCGGATTGCTCCAGGACAGCGAAAAGGCGATCGATCTCATGAAGAAGATCGGCGACTTCCCCCAGGTTGTCGCGGACGCGGCGAAGCTTCGTGCACCGCACCGGATTGCCACCTATATCCAGGAGCTGGCATCGGCATTCCATACGTTCTACTCGACCGACAAAGTCGTCGACCCGGACAACAAGGAGCTGTCGGAAGCGCGCCTTGCGCTCGTCACGGCAACCCGCACGACCGTTGCAAACGCACTTCGCCTGATCGGCGTCGCCGCACCGGAGCGGATGTAAGATCATGATGACCGGCCCTCTCAGCATCGGCTGAGGGGGCCTTTTTATAGGTGAAACGTTGGTGATATTCATTGAGACGTTGATTAACTTTACCGAAACGTTGATTAACGACGGTTCCCGGATGCCCTCGACAAAACCGGCACCGTCTGATTAAATAAAGTAGGAATTGAATATCCGGCACAAGCTTGTGCCGGATGACGCTGAGGTGCCCCAACTCGGGGGTAAAAGGGAAGCCGGTGAAAATCCGGCACGGTCCCGCCACTGTGAGCGGCTTGAAAGCCGCAAGTCAGGAAACCTGCCTCAGCCGAAAACACCCGAAAGCGCCTGCGAGGACAGGCCGGTGTGGAACGGTGCCTGCTGTTGCAGGATGCGGCTGTTTTTCCGCATGTCCGTCCTGCCGGCATTTCTGCCCCCGCCACGCGCGGGGGTTTTTTCTGTTCCATACATAAAAGGTAGGGGGAATCGGATTTGGATAAGAAGTGGTTAAGATGGCTTGCCGCACCGGCTGTGGCACTGATGCTTGCAGCGTGCGGCGGCGGTGAGGAATCGGCTGACAAGCCTGCGGACCAGCAAGAAGAAGGAACAGGCCAGGAATCGGCGGAGCAGGCGGCATTCCCGGTGACGATGACCGATGCGGTCGGCAATGAAATTACACTTGAGGAAGAACCGGATGCCATCGTCTCGATGATCCCGAGCAATACGGAAATCCTGTTTGCCGTAGGCGCAGGCGACGCGGTTGTGGGAGTAGGAGATTTTGACGATTATCCGGCGGAAGCACAGGAGATCGAGAAGATCGGCGGGTTGGAATTCAATGTGGAGAAGATCCTGTCCCTTGACCCTGATCTTGTGCTTGCACACGGATCCGCAATGGGCACCCATGAAGCAGGCCTTCAGCAGCTCCGTGATGCGGGTGTGACTGTGTTTGTCGTCGAAGAGGCGCAAGACTTTGAAACAGCGTATGAAACCATCGAACAGATCGGCGAACTCACCGGAAACTCCGAAGAAGCGGCCGATGTCGTGGATGAGATGCAGTCTAAAGTAAATGAGATCGTCGGGGCGACGGAAGGGATGGAGCCGAAGAAAGTGTTCGCGGAAACCTCGCCTGCTCCTGAAATCTATACACCGGGCGGCGGAACGTTCACGGACGAGATGCTCGGAATGATCGGTGCGGAAAACGCGGCCGGAGACCAGGAAGGCTGGGTCATGATGGACCCTGAAGAAATCATCAGCCGGAACCCGGATGTCATTCTGGTGATGTACAGCTATATGGAAGGGGCAGTTGACGGAGTCAAAGCCCGCGAAGGATACGGAACGGTCAGCGCGGTGAAGAATGACGCGGTTGTCCAGGTGGACGAGAACATCACGAGCCGCCCGGGACCGCGTCTGGCAGACGGGCTGGAAGCCATCGCGAAAGCAGTCTACCCGGAAGCGTTTGAAGGAGGAAATGAATAAGGCGGTACCCGCCTATGCGGTTTCGTTTGCAATCTTCCTGGCCGCTGCATGGGCGGGCGTATCGATCGGGTCGGTCGACATCCCGCTGCGCGCGCTTTGGGGAGAAGGGGACGAGATCGCGGTCAATATTCTCTGGAATATCCGTTTGCCGAGAGTGGTGCTCGCAGGCCTGGTCGGTGCGGCACTGGCAATTGCGGGTGCAGCATTCCAGGGCCTGTTCCAGAATCCGCTTGCCGATCCCTACACGCTGGGGATTTCCTCCGGTGCTTCTGTCGGTGCCGTTGTGACGCTGTTTTTCGGAATCTCCATCCCGGTGCTGGGCCTCTTCACGCTTCCCGTCTTCAGCATGGCCGGCGGGGCGATCACGATGTTCCTCGTCATTGCCTTTGCCCGCATGGTGGACAGAGGGATGAAGATGGAGACCCTCATCCTGACGGGGATCATTTTCAGCTCATTTCTCGGATCGGTGCTGTCTCTCATGATAGCAATGACAGGCGATGAACTGAGACAGATCATCGGCTGGCTGCTCGGCAGCGTGTCGATGAGGGGCTGGCCCTATGTCAGGATGATCTGGCCGTTCATATTGGTAGGCGCTGTCCTCCTTTATCTGAACAGGCGGGAGCTGAATGCCTTGCTGTTCGGGGAAGAACGGGCCCACCACCTCGGCGTCGATGTCGCCAGGAGGAAAATGATGATCCTCGCCGGCGGATCCGTATTGACGGGAGCGGCTGTTGCGGTGTCGGGGACGATCGGCTTTATCGGCCTGGTCGTGCCGCATATGACACGGCTATTGTGGGGAACGGACCACCGGCATCTGCTGCCCCTTTCTTTCCTTAACGGGGCATCTCTCCTGATTATCTGCGACCTGATCGCACGGACGGTCATTTCCCCGTCCGAACTGCCGGTCGGAGTCATTACCGCACTGATCGGGGCGCCGGTATTCGCCTATATCTTCTGGCGGCAACGGAGCAGGAAGGGAGGGACGGCCCATGCTTGAGGCAGTCAGAATTCGCGGCGGATACGGGCAGGAAGATGTGATCCGCGACGTTTCGTTTTCTGCGGCGGCCGGCGAGTTTGTCGGCATTCTCGGTCCGAACGGCTGCGGGAAGTCCACTTTGATCAAGCTGATCAGCGGGCTGCTTCCGGTCCGGTCAGGTACAGTCCGGATCGGCGGGAGCGATGCTGCAGGCTTTTCCAAGAAAGAGTTCGCACGCAAGGTGGCCGTCTTGCCCCAGCTGCACCACAATGCGTTTTCCCAGACCGTCCGTGAAACGGTGGCACTCGGGCGCTATCCGCACCAGACAGGGCTGTTTCCGGGATGGAAGAATTCGGATGAGCGGGCGGTCCTCCGGGCGATGGACGCTTCAGGCATCGCCGATTTCGGAGAAAAGCGGATCGACCTTCTTTCCGGCGGGGAGCGGCAGCGCGTGTTTGTCGCACAGGCACTGGCCCAGGAAGCACCGATCCTGCTTCTTGATGAACCGACAAACCACCTTGACATTGCCCATCAGCAGCAACTGCTGGATTCGGTCAGAAACCTGGCCAAAGAACAGGGGACTGCGGTCGTCTCGATTTTCCATGACATCAACCTCGCTGCCCTTTATTGCGACAGTCTCATTCTGATGTCGGACGGGCAAATTGCAGCAGAGGGTACCCCGGATGAAGTCGTCCGGGAAGACATTATCAGTGACGTATACGGTGCCAGGGTGGACGCGCGGATCCACCCGGAAATCCCGAAACCCCAAATTCTGCTGCTTCCGGCGGGGAAGGAAAAAACGGCAGCGGAAGTGCGCGCAGCAGATTTTACGGTCACGGCCGATGAGGTCCGCTTTGAGGCGGACCGCCCCCTCCGGACGGTATCCTCCGCAGTGCTGAATGCCGGTGCAGGCTGGGCAAGGCTGTTCATCAACCGCAGGGTGGATCCGGAATACAGCACGGTCGATGTCCGGGAGGAGATGGCGGACTATGTCAGGAAAACCGGCGGCAAACCGGCGGAGACAGTGGCCATGATGACCGCCGTCCCGGTAGGACGCGCCGTCATCCGGGATTACAGGGAGGGGGATGTCCGCCTCACTGTCATGGTGACGGCAGCCACCGGCCATGCACTGGATGCTTCAGTGCGTCAGCCTTCACGGTGTGAATGGCGTCCGGGTACCATCAACACTTGGGTGATGATCAACGGCCGCCTGCCGGACGAAGCCTTTGTCCAGGCGCTGGTCACGGCAACCGAGGCGAAATCTGCCGTGCTGAACCGGATGGGGATCCGGGATCCGGAAACCGGCACTCCCGCAACCGGCACGGCGACCGACAGCCTGCTTATTGCGGCGACCCAATCCGGCCCGGACCTTCCGTATGCAGGGCCGCTCACGCAGCTTGGGGCCCTCATCGGCCGGGCAGTCGGCGAGTGTACGGAAGAAGCAATCCGGAGGGAGCAGGCCCACACCGGGAAAAACACCGGAAATTCTCCGGAATACCAATAAAAAACCACATTGCAGAGGCATCCGCTTTCCCGTAAAATCGGGAACACGGATGCCTCACTTTTGTCACTCGGGACAAAATTCGAAAAATATTGTTGACTGAATGCTCATTCATTATTACACTGGAGTCATAAAGAGATGCCGGAGACGGATTGAACTTCACGATGTGAAAGCGGATTCAATACCGGCCGGTACCGGAAAGGGAGGGACCAATGTGAACCCATTGCTTATCGCCAACTGGATTCTGTTCCTGGCCGTCACTGCGTACGCGCTCGGATTGTTCACATACGTGGTCAAAACACGCATTGATTTTATCAGGCTCGGAAAGAAAGAGGAGTTTGATGCCAGGATCGATGAACGCCTGCGGGCGATCTGGACAAACGTCTTCGGACAGAAAAAACTTCTGAAGGACAAGAAGAGCGGGACGATCCACGTCATGTTCTTCTACGGATTCCTTCTTGTCCAGTTCGGGGCGATCGACCTGATTTGGAAAGGGCTGAAACCGGGTTCCCACCTGCCGTTCGGGCCGGTCTATCCGTTTTTCACGTTCTTCCAGGAAATCGTCGTCTTCACGATCCTTGTTGCGGTCATCTGGGCGTTTTACCGGCGCTATGTGGAGAAGCTGGTCCGGCTCCGCCGCGGATGGAAGGCGGGACTTGTCCTGATCTTTATCGGGACACTCATGCTGTCGACGCTCGTCGCAAACGGCATGAATATGATCTGGCGCGGACATGAAACAACCTGGACGGAGCCGATGGCCTCGGCGATCGCCTCCGCATTCAGCTGGATGTCTCCGACAGCGGCGGCCGTCGTATTCTTTGCCGCATGGTGGGTGCACCTGCTGACGCTTCTTGCGTTCCTCGTGTATGTGCCGCAGTCGAAGCACGCCCATCTGATTGCGGGACCTGCAAACACGTACCTGATGCGGTTTGACCGCCGCGGCAAGCTTGCGCCGATCGACTTCACCGCGCTTGAGGAAGACGATGCGGAAGGAGAAGACGGCGAAGAAGAGATGCCGTCGATCGGCGTCGGCAAGATTGAGGACTTTACCCAGCTCCAGATGCTCGACTTCTATGCCTGCGTGGAATGCGGCCGATGCACGAACATGTGCCCGGCAACCGGCACGGGCAAGATGCTGTCGCCGATGGATCTGATCACGAAACTTCGCGACCATCTGACCAACACGGGTGCTGTCACGACCAAGCAGAAACCATGGGTGCCATCGTTCATGTTCAATGACACGAGAGGAAACCAGCTCGCGGTGGCGGCAGGCGCTGAAGGCGCGGTCATCGGTGATATCTACAGCCCGTCCCTGATCGGGGATGTCATCACGGAAGAAGAGATCTGGGCGTGCACCACTTGCCGGAACTGTGAAGACCAGTGCCCGGTCATGAACGAACACGTCGACAAAATCATCGATCTCCGCCGCTACCTCGTCATGACGGAAGGCCGCATGGACGCGGATGCACAGCGCGCGATGACGAACATCGAACGCCAGGGCAACCCTTGGGGCCTCAACCGGAAGGAAAAGGAGAACTGGCGCGATGCCCGTCCGGACCTCCACATCCCAACGGTCAAGGAAGCCAAGAAATCTGCCGAAGACTTCGAGTACCTTCTCTGGGTCGGCTCGATGGGTGCATTCGACAACCGTTCCCAGAAGATCGCTTTGTCGTTTGCCCACCTTCTGAACGAAGCCGGCGTGAAATTCGCCATCCTCGGAAACAAAGAGAAAAACTCCGGCGATACGCCTCGCCGCCTCGGAAACGAATTCCTGTTCCAGGAGCTGGCCGAAGCGAATATCAAGGAGTTTGAAAAGAATGGCGTGAAGAAGATCATCACGATCGACCCGCATGCCTACAACATCTTCAAGAACGAGTATCCGGACTTCGGCTACCAGGCCATCGTCTACCACCATACCGAGTTTCTGCATAAGCTTCTGATGGAGGGCAGGCTCAAACCGAAATACGCGGTCAACGAGAAAATCACCTTCCACGACTCCTGCTACCTCGGGCGCTACAACGACGTCTACGATGCGCCGCGTGAGATCCTGAAGTCCATCCCGGGCGTCGAGCTTGTCGAGATGGCCCGGAACCGCGAGGATGCCATGTGCTGCGGCGCGGGCGGCGGCCTCATGTGGATGGAGGAAGACAAGGGCCACCGGATCAACGTCGCACGGACCGAACAGGCGCTGGAAGTCAATCCTTCCGTCATCTCATCCGCCTGCCCATACTGCCTGACGATGATTTCGGACGGCACGAAGGCGGTCGAAGTGGAGGACAAGGTCGGCACGTATGACGTCGCGGAACTCCTCGAGCGCTCCATCTTCGGGGACAATCTGGAGCCGGCGGTCAAGGAAGAGGAAGAACCGATTCTCCAGTAAGCCGTTGCGGATTCTTTGAAAATTCGATACAATGAAACAAATGGAAAGGGGAGTGCCGGACACTCCCTTTTTCTCAGGATTTTTGCCGAGCGAGCGTTCAGTCACTCAAGTGACAGACGTTGCCCGGCGTTTGCTGAAACCATTATGAAAACGCTGTCAAAACCAAAAGGGGGAATTCGATCATGGCAAGAACGGCGATTCTTGGCGGGGCGCGTACACCATTCGGAAAATTCGGTGGGCTGCTTGCATCACAGACGGCAAGCGACCTCGGAGGAGTGGCGATCCGCGCGGCTCTGGAGCGGACCGGCACATCACCAGAAGAAGTGGATGAGGTCATCATGGGGACCGTCCTGCAGGGCGGTCAGGGACAGATCCCGTCCCGGCAGGCCGCGAACAAAGCAGGCATCCCATGGAAGGTGAAGACCGAGACGATCAACAAAGTCTGCGCATCCGGCATGCGTGCGGTGACGCTCGGCGACCAGCTGATCCGTCTCGGAGAGGAGCAGGTGATCGTGGCAGGCGGCATGGAGTCGATGTCGAACGCACCGTATTACATGCCGAAGGGCCGCTTCGGCCTGAAGATGGGGGATGCACCACTGATCGATGGCATGATCCATGACGGGCTGTCCTGCTCGTTCCACCCGGACCGGGTGCACATGGGTACGTACGGGAACAGCACAGCGGAAAAGATGGAGCTCACACGCGATGCCCAGGACGAATGGGCACTCCGCAGCCATGAACGCGCCGTGAAGGCGATCGATGAAGCCCTGTTTGTAGAAGAAATCGTACCGGTCGAAGTACCTGCACGAAAAGGGCAGACGATCCACGTCGGGGAAGACGAGGCGCCGCGCAGGGATACATCGCCCGAATCGCTCGCGAAGCTGAAGCCGGCATTCGGCAAGGAAGGCACGATCACGGCAGGCAACGCACCGGGAGTGAACGACGGCGCCTGCGCGCTTGTTCTCATGGACGCGGACCGTGCAAAGCAGGAAGGAAAAGACATCCTGGCGGAGATCATCGCCCACGCAGAAGTCGCCGTCGAACCGGAAAACTTTCCTCAGACACCTGGGCTTGTCATCAACGAAATCCTGGAAAAGACCGGCAAGTCTCTTGAAGAGATCGACCTGTTTGAGATCAATGAAGCGTTCGCGGCCGTCTCGCTCGCCAGCGCGAAAATCGCCGGGCTTGATCCGGAAAAAGTCAATGTCAACGGCGGTGCGGTCGCGCTAGGCCATCCGATCGGAGCGAGCGGCGCACGGATCATCCTGACACTCGCGCATGAACTAAAGCGCCGCGGCGGCGGCATCGGCATCGCAGCAATCTGCTCGGGCGGCGGCCAGGGGGATGCCGTCATGATCGAAGTACCGAAGCAGGGACAGGGGGAGTAAGCATGGAAATCAAACGCGTCATGGTCATCGGAGCCGGACAGATGGGCGGCGGCATCGCACAGGTGTGTGCACAGGCCGGGTTCGATGTGATCCTTAACGATATCAGCGAAGCAGCCTTTGAAAAAGGACTCGGTGTCATCACGAAAAACCTTTCCCGGGGAGTGGATAAGGGCCGGATGACAGAGGAAGAAAAAAATGCGGTACTCGGCCGCATCCGGAAGTCGACGGACCTTTCGGATGCAAAGGAGGCCGACCTGATCATCGAAGCGGCCGTCGAGAAAATGGAAATCAAGCAGTCGATCTTCAGGCAGCTAGACGAGCATGCACGGGAGCACGCCATTTTGTCCACGAACACCTCCGCACTGCCGATCACGGAAATCGCCGCTGTAACAAAGCGGCCGGGACAGGTGATCGGGATGCACTTTATGAACCCGGTGCCGGTCATGAAGCTGGTCGAGATCATTCGCGGGCTTGCGACCACCGACGAAACCTATCAGGCCGTCGAGGACATGACGAGGAAGCTGTCCAAGACGCCTGTCGAGGTCAACGACTATCCCGGCTTCGTCTCGAACCGTGTGCTCATGCCGATGATCAACGAAGCGATCTACACACTGTATGAAGGTGTCGCATCGAAGGAAGCGATCGACGACGTGATGAAGCTCGGCATGAACCATCCGATGGGCCCGCTCCAGCTTGCAGACTTTATCGGCCTGGACACCTGCCTGTACATTATGGAAGTGCTGCACGAAGGCTTCGGAGATCCGAAATACCGTCCGTGCCCGCTTCTTCGAAAATACGTCAACGCCGGCTGGCTCGGCAAGAAATCCGGCCGCGGGTTCTATGTCTATGAATAAGCCGGTTTGTCCGCACGGCTTTTATTAAACGAGGTGTACAGCATGGATTTTACATTCACCGAAGAACAGAAGATGATGCGCCGGATGGTGCGCGACTTTGCGAAAAACGAGGTGGAACCGTTTATCCCGAGGATGGAAGCGGGCGAGTTCCCTCGCCCGCTCCTGGAAAAGATGGGCGGGCTCGGCCTCATGGGCATCACGGTTCCTGAGGAGTATGGCGGCTCCGGGATGGACTACACGAGCTACATCATCGCCATCCATGAGCTGTCGAAGGTAAGCGCGGTCATGGGCGTGATTCTTAGCGTCCACACATCGGTCGGCATCAACCCGATCCTGAAGTTCGGCACGGAAGAGCAGAAGCGGAAGTACATTCCGAAGATGGCTTCTGGCGAGTATCTCGGCGCGTTCTGCCTCACCGAGCCGTCCTCCGGATCCGATGCAGGAGCGATGAAGACGCGGGCTGTCAAAAAAGACGGCCATTACGTCCTGAACGGTTCGAAGGTGTTTATCACAAACGGCGGAGAAGCCGATGTCTACATCGTCTTCGCCAACACCAATCCGGATGCGGGAAGCCGCGGCGTCACGGGGTTCATCGTCGAGAAGGGCACTCCGGGACTTGTCATCGGCAAGGATGAGGAGAAGATGGGCCTTCACGGTTCCCGAACCGTCCAGCTGACGTTCGAGGACATGAACGTGCCTGAGGAGAATGTGCTTGGCCGGGACGGGGAAGGTTTCAAGATTGCTCTTGCCAACCTTGATGCCGGCCGGATCGGCATTGCCGCACAGTCGCTCGGCATCGCGGAAGCCGCAACGGAAGCGGCCGTCGCCTATGCGAAGGAACGAGTGCAGTTCGGCAAGCCGATTGCGGCAAATCAGGGAGTCGGCTTCAAGCTCGCCGACATGGCGACGTCGGTCGAAGCGGCACGCCTCCTCGTCTACCAGGCAGCCGACCTGTACGGACGGGGCCTGCCGGCGGGGAAGGAAGCCTCGATGGCGAAACTGTTCGCCTCCCAGGCGGCCATGGACTGTGCCATCGAAGCCGTCCAGGTGTTCGGCGGTTACGGCTACACAGAAGACTATCCGGCGGAGCGCTACTTCCGCGACGCGAAAGTGACGCAGATCTATGAAGGCACAAGCGAGATCCAGAGGATTGTTATCAGTAAGCATCTTACGAAGTGAATGTGATGCTTACTTACTGGGCCGGGGCGGGATGAAAGATCAATAAGAGCGGCCGAAAGATCATTAAGCGTCCGCGAAAGATCAATAAGGGGCGTCGAATGATCAGCAAGCGCCGGCGAAAGATCATGAAGCGGCCGCCCCGGAAATGGACAAAAGTACACGAACGCGCACCCGGACCTCCAGGGCGCACACTATACAAACAACGGCCCGGCCGATTGACCGAAAGGTGGAAGACGAAAATGAACTTTAAACTGTCCGAAGAACATGAAATGATCCGGAAAATGGTACGCGACTTTGCAGAGAAGGATATCGCACCGACCGCTGCAGAGCGTGACGAGGAAGAGCGCTTCGACGTCGAGCTTTTCCATAAGATGGCCGAACTCGGCCTGACGGGCATTCCATGGCCGGAAGAGTACGGCGGCATCGGCTCCGACTTCCTCGCGTATGTGATCGCGGTCGAGGAGCTTTCCCGCGTGGATGCGTCGGCGGGCGTCGTCCTGTCCGCGCATACGTCGCTTGCCGGCTGGCCGGTCTATAAATACGGCTCGGAAGAGCAGAAGCAGAAATACCTCCGCCCGATGGCGGAAGGCTCGAAGATCGGTGCCTACTGCCTGACGGAGGCGGGCTCCGGGTCTGACGCGGGCGGCATGAAGACGACCGCGAAAAAAGACGGCGACCACTACATCCTGAACGGCTCGAAGATGTTCATCACAAACGGCGGCATTGCGGACACGTATATCGTGTTCGCGGTCACTGATCCTTCCTCGAAGCACAAGGGCACGAGCGCGTTCATCGTAGAAAAGGACTTTGAAGGCTTCTCCGTCGGCAAAAAGGAGAAAAAGCTCGGCATCCGTTCGTCCCCGACAACGGAAGTCATCTTCGACAACTGCAAGGTCCCTGCCGAAAACCTCCTGGGCGAAGAGGGCCAGGGCTTCATCATCGCGATGAAGACGCTGGACGGCGGCCGGAACGGCATCGCGGCACAGGCAGTCGGCATCGCGCAGGGTGCGCTTGACCACTCGGTTGCCTACGCGAAGGAGCGCGAGCAGTTCGGCAAGCCGATCGCGGCAAACCAGGGCATCGGATTTAAGCTTGCCGACATGGCGACTTCGATTGAGGCGTCCCGTCTTCTCACTTATCAGGCGGCCTGGCTCGAGTCGAACGGCCACCCGTACGGCAAAGAGTCCGCAATGGCAAAACTCATGGCGGGCGACACCGCGATGAAGGTGACGACGGAAGCGGTCCAGGTGTACGGCGGATACGGCTACACGAAGGACTATCCGGTCGAGCGATTCATGCGTGACGCGAAAATCACGCAGATCTATGAGGGCACGCAAGAGATCCAGCGCCTCGTCATCTCCCGCATGCTGACGAAATGACCGGCAAGAAAACGTCGGTGCGCCATGAGGTCAAGTCGTCGGTAAAAGACGAGTCACTGATCGAGAAGCGCCGCGACCAGATGATCCGCGGAGCGGTGAAGCTGTTCAGGGAGAAGGGGTTCCACCGCACGACCACGCGGGAAATCGCAAAGGAAGCGGGCTTCAGCATCGGCACGCTCTATGAATATATCCGGACAAAGGAAGACGTCCTGTATCTGGTGTGCGACCGCATCTATGAGGAAGTCAATGACCGACTGTCCCAGCTTGCCGAAAAGCAGGGCACGGTCGACGGCCTGAAGGACGCCATCCGGCTCTATATCGAAACGATCAATGACATGGATGACGAATTCACTGTCATGTACCAGGAGACGAAGTCACTGCCGAAAACAGCGCTCAGCTATGTTCTGGAAAAGGAGCTTGAAATGGCCGGCCTGTTCGAACGGATGCTGGCCGGCTGCTCCGAAGCGGGCGAGATCAGGCTTACCGAGAAGGAAGCCCGGCTCGGCGCTCACCATATCATCGTCCAGGGGCAGATGTGGGCGTTCCGCCGCTGGGCGCTCCGCAAACAGTTCACATTAGGGGAATTCATCGAAATGCTGACGGACCAGCTGCTCCACGGGGTGGCCGGCCTTCAGCGGGAGGGGGAAGCAACATGACAACGGCACCAGTCGAAGTCTACAAGCCGGTCAACCATGTCCGGTTCGTGACGGCATCCAGCCTGTTCGACGGCCACGATGCCTCGATCAACATCATGCGCCGCATCCTGCAGTCGAGCGGGGCGGAAGTGATCCATCTCGGCCATAACCGCTCGGTCGAGGAAGTCGTCAATGCGGCCATCCAGGAAGACGTGCAGGGCATCGCGATCTCTTCCTACCAGGGCGGCCACGTCGAATATTTCAAGTACATGCATGATCTCCTGAAGGAAAAAGGCGCGCCGCATATCCGCATCTACGGCGGCGGGGGAGGCGTCATCATCCCGAGGGAGATCAAGGAACTCCACGACTACGGAATCTCGGGCATCTTTTCGCCGGAAGACGGTCGCCGGCTCGGCCTCCAGGGCATGATCAACGAAATGCTGAAGCAATGCGATTTCAGGACATCCGAGAAAAAGGACCTCGGCCAGCCGGAAGAGCTGACCACGGACAATGTGCCGCTCCTGTCCGGACTGATCACACTGGCTGAAGACGCCCATCTGAACCAGACTGAAGAGGCACAGAAGATGCTGGAAGCAATCCGGCAGAAGTCAAAGAACACGCCGGTCTTCGGCATCACTGGTACGGGCGGTGCAGGGAAAAGCTCCCTCACCGATGAGCTGATCCGCCGGTTCCTCCATGAGTTGCCGGACAAGAAGGTCGCCATCCTGTCAATCGACCCGACCAAGCAGAAAACAGGCGGCGCGCTCCTCGGCGACCGGATCCGCATGAACGCGATCTTCAGCGACCGGGTCTACATGCGGAGCCTGGCGACACGGGGATCCCGCTCCGAACTGTCGGGTGCCATCCGCGATGTGCTGGATGTGGTCCGTGCGGCAGGCTTTGATCTGATCATCGTCGAAACGAGCGGAATCGGGCAGGGCGATGCCGAGGTCGCGGAAATCGCGGACGCGTCGATGTACGTGATGACGAGCGAGTTCGGCGCGCCGACGCAGCTCGAGAAAATCGATATGATCGACTTCGCGGATCTGATCGCGATCAACAAGTTCGAGCGCAAAGGCTCGGAGGATGCCCTTCGCCAGGTCCAGAAGCAGTACCAGCGCAGCCGACAGCTGTGGGACCGTCAGCTTGACGAGATGCCGGTTTACGGCACGATTGCGAGCCAGTTCAACGACAAAGGCACGAACTCATTGTTCGCGGCGATCGTCGATGTCCTGAACGACAAATTCAGCCTCGGCTGGGAAACGTCCTATAAACATTCCGTCAAGACGCAGAAGCAGAACGTCATCATCCCGAATGACCGCCGCTACTACCTGCGTGAAATTACCGATACGATCCGCGACTACCACAAGCGCGCGGAACAGCAGGCCGAGCTCGGCCGGCGGCTTTTCCAGCTGGAAGGCACGCTCGCCATGATCCGCGAAAAGGGAGGGGACGAAGCGCTTGAAGGGTCCCTCCAGTCACTGATCGACGGGGTGGACAATGAACTGTCCACCGAATCAAAGCGCATCCTCGGGAACTGGGAAAGCCTGAAGGAAGCGTATTCCGGAGAAGAGTTTGTCACGAAGATCCGGGACAGGGAGATCCGCACGATCCTCCGTACGGAAAGCCTGGCAGGCCTGAAGATCCCGAAGGTCGCCCTTCCGAAGTTCAAGGACTACGGGGAGATCCTCCGCTGGGTGTATGCGGAAAACGTGCCGGGCTCATTCCCGTATACGGCGGGTGTGTTCCCGTTCAAGCGCCAGGGAGAAGACCCGAAGCGCCAGTTCGCGGGCGAAGGAACGCCGGAGCGGACCAACCGCCGGTTCCACTACCTCTCGAAGGACGACGATGCGAAGCGCCTGTCCACGGCATTCGACTCGGTCACGCTATACGGCGAAGACCCGGCATACCGTCCGGACATTTACGGCAAGGTCGGTGAGTCCGGCGTATCGGTCTGTACGCTCGATGACATGAAAAAGCTGTACGACGGTTTCGACCTGTGTGCTCCGTCGACGTCTGTCTCGATGACAATCAACGGCCCGGCGCCGATCATCCTGGCGATGTTCATGAACACTGCGATCGACCAGCAGGTGAAGAAGAAGGAAGAGGAACTGGGCCGGACCCTGACGGTGGAAGAATTCACGGAAGTCCGCGAAAAGACGCTCCAGACCGTCCGGGGCACCGTACAGGCCGACATCCTGAAGGAAGACCAGGGCCAGAACACGTGCATCTTCTCGACCGAGTTTGCGCTCCGCATGATGGGGGATATCCAGCAGTACTTTATCGATCACCAGGTCCGCAATTACTACTCGGTGTCCATCTCCGGCTACCATATCGCCGAGGCGGGGGCGAATCCGATTTCTCAGCTGGCCTTTACGCTGGCGAACGGTTTCACCTACGTGGAATATTACCTGAGCCGCGGCATGGACATCGATGACTTCGCGCCGAACCTGTCGTTCTTCTTCTCGAACGGCCTCGATCCGGAATATACGGTCATCGGCCGCGTCGCGCGCCGTATCTGGGCGATCGCGATGCGCGAGAAGTACGGCGCAAACGAACGCAGCCAGAAGCTGAAGTATCACGTCCAGACGTCGGGACGGAGCCTGCACGCGCAGGAGATCGACTTCAACGACATCCGGACGACGCTGCAGGCACTCATGGCACTGCAGGACAACTGCAACTCGCTCCATACAAACGCCTACGATGAGGCGATCACGACGCCTACAGAGGAGTCGGTGCGCCGGGCGATGGCCATCCAGATGATCATCACGAAAGAGCATGGGCTCTCGAAAAACGAGAATCCGCTCCAGGGTTCGTTCATCATCGAGGAGCTGACCGACCTCGTCGAGCAGGCCGTCCTTGCAGAATTCGACCGCCTGAATGACCGCGGAGGCGTCCTGGGAGCGATGGAAACGCAGTATCAGCGGGGCAAAATCCAGGAAGAATCGATGTACTATGAGCACCTCAAGCATTCGGGTGCACTGCCGATTGTCGGCGTCAACACCTATCTGAACCCGAATCCGCCGTCCGAGGAAGAGATCGACAACATGGAGCTCGCCCGTGCGACGAAGGAAGAGAAAGAAACACAGATCCGCAATCTGAAAACGTTCCAGGAGCGTCACGGCGACCGTACGCAGGAAGCCCTTGACCGCCTGAAAAAAGCGGCCGTCACAGGAGGAAACATCTTTGAGGCCCTCATGGATACGGTCAGGGTCGCCAGCCTCGGCCAGATCACGGCAGCCCTCTATGAAGTCGGCGGGCAATACAGAAGAAACATGTGAGCGGCAAGTGACGTCCTGATAAGAAAAAATTTCCGATGTTCCGCCTCTGCGGGACATCTATTTTTTCTTCTGTTGTATAATGTAGGAAGAAGCGCAGAGGAGGGCCTCCCGTTGAAAACGTCCCATCACGCCGCTATCATGGTGATCCTGATTATCCTGTCAATCGTCCTGTATAACCGCGGGCTGGCAGCCGTGCCGCTCATCCTGCTGTCCGCGCATCTGTTTTATTTGTTCTTTAGCGGATGGCGTACGCTCAAAAACAAAAGTTGACGGTGGCATAGCGTGAACCGGATTGTATATAATGGTGATTATGCCAACGCATGCAGAAAGGACGTGCTCCTGATGAACCTTCAAGATCTAACACAGGAACAATTAAAAGAAGAAGCCCTGATCGACCTTGCCTTCGCCCTGCTGGAGGAGCGCCGGGAGCCGATGGAGTTCCCTGCCCTTATGGCCGAGCTCGGCCGGATGATCGGCCTGTCCGAGGAAGAAACCAAGGAACGCCTCGTCCGCTTCTATACAGATATGAACATTGACGGGCGGTTCCTCGCGCTCGGTGACGGGCGCTGGGCGCTCCGGGAATGGTACCCGGTCGACAAGATCGAGGAAGAGACCGCGCCGTCGGTCAAGCCGCGCAAACGCAAGGCCAAGGCGAAAGTCGTGGAAGACGATGATGAAGAGGTCATCGAGGACGATGAGGATGTCGACTTCGATGAGGACTTTGATGAATTCGCCGACGACGATGAGGAAGAAGACTTCGAAATCGAAGATGAGGAAGAAGAGGACGTCGACGAACTCGAAGATGATGAGGAAGACGAGGATCTTCTGGACGGCGAGATTGACCTTGCCGACGAAGTCGACGACGAGGAAGAGGACGAAGAAGAAGTTTAACCTTGACGAATCATCATCACCGGTTTATGATTTAGTTCGGGCTCCTCAGTTTGAGGAGATTAAAATGTGCGTATGCGCTCCCCTGCAGAACGGTTTGCAGGGGGGCCTTTTTTGTTTTTGGGAATGACAGGAGGAGATTTTGAAGTGACCAAGTATATCTTTGTAACCGGCGGCGTCGTATCTTCACTCGGAAAAGGGATTGTTGCAGCGTCCCTCGGCCGCCTTCTGAAAAACCGCGGCCTCGAAGTGACCATCCAGAAGTTCGATCCGTACATTAACGTGGACCCGGGGACGATGAGCCCTTATCAGCACGGTGAGGTGTTCGTCACTGAAGACGGAGCGGAAACCGACCTCGACCTCGGCCACTATGAACGATTCATCGACATCAACCTCACGAAGTATTCCGCGGTGACAACCGGGAAGGTCTATTCCACCGTCCTGAAGAAAGAGCGCCGCGGCGACTACAACGGCGCAACCGTCCAGGTCATCCCGCACATCACGAATGAGATCAAGCAGCGCGTGCTCCGCGCCGGCAAGGAAACGAATGCGGATGTCGTCATCACCGAAATCGGCGGCACTGTCGGCGACATTGAATCGCTTCCTTACCTGGAAGCGATCCGCCAGCTCCGGTCCGACCTCGGCCGCAATGAAGTCATGTACATCCACTGCACGCTGATCCCGTTTATCCACGCGGCAGGGGAAATGAAGACCAAGCCGACACAGCACAGTGTCAAGGAACTGCGTGGCCTCGGCATCCAGCCGAACCTCATCGTCGTCCGTACCGAGCAGCCGGTCCCTCAGGACATGAAGGACAAGATCGCCCTATTCTGCGACATCCGTCCGGAAGAAGTCATTGAATCCCGGGATGCCGAGACGCTCTATGAGATTCCGCTCAGGCTTCATGCACAGGGGATGGACGACCTGGTCCTGGACCACCTCCGCCTGGAAGCGCCGAAGCCGGAACTCGACGATTGGGTAGCACTCGTACAGAAAGTCAAGTCGCTATCGAAATCCGCCAAAATCGGGCTTGTCGGCAAATACGTGGAGCTTCAGGACGCCTATATCTCGGTTGTCGAAGCACTCCGCCATGCCGGGTTCGCCTTTGATGCAGAAATCGACGTGAAGTGGATCAATGCAGAGGACATCACACGGGAAAATGCGGCGGAACTTCTGTCCGACGTCGACGGCGTACTGGTGCCGGGCGGCTTCGGGGACCGCGGCATCGACGGCAAGATTGCGGCAGTCGAGTACGCGCGCGAGAACAACGTGCCGTTCTTCGGCATCTGCCTCGGCATGCAGCTCGCATCTGTCGAGTACGCCCAGCATGTCATGAAGATGGACGGCGCTCACTCCTCCGAACTCGATCCGTCAACCGCGTTCCCGATCATCGATATCATGCCGGACAAGAAAGACCTCGAGGACCTCGGCGGAACGCTGCGCCTCGGCATTTATCCGTGCAAGCTGAAGCCGGGCACGAAAGCGCACGAAGCATACGGCGAAGACCTCGTCTATGAGCGTCACCGCCACCGCTTCGAATTCAACAACGAATTCCGCGAGACATTTGAAAAAGCAGGCTTCGTCTTCTCCGGCCTCAGCCCGGACGGCCGCCTCGTCGAAATCGTCGAGCTGCCGGAACACAAGTGGTTCGTCGCATGCCAATTCCACCCGGAATTTGTATCCCGCCCGAACCGCCCGCAGCCGCTCTTCCGCGAATTCATCCGCGCCTCGATCGGCGAAAACTGAACAAAGGACAAGCCAGGCACCACTTGAAACAGTGGGCGCCTGGCTTTTTATTTGGAAAAATGACCGCATACAAAAAGTCTTCCGATGTCCGACTTCTACAGAAATACCCATAAGTTTACAAATAGAGGTATTCATCATATCAGTTTTGTTTTATGATAGGTTACATAACAGCAAATACATAAAAAACGCCCTGTACGATAACAGGGCGCCGGGTTCAACTGAATTCGGCCAGCAATTCTTCATAGTCCATCCTGACGGCTTCGTAGACAAAGAGCGCAGCAAGGGCATGTGGGAAGACGGTGCGACCGCCGTCCTCCGACGGAAGCAGGCCGCGCTTCACGCCGAGCGATACATAGGCAGTGGCCAGATCGGCGAGTTCATTGCCCTCGGCATCTTCCGGCTCGTCCGCCACTGCTGCAAACGGGATGAATCTCTCAAACAGCTCGCGTGCAAGCTTCAGTGCTTCCACATCCGAACTGCTGCGGGCCAGAATCCATACCCGGTCCGTGCTGTCGATCTCTTCGCCTCGGTAGCGTACGGCTCCCCTGAGCGGCTCCTGACCGCGAATGGCATTTGCACTTACGGCACCAAGCTCTCCGAATGCCGCGATGAATACCCGGCCTTCGCCTGCTGTCGCCTGGGCAAGAAGGCGGGCTGTCATCCCGATCATCTCTTCTTCGCGCCCGGCGATGCGCTGGAGCAGACCGGACATTTGTGTAGTCAGCATTTTCATTGAGAATCCCTCCGGCTTCATTATAAAAGGAGGGAGCCGTCCCGTCCAAAAAAGGGACGCAGCAGAATAAACTTTGCTGGCACAAAAAGTATGTTGATAAAGAAAGGAAATGTTAGAATTATCTCGAATGAAAGAAAATATAGAATCTTGAGAAAGCAGGGACTGTCCTATGAAACGGATTTTAATCGTTGATGACCAGAACGGCATCCGCCTTCTGCTGGAAGAAGTGTTCAAGCGTGACGGATTTAAAACGTCCGTCGCAAAAAACGGATACGAAGCGATTGAACGGTTCAAAGACACGCCGCCGGACTGCGTGCTGCTCGATATGAAGATGCCGGGGATGGATGGCATTGAAGTGCTCAGGGAGTTCAAGTCACAGAGGCCTGACATTCCGGTGTTCATGATGACGGCCTATGGGGAGCAGGAGCAGATTGATGCGGCAAAAGCACTTGGTGCAGAAAAATATTTCACGAAGCCGTTTGATATTCATGAGCT
Organism: Bhargavaea cecembensis DSE10; assembly: GCF_000348905.1. Lineage (GTDB taxonomy): Bacteria > Bacillota > Bacilli > Bacillales_A > Planococcaceae > Bhargavaea > Bhargavaea cecembensis. Next base: position 207,195 of record NZ_AOFT01000001.1, read on the forward strand.
CCGCAGCGAGATCGGCGGAATCCTGGCCTGACTGGAGGGCAGTGGCGGACACTGCCTGTTTTTGTTATGATGGGAGGGTGTAAAAACGAAAGATTGACTTCCCATTTTCGAAGGAGGAATCGAGTATGGCACTTGTCTCCATGACGGACATGCTGAATAAAGCAAGAAAAGAAGGCTATGCGGTCGGCCAGTTCAACATCAACAACCTGGAGTTCACCCAGGCGATCCTGCAGGCTGCGGAAGAAGAGAAATCCCCGGTCATCCTGGGTGTTTCAGAAGGCGCCGGCAAGTACATGGGCGGCTTCAAGGCAGTCGTACCGATGGTGAAAGGCCTTATGGAATCCTATGGAACGACCGTTCCGGTCGCTATCCACCTGGACCACGGCTCTTCCTTTGAAAAATGCAAAGAAGCGGTGGATGCGGGCTTCACATCGGTCATGATCGATGCGTCCTCGAAGCCGCTTGAGGAAAATATCAAGATCACGGCTGAGGTCGTCGAATACGCCCACAAACACGGTGCATCCGTGGAAGCGGAACTCGGTGTCGTCGGGGGCCAGGAAGATGATGTCATCGCGGATGGCGTCATTTATGCGGATCCGAAAGAATGTGAAGAGCTTGTGAAGCAGACGGACATCGACTGCCTCGCGCCTGCACTCGGCTCGGTTCACGGCCCGTACAAAGGCGAACCGAACCTCGGATTCAAGGAAATGGAAGAAATCTCGAAACAGTCGGATCTCCCGCTCGTCCTGCACGGCGGCACAGGCATCCCGACAAAAGACATCCAGCGCGCCATCTCACTCGGCACGGCGAAGATCAACGTCAACACCGAGAACCAGATTGCGTCGACCAAAGTCATCCGTGAAATTCTGGACAATGACAAAGAGGTCTACGACCCCCGCAAATACCTCGGTCCTGCACGCGAAGCCATCAAAGAAACTGTCCAAGGCAAGATGCGTGAATTCGGCAGTTCCGGGAAAGCTTAAAAACAGGGAAAGAATCGGGAGAGGTGCAGGGCATCATCTCCTTCTTTTCCATTCATCAGAGAAACTTGGGAGGAACCAGACATGAAATTTTTCATCGATACAGCCAACTTTGACGAAATCAAGGAAGCCCACGCTTGGGGCATCCTATCCGGCGTCACGACGAACCCGTCGCTCGTCGCCAAGGAAAACGTCCCATTCCATGACCGCCTGAAAGAGATTGCGGAACTGGTTCCGGGATCAGTCAGCGCGGAAGTCATTGCGACAGAAGCGGAAGAGATGATCCGCGAGGGTCGTGAACTCGCGGCGATCGCCCCGAACATCACGGTCAAGCTTCCGATGACACCGGAAGGCCTGAAGGCATGCTCCGTGTTCGCAAAAGAGGGCATCAAGACGAACGTCACCCTCATCTTCAGCGCAAATCAGGCGCTGCTCGCGGCCCGCGCCGGCGCAACATATGTTTCGCCGTTCCTCGGCCGCCTGGATGACATCGGCCACAACGGGATGGACCTGATTGCAACCATTTCCGAAATCTTCATCCAGCACGGGATCGAAACAGAAATCATCGCGGCTTCGATCCGCCACCCGCAGCACATCACGGATGCTGCGCTGAACGGTGCGCATATCGCGACCACGCCGCTCAAAGTGCTGAAGCAAATGTTCAACCACCCGCTGACGGACAAGGGCCTTGAAGCGTTTCTCGCGGACTGGAACAAACGGACTGCCGAGTGACGGAACTTTTTCGGAACGAGGGAAATGAAATGGACGTTTACAAAATCACCGGCGGCCGGGAGCTAAAAGGCACCATAAAGGTCAGCGGCGCCAAGAACAGCGCGGTCGCCCTTATTCCCGCCTCCATCCTGGCAGGCTCGGAAGTCTCGATCGAAGGCCTGCCGGAAATCGCCGATGTGTTCACACTGAAAGCACTGCTCGAGGAAATCGGCGGTGTGGTCACGTTCCGGGACGGGACGATGACGATCGACCCTTCGGAAATGATCGCCATGCCGCTCCCGAATGGCAATGTCAAGAAACTGCGCGCCTCCTACTACCTGATGGGGGCGATGCTCGGCCGTTTCGGCAAGGCCGTGATCGGCCTTCCGGGCGGCTGCCATCTCGGCCCGCGCCCGATCGACCAGCATATCAAGGGATTCGAGGCGCTCGGCGCAAAAGTCACGAATGAGCACGGCTCGATCTACCTCCGCGCCGAAAAGCTGCGGGGGGCGAAGATTTACCTTGACGTGGCAAGCGTCGGTGCAACGATCAATATCATGCTCGCCGCTGTTCTGGCGGAAGGGCGGACGACCATTGAAAATGCGGCGAAAGAGCCGGAAATCATCGATGTCGCGACCTTGCTTTCGAACATGGGGGCCAACATCAAGGGAGCCGGGACGAATATCATCCGGATCGAAGGTGTCGAGTCTCTGTCGGGTACGGCCCACACGATCATCCCCGACCGGATCGAAGCAGGGACATTCATGATCATGGCCGCGGCGATGGGTGCCGGTGTCACAGTCGATAACGTCATTCCGTTCCACGTTGAGGCCCTGACGGCCAAGCTCCGCGAGATGGGCGTGGATGTCATCGAAGAAGAAGAGCGGATCGTCATTCCGAAGCCGGAGCGGCCGCTCAAGGCGATTGATGTAAAGACACTGGTTTATCCGGGATTTGCGACCGACCTCCAGCAGCCGATGACCGTCCTCCTCACACAGGCGGAGGGGACTTCTGTCGTGACCGATACCATCTACTCGGCACGGTTCAAACATATCGACGAACTGCGGCGCATGAATGCGGATGCCCGTGTCGAGGGAAGCTCGGCGATCATCACGGGCCCGCTTCAGCTTCAGGGAGCATCGGTAAGGGCGACCGACCTGAGAGCGGGCGCCGCGCTCGTGCTTGCCGGACTGATCGCGGAAGGCGAGACGGAAGTGCAGGCGATCCACCATATCGAACGCGGATATTCCAACCTGATCGGCAAGCTGGGCGGCCTCGGAGCAGACATCCGGAAAGTCAGCCTGCCGGAAGGTGCCGCATCCGGCAAGGATGGCGGCAATCACTGACCTGACCGAAAAGATAAACAGCGGCCGGCGGCAGGTTTTCCTGCCGGTCGGACCGCAAAACTGATTTTGCTTTCCCTGCCATGCGGGGAGAAAGGAAGTGCACGATGGAACGCAGCTTATCGATGGAACTTGTCCGTGTCACAGAGGCGGCGGCACTCAACTCCGCACGCTGGATGGGGCGTGGACTCAAGAACGAAGCGGACGACGCAGCGACCAGCGCGATGCGCACCGTTTTTGATACGATTCCGATGCAGGGTGTCGTCGTGATCGGCGAAGGCGAAATGGACGAAGCGCCCATGCTCTACATAGGGGAAGAACTCGGCACCGGCACCGGCCCTGCGGTCGATGTTGCGGTCGACCCGCTTGAAGGGACGAACATCGTAGCATCCGGCGGCTGGAATGCGCTCGCGGTCCTTGCTGTAGCCGACCGCGGAAACCTTCTCCATGCGCCGGACATGTACATGGAAAAAATCGCAGTCGGCCCGGAGGCGGTCGGCCAGGTCGATATCGATGCCCCGATCATCGATAACCTCCGCGCAGTCGCCAAGGCGAAAAACAAAGATATCGAGGACGTTGTCGCAACGGTTCTGCACAGGGACCGCCACGCAAGGATCATCCAGGAAATCCGGGATGCAGGGGCACGCATCAAGCTGATCAATGACGGCGATGTCGCAGGCGCGATCAACACGGCGTTCGACGACACGGGTGTGGACATCCTGTTCGGTTCCGGCGGTGCGCCGGAAGGGGTCATCTCCGCAGTCGGCCTGAAATGCCTCGGCGGCGAGATCCAGGGCCGCCTCGTCCCGTCCAATGACGCCGAAATCGAGCGCTGCAACAAAATGGGCATCGAAATCGACAAAGTGCTCCGGATGGAAGACCTCGTCAAAGGGGACGACGCCATTTTCGCTGCGACCGGCGTTACGGATGGTGAGCTTCTTAAAGGCGTCCAGTTCAAAGGCACCTACGGTTCAACACACTCCCTTGTTATGCGTGCCAAGTCTGGTACGGTGCGCTTTGTCGAAGGCCGACACAGCCTTCAGAAAAAGCCGCACTATGTCATGGAATACTGATTATCTGTGCCCGGCGGAAACGCCGGGCATCTCCTTCTTCATCACTTCGCAACGCCTGCGGGCGGCTGCCATCCCCCAACTGAACGAAAAGAGGTGACCGCCCGATGGCGGAAGAACTCACACTGGCTGGCATGCAGGAAAAAACCCTCAAGGAACTTTACGGCCTTGCCCGTAAATTGAACATCTCCTACTACAGCAAACTGACGAAAAAAGAACTCATTTTTGCAATCCTGAAGTCGCGCGCCGAGCAGGAAGGCTACTTCTTCATGGAAGGCGTGCTCGAAATCATCCCGACGGAGGGCTACGGATTCCTCCGCCCGATCAACTATTCGCCGAGCATGGAAGACATCTATATCTCGGCCTCCCAGATCCGCCGCTTTGACTTGCGGAACGGCGACCGGGTCAGCGGCAAGGTCCGCCCGCCAAAAGAGAATGAGCGCTACTACGGCCTTCTGCAGGTCGGGGCGGTCAATGGCGAAGACCCGGAAGTCGCGAAGGAGCGCGTCCACTTCCCGGCGCTGACCCCGCTTTATCCGGAACGGCAGATCAAACTCGAGACGACACCGGACAAGCTGTCGACCCGGATCATGGACATCGTCTCCCCGGTCGGCTTCGGCCAGCGCGGCCTCATCGTCGCTCAGCCGAAGGCGGGGAAAACCCAGCTCCTTAAAGAGATTGCCAATGCCATCACGGAAAACCATCCGGAGGCGGAACTGATCGTCCTTCTCGTCGATGAGCGCCCGGAAGAGGTCACCGACATCGAACGCTCCGTCGATGCGGATGTCGTCAGCTCGACGTTCGACGAGCTGCCCGACCACCATGTCCGTGTTGCGGAGCTTGTCCTCGAACGGGCGATGCGCCTGGTCGAACACAAGCGGGATGTCATCATCCTGATGGACTCGATCACACGGCTTGCCCGTGCCTACAATCTCGTCATCCCGCCAAGCGGAAGGACGCTGTCCGGCGGGATCGACCCGGCTGCACTCCACCGGCCAAAACGGTTCTTCGGTGCCGCACGAAACCTCGAGGAGGGCGGCAGCCTGACGATCCTTGCGACGGCACTCGTGGAGACCGGTTCCCGGATGGATGACGTCATCTATGAGGAATTCAAGGGGACGGGCAATATGGAGCTTCATCTGGACCGGCACCTGGCCGAACGCAGGATCTTCCCGGCGCTGGACATCCGCCGCTCCGGCACCCGGAAAGAGGAACTCCTCCTGCCGAAGGAGCGCCTGGACAAACTGTGGGCCATCCGCCGCACATTCTCCGACACCCCCGACTTTGCCGAGCGCTTCCTGAAAAAGCTCCGCAGCACGAAAAGCAACGCGGAATTCTTCGAACTGCTGAACCGGGAAATGAAAGAAAAGCGGGGCGGCAAGGGGCTGCTCTGATCATATTGAGGTGGATATTCTATGATTGACATCCACCGGCAGACGTTTTATCATAGGGAACGTCCTGGTCAAAGGACCCAAATTTATCATTTGCATTGTGCCTGTTTCGGTGCTATACTGTGAAATGTAAGTTTGTGACTATCTGACAGCATATACGGCTCGCCTGTATGGTCGTGTAAGGCTGCAGTACGATAATTTAACTCTGTTCCAGATGGTTCAGGGCGAGAGGAGAAGAATTTCATGAAAACAGCCATTCATCCGGAATACAAAACAGCGAAAGTCACTTGCTCTTGCGGCAACTCTTTCGAAACTGGTTCCGTGAAAGAAGACATCAAAGTTGAAGTCTGCTCCGAGTGCCACCCATTCTACACGGGTCGCCAGAAGTTCGCTGCAGCCGACGGCCGTATCGACCGCTTCAACAAAAAATATGGCCTCAAAGAAGAAGAAGGCCAGGAGTAATTCCTGCATTAAACCCGTCCACCGCGTCTGCGGCGGGCGGGTTTTTGCATGTCCGGATGTCTTTTGGCCAAGATAGGCTATAACACATCCACCGACAAAAATAAAGACGGGAAATCCTTTTCGAAATCCGTTAAGATGAGAACCTGGAATGCCAGGATCGGGGGATTGCCCCTGAGGTTGAAAGGGGAAAACCGGATGTTCGTTTCAATGCAGGGAGGCTGGGCCGAAGTGATCTGCGGCAGCATGTTCTCGGGTAAATCCGAGGAGCTGATCCGCCGCGTCCGCCGTGCCCGGTTTGCCAAACAATCGATAGCGGTATTTAAGCCGGCCATTGATGACCGATACAGCGAGACGGCCGTTGTCAGCCATAACGGAAACGAGATTGTCGCGCTCCCGGTCGCCAGAGCGGCCGATATCTGGCGCCATATTGACGACGAAGTGGACGTGGTCGGAATCGATGAGGCCCAATTTTTCGATGAGGGCATCGTGGACACGGTCGCAGAACTCGCAAACCACGGCTACCGCGTGATTATCGCGGGTCTTGACCAGGATTTCCGCGGAGAGCCGTTCGGCCCGATGCCGAAACTGATGGCCATGGCCGAGCTTGTCACGAAGCTCCAGGCGGTCTGTGCGGTCTGCGGATCGCCGGCCAGCCGGACACAGCGGCTGATCGACGGAAAACCGGCGCATTACGATGACCCGGTCATCCTCGTAGGGGCGGAGGAAGCTTACGAGCCACGATGCCGCCTCCACCATGAAGTGCCGAACGGGGTATCCGTAAAAAGCCGCTGCGATGCAGAAAACTGAATTCATGATGCCTGACCGATACACCCGGCCGATGACGGCCGGGTGCTTTTTGGGTTATAATGATTGGATGAATGAACTGGAATAACGTGGGGTCCGCTTGGGCCCCCTGCAGATAATCTGATATTGCGGGAGGAAAATTCCCTTATGTATGAACGCCTACAGGCGGTGGAAGACCGCTACGAAAAACTGAATGAACTGCTGAGTGACCCGGAAGTCGTCAGTGACACCGGGCTGCTGAGGAAGTACTCAAAGGAGCAGTCGGAGATCGCCGAGACGGTCGAGGTGTACCGTGCCTACAAAAAAGCATCGGATGAGCTGACGGATGCGAAGGAAATGCTCGAGGACAAGCTGGATCCGGAGATGAAAGAGCTTGTGAAAGAAGAGGTGGCGGGACTCGAGTCCGATATTGGGCAGATGGAAGAATCGCTGAAGTTGCTGCTTCTTCCAAAAGACCCGAACGACTCAAAAAACGTCATCATGGAAGTCCGGGGGGCTGCCGGCGGGGATGAGGCGGCACTGTTCGCCGGAGATCTGTTCCGCATGTACAGCCGCTACGCCGAGTCAAAGGGCTGGAAGACCGAAGTGATCGATGCGTCTCCGACGGGCCTGGGCGGCTTCAAGGAGATCATCTTCATGATCAGCGGGAACGGTGCCTATTCCCGGCTTAAATTTGAGAACGGGGCACATCGCGTCCAGCGCGTGCCCGAGACGGAGTCCGGCGGCCGCATCCATACGTCGACAGCGACGGTTGCCTGCCTGCCGGAGACTGAGGAAGTCGAAATCGACATCCATGACAAGGACATCCGTGTCGACACTTTCGCTTCCAGCGGGCCGGGCGGACAGTCGGTCAACACGACCATGTCCGCCGTGCGCCTGACACACCTGCCGACGGGGATCGTCGTCTCCTGCCAGGACGAGAAATCGCAGATCAAGAACAAGGAAAAGGCGATGAAGGTTCTGCGGGCGAGGGTTTATGACAAGTTCCACAGGGAAGCGCAGGCGGAGTACGATGCGATACGCAAATCGGCGGTCGGTACCGGGGACCGCTCCGAACGGATCCGGACCTACAACTTCCCGCAGAATCGCGTAACTGACCACCGGATCGGCCTGACGATCCAGAAGCTGGACCAGATCATCAGCGGAAAGCTCGATGAAGTGGTCGATGCCCTCATCATGGAAGAGCAGGCCGCCCGTCTGGAGTCGCTTGATGCGGCAGAGTAACACGGCAGCAGCGATTCTCGCTGAAGGAAAAAAGCTTCTAATGGAGGCCGGACGTGAATCAACTGCTGCGGAGCTGCTTCTGATGGATGTACTCGGCATCAGCCGGACGGAACTCCTGATCCGGCTGCGCGATGACGTGGGGGAAGAGGAGCGGGAACGGTTCTTTTCCGGGATTGCACAAATGGCCGGGGGCACACCTCTCCAGTACGTGACCGGAAGGGAAATGTTTTATGGACGCCTGTTCACGGTAACATCGGATGTGCTCATTCCCCGGCCGGAGACGGAAGAACTGGTTTCCGGCGCACTGGCCCGTGCCGAACGGATCTGGGCCGGAAAAGACGGTCTCAACATGGCCGACATCGGCACGGGGAGCGGTGCAATCGCCGTAACGTTCAAATTGGAGCTGCCGGGGACAGAGGTCACCGCGACGGATATTTCCCCTGCTGCACTACGTGTCGCAATGCGCAACGCGGACCGATTGGGCGCGGAAGTGACGTTCCTTGAAGGGGATATGGCGGCGCCGCTTACGGGCAGGAAGTGGGACATCGTCCTTTCCAATCCGCCGTATATCGACCCCGAAGACCGATCGGTAATGTCCGATACGGTGACGGGACACGAGCCGCATGGCGCGCTGTTCGCTGAGGAAAAGGGACTCATCCACTACCGGACGCTGGCCGCTTCGCTGCCGGCCCTGATGGCGGTGCCCGGACTGATCGGAGTTGAGATCGGCCATGACCAGGGACCGGCTGTCCGGGAGATGTTCCGGGCCGCTTTCCCGGATGCATCCGTTGAGTCCGTGCGGGACATCAACGGCAAAGACCGGATGGTATTCTGCGAGATCCCCCAGAACGATTATGAAAGATAAATTCTAGTTTGGTTGAATAGATTCGATGCCTCCTGCCCACAATGCGGTCAAGGAGGTCGTTCGAAATGCTGACAGATTACAATATTAAGAGGAAGGGCAACCGACGGGAAATCTTCCTTGCCGTCCTTCCGTTCATTCAATTTATGCTCCTGCTGACCGCGCTTCAATGCGCATTGATCCTTCTGTCCGGAACCGCGGGCGAAGAGGCGAGGGAAGCGGTACGTGTAAGGGTAATTGCCGACAGCAATACGGCAGCAGCCCAGCAGGTCAAGGCGGGTGTGGCAGCCGAGGTCAGCCGTGTGCTCGGCCAGGCCGCGCTCAAGGACCCGTCCGGTATTGAAGGACTTATTCCGGAGCTGCAGCTCGCCGCTGAAGCGGTTTCCGGCGGAGCACCAGTCCGGATCATGTACGGGGCTGCTTTCTTCCCGCCGAAACCGGTGGATGGGGGATTCATCCCGCAGGCCAGGACGGATTCCCTTGTGGTGACTGTCGGAAGCGGCCGCGGCGATAACTGGTGGTGCGCGCTTTTCTCGGATGTTTGCGAGCCGGGCGAAGTTGCCGCAGAAGAAGAGGAAACAGAAGAAGAGCCGGTCACCTTTTTCATCGTCGAATGGCTGAAGTCGCTGTTCGGATAAGGCCGGCGGAAAGGAAGAGATGCCGAATGGAGACGGTCATTTCACAACTTAAGGGAGAAAGCGACGAAACACGGTTCAGTGACGCCGCTGAAATCCTGAAAAAGGGAGGGCTCGTCGCGTTTCCGACGGAGACTGTATACGGCCTCGGTGCGGATGCGACGAATGAAGAGGCAGTCGCAGCGATTTACCGTGCCAAGGGACGCCCTTCAGACAATCCGCTGATCGTCCACATCGGGACTGCCGATGAAATCGGGCGTTATGCCGTGAAAGTCCCCGATTCGGCCTGGAAATGTGCAGAGGCTTTCTGGCCGGGGCCGCTTACGCTCATCGTCCGGGCAAAGCCAGGTGTTTTCGCACCTTCCGTAACTGCGGGACTGGATACGGTCGGCCTGAGGATGCCTTCACATCCTGCAGCTCTCGGGCTTCTTAAAACGTCAGGTTTGCCGGTCGCCGCACCCAGCGCGAACACGAGCGGCAAGCCGAGCCCGACCCGCGCGGAACATGTCGCCGCCGATATGGGCGGCAAAATCCCCTACATACTGGACGGCGGCCCGACAGGCATCGGCATTGAGTCGACTGTCCTTGATCTCACGTCCGAGCCGCCTGCGATCCTGCGCCCGGGTGCCGTTACGGCGGACATGCTCAGGCCGGTCATCGGTGAGGTCAGCCAGTCGGCGGAAGCAGCCGATGCCGGAGAAGAGGCGCCCCGTGCACCGGGCATGAAGTACACCCATTATTCTCCGGATGCTCCGGTCTGGCTGATCGAGCCGGACCGGAATCAGATCCGGAACGCCGTCCGCCGGCTGAAGGAGGAGGGCAGGAGGATCGCCCTTGTTGCCCCGGAAGGCTTCGGGGAAACGGGGGCGGACTGGTATTTTCCGACAGGGCGGCAAAATGACCCGGCTTCCGTCTCGGGCGAGCTGTACGCATCGCTCCGCGCCTGCGACGGGACGGATGCCGACATCGTCCTGGCAGCGACAGTCGATGATGCCGGGATCGGCGGTGCGGTCATGAACCGTCTGAACAAGGCGGCCGCCGGGCGCATGTTCCGCGTCTGAGCCTGTACATACACCCCTTTTGTTCCGCATAAGCTGGACAGAGTCGGAACGGGGGGAACAAACGGATGTGGCAGGAACCGGTTGCGGGTCTTTTGACAGCGTTGGACGTGGCGGCAGTCTATGCGGTCCTGCCGCTCCGGCGCAAGCGTTTGCTGCTTGCTGTCTGGACAGGGCTGCTCCATATGGCCTTCCCGGTCGCGGGATTCGTGGCGGGCGGAGCGGCAGCGGAACTCATGGCAGGCCTCGGAGTCTACCTGTCGGCACTGATGCTGATCCTTCTCGGGATCCACATGATGCTGAGTGAGGAAGGGGCGGATGTGAAGATGCCGCCCCATCTGCTCGCGGCACTGCTCAGTATCGATTCCTTTTCGGTCAGCGTGTCGTTTGGTATGCTTCAATTAGATATGGTCCGGTTCATCCTCAGCGCGGGAATCAGTGCATTCGTCCTGTCCTGTGCAACGCTTTATGTCCGCGGGTCAGTTGCCCTTCTCGGAGGACGGAAACTCCGGGTCGCGGGCGGGATCGGTCTTGCCTTCATGGGGATTGTTCCCCTGATAAGCTGAGCGGGGGATGGACGGACGGCAAGGGCGGTGATGGGATTGAATATACTTTTTGTATGTACGGGCAACACCTGCAGGAGCCCGATGGCTGAAGCCATTCTAAAAGCCGAGCAGATTCCGGGTGTCTCCGTCCGGTCCGCCGGCATCTCTGCCTACCCGGGTTCACCGGTTTCCGGCCATTCGGCGGAGCTGATCCGGGAGGCGGGCTTCGAAGAACCCGGACTTTCCTCTCCGGCCGACAGTGAAGCTGTCGAGTGGGCGGACCTCATCCTCACGATGACAGATGCCCACAAGCGCATGCTTGAGCGGGCGATCCGTGAAGCGAATGGCAAGACATTCACCCTCAATGCCTACACGGGCATCGGAGACAGGGATATTGCGGATCCGTTCGGAGGTAGCAGGGAAGACTACTGGCAGACATTCGGAGAACTTCAAAAGGCGATCGCGATTCTGGCCGACTCGCTGAGACGCAATATGTGATACAGTCCATCGAAATGGGCTGTATTTTTATTTGTCAAATAATGATATGATGGTGTTGAAATATATCGGAAACGAGGGAAGCGGATGAAAGTAGCGATTTCTTCCGATCACGGCGGCAACCGGTTGCGTGCCGAGATCATCGATCTGATGGACGAGATGGGCATTGAATATGAAGATTTCGGACCGAAAGATGACGGGTCCGTTGACTATCCCGATTATGCAAAGCCAGTCGCGCAGCGCGTGGCGGACGGTGAATTTGACCGCGGCATCGTGATCTGCGGGACAGGCATCGGCATGTCGATTGCGGCAAACAAGGTCAAGGGCATCCGCTGTGCGCTCTGCCATGATGTGTTCAGCGCGAAGGCGACCCGCGGCCACAATGATTCCAATGTGCTTGCGATGGGCGAGCGTGTTGTCGGTCCGGGGCTGGCAAGGGAAATTGCCCGCACCTGGCTGGAAGGCGAGTTCGAAGGCGGACGTCATGAACGCCGCATCGAAAAGCTGAAAGAGCTGGAGCAGTAATTTCGGTCTGAAGGGAGTTGGTCTTCTTGGATGCGCGTCAATTATGGAAGCTGCAGCTGGAGGAGATCTTGGGCCAGCTGGAGGAGCAGGCGGAATTCCGCCCGGGCCGGATGTTTGTCGTCGGCTGTTCCACGTCCGAAGTGGCGGGCAGCCGGATCGGCACAGCCGGTGCGATGGATATCGCATCCATCCTCTACGGCCCGCTCCGTGAGTTTGCTGACCGGAACGGCCTCTGGCTGGCGTTCCAGGGCTGCGAGCACATCAACCGTGCTGTGACGCTCGAGCGCGAAGCGGCCGAGAAGTATGGGCTGGAAGAAGTTTCGGTCATTCCGGTTCAGAAGGCGGGCGGCTCGATGGCCGCCCATGCCTACCGCCAGATGGACGACCCTGTCGTCGTGGAAGGCGTCCGTGCGCACGCGGGCATCGATATCGGCCAGACGCTGATCGGGATGCAGCTGCGTCCGGTCGCAGTGCCGCTCCGGACAACAGTGGAGAAGGTCGGGGACGCGGTCGTCACGGCCGCCACGACGAGGCCGAAACTGATCGGCGGCGCCCGCGCCGTATATGTGCAAGAACAGGAAGAGGCAGAAATGGATGATTTCGATCTTGAATCATCACAAACAGATGAAATGGAAGGGGAATGAAGAATGAAACTCGAACACGTGAAGTCCCAGGACCAGGCAGTATATGACGCGATCATGGCGGAGAAAAAGCGCCAGCAGGACAATATTGAACTGATCGCCTCCGAGAACTTTGTATCCGAAGCGGTCATGGAAGCCCAAGGTTCCGTCCTGACCAACAAATATGCGGAAGGCTATCCGGGCAAGCGCTACTACGGCGGCTGCGAACACGTCGACGTCGTGGAAAACATCGCACGTGACCGCCTGAAGGAAATCTTCGGTGCAGAGCATGCGAACGTCCAGCCGCACTCCGGCGCCCAGGCGAACATGGCTGTCTACTTCACGGTGCTCGAGCATGGGGACACAGTTCTCGGGATGAACCTGAGCCACGGCGGCCACCTTACCCACGGCAGCCCGGTCAACTTCTCCGGTGTCCAATACAACTTCGTCGAGTACGGCGTCAGCGAAGGCGACGAAACGATCGACTACGAAGACGTCCGCCAAAAAGCCCTCGAGCACAAGCCGAAGCTGATCGTGGCGGGCGCAAGTGCGTACCCTCGTGAAATCGACTTCAAGAAGTTCCGTGAAATCGCCGATGAAGTCGGTGCCTACTTCATGGTCGACATGGCTCACATCGCAGGCCTTGTCGCTGCGGGCCTCCATCCGAACCCGGTTCCGCACGCACACTTCGTGACGTCCACAACACACAAGACGCTCCGCGGACCGCGTGGCGGCATCATCCTGACAACCGAAGAGTTCGCGAAGAAGATCGACAAGTCCATCTTCCCCGGACTGCAGGGCGGCCCGCTCATGCATGTCATCTCCGCAAAGGCGGTCGCATTCGGCGAAGCACTCAAGCCGGAGTTCAAGGAATACATCGGACAGGTCGTCAAGAACGCAAAGGCGCTCGGCGAATCCCTGAAAGCGGAAGGCATCGACCTCGTGTCGGGCGGCACCGACAACCACCTGCTCCTCCTCAACCTCCGCTCCGTGGGCATCACGGGCAAGGTTGCCGAGCATGTGCTTGACGAAGTCGGCATCACCGTCAACAAAAACACGATTCCGTTCGATACCGAAAAGCCGTTTGTCACTTCCGGCATCCGCATCGGCACGCCGGCCGTCACATCCCGCGGCTTCAAGGAAGAGGAAATGAAGGAAATCGGCGCCATCATGGCCAAGCTCCTGAAAAACCACGAAGACGAATCGGTGAAGCAGGAAGCGAAAGAGCGCGTCGCTGCCCTCACCTCGAGATTCCCGCTTTACGAAACAAAAGAAGAAGCCGCTGCAGCAGAGCGCTGATCAGCAAAGAGCGATTCCCCAAGAGCGGGGAATTGCTCTTTTTTTATAGAGGGGAGGCCTGATGTAGCCGTTCCGGGTTTGCTCATGAATCCAGGAAGTTCACGTGCGGAATATTGCCCGCCGTACTCTCACTGCGAAGATGCTGCCGGCCCTGGCGCCTGTTTCCTTCTGCACTGTCCATGAGCCAATGCGACTGTTATAATGAACGAGGTTGAATAAGATTGCCGGGCATTTGCCCGGCCGGACAAACAGGCCGGCCCAGCCGGCACTGAACAGGAGAGTGAAACGATGGGAAAAGTGCATGTGTTCGACCACCCGCTCATCCAGCATAAGCTGACGTTCATCCGGGACGTCAAAACGGGAACAAAGGAGTTCCGGGAGCTGGTCGATGAGGTCGCCACATTGATGGCCTACGAAATCACAAGGGACATGCCGCTCCGGAAGACCGAAGTCGATACACCGGTCATGAAGGCGGAATCCTATGTCCTTGCCGGCAAAAAGATTGGAATCGTCCCGATCCTCCGTGCGGGACTCGGGATGGTGGAAGGGATCCTTGAACTCATCCCGACCGCAAAAGTGGGCCACATCGGCCTGTACCGTGATCCGAACACGCTCAAGCCGGTTGAGTACTATGCCAAGCTGCCGTCCGATGTCGGCGAGCGCGAGTTCATCGTCGTCGACCCGATGCTTGCGACGGGCGGATCGGCCGTTGCCGCCATCGACTCCCTGAAGTCCCGCGGCGCGACGAACATCAAGTTCATGTGCCTCATTGCGGCGCCGGAAGGGGTCGAGGTTCTGGCCGACGCCCATCCGGATGTGGACATCTATATCGCTGCGCTCGATGAAAAGCTGAACGAACATGGCTATATCGTACCGGGGCTCGGAGATGCCGGGGACCGGCTGTTCGGAACGAAGTAAGGAGTGTGACTGAATTGACAAAACGGTGGAAAGTGATGACGATCTTCGGGACGCGCCCGGAGGCCATCAAGATGGCGCCGCTCGTCCTTGAACTGGAAAAGCATCCCGACACAATTGAATCGATCGTCACCGTTACCGCCCAGCACCGTGAAATGCTGGACCAGGTCCTGGAGGCCTTCGACATCACGCCTGACCATGATCTGAACATCATGAAGGCGCGCCAGACGCTTACCGATGTCGCGGCACGCGGCCTTGAGGGCCTTGACCGTGTCATGAAAGAAGCGGAGCCCGATATCGTTCTCGTCCACGGGGATACGTCAACGACATTTATCGCAGGGCTGGCCGCATTCTACAACCACGTCGCGGTCGGACATGTGGAGGCAGGCCTCCGGACCTGGGACAAGTACTCCCCGTATCCGGAAGAGATGAACCGTCAGCTGACGGGCGTCCTTGCAGACCTTCATTTTGCACCGACCGAGAAGTCCGCAGGTAACCTGGTCGCGGAAGGAAAGCCGGAAGACCGCATCGTCATCACGGGGAACACGGCGATTGATGCGCTGCAGACGACGGTGCGGGACGATTACGAGCATCCGCTCCTCGATTGGGCATCAGAAGGCCGCCTGATCCTTATGACGGCGCACCGCAGGGAAAATCTCGGCGAGCCGATGCGCCACATGTTCCGGGCGATCCGGCGTCTGCTCGACAAGCATGAAGACACCCGGGTCATCTATCCGGTCCACCTGAACCCGGCGGTGAGGGAAGTGGCCGATGAAATCCTGGCAGGCCATCCGCGCGTCCGCCTGATCGAACCGCTCGAAGTGGTCGACTTCCACAATTTCGCGGCACGGTCCCACCTTATCCTGACCGATTCCGGCGGCATCCAGGAAGAAGCCCCGTCGCTCGGCAAGCCGGTGCTGGTCCTCCGGGATACGACGGAGCGCCCGGAAGGGATCGAGGCGGGAACGCTGAAGCTTGCGGGCACGGACGAGGAAACGATTTTCGGGCTGGCGGATGAACTGCTCAGTGACAGGGAAGCCTACGACCGCATGGCGCATGCATCGAATCCTTACGGGGACGGCCATGCATCGGAGCGGATCGTCGGCGCCCTCAAGGAATACCTCGAACAAAACCGCTAAAAAAGACACCCGCAAAAGGCTCAAGAAGCCTTCCGCGGGTGACTGGCATGAATTTGTCGAATCTTTGACAAACGTGGTCGCTTGTGAATAATTTCACGGGAATCAATTGACATCAAAATACCCCTATTGTATGCTTTTTAAGGGTAAGAATGACAAGGGTTTCAGGCGTTTTCAGCGTCTGTGCACTTGCTTTGACTGCATTCTATCATACTCGCTCCGACAGTCGGAAACCGTCCGGAATACATGATGCGGAGGACCTCGAAAAATGGAGAATTTACGGCAAATCCATAATAGGCAGAAGAGGGCTCTCTTTTTTTTGCTTGCATTGCTCGCCCTCGGTTGGGGATTCTCCCCATGGCCGACTGTGTTTGCCGGGTTGATCCTCGGGGTCCTTTTCGGTCTGTATAACTTCTGGATCCTCACGAGGAGGATGGAACGGTTCGACCGCGCCCTGGCGGATGGGAAAAAGGCGCCCTCACTGGGCTCCGGACTCCGCTTTGCCTCGGGCATCGCAGCCGCGGCCATCGCGGTTTCACTGCCGGAGACATTCGATCTGATCGCCACGGTGATCGGCCTGATGATCCCATATCTCTTCCTTTTGGCGGAGCGGATCATCTCGCAACTGAAACACCCGGATCCTGGGGGGAAAGAGAGGTGAACATTTAATGAACCACGTAAACCCCAAGTGGGAATTTCTTGGGCTGACGTTCAACCCGTCGAACATCCTCATGTTGGCGGTGACATGCCTCATAGTCTTCCTCATTGCGTTCATCTCGACCCGGAACATGAAATTGAAGCCGACAGGCATGCAGAACTTCATGGAATGGGTCATGGATTTCGTCAAGGGGATCATCAAGAGCAACATGGACTGGAAAACAGGCGGGCGGTTCCATCTGCTTGCACTGACACTCATCATGTTCATCTTTGTCGCGAACATGCTCGGTCTTCCATTCGCCATCGCGTACGACCACGTGCTCTGGTGGAAATCTCCGACCGCGGATCCTACTATCACGATGACCCTTGCGGTCATGGTGCTCGTCCTGACGCATTACTACGGCGTCAAGATGACAGGCGTGAAGAACTATCTCCTCGGATTCACGAAGCCGCTCGCTTTCATGACGCCGCTTAAGATCATCGAGGAATTCGCAAACACGCTGACACTCGGTCTGCGTCTTTACGGAAACATCTATGCGGGTGAGATCCTCATCGGACTCCTCGCCGGCCTCGCAACTGCAGGCGTCGGCGGCTTCCTCGGTGCGATTCTCCCGGCAATGGCCTGGCAGGGCTTCTCGATCTTCATCGGGACGATCCAGGCGTTCATCTTCGTTATGTTGTCGATGGTCTACATGTCCCACAAAGTGCAGACAGATCATTGATCATATAATTCCCGCTTAGCGGGCGACAAAACAAAACCAACTTTTTAGGAGGAAATTATAAAATGGGTCTTCTTGCAGCAGCACTCGCAGTAGGATTGGGCGCACTTGGCGCCGGTATCGGTAACGGTCTCATCGTTTCCAAGACAGTAGAAGGTATTGCACGTCAGCCAGAGGCGCGCGGCGTCCTTCAGACGACCATGTTCATCGGGGTCGCACTCGTCGAGGCCC
This sequence comes from Bhargavaea cecembensis DSE10, assembly GCF_000348905.1. Lineage (GTDB taxonomy): Bacteria > Bacillota > Bacilli > Bacillales_A > Planococcaceae > Bhargavaea > Bhargavaea cecembensis. Next base: position 224,877 of record NZ_AOFT01000001.1, read on the forward strand.
TTCCGATCATCGCTGTCGTTATCGCGTTCATCGTAATGAACAGATAATTATAGGGCAATGCAAAAATGGCGAAGAGCATCTATTGAATCCCTTCGCCATTCCTTTATGTACGGATATTGAAAGCAATACCATCTGACGGGAGCCGGTCCGCCGGCTTCCCTAGTTTCCGAAGGGAGTGAGACAATCGTGTCTTTGGACCAGTTCGTATTGGCGGCATCAGCCGGCGATGGAATTTTGGATAAACTGAACACCGGTGATATCCTCGCCACGCTCTTCTTCTTCACGTTGCTCATGATTCTCCTCAAGAAATTCGCATGGGGCCCGCTTATGGGCATCATGGACCAGCGCGCCGAACTGATCGCTTCCGAAATCGACGAAGCGGAAAAAAGCCGCGCCGAATCCGCCAAGCTGCTGGAAGAGCAGCGTGCGCTCCTCAAAGAAGCGCGCACTGAAGCACAGGCGATTGTGGAGAACGCAAAGCAGCAGGGTGACGCCCAGCGCGCAGAGATCATGGAAACTGCACGTGCGGAAGCAGCCCGCCTGAGAGAAAATGCAGCGGCAGAGATCGCAAACGAGAAAGAAAAGGCCATCCAGGCCGTTCGCGAAGAATTCGTCTCGATGTCCATCCTCGCGGCAGAGAAGGTTCTTGGCAAGGAAGTCTCTGAAGAGGACAACCGTGCCCTCATCGAGGAGACGATCCAGAAGGCAGGGGAAGGCCGATGAGCGAGTCCACTGTAGCCAAGCGCTATGCGCTCGCGCTGTTTGAAGTGGCCCGTGAAAAAGGGAAGACGGAAGTCGTCAGCGCCGAAATGGGCGAGATCCGCAAGGTATTCGCAGAGACGCGTGAACTCCGTACGCTCCTGACTTCCCCCAAACTTTCGAACCGGGAGAAAAAGGCGCTTCTGGCCAAGCTGTTTGATGGCGCGGATCAGCTGACGCTCAATACACTGTACGTGCTTTCCGATGCAGGCCGACTTAATGAGACGGTGAATGTCGCGAACGACTTCATCTCCCTCGTAGATGAAGCAGCAGGCATCGCGGAAGCCAAGGTGTACTCCACCCGGCCGCTCTCCGATACGGAACAGCAGGGGCTTTCCGCTGCATTCGCCGGCAAGGTCGGCAAGCAGTCCCTCCGCATCGTGAACATTGTGGACCCGTCGCTGATCGGCGGACTCCGCATCCGTATCGGGAACCGGATCTACGACAACAGCCTCAGAACAAAACTGGATCACCTCAAGCGTGATCTCGTGAATGCATAATCTTTTGAAATGAAGGGGTGACATGCATGAGTATCAAAGCTGAAGAAATCAGCGCTCTCATCAAACAGCAGATTGCGGACTACCAATCTGAGTTGGAAGTCAGCGATGTCGGCACCGTTATCACCATCGGTGACGGAATCGCACGCGCGCATGGCCTCGATAACGTCATGGCCGGTGAACTCCTTGAGTTCTCCAATGGTGTCATGGGCATGGCGCAGAACCTCGAGGAAAACAACGTCGGTATCGTCATCCTTGGACCGTTCACGGACATCAAGGAAGGCGACGAAGTCCGCCGCACAGGCCGGATCATGGAAGTTCCGGTCGGTGAAGAACTGATCGGCCGCGTCGTGAACCCGCTCGGCATGCCGATCGACGGACTCGGCCCGATCAACACAACGAAAACCCGCCCGATCGAAAGCCCGGCGCAAGGCGTCATGGCACGTAAATCGGTCGATGAGCCGCTCCAGACCGGTATCAAGGCGATCGACGCACTTGTTCCGATCGGCCGCGGACAGCGGGAACTGATCATCGGTGACCGCCAGACCGGTAAAACGACGGTTGCGGTCGATACGATCATCAACCAGGCTGACCAGGACATGATTTGTGTCTACGTCGCGATCGGACAAAAAGAATCGACGGTCCGTGCCCTTGTGGAAACCCTCCGCAAAAACGGCGCGCTCGACTACTCGATCGTCGTCTCCGCAGGCGCATCCGACCCTGCACCGCTTCTTTACCTCGCGCCTTATGCAGGGGTAACGATGGCTGAAGAATTCATGTTCCAGGGCAAGCACGCACTCATCGTCTACGATGACCTGTCCAAGCAGGCTGCTGCCTACCGTGAACTTTCCCTCTTGCTCCGCCGTCCTCCGGGCCGCGAAGCTTACCCGGGTGACGTCTTCTACCTCCACTCGCGCCTTCTTGAGCGTGCAGCGAAGCTGAACGACGACCTCGGCGGCGGCTCCATCACGGCACTGCCATTCGTTGAGACACAGGCAGGGGACATCTCCGCCTATATCCCGACGAACGTCATCTCGATCACCGACGGACAGATCTTCCTTCAGTCCGACCTGTTCTTCTCGGGTGTCCGCCCGGCGATCAACGCGGGTCTTTCCGTATCGCGTGTCGGCGGTTCCGCGCAGATCAAGGCGATGAAGAAGGTTGCCGGTACGCTCCGTCTTGACCTGGCTGCATACCGTGAACTCGAAGCATTCGCACAGTTCGGCTCGGACCTCGATGCCGCAACCAAGGCGAAGCTCGACCGCGGTGCGCGTACGGTTGAAGTCCTGAAGCAGGACCTCAACAAGCCGATCAAAGTCGAAAAGCAGGTCGCGATCCTTTACGCGCTGACCCGCGGCCATCTTGATGACATCCCTGTCCAGGACATCCGCCGTTTTGAAGCGGAATTCCTGAGCTGGCTCGACAGCAACCACACGAACGTACTGGATCATATCCGCACAACAAAAGCTCTTCCGGCTGATGAAGAAATGACAGCAGCTCTTGACGCATTCAAGAAAACATTCGTCCGCTCCGAAGACTGAGTTCCGGCAGATCCAATAACGAGAAGGTGGTGAACAACCGATGGCATCATTGCGCGAAATCCAGAGCCGGATCAACTCCACGAAAAAGACGAGCCAGATCACGAAGGCGATGCACATGGTATCGGCTTCCAAGCTGAGCAAGGCGGAACTGAACGCGAAGTCGTTCAACCCGTATATGGAGAAGATCCAGGAAGTGATCGGGGCGATCGCGGCCGGCGCACCGGACGCGACACACCCGATGCTCGAGAGCCGGCCGGTCAAAAAGACCGCCTATCTCGTCATTACTTCCGACCGGGGACTTGTCGGAGCCTATAACTCCCACGTCCTGAAGGCGGCTCTCGGCAAAATCCGTGAACGGCACACATCCAAAGATGAAGTCGTCATCCTTTCCATCGGACGCAACGGCGTTGATTTCTTTAACAAGCTCGGATATAACGTGATCCAGAGCGTCATCGGCGTTTCGGATCACCCGACCTTTGCCGAGATCAAAGACATCACGCGTGAAGCGGTCGGCAAATTCATCGACGGTGAGTACGATGAGCTGTACATGTACTACAACCACTTTGTGAGTGCGATCAGCCAGGAAGTGACCGAGAAAAAGGTCCTTCCGCTGACTGACCTCTCTTCGATGAAATCGACTGCTTCGTACGAGTTCGAACCTTCCGCGGAAGCCATCCTCGAAGTGCTCCTCCCGCAATACGCGGAAAGCCTGATGTACGGCGCCCTGCTTGACGGCAAGGCTTCCGAGCACGCTTCGTCGATGACCGCGATGAAGGCGGCGACCGACAACGCGAAGGAACTGATCGACGATTTGACACTTTCATTCAACCGTGCGCGCCAGGCAGCGATCACCCAGGAAATCACGGAGATCGTCGGCGGGGTCGCGGCGCTGGAATAAGCGCCGGCCCTGTCCGTGCATGGCTCCCGCAGCATACAGACAGGAGGGAACAGCATGAACCAAGGACATGTCCTCCAGGTCATGGGTCCGGTCGTCGACGTAAAATTCGACGGCGACAACATGCCTGAGATCTACAATGCCCTTACAGTCCAGATTGCGCGCCCGAACGAAGAGGCGCAAACACTGACGCTTGAAGTTGCCCTTCACTTGGGCGACGACTCCGTCCGCACGATCGCCATGTCCTCCACGGACGGCCTTCAGCGCGGAGCGGCTGTCACCGACACAGGCGCACCGATTTCGGTTCCTGTCGGAGACGTAACGCTCGGCCGTGTCTTCAACGTTCTTGGAGACACGATCGACCTGAACGAGGAAATCCCTGCATCCGAACGCCGTGACGCCATCCACCGCGATTCCCCGAAATTCGAGGAACTGACGACAGACGTCGAAATCCTCGAAACGGGCATCAAGGTTGTCGACCTGCTCGCTCCTTACATCAAGGGCGGCAAGATCGGCCTGTTCGGCGGTGCGGGTGTCGGCAAGACAGTCCTCATCCAGGAACTCATCAACAACATCGCACAGGAGCACGGCGGTATTTCCGTCTTCGCGGGTGTCGGCGAACGTACCCGTGAAGGGAATGACCTCTACTTCGAGATGTCCGACTCCGGCGTTATCAAGAAGACGGCAATGGTCTTCGGCCAGATGAACGAGCCGCCGGGCGCACGTATGCGTGTTGCTCTGACAGGCCTGACGATGGCTGAATACTTCCGTGATGAAAAAGGCGCGGACGTTCTTCTCTTCATCGACAACATCTTCCGGTTCACACAGGCCGGTTCCGAAGTATCGGCCCTTCTCGGCCGCATGCCTTCTGCGGTTGGTTACCAGCCGACGCTGGCAACCGAGATGGGCAAACTCCAGGAGCGGATCACATCCACAAACAAAGGGTCCGTCACATCGATCCAGGCGATCTATGTCCCTGCCGATGACTACACTGACCCGGCTCCTGCGACAACATTCGCCCACCTCGACGCTACGACAAACCTTGAGCGTAAGCTCTCGGAGATGGGGATCTACCCTGCGGTTGACCCGCTGGCTTCCTCTTCCCGTGCGCTTTCCCCTGAAATCGTCGGCGAAGAGCACTACGAAGTCGCGACACAAGTCCAGCAGACGCTCCAGCGCTACCGCGAGCTCCAGGACATCATCGCGATCCTCGGTATGGACGAGCTCGGCGACGAAGACAAGCTGGTCGTCGACCGCGCGCGCCGTATCCAGTTCTTCCTTTCCCAGAACTTCCACGTTGCCGAGCAGTTTACGGGCCAGAAAGGTTCTTATGTGCCGGTAGCGGAAACGGTCAAAGGCTTCAAGGAAATCCTTGAAGGCCGCTACGACCACCTTCCTGAAGATGCCTTCCGTCTTGTCGGGCGCATCGAGGAAGTTATCGAGAAAGCGAAGGAAATGGGCGTAGAAGTCTGATTATCCTGACCAGGAGGGAAAAGCATGAGCACAATCAAAGTGAATATCGTCACTCCCGACGGTCCGGTATATGATTCGGATGCGAACATGATCATCGCAGTCACAACGACTGGTGAACTGGGGATCCTCCCGGGCCACATCCCGATGGTCGCGCCGCTTGAAATCGGCGCCGTCCGCCTGAACAAAGACTCGTCCACTGAACGTGTGGCGGTCAGCGGCGGATTCCTGGAAGTCCGTCCGGATCAGGTCACGATCCTCGCCCAGTCCGCCGAGCTTGCGGAAGACATCGACACTGCACGCGCCATCGAGGCGAAAAAGCGTGCCGAGGAACGTCTTCAGCAAAAGCAGGAGGACCTGGATGCCAAACGTGCAGAGTTGGCACTCAGACGCGCGATGAACCGTTTGGACGTCGCGAAAGGCAAAATCTAACGATATCATCACAAAGAAAAGCGGGCAGAACTGATCTGCCCGCTTTCTTTTCATTTTTTCAACGTTTGAACATGAATGACATGAAGGACCAAAAGTGCTGAATCCGGATAAGAATCCATACAGAAAGGCGGAACGAGGAGATGGACCAATATTTTGCCTTCCAGTCCGTCACAGGGCTGATTTCCCATATTTTCTTTATCGCCATCGCGTTTTACGCATTGCAGGCGATCATGCCCGAAAGCTGGATCCGGAAAAACAAGGTGTTCCAGGCACAGCTCCTGTATATTCTGCTAAGTATCGCCATCGGATCGGCTGTATCGAATTTCTTCCTGGACATATCCTATTGGTCAAGGCAGCTACCCGGCCTCATAGGCTGAGGGCTGTCCTTCATGGACGGGCGCGCGGAGCAACCGGATGCCTGTTCCTGCCTCCGTCCATGAGGGACAGAACATAAAAAAGGCAGAAAGCTGTTTGACACAAATTTCATAGGGAATGAACAAATTAGGTAAGAAGACCCGTACCGGCCGGTGGGCGCTTACCGACACAAAAACCCAAGGTTCGACGTATAGTATGAAGAATATGTGTACAATTGGCGATCGTCAGTGCCAGCTTGCCGGCTCAATTCTTGAAACGGAGCCGGAAGCATTGTAAACTGTTAATGGTTTGTGATTTTATTACGGACCCGCGGAATGCCGGTTTACAGGGCTTTATAAGCGGGCCGCACCTGACGATACAACTGAAAATCAGATCATGGATCACATGGATACGAGAGAGAAGCCGGAGGGACTTATATTGGAGAAAATTATTGTTAAGGGTGGTCGGCCGCTGAAAGGGTCGGTTCGTGTCGAAGGAGCAAAGAATGCGGTACTTCCGGTTCTTGCTGCGGCACTCCTTTCAACGGAAGGGACGAACATCATCAAGGATGTCCCTATTCTGACGGATGTATACACCATCAATGAAGTATTGAGGAGCCTGAACGCGAAGGTCGACTTTGATGCGGAGCGCAACGAAGTGCGGATCGACGCATCCGCCCCGCTGTCCAGTGAGGCGCAGTTCGAGTATGTCCGCAAGATGCGGGCATCCATCCTCGTCATGGGGCCGCTGCTTGCACGCAACGGATATGCGCGCGTTGCACAGCCGGGCGGCTGCGCAATCGGCTCCCGCCCGATCGAGCAGCATCTGAAAGGCTTCGAGGCAATGGGTGCCAAGATCAAGACGGGCAACGGATTTGTTGAGGCGAAAGTGGACGGCCGCCTGAAGGGCGCGCGCATTTACCTGGACTTCCCGAGTGTCGGGGCGACGGAGAACATCATGTCCGCGGCTGCACTGGCGGAAGGGACGACAATTCTTGAAAACGCGGCGAAGGAGCCGGAAATTGTCGACCTCGCGAACTACATCAACGAAATGGGCGGACGCATCATCGGTGCCGGTACGGACACGATCCGCATTGAGGGCGTCAGGTCGCTCCGCGGCGCAACCCACCACATCATCCCGGACCGCATCGAAACCGGCACGTTCATGGTCGCCGCGGCGATCACGAAAGGTGATGTCATCATCGAGAATGCGGTGCCTGAACACAATGCCGCGCTGATCGCGAAGCTTAAGGAAATGAACATCGAGATTGATGACACCGACGCCGGTCTGCGCATCCGCGCTGAAAAGCCGCTCCGTTCGGTCGACATCAAGACGATGCCGTATCCGGGCTTCCCGACAGACATGCAGTCGCAGGTGATGGCACTGATGCTGACTGCGGAAGGCACCGGTGTCCTTACAGAGACCGTGTTTGAAAACCGCTTTATGCATGTGGAGGAATTCCGCCGCATGAACGCAAACGTCAAGATCGAAGGACGTTCCGTCATCATGAACGGCCCGTCCAGCCTGCAGGGTGCCGAAGTGGCGGCCACTGACCTGCGTGCCGCGGCTGCGCTGATCCTGGCAGGCCTTGCTGCAGAGGGCATCACACGCGTCACGGAACTCATCCACCTTGACCGTGGCTATGTCGACTTCCATGGGAAGCTTGCACAGCTCGGAGCGGATATCATCCGTGTGAACGACGATGAAACAGCAGACGAAAAGGAAAAGGAACTGGTATGATCCTTCGGGAGGGCGGAGCCAGCCCTCCTGCATATCGCGGAAGTCCGGCACTGCCGGCGCCAACGCCAATCATGCAATCATCTTATCCTTATCTATCTATAATGAAAGCGGACCGGCTTTGTGCCGGTCCGCTTTTTCATATCTCTTCCGCCGGGCACATAGAATCGGGTATGAAAAAGTTGATTGCACTCGGACTGATCATTTTTCTGTTCAGCATGCCGATCCTGCTTAAGAAAACGGAAGGTACGGCAGTGGACAAGCCGCCTGCCGAGACCGGTCCGGAAGAGGCCCAGGCCCCGGAAGCAGGAGCGGCCTGCGAGGTTTTCCTGACTGTCGAGGGCGAGCCTGAGCCCGTGCCGCTCGAGGAGTACGTTGTCGGAGTGGTCTCGGGCGAGATGCCGGCAGGATTCAGCAAGGAAGCGCTGAAGGCGCAGGCGATCGCCGCGCGCACCTACGCGCTCCGCGTCACATCAGGCGGCAAGGAAGCGATCCGCAAAGACACCGCCCATCAGGTGTACAAGCCTGAGGCGGAGCGGAAAAAAGAGTGGGACAAGGACTTTCCGGATAAAGAGCAGAAAGTGAGGGAAGCGGTGACCGAGACGGAAGGCAAAGTTCTGATCCATGAAGGGGAGCTCATCTCCGCCATGTTCCACTCCACCAGCAACGGAAAAACCGAAACAGCGAAGAATTACGGAGGAACGGACATCCCGTATCTTCGCAGCGTCGAAAGCCCCGAGGATGCTGATGTATCTCCGAGATTCGAGGATTCGGAGACATTCACGCTCAGCCAATGGAACAAGAAGCTCGGGGGAGACTGGAATACGGCCAAGTTCGGGACGCTCCGCCTGAAAAGGAACGAGACGGGACGCGTCCAGCAGGCGGAGGCAAACGGTTTTACGATGGAAGGCCGGGAGATGCGGGAAAAGCTGGGTCTCCGCTCCACGGATTTTGACATCGCCTACGATCCCGTCAAGAAAATCGTTCATGTATTCACGAAGGGCTATGGCCACGGCGTCGGCATGAGCCAGTACGGGGCAGAAGCCTACGCGCGCGAAGGATGGCCCGCGGAAAAGATTTTATTCCACTATTATGAGGGAACGACAATAAAAAAATTGGAAGCGGACGATCCGGAGTGTTTAAAATCCCCTTAACCTGCCAACAATGCGGTTGAGGTGATGATAATGAGAGAAGAGAAACCGAATAATCCTTCTCAGAAGAACAAGAATCGCAAAAGCTGGTTGTGGCCGGCCATCTATTCAGGATTCGCGGTCTTATTCGTAGGGATGGTCTGGACCTATCAGGCAGTAACAAATGACGATGCAGGTGAAAAGGCTGAAGTATCGCAGTCCGGCCCTACAGGCGGAGCCGGAGACGTCACGGTGGAAACCAATGCTTCGAACGAAACGATGAAGTTCCCGTTCGATGAGGCGCTTCTCGACGGTGTATCCGTGCTCCAGGAATACTATGACATGGAAGCAGATTCAGAGCAGCGCGAGAAAGCCCTTCTTGTCTTTAATCAGACGTACGTGACGAACAGCGGCGTGACACTCTCCAACGGTGATGAGCCGTTCGAAGTGAAGGCGGCGCTTAGCGGAACGGTGGAAGATGTAGTGGTCGATGAGTTCATGGGCAACAAGGTCACCATCAAGCATGCGGACGGCCTGACAACAAGCTACGGCTCGGTAACAGGCATCACCGTTGAAAAGGGTGACCAGGTCGCGCAGGGCGAGACGATCGCCACCACTGCCGCCAACGAGTGGAACCCGACTGCAGGCAATCACCTGCTGTTCGAAGTGAAGAAAGACGGTGTCGCCGTCAACCCGGGCAATTTCCTGGCATTCTGAATCGAGCCGGACAGCCGACCAAGAGTCGGACTGTCCGGTTTTCCCGTTTCCGTGGGAGATGAAAGTTGCCGGCCTGCTTTCCGTTCCGGTTCCCCCTTCCTGACGGCCTGCCCGAAAATGGCCGTCTCCGCCTTTCTTCCCAAAGCCGATTTTCCTTCATCCGGTCTGAATCCGCGCGCGGCGGCATATGTTGTGAAAAGCGTTCCTACATGAGGAAAGGAAGAGAACGTGCACGAACATATCCGGCGCCGATGCCTGAAGTTGGGGGAATTGCTGCTGGAGACGAGGGCGACCGTCCGGGCGCTTGCCCGATCGACGGGATATTCCAAAAGCACCGTCCATAAGGATCTGACGGAGCGGCTCCCGAATGTGGATGGAGAGCTCGCGCGTGAAGTCGCGGAGGTGCTCGCCTATCACAAGGCGATCCGGCACCTGCGCGGGGGTGAGGCGACACGCGACAAGTGGCGCCGCACGCGCACCGGATCGGAAGGGTGCAAGGAACCGGCGTCCCCGAAATCCTGAAAAAGCGGTCCGCGTCCGGCATTCTGCCGGACCGCCGGGGCGCTTTTTTCATGGGCCGGGGGCCGTGAATCCCGTATGTTCATTGTCCGGCCGCTATGATAAAATGGGACAAGACAGAAAAACGTACGGGAGACGGACGGAAGGAGCACGGATATGTTCTACAGGGATATCGGAATCGATCTCGGCACGTCGAACACACTGATCCACGTGAAGGGCAGCGGCGTCGTGCTGAACGAGCCGTCGGTCGTCGCAATCGATCCGAAAACAAAACAGGTTCTGGCAGTCGGGGACGAGGCATACCGGATGCTCGGCCGTGCGCCGGGAACCATCCAGACCATCCGTCCGCTGAAAGACGGCGTCATCGCCGATTTTGACATGACTGAAGCCATGCTGACCAAATTCATCGACCGTCTCGGCGTGAAGGGGTTTCTCCGGAAACCGAGGATCCTGATCTGCTGTCCGGTCGAAGTGACCACGGTCGAGCAAAAGGCGATCCAGGATGCGGCACTTAAATCGGGCGCGCGCCGTGTGTACATAGAAGAAGAGCCGAAGGTGGCCGCAATCGGAGCCGGGATGGATATCTTCCAGCCGAGCGGCAACATGATTATCGACATCGGCGGCGGCACGACCGATATTGCGGTCCTGTCGATGGGCGGGATCGTCACCAGCCAGTCCGTCAAAATCGGCGGAAACACGTTCGATGCGGATATTCTGCAATACATCAAGAAACATGAGCAGCTGCTGATCGGGGAACCGACAGCGGAGCTGATCAAAAAAGAAATCGGTACGGCGCTTCCGGGTTCTGAAAAAAAGACGATCGACATCCGCGGCAGGGACCTCGTCAGCGGCCTTCCACGCGCCGTCACGGTGGATTCGCACAAAATAGCCGGGGCGATCCGGGAATCGGTGATGACGATCGTCCAGGGCGCAAAGAACGTCCTGGAGAAGACGCCTCCGGAGCTGTCGGCGGACATTATCGACCGGGGCATCATACTGACCGGAGGAGGCGCGCTGCTGCAAGGAATCGACGGCCTGCTGTCCGAGCAGGTGAAGGTGCCGGTCTATCTGGCAGACGATCCGCTCGGCTGTGTCGTGACTGGAACAGGCATCATGCTGGACCGCCAGCGGCCGGTATTCGTCAAAGGCTAAATCAGTGCATGGATTAGGGAGATTGCAATGACTGGAAAACAAAAGCTCGAACAGAATACCGGCAAGCGGGGCCGGACAAGCAGCCGCTCAGGCGATGAGCGCAAATTCCGTGCAACCAACCGGACGGCCGAGCGGCAGAAAGCAGGCGGACGGGGCAAAACCGCCGCAGCAGCTGTCCCGTCAGCTGAACACACGGGAAACAAAGTGTTCAGGGCGACGAACAGGACCGCGGAGCGGGAAAAGGCGCGTGCCGCTGCCAGAAAGAAGCCGGCAGCAAAAGGCGCGGAAAAGGACGGGAAGCAGGAAGTGGGGCGCTGGGTCCAGATCCGGCTCATCCCGATCTGGCTGCGCGTACTGCTGTTCCTGCTCGGCGTCGTGATTGCGGCAGTGCTCGGCGTGATGTTCGGCTACGGGGTCATCGGTGACGGCAAGGCACTTGATGCACTGAAGCCGGAGACCTGGCAGCATATTTGGAAAATGATCAAAGGCGATGTATGACCGCCGTCAGGCAGGCCATATTGAAGGAGGAACACATATGTTGACGACAGAACAGATTCAGGCAATCCTGCCTCACCGCTATCCGTTTCTTCTGGTCGACCGCATTACGGAGCTGGAAGAGGGCAAGCGTGCGGCCGGCTATAAGAACGTGACCATCAATGAAGATTTCTTTAATGGGCATTTTCCCGGCTATCCGGTCATGCCGGGCGTCCTGATCGTTGAGGCGCTTGCGCAGGTCGGTGCAACGGCAGTGCTTTCTATTGAAGATAATGCTGGCAGGCTGGCGTTTTTCACCGGGATCGACAACTGCCGGTTCAAGCGTCAGGTAAAACCGGGTGACCGCCTGGAGCTCGAAGTCGAGCTGACGCGTCTCCGGGGCACGATGGGCAAGGGACATGCCATCGCCCGCGTCGACGGCGAAATCGCCTGCGAAGCGGATATCCTGTTCGCCATCGGCCCGAAAGCCGAAGAATCTGAAGCCTGACTGGCACTTAGCATGTGCAGGAAAGTCCGCTTCATACGGGAAGCGCAGGCGGAAATAGGAAATGAGAATTTTATCATCGTTCCTCCCCAAACGGCCAAGCTAAGGACATCGCGCAGGCCTGCGTGATGTCCGAGGCAGAGCGGCCGTCCGGACGGCCGTGCGGAAACCTCGCACAACAGCCGGAGGGGAGGATTTTTATATGCTGAAAAAAGCGGCACCGGCACTGTTTGCCACCGCTGTCGTGCTTGCGGGGTGCAACGGGAACAACGAGGACGCACTCCCTGCGGACAACGAGACACCGATGGAGGACATCCAGGAAGGCACTGATGAGATGTTCGACAACAACGGCAATGGCAACGGTAATGGCAATGGAAACGGCAACGGTGACGGAATGAACGGAGAAGGCACGAACGGCACGGTCGACCCTGACGGCACGGGTCCGGGGTTCGGTGAGTTCGGCAATGATGACGGCGGCGGAACCGATGTGAACGAGCGGGAAGAGATCATGGAAGACGATCTTGACCGCAACGGTAATGGCGGCGCCGGCAACGGCGGCGGCATGGGCGGAGGCCAATAACGAAGAACCCGGCCCGGGCAAGCGCCCGGCCGGGTTTTGTCATGAAAAAATAGAGCCGCCCGGGGAGGCGGCCCGATCAAGAGTTTTGTTTATCCCGGTCGCGCTTCAGCTGCGGCCGGTTTTTCATGTCCGTCCTGAAACGGTCGAGCATTTCGTCTCCCTGCAGCCCTTCGGCGATCAGCTCCTCGAGGAGGTGTTCGGCGTACTGGGAGCGGACCCGCTTCAGCGGGCCTTTCAGAAGAATTGAGATATGGTCGCCGATTTCCTTTACGGCATAGACCGCAAGCCGGAATCCGGCAGGTTCGTTTTCCGGGTAGGAAATGACCGCCTTGGCGTTCAGGACTTCACCCGATTCAAGCCATTCATCAAACACCGGCTTGTGTTCCTTATCAATGAACATCTCGAGGATCCAGGAGCGGCGGCTGTTTTCTTCATTAATGATGATTCCGTCGACAAGCGGGCAGGAAAAAAATTCCCCGTCCTTCTCAAAACCGACCGACAGCAGTTTAAACGATTTCACAGACCTTCGCCCCCTGTATTTTCGTACGCCCAGTATACCATACGGGAACCTGCCCGAAAATTCTTTCGGAAACTACCAAAATTGAAATTTGGGGAGTCAGGGAAGTGTCCGGGAAACATTGGAATGACAAGGGCTTGCCTGGTCGCATCAAAGAATGTCCGTAGCGCAAAAATCAATTTTGCGGCAAAAAACGCGTCCATTCTTCAAAATTGGCGTTTTGCCTCGTCCGTCCCGGGTCGGGTATGCTGGGCTCAACCACAGTGAAGGAGGTGAACCATTGAATCAGGTGGCATTGGTCGGGCGTCTCACGAAGGATCCCGAACTGAAGAATCTCTCGGAAGGGCGGGTCCAGACCAGCTTTGTGCTGGCCGTCAACCGGAGGTTCAGGAATGACCGGGACAATGACGCGGATTTCGTTTTGTGCACGGCCTGGGGAAAGGCTGCAGTCAATACGGTGAAGTATTGCGGCAAGGGATCGCTTGTCAGCATCGGAGGCCGCCTTCAGTCCAGGTCCTATGAAAAGGACGGGAACCGGGTGTATGTTACGGAAGTGGTGAGCGAGGAAGTCCGTTTCCTTGCGACAAAACCGCCTGCCCGCACGACTGTTGTGGCCGACAGTCCGAACGGGGACAATGCGGAAGGAACAAGTGCCGGACCGTATCAGAACGCCGGGCCGGAAGAAAGGGTTACGCAGGACACCCATCATGAACGCCACGGAAGCCCGGCCGGCAGGGGGCAGACCCTTCCGCCCGAGCTGGTATTCGAAAACCGGAAAAAAGAAGAACAGGAAGAACCCATCCGGCCATGACCCGGGAATCCGGCGGGACCGCAACGCCGGAAAGCCCGGGAACCGGCCCCTTTGGGACCATCTCACACCCATCCTTTGATTTGGAAACGCCACCTTTCAGAAAGGACCTAATGGCATGGAGCACATCGAGCAACAGCTCGGCAGGACCGAGCAGCAGATTGAACAGCTGATCCGGATCGTCGCCCACCTCAACGAGCGCGTCATTTATCTGGAGAAAAAGCTGAGTGATCGTCATTGGCAGGAATCGGACATTCTGAAATTCGTCATGAAGCGATGAATGAGTGAAAAATGGTGGAGGATACAGGATAAAGACGGCCCGGCCATGGGGGTGGCCGGGCCGTCTGCTACATAGGGACAGCGAGCTGTTAAATGATCAGATAATCAACGTTTCATGCAAGATAATCAACGTCTCATTCAAGATAATCAACGTCTCATGCAAGATAATCAACCTCAAAAAATCATCAACGATTTACCCGATCGAGAACAGGTCGTTCAGCTCTTCGTCGGTGAGTTCCGTGATCCAGGCGCCGGACTGGATCAGGTCGGCGGATAGGGCAGCTTTTTCGGCAATCATCTTGTCGATCTTTTCCTCGATCGTGCCGATCGTCACGAATTTGCGCACGTGCACAAAGCGGTCCTGTCCGATCCGGTAGGCCCGGTCGGTCGCCTGGTTTTCGACGGCCGGGTTCCACCACCGGTCCGCGTGGAGCACATGGTTGGCGGCCGTGAGATTCAGTCCGGTGCCGCCGGCCTTCAGCGACAGGATAAACACCGGGAAGCCGCCTGCCTGGAATTCCTCGACAAGGCTGTCTCGGCGGCCCTTCGGCATGCTGCCGGTCAGGAACGGCGCTTCGATGTCATAAAGACTGGACAGGCAGTGGCGGATCAGTTCGCCCATTCCGATGTACTGGGTGAAGATGAGCACCTGTTCGCCGCTGTCGACAATATCCGCGGTGAGCGTCATGATCCGCTCAAGTTTCTTGGAGCGGGCGAGCATCTCGTCCGGCTCGGCGAACGGCTCTTTCAGGAACAGCGCAGGATGGTTGCAGAGCTGTTTGAGGCGGCTGAGCATCTTCAGGATGATGCCGCGCCTGCGGAAGCCTTCCGCTTCCATGAGAGCCGCCTTCGTCTCGCCGATATAGCCTTCATAAAGCGCGGCCTGCTCCTCGGTGAGCGGCACGAACTCGTTTTCCTCGAGCTTGTCGGGAAGGTTGAGCTTGAGCGAAGGATCGGATTTGGTCCGCCGGAGAAGGAACGGGGAGATCTTCGCACGAAGCCGCTGCATCTGCTTTTCCGAGCCGTCGCGCTCAATCGGACTGATGAACGCTTCCTGGAACTCCGAGAAGCGGCCGAGATAGCCCCGATGGATAAAGTCGAAGATCGCCCACAGTTCCGCGAGCCGGTTTTCGATCGGCGTGCCGGTCAGGGCGATGTGGTGCCGGCCCCTGAGCTTCCGGACAGCCCTGGACTGCTTGGTCTGCATGTTCTTGATGTTCTGCGCCTCGTCCAGCGAGACCGCATCCCATTCCATCGCCGTCAGTTCCTCATGGTCCTGCATGAACGTGCCGTACGTCGTCAGGACAAGCCCGTTGCCGAGCGCACCCAGTGCGGCTTCCAGTTCATCGCCCTTCAGGCGGGAAGTGCCGTAGTGGACGAGGACCGGATGTTCCGGGGCGAACCGCTGGAGCTCTTTTTGCCAGTTTCCGATGACCGACGTCGGGCAGATGATGAGGGAAGGGGCTTCCGCCGTTCCGGATTCCCTGGCATGGAGCAGATAGGCGATCAGCTGAACCGTCTTGCCGAGCCCCATGTCGTCCGCCAGAACCGCACCGAATCCGTGTTCCCGCATAAAGATGAGCCAGTCGAACCCTTTCTGCTGATAGGGCCGGAGTTCAGCTTGCAGTCCCCTGGGTACAGGTGTTTCCGGGATGCCTTCCTTGCTGCGGATCCGCTCGACCGCATCTTTGAGAGAATGCTGGAGGAGGAAGTCAAACAGCGGATCGTCTTCGTCCTCGTCTTCCGGTTCGGGGCGTCCCGCGCCGATCTCTTCTTCGAGGTCCCGGAACAGGAGGTCCTTGACGGTCCAGCCGCTTTTCTCGGCTGTCTCCATCATTTCGCGGATGCGTGCGAGCCAGGCGGCATCCAGCCGGAACCATTCGTCGCCCGCGCGGATGAACTCGCGCTTTTCCTCGACGAGCTGCTTGAACTGTTCTGCGGGAATATCAGCACCTCCGAGGGAAAACGTCCAGTTGAAGCTGAGCGCGTCGTCCAGGCGGGCATTGCCGGATGAACCGGCCGAAGCGGAGGCGCGCACACGCACACGCCGTTCCGCGGCTTCCCGGAGCCAGCCGGGAAGGATGACGTCGATATCCAGCGCCTGCAGGAGCGGCAGATCGTCTTTCAGGAATTCCCGGACTTCATGGTCTTCGAGCGGGAAAGCAATAAACGAGCCGTCCCCGCCGCCATCGTCCACGGAGAGGACGGTCCGGATTCTGGTCTGCATTCCGGAAACCGTGCCGGCAAAGGGCTTCCACTTTTTCGGCAGTGACTCTGATGGAGGCTTTGCGACCTTCGCGGCAGCCGGTGTCCAATGCGTGCCGGTTTTCGGATTCACGAGGATGCTCTCCAGCATCCATCCGCCATCCTCATCTTCGGGTTCCGACAGCCGGAGCGCCATGCGGAAGGGAAGGGGAACGTCCGTTGCTTCGGAAGCCTCCGACCGGCGGAAGCGAATGACGTCTTCCAGGCGGTCCTGCCCAATGCCGCCCTCGGCCAGAATTTCGGAAAAGACCCGGCCAAGGAGGCGGGCGGCTTCCTCGGAGACGCCTTCCGCGACCTTCAGCGAACCGTCCGGAGCCCCGATGATCCGGGGCAGTCCCGGTTCCCGGTAAATGGATGCGGCTTCTTTGAAGATGCCGATCCACTGCTCGTCTTCATCCGACTTCCCGAGAAAACGGACAAACGGATGAGGATCTCCGAACGACTCGACAATTTCACGGCTTCCTGCCCGGACCGCGCCGTCCCTGTCCTCGATCAGCAGGCCCATATAAGAGCGCGTATGGCTGAAAAAGAGCAGCTCCTTCAGAGGCCGGCTTCCGATAAAGTCGCCGGAACCGTCAAACCCTGCAAGCAGAAATCCTCCGTCCGGCGATTCGCTGACGGACAGGCGGATGTCGCGGTTCAGTGTGAGCGGCTTCATGACAGCAGTCCCCCTTTCTCCAGTTCTTCCATGAGTGCGCGGAGCCGCTGGTGGCGACGCCGCAGTGCTCCGACGTAGCCGGACCACCATTCGGCCCGTCCGGCTTTTTTCGCGGCGCGTTTCATCTTTTTCAGGATCCGGACGGCTTCCCGGTAGTTTTGCCGGCTTTTCTGGGCGATCTGCTCTTCCACATGGACGTTCATGAGGAAAATGGCTTCCATCGGGGCTTCGTCGATCATCGTCTTTAGCCCGGTCCGTTCAATCCGCTCAAGGCTGGAACGGTTCAGGTGATGGTACGCCGCCCATTCCCGGTAGTGGTCGCGGCTGAGAAGGAATTCCGCATACTCGGCTTCCGCGGCGCTGCCGCAGCGGAACAGGATGTCTGCCGCCGTTTCATCGGGCACGTCCGTCTCCCGGCAAAGGTCGGCCAGTCTCCCGGCCGCGGTGCGCTGGTCGAGGAACGATACGGATTCCATATAGTTCCCGATTTGAGGAACAAGCGACATGAGGAGATTCCGTGCTTCATCGGCATGGCCGTTTTCCGCAAGGCTGGATGCCATGTCCAGATAGGAAGGGAAAAGCGGCAGATCGTTTTCTGAAAGCGGGGCATCCAGGCCCGTGGCCGGAACGCCTGACAGCACTTCCAGATAAGCGGTCATGAGCCGGAGGGCAGGCGGCTTTTCGCCTTCCTCATTCATCCTTCGAAGCGTACCGAGCTCACGCTGCCTGGCATCGCTTCCGCTGAAAAGCGATTCCCACATCTCACGGTAGACGGACAGCCACCGGCCCTGGGCATTTTCAGCGGAAAGGGTCAGTGTCCGGATCAGTTCCTCCAGATCATGATAAAACGGGTCGGCAGCGAACAGGCGGCGGCTGGTGGAAAGTAGCTTCAGCTCGTCCCGGATGCCGTCTGTAAGCTGATCGAGCAGGCGCCCGTACTGCCACCGGTCATAACCGATCGAGAAACCGCCCGCCGGCGCGCCGGCAGTGACTGCACGCAGGCCGAACAGCCCGGAATACAGGCGGAAAAGCGGCTTCCATTCCTGCTCGAGCGGCTCCGCCTCCCGCACCTGCTGGCGGTAGAGCGTGACTGCAGAGGAAATCATATGGAACGGGACATTGTCCCCGATCGAAGGGAAGGTGCCCGTGAGCTGATCGAACACCTCCCGCCACGCTTCCGGCGTCTTTTCCGCAGTCCGTGACGGAGCGGCGGTCTGGGTTGCCGACTGGCGCCATTCCGCCAGCCACTCCGACAGCGAGGCGAAGCGCTGGTAAAGCGCGAAATAGGCGGCCGTCGTATGCTCGCATCCCTTGTCGCCGTGGACACTGCATACCGCCCGCGGATTGTACAGGCGGATTTCCGCTTCCGGCTGAGGGTAGCCGGGGAAGGCAAACCGGACGATTCCGGTCTGGTCGGACTGGAGAAGCCGCAGCCAGTCGTTGCGGACCATCATCGCCGCCTGACGGAACCGCCGTTCCCTCACTTCGTGCGTGACAGGCAGCCGTTTTTGCTGCTCCATTGCATCCATTATTTCCGTTCTATATATATCGGCGACTTCCGTAAGCTGATCGATCAATGAAAACACCGCTTTCTATGGGGTGATTTCCTGCGTGGCGGCAAAGCCGCACGCCAGAAAATCCGATAAACTAAAAAAGGCTGTCCCTCCATTATACGATGCCTGGAAACAATCGTAAACGGAGGGACCGCCGATTCTCTTAAGAGTGTCCGCTGCGGTTCATGTCTTTGAAGATGTCCAGCATTCGCCTGGTCACCGACAGCATCTCTTTCCGTGTTTTGGGATCCTGCCCGGAGACAAAGGAGATCAGCTCCCGCAGCTCGCCCGATTGCTCGATCACTTCACCATAGGATCTTGCAAACGAGGCGTAATAGCGTGCCTGTGCCTCCCGGGCCTCCTCGAGCAGCCGGGCCGTGTCCCGTCCCCCTGCGCCGTATGGCCTGCCGAGCATCATGGCGAGGAATTGCTCATCGGTCATACCGAACACTTCCTTCGCCTTGACGAGCAGGTCATTCGGGAAGTCCCGCTTCCCGAGCTCATAGTTGGACAGCACGGCCGGTTCCACACCAAGCCGGTAAGCCATTTCTCTCTGCTTGATGCCGAGCACATCTTCACGGTATTCCCTGAATTTATCCTGGATCGCCACGATCCCATTCCCCCTTTGGGCCGTTCATGGACCCAAAATAACGGTTGGAAGGTGAGCATCCGGATTAATCAACAAAATGTTGATTGTAAATCATCATTTTGTCGATTTAAGTCTATAAATTAACGAATATTGTAAATATGATGATAACAATGAAATGGTGACGAAAGGAGTGTGCGCGATGACACGGTACGAAATCAGGTTAACCGGAAAAAAAGACGGGATCAGGCCGGGGAAGTGGCGGCTGATTGAAAGGAAGGGAGGAGGGGAGACCGGCTATAAGGTGGTCATGGAAGGAGACGGAGATTACATCCGTCTGCCGGGGATGGATTATGGCCCGTTCCGCCTGAGCAATGTGAGCATGGATTTCGCCGAGCAGGTCATCGTCTTTCACAAGCCCGCCGAAGATCATCAGCTTTTCCGGGAGACCGGACACGCATTCCTGTCGTCCTATGTCATGGAATTCGGGGAAGACGGCTTCGGCTTCTTCGTGCACGGCAGCCGGCGGTCCCGAAAAAAGAGCCCGAAAAGTCCGGGACGCAGCGAATAAAAAAGACACCGGGCCTCAAGCCCGGATTATTTTGTATGCGCTTTCATATAATTATGGTAAACTGTTGATAACGGAATATTTAGAAAAGGAGGGAGCCCCATGCTGCACATCCAAAGAATGAAGCCATTTTACGTTACGCAGGAACAGGCGAAGGTGAAGTTGGTCTTTGAGTATCAGTACTTCACGATCAAAAAAGGTGAAGAGCTTTTTCATTTCATTCCGGCGGAGGGGAAAGAAATCCACATCAACCTCCAAAACCTTCAAGTCGAAAACCTCGGTGACATCTTTGTTTTCCAGAAAGGCAGCCGCTTCATCCGCCTCCCGCTTTATCAGTTGCTGCTCATATCAGATATCCATACCCATCTCAAAGAAATCCTGCAGGGGGCGGACATTATGGAAAATGACCCGCTGCTGCTCGAACCCGGTGAAGCGGAAAACCTGATCGAAGAACTTGAACGGATGAACCTGCTGAACCTGATCGACCGCGCGCTCGAACAAGGAGACCGGGACCTCTTCCACCATCTGACCGGACAGTTGAACGGAACTTTATAAAATAGATGAATTTTAAAGAACCCGCCGTGAGGTCTACGGCGGGTTCTTGGCATTGGGCGGTCGTTTTGGCCAGTATGTCAACGTCTCACTCCAATACGTCAGCGTCCCTTCCATGACAGCGCCTTCTCCCCGGCTCCGCAACACCCTACCCATTTTCCTGCCGAATAAACGCACTTTTTGACAGATAATCCGCTCGTCCTGTGTCGTTTGGATGGTTACAAAACGGCTTTAATTTGGTAAAGTTGAAGGGTGTAAGCTATTAACCTATCGGGCTTGAAGGGATATGGATGTATGTTCTTTGAATTCAAATTCTGGCGTTTCCTGCTGAATCAGCGGGAACTGACGGACCGGATGGACGGGAGCGCGATGAAAGGCTTCCGATGGCGGGTGGCCGGGCTGTTCATCTCCGCAGCCGTCCTGTATGCCCTGATGGACATGTGGGGCATCGGGTCACGGGGCCTCACGCCGATCGCCGTGGCCGGGGCGGAGGAAACGTTCGCCCTCAGGCGGATCCTGTCACTCGCAGCCGCGATCCTCTGGTCTGTCCTTTATACGGCGTTCCATGTGTATGGCGTCGCGTTCATCCTACATAAGCTGACAAATGCCGAATACCGGAAGCTCATTGTTCTGCAGCTGTTCGTGACAGCGATCCTGCTCCTCGAGAAAGCGGTCGTGTTTGCGATCTTCCTGACCGGCGGAGCGGCTACGCCGGTTTCGCCGCTGTCATTCGGCCCGCTTGCATCGACATTCCTGACGTATCCGTTCCTGATCTACTTCCTGAACCAGCTAAGTGTCGGGACCGCGCTTGTCGTGGCCTACCAGTTCCGGTTTATCCGCCAGCTGCTGCCGGAAGCCGGCCGGAGCCTTTTGTGGATCCTTCTCGGCCTCCAGGTGCTCATGGCGCTTGCCGTGTCCCTTTATGGGATGATTCCGGCGGAGCGGCTGTTCACGGAACTTTTCGGAGGAGGTGGGTCGGTTGAATAAGCTGGGGAATATCGCCGTGGCGGTTGCCGTCACCGCTTTTATCGCAACGAACCTCATGCTGCTGTACGGCCAGAAGAGCCTGATTCCGAAATATGTCTATGCGCCTGAAACAGAGCGCATGGTCGCCGCGGACTATGCAGATAAACTGCCCAAGGAGGCGTTCGTCGTTCCGGATACGGTCTACACGGCGTATGTCGATGGTGATGCCACTGTTGAAGAATGGCTCGTCAAGGAAGGGGAGCCGGTCACGGCGGGCCAGCCGATCGCAAAGCTGGACGCGGGCCGGATGGAAGGCCAGCGATCGGTCTGGCAGTCCGAACAGAGTGCGCTTGAAGCCCAGGAACGTGAGCTGGAGTCCACACTGAGCCAGCTGGAGCGGGAACGCCGCTCTGCGCAGTCCGGTTCCAACTCCAACACGAATGAACGGTTTGGCAACAGCGGCACCGATAGCGACAGCCCGATTGTCGACCTGAGCGTCGATGTCAATGTCGACGTTCCGCAGGAAGGGGCCTATGCCCATGCCATCACCGCAGTGGAAAACCAGCTTGCGGACATCCGGCGACAGCTGACGGTCGTTGAGGCCCAGCTGGAGCAAAGCGGGGAATCCCCTTCACTGGTCAGCCCGGTTGAAGGGACTGTGGCCAAGGTCCACCGGCAGGGTGAGCAGCTGGCCGTAGATGTCTATTCATCCGAGCGGACGATCCTGACGTATGCCGCAGGCGAGGAGTGGCAGGACATCCAGCAGGGGGATCGCGTGTTCATCCAGGCGCCCGGCCTTGATGCCGCCATCGAAGGCAGTGTGTATTCGGTCTCTGAAGTCGAGGCCCCGGAGTCGAAATGGCTCGACACCTACCGTGATCTCGACAAACAGGATGTCAGCAATCCGCTGGCTTACTACGAGGTGCGGATCCTGCCGAATGAGGACGTCGGCACGCTTCCGTTCGCAAACAATGTCAACGCCGTCATCTACACGGAAGAGGCGTTCGACGCGGTCGCGGTGAAGACGGCCGCCCTCAGCGGCAAGTACAGGGACGAAGCGATCGCCACGGTCATCGACGGCGAAGGCTATGCAGTAAGCGTCCCGGTCATCACACCGTTTGACTGGAAAGGGCAGAGCGTCATCACGGACAACCTGTATGCGGGTGACTTCGTGATTACGGGCCCGATCTATGACCGGAATGTCTCGCCTCCTGCCGTCATCCTTCCGATGCCGCTGGAGTGGCCGTCCAAAGAAGAATGGAAAGCCCATGACTGGCGCGATTACATGCGTTTCGTGTTATTCCAATAAGCCATTTAAGGGAAGGCCGTCCGCTTTTGCGGGCGGCTTTCGGTGTTTAGCCTCCTGTTCAGCGGGTAATCTCAGACTAGACTGCTAAAGGAGGCGTTAGGAAAATGACTGAACGTAGAGTAGTAGGTTATTACGACAACGAACAGCAAGCAATCGATGCAATCGAGGATCTGAAACGCCAGGGTTACAGCACAGACGACATTTCCGTCATCTCGAAAAACAATGATGATGTGGAAGCGATCCAGGATGAGACCGGCACACAGGCTGCTGAAGGCGCAGCGACGGGTGCTGCGACAGGCGGCGTACTGGGCGGCCTCGGCGGCGTGCTTGCCGGCCTCGGGGCACTGGCGATCCCGGGTATCGGGCCGATTGTCGCTGCAGGTCCTGTCGTTGCCGGACTCACTGGTGCGGCAGCAGGCGCGGGCGTCGGCGGACTTGCCGGCGCACTGATCGGCATGGGCGTGCCTGAAGACGAGGCAGAGCGTTACGAGACATACTTTAACGAAGGAAAGATCCTTGTACTCGTTGACCGCAATGCCAGCGTTGAAGACACGGGCTTCACGACGGGAGGCAGACTGGCAGATGAGACGACGTTCACAACTGGGCGTACGCGGACCGACGAATCGGCCGCCACGGATGACCGCTCGCTGCTTGATGACACGGTCGACCCTGCAAGCCGTGACCGGTTCAACGACCCGCTATAATCTGAATAAAATCTGACAGGACCGCTGCACATGGTTGCAGCGGTCTTTTCGTGTATAAAAGCGGCCCGGGAGCGGCAGGATTGAAGGAAGAAAACGAATGAGAGGGTGCGTCGTGATGTTTGAAGGCTGGGGAGAAGGGTGGGCAGATGTCCACTTCTGGGAAATGATTGTCCGGACGGTGCTGTCATTTGCGGCACTCCTGCTTCTGACCCGGCTGCTCGGCAAGAAGCAGATGAGCCAGCTGACGTTTTTCCATTACATCACAGGAATTACGATCGGCTCGATTGCAGCAAACATTGCAGGGGAAAGCGAGACGCCGTTCTGGAACGGAATGGTCTCACTTGCTGTGTGGACACTTCTGACGGTGCTCCTGAGCTTCATCACCCTGAAATGGGGCGGCAGCAGGGTGATTCTCGACAATCAGCCGACCATTGTGGTCAGGGACGGACGGATTGACGAACAGGCGATGAAATCTGTTCAGCTGCATCTGGATGATTTGAACATGATGCTCCGGGAAACCGGGATCTTTGCCATAAAAGATGTTCAGTATGCTGTTCTGGAACCGAATGGTGCGCTGAGTGTCCTTCAGAAAGTCCAGCAGTTGCCTGCCACCAAAAAAGATGTAAAGGCAGGTGGAGGCCATCCCCAGTACATGCCTTCGGAAATCATCGCGGACGGGAGAGTCAACCGGAAAAATCTCGGGATGTACGGGTTGAGTGAGGAATGGCTTCTGGAGGAGATCGGCAAGCATGGGGTGTCCCGCTCGGACCAGGTGTTTTTCGCTCAATTGCAGGAAGACGGTACGCTTGATGTCACGCTGAAACAGCCCAAACTGAAAAAATGAACCCTTGGACCTGTGAGTTAACCCTGCGTCCAAAGGTTCATTTTTTGTGCTGTAAAATAGGGGCAGTATGTTCCGTCCTAAATGTATAGCCAAGCATGGAAATTCCTAGATATAGCCTAAAAGTCATGGCCGAAAACTCCATCTTTTTCTTCCTATTCCACATGCTATATTAAAAATGTTCCACATAGTATGAACATTTTGGATAGGGGGAGAAATTTTGGAGGGGACAAAAAGGCGCAGGCTCACTTTATTCATGATCCTGCTGATGGTCCTGTCGCTCATCATGCCGGCCGGTGCATTTGCCGAAGGGCTGAAGCCGGCACAAGGACAGGGCGAGGCACTCATGCAGCAAAAGATGGCGATTGCCATGCAGGACAAGTCAGGAAACGCACTGCCACAGTTGCATCCTGATCTGCAGGGGCTAAAAGGGCAGCAGGAAGTCAATGTCATCATTCAGTTATCAGAAGAGCCCGTGGCGGTAGCGGAAGGCAAAAAGAAGATCAAGAAACTACCGTTCCAGGCATCTGACCGGGCCAAGCAGGTCCACGCCATCAAGGCAGAACAGCAGCGCGCCAAGCAGGCGATGAAAGCGGCCAAGCTGCTTGTCAAGGAAGGCTATGCCTACGAGACGGTCCTGAACGGGTTCGCGGCGACCGTCAAGGCGGACGACCTTGAGAAACTATTGGATGTACCGGGCGTCAAAGTCGTCGAGCCGGATGTTATGCGCGAAGCGATGGAAGTGCCGTCCGAGGACGGCCGGGCGGGTGTCCAAATGGACTCCACGAACACCTTCCTCGGGATCGAGCGCCTCTGGAATGAGGGGCTCACCGGGGAGGGGATCAAGGTAGGGGTCATCGATACCGGCATTGATTACCACCACCCGGATTTCCGCGACAACTACGCAGGCGGCCAGAACTTCGTGCCGCACACGTCTAACTACGCGCGTCCGCGCGCTGACGATGATCCAATGGAGACCACGCCGCTTGACCGGCCGGACCATATGGCGGAATTCAATGCACAGGGTCTCTCATTCTACACTTCGCACGGCACACACGTGGCCGGCACGATCGCGGCAGCCGGCAACAACGAATACGGCATCAAGGGCATCGCGCCTGATGTCGAGCTTCATGCCTACCGCGTCCTCGGCGCGTACGGCAGCGGCGCAACGTCCTGGATCATTGCAGCGATCGAGCAGTCGGTCGAAGACGGGATGGATGTCATCAACCTGTCTCTCGGAGGCGGCAGCAACACATCCATCTCCGCAGACTCGTTCGCCATCAACAACGCGATGCTCCAGGGCACAATTGCCGTTGTGGCGACCGGAAACTCCGGTCCGAACCGCGGCACGATCGGCACACCGGCCACTGCGACGCTCGGCATCGCGGTCGGCAACACGACGAAGCCGGAAGAAACGGTTTCCGCTGATGTCCGTCTGTCCGCAGGAGACTACGGGGCGGACGTTCCTATGAATCTCATGGCGACCACTTTCGGCGCCGACACGGCTTCACAGCTCGAAGGGGAATTTGCGGTCGTCGCCGTTCCGGGAACCGGGGCGGATGCAGACTATGCGGGCATTGATGTACGCGGCAAAGTGGCGCTTGTTGCGCGCGGCGCAATCCCGTTCGTGGATAAGATTTCGGCTGCGAAAAAGCACGGTGCTGCTGCCGTGCTGATCCACAACTTCGCAGGCGGGTCGAATGCCCCTGATGCTTCCGGGACCTATCTCGGCAGCGACTTTGAATACATCCCGACATTCGACATGAGCCAGACGGACGGGGAAGCCTTCCGTGCGGCGATCGGCAGCGGAGAAGGCACGGTGTCCTTCGGCAACGTCCTGACACAGATGTCCGAGGGCGACCAGGTGAACAACTCCAGCTCACGCGGACCGTCGACACCGGACTTCGACATCAAGCCGGACGTCTCCGCGCCGGGCACGAACATCATGTCAGCCATCCCGGCATACAAGCCGGACGTGCCGGATGCCGACTACAGCAAGGCGTACGCGCGCAAGACAGGCACGTCGATGGCGACGCCTCATGTCGCTGGCATCGCGGCGCTTGTCCAGCAGGCAAACCCCGGCTGGACACCATTCGATGTGAAAGTGTCGCTTTCGAATACAGCGAAGCTTCTCGACACGGAGAAATATGATGTGTTCTCCCAGGGGGCTGGGCGTGTCCAGCCTTACGAGGCCGCTTTCCCTGAAGCGCTCGCCTATTCGTACGATACGGCAGACGCTGACGGTAAAGGAAATATCGTGGACAACGTAAAAGGCACGATCACCTTCGGCAAGCTCCAGCAGGTTGCTGAAGGGGACGTTGAAGTATCGAAGACAGTCAAAGTGAAAGATGTTGCCGGAGCGGGCGGCGATTATACCGTCACCGTGCAGACGACGAAAGCGTTCGGCGACGCGAAAGTCACCGTCGACAAGTCGGACTTCACGCTTGATGGCGAGGAAGAACTCACCGTCACGCTGATTGCGCCGCAGGCGGAAGCCGAAGCGGGCGATGAGCTGCTCGGGTATGTCCGCATCACCGGTCCGGAAGCCGAACTCTCGCTGCCGTTCGCGGCCCAGTTTGGTCCGGAAAGTGCAACGGCAATCGAATTCATGGACATCTCTGGAACGGATCTGTCATTTAACGGGGACGGAGTAAACGATTCCGCACTGCTGTCGTTCAAGGTCACGGGAGACCTCGGCACCAACATGATTGAGCTCTGGGATATCGAGGACCCTGAAGGCGGCGTTTATGAAGACGGCTATATCGGCTATCTCCATGCCGGCGAATCCCTCCCGGCAGGCTCCTATAGCCTGAATATCGGCGGAACGTATATGCCATGGGATGGCAGCGGGCAGGCCGCTATACCGGAGGGCGTCTATACCATCGACCTGACCGCCCTGACGGTATCGGGCAACCCTCCTGTGGTCGCTGACTACGTCGGACCAATCTTCGTGAAGTCCACCGAGCCTGTCGTGGAGGCTTCTGCGGACGGCACGACGGTCACCGGCCGGGTCATCGACAAGTATGTCGACTACAAGGCGGTCCTTGCGCCGTATGGCCTGGACTATGACCTGAATTCGAAGTTGAATGCCCAAATTGAAGTCGTCTCCGGTGAAGAAGTCGTTGCGACAGAGGCTGTCGTGCTTTCTCAGGACGGCAGCTTCACGGCAGATCTCAGCGGCAAGATAGGTGCCGGCAAAACAGCGCGGCTTTCCGTTAAAGACGCGGCAGGCAACACGGCTGCCACAGTGATCTATTCGGAGCCTGAAACACCTGTGATCACGGTACCGGACGAAAATCTGGACGAGCAGCTCGGGAACAAATCTTCAAACGAAGTGGTCGTCAGCGTTCCGGAATTTGAGGGAGTGGCGGAAGTGGCACTGACCGCGGCGCAGCTCGGCCAGATTGCGGACGCGAAAAAAGGCCTGTCCGTCCAGAGCGGCGACGCCGGCTTCACCTTTGACAAAAAGCTGATCGGCCAGCTTTCCGCTGCAGGCGATGTCACCGTCGTACTCGGCAAGGAACAATCGGCAGAGGAAGACGCCATTTCGGAAGTCTACTCGGTCCATTTTCTGGATGACGCAGGCAACCGCATCGACACCGGCAAGCAGAAACTGGACGTCTCCATTCCGGTTGACCTGAGCGGTATCCAGAAGACGAACAAGCTGACTGTCAGCGACAGCGACAGCGGCAAGACCTACAAGCTGAAAGTGAAGGGAAGCACCGGCACGTTCAAGGCGGACGGCCCGGGCACTTTCACGGCAAAGAGATAACCAGATCAAAACCCGTTCCGGGAAATTTTCCGGAACGGGTTTTTTCTGTGGAAAATAAATATTACAATATGATTACATTACCGGAAAAACGGAAATAGAAGAATACTAGACAGAAGGCGGTGGATACCTATGGTAAACCCGAGGCGGGAAGTGGAAACTCTGCTGGAAGAAAAGATCCGTCAGCAACGAAAACAGGCACGGCCGCCGAGGCGGCCGAGACGATACAAGACTTCTGTTAGGAAAGCCGCAAGCTATGTCGTCCTGGACTTTGAGACAACCGGATTCCGTTCAGGCGCGGACCGGATCATCCAGATCGGTGCAGTCAAATACAAGGACCATGAAAGAACCGGCACATTCGAGACGCTCGTCAACCCGAAGCGGCACATCTCACCAAGAATCACACAGCTGACCGGGATCACAAACGACTCAGTGAAGCATGCCCCGATGATCGACGAAGTCATCGGCGGGCTGATCGACTTTATCGGCGACCTCCCGATCGTCGCGCATAACGCCGCATTCGATATGGGCTTCCTCTACGCCATCGAAGACCTGCACGGCATTCCCATCCCGGAATACACAGTGATCGACACGGTCCAACTTTCCCGGAAAGTCATCACTGAAACGCCTGACCATAAACTCACGACGCTGAGCCGCTACCTGAAGCTGGAGCACGACGCACACGATGCCGTCGGCGACTGCCTGGTCACGGCCAAACTCTATCAGCACTGCCTTGGCATCATCGGCTGAACGGCCTGCCTGTCCTGGCAGGCTTTTTATTGCGGCGGCTTTCTTGCGGTCTGATATACTTACATCTATGACAGACCATGCCTTGCAGGCGGAGGAAAGGAAGACCGGCCCATGTGGAAGATTTATCTGATGCTGACGCTCGTGATGTTCATGTGGGGGCTGAACCTCCCGATGCTGAAGTACCTGCTCGGGTATGTGGGGCCGGTCACGATGACTTCCCTCCGGATCTTCACTGCGGGCATCATCGTATTCATCATTCTCACGGCCATGAAAATCATCCGTCTTCCACGGCGTACGGAATGGATTTACATAATCCCGGGGATGCTGCTGAACGTCGTGGCGCATCACTACTTTCTGAATGCGGGACTGACGATGACCTCCGGCACGAACGCCGCACTGATCCTCGGTACCGGCCCGTTCCTGACTGCGGTGTTCTCCTCGCTGCTGATTCGGGTGTTCCCGTCAAAACTGCAGTGGCTCGGCGTCCTGCTCGGACTCATCGGGGTCAGCTCCGTCGTCCTGGCGGGAGGCGGGCTTTCGGATATTTCACAGGGGGACGTCTTCATCTTCCTGTCCATCGCCGTCCAGGTGCTAAGTTTCCTCATCGTCGCCAAAGCAGCCGCGACACTCGACCCGCGGCTGCTGACCGCCTACATGCTTCTGATCGGCGGCTCCACACTGTTCATCATCGGACTGATTGTGGAACCCGGTGAACTGGCCGCGTTCGGCGAAGTCCCGCCGATCTTCTGGCTGGTCTTCGGAATCAGTGCGCTGTTCGGTACCGCCATCAGCCACATGCTCTACAACTACTCCGTCGGCCAGGCCGGCCCGACCAAAGCGGCGATCTTCATGAACCTGAACACACTCGTCGCACTTCTCGGCTCAGCGCTCTTCCTCGGCGAAGTGTTAACTGTCCGCCACCTCCTCGGACTCATCCTGATTGTCACCGGTGTCCTCTTCGGATCAGGAGCGGCGGAGGACTTGTGGAAGAAGCGGCGTGCTAAGGAGGAGACGGCGAGGGATTAGGTGAAACGTTGATATAGTGGAGTGAGACGTTGATTATCTTCACTGATACGTTGACTAAGTTTAATGAGACGTTGATTAACTTCATTGAAACGTTGATTATCTCTTATTCTAATAATTAAAAATTCAGATATTGCGTCACGGCTCTCCTTCGCTTATGGTAAAGGAAACAAAGTCGGACGCTTTTTATTTGCGTTCCCCCTCCGGCCGGAGAGGAGCTGCAAATGAACTCGACTGACTGGGAGATCCATAGCCTGGAGCGCGCCGTTGTTCGTCTCCAACATCAAGAACCGGTTATTAACGAGCCGCATGATGTGCCGACAGTTGAGGCGATGCTGGGCGTCGCCACCAACGATAGGAAGTTTAAACGGGAGAGAAGGCAGGCGTTGGAAGATATCGAAGCCATCCTTTATCGGAAAAAAGCAGGGAGGGTTGGGGAAGAGGCTGTAGAGCAGACACTTTCTGAAATGATTTTTCCCGAGGGGACGCATGTATTTAGAAACGCCTCACTGCTGATCAGAAAGGGCTACCGGGTCGAAATCGATGTCCTGATTCTCACGCCAAGCTTTGCACTGGTCCTTGAAGTGAAGAATATTGCCGGGACGCTCTTTTTCAACGAAGAGGAAGGGAAGACCGTCCGCATCCGGGAAAACGGTCAAGCCGATGAGTTCGATTGCTATGTACATCAGCTGGACCGGCAGATCAGCGGCCTTAATCAGTTTCTGGCAAGCCATCAGATTTCGTTGCCAATCTATGGGGCAGTAGTCTTGGCGAATCAAAACACAGTCGTGAAGAAGCGGCCGGTCACGTTCCCGCTCCTGTACCGAAAACAGCTTGCGCGTCATTTCCGCTCACTTCGCTCTGACAATCCAATCCTATCTGCAGTCACAGTTAATCAGCTATCCAGACTTTTCGGCCCACGTGTGGAAGAACAGCAGGAACAACCACTGTGCATGGAGAGGGATCTCAGTCCGCTCATGTTCCGCCGAGGAGTACTGTGCCTTCAGTGCAATCAAAGAATCCTTGCTTACCAGGGACGGGGGTGGTATTGCAGGACTTGTGAAATACCGGGAAGAGAAGCGGTGCGCCAGGCGGTTGAAGACCGCTTGATATTGATCAACCTGGAAATTACCAATAAGCAATGCAGAGAGTTTCTTATGATTGGGCATAGTTCCCAGGCGACAAGAATCCTGAAATCTTTGGAGCTGAATAAGTTCGGTGAACCGCCTGGGACGAGTTATTACAAGATTGGCAAAGGACCGCTGAAATGGGCGGAGGAGAGTAGAAAATCAACGTCTCAATAAAGATGTCAACGTCTCAATAAACTTAATCAACGTCTCACTTTAGATAATCAACGTCTCAACAAACATCATCAACGTTTCCCCTCGAGACAGTCTCTTCAGCTCATCTCGCTCATAAACTGACTGATAAGGAAAGGATGATCAAAATGGCGCTCAGGATCAATCCGCTGGTGGAGAAGACGCCGCTTTCGGGGATCCGGCAGATGTCGAACCGGCTGCCGGCGCATCCGGGGGCGGTGAATCTGACGGTGGGCCAGCCGGATTTCCCGCCGCCGGATGAGGTGAAGGAAGCGGCACGGCAGGCAATCGGGCAGCGGGCAACGGGGTATTCGATGAATGCGGGGCTGCCAGAGCTGAGGCAGGCGGCTGCCGCGTACTACGGCAATAAGTATGGGTTCCGCTATGATCCGGTGAGCGAGACGGTGATCACGGCGGGCGGGAGCGGCTCGATGGATGCGGTGCTCAGGACGATTCTTGAGCCTGGGGATGAGGCAATCATTCCGGTGCCGATCTATGCAGGCTATGAGCCGCTGATCCGGCTTGCCGGTGCGACTCCAGTTTATCTGGATACCCGCCGCACCGGGTTCATTCCGAAAGCAGATGCCCTTGAGAAGCTGATCACGCCGAAGACGAAAGTGGTCATCTTCAACAACCCGTCGAATCCGACCGGTGTCGCGATTCCGAAAGACCGGATGGACCGGCTTGCCGAAGTGCTTGCCAGGCACGAGGTCTTTATCCTCTCCGACGATATTTATTCCGAGAACACGTTCGACACGCCGCATCAGTCATTCGGGGCTTATCCTGCGCTCCGCGACAGGCTTTTCCTGATCCACGGCCTATCAAAGTCCCATTCCATGACAGGGTGGCGGATCGGCGTGCTGTTCGGGCCGGCAGAGGTGATGCAGCACATTGTGAAGATTCACGCGTACAATGCCATCTGCGCACCGACACCATCTCAGTATGCGGCAATCGAGGCGTATACAGGAAACACTAAAGCACCCGAAAAAATGAACCGGGCCTATATCCAGCGAAGGCAGTTCATCACCGCCTCACTGAAAGAAATGAATCTCCCGCTCGTCCGCCCGACCGGTGCATTCTACGCATTTCCTTCGATAGAAGAATTCCCGATCACCTCGAAAGACTTCGCCATCCGGGCCCTCGAGGAGGAGGGCGTGGCGGTCGTCCACGGCAGTGCATTCACGATGTACGGGGAGGGACATATCCGGATTTCCTATGCTGCCAGCATGGACCAGCTGGAGAAGGGAATGGAGCGGCTCGGCAGGTTTGTCGGTAAGCTGCGGGGAGACACCCGCACAATCGTCCCGGACCTGCCACAGCTGTAATCAGGAAAGGACCTGGAAAAAGGGTCCTTTTTTCCTGTGCAGAAAATCTTTAAATCTCCTCGGACCGGGTATTTTCATAGGAAGATACCAGGAAAGGGGTCTTCATATGCTGAGGAAACTGCTCGCCGCCGTCCTGCTGGCTTTCACGTTGCCGTCCGCTGCATCTGCAGATACTAAAACCTTCACAGACGTCGCACCGACGTTCTGGGCCGCCGATGAGATTCATGAACTGGCGGAACTTGGCGCATTGAATGGCTACCCGAACGGGCGGTTCTACCCGAACAACCTGCTCACCCGTGCGCAAAGCGCCAAAGTGCTTCATGAACTCACGAATCCGCAGCAAGCACCAAGCGACTTCCGGACACAGTTTACGGATGCCACTTCAAATCACTGGGCCTACGGCTATATCCGTGACCTGACGCACAGCGGTGTGTTCCGGAACGCAGAGTTATTCCGTCCGGAAGAAAACCTGTCCCGCGCACAGATGGCGAAAATCATCGTCGAGTCGTTCGATATCATCACCGATGACAACGACCTGTCGTTCTTCGTCGACACGCCGGCAGGAGAGTTCCACACATATATCACGACGATAGCCGAACTTGGAATCACAACCGGCCGGGCAAACAGCAGATTCGATCCGAACGGTCCCGTCACTCGCGCCCAGTTTGCCGCGTTCTCGAGCCGCGCACTGGAGTTTGACCGGAAGCGCGATGCCGGGGAAATCGTCTATGACAAGGAAAGCGAACAGTACATCGACCTGACTGACGCCTCTCCGAATCCGCCGAGCCCACAGGAGGAAATCAGCCAGCAGACGATCGTTCTGGTCAATGCGGAGCGCGAGGCGCGAGGCATCGCACCGCTCACAGCCGACCCGGCACTTTCCGCGATGGCACAGCTGAAGTCGGAGGATATGGCGCAGAACAATTATTTCGAACATGAATCTCCGACATACGGGCAGGTGTGGGACATGGCGGCGATGTTCGACTACAGCTTCACGAGGATCGGCGAGAACATCGCCTGGAACCAGCAGTCGGCCCGTGAAGTCGTCACGGCCTGGATGAACTCCGAGGGCCACCGCGCGAATATACTCGACCCGCGCTTTACCCATATCGGAGCGGGCTTCGCCAAGAACGCGGAAGGGGAACTTTACTGGACCCATCACTTCTCAAGAAAATGACTTTTAAAACCAGACCTTCTGGATTATGATGAATGTATGAAAAAGTACCTATTTCTTCTGCTGATCATTGCGCTGCTCTTCTTTTCATCCGGGCAGACGTACGAACAGCAGTCGCTCATCCCGAAACTGAAAGAATGGCTGCCGGGCCAGCCCCTGGAAGGGGTCTTGTCTACGCTCCAAGTCCCGTACTGGGGGCGGACAATCTCCGTGGAATCCAAGGGATACTATCATTTCATTGAATTCCTTATCCGGAAAGGGGCACACATCGTCTCCTTTGGCGTGCTGGCTGCTGCCATCTTCGCCGTGCTGCCCAAGATCCGGTTCCGCTACCTGGCTGCATTCGGCCTGACCGTCATCGCAGCGTTTATGGACGAGTACCACCAGTCGCTCACAGGGGGCAGGACGCCCTATCTCGGTGACGTGGCGCTGGATGCATTCGGAGCGGCGCTGTTCCTGAGCCTCATTGCTCTGTTAATGAAACGGAATGTGCCCAAACGAAAGACCGCCGGAATTTCCTGAATGGAAATCCGGCGGTCTTTTTACTTAGTTTCGGGCTGCATCCAGCAAACTGCTTCTGAGTGCTTCTTTTTCCGCATTGTACTGGTCACGGAAACTTTGCGCGTAGGATTTGCTGTAGCCATTTCGTTGGAGATCGTTTTCAACCTCACTGATCAGCTGGTTGAAAACAGCATCAGTCTGGCTTTCAAGTGAGTTTGCGGCCCCCATGTACTTTTGGTAGAAGTAGGCATAATTGATGGACTCACCGTTTTGCTTCTTTTCGGTGTACTCAGCTTTGGCACGGCCTACGAGGGAACTGATTTTCCCGTTTGCCTGGGCCTGGAAACTGTCGAAGGTCGGCGTGTATTTGTTCTTAATATCTGAGACGGACGGTTTTGAAGACGAACCGCTTCCGACAGAAGCCCCGCTATTATTTGAAGAATTGCCGGCGGAAGAAGTTGAACCGTTGCCGCTTGCACTGCCTTTGGATGTGGACTGGGTAACTCCGGCTACTGCTGCGGAACCGGCACCACCCGGCTGGTCCGAGACAATTTTCTCGGTGGATCCGGTACTTTCATCAGTTCCTGCAGAACCGGCTCCGGTTTCAGCTGACTGATTTTCTCCCCCGGCAGAATCCCCATTGGCAGTTCCCGTATTTTCTGTTTCCGGATCACTGGTTGTCCCGCTGGATTGTTCCGGGTCGCCTCCGATGACCGTGCCATCCGGCAGCTCAAGCTGGTAATCCTCTTCTTGAATCTTTTCAATTTCTTCATCAGCTACATCGTATTCTTTAAACTTCAGAACATAGACCAGGTAACCGCCGACCAGTAATGCCACTGTCAGCAGACTTAGTAGAATTGTTCTCAAGCGGCGCTTTTTACGTCGACTCATGCTGAATTTACCCCCAATACGCTAATTTGAACTTTGCGTCTATCATTTGAAATAGAGTAACACATTTTATAGTTTCTTGAAATCTTTTTGAGGTGTAATTTGATCTGTAAGGTAACTCATACAGGAAATGACTGTGGTCTTTTCAAACCGTATATCGCTCTTTCATCATCTGCGATATAATCAAGAGAAAAAAGAAACGAGGGTCGGTCAATGCTGAAGCGATCAACAGCGCTATTCTTTTTCCTCACGGTCCTCTTTGCTTCGCAAGCTGTTCATGCTAATGTGATTGAGGAAATCAAGCACTATGTAAAAAACTACTACTACGGGGATATCCCGCTTTACTTAAATGAGATGAAGACGATTGCGGAGATAGAGGCCGGGCTTGACGAATATTCAGAGTATCTAACGAAGAAGGAATATGAAGCTTATCTCGGAACATTACATATCCCTTCAGAATCATGGCAGCTGACCGGAGACCTTCCTGGAAGTGAGGCTGATTCACATGTGATGTCGCGCTTTCTTTTCGGTAATACCGGATATATCGCTGTTTCCAGGTTTCAAGTGGAAACGCCGATAGCCGTGATTCGGGAATGGGAAAAATTAAAGGGGATGGGAGCCCGGCAACTAATTCTGGATCTCCGGTATAACGGAGGCGGTTCGGTGGGCAGCGCAGAAAAAATCATCGGCATGTTCCAAAATGCTCCGGAGGCCTACACGCGGCATAACCGCGAAGAATCCATTAGGGTCAAGTCTGTGCCGGCTAAGATCAAATTTCCGCAGAACCCATATGTCCTCGTCAATAAATATTCAGCTTCAGCCTCTGAGCTGGTGGCTGCTGCTATCAAAGACCAGCAGGCCGGTACGGTGGTCGGCCAAAAAACCTATGGGAAAGGAAGCATTCAAAGCTTTTTTGAATTATCGGATGGAGGAGCAATGAAGCTCACGACCGCTCACTTTATCGGTCCGGGTGGTACCAAAATCCAAAGCTTTGGAGTGATGCCGGACGAAGAGACGCCGCCTGGCAAGGAATTGCAGTTTGCCCATACTGCCCTATCTAAAGGTTGGTTAACTGAACAAGGTTATTCGGAATTTCCTGATGCTGAGATGGAAGCTCCGGGAAAATCCTTTACCATCACATTTTCTCAGAAGATGAACTTTTCTGCTCCTGCCGCGTCCAATCGTGTGGAGCTGATCAGAATGGGGGACGCGATCACAGTTCCGGTGAAGGTAGAGCAAACCGGTGACTTGGAACTCAAGATTACTCCGGAGAAACCATTACTTTCAAATTCGGTTTATGCGTTGGTGATCCACCCCCGTTTTGCAGATCGTGAAGGAATTTACATGAGAAAAGGAGCTTATCTCTTCATTAAGACCATTTGACAGGAACCCTCCTGCTGACAGGTAAGACGAATGGAGCCTCATTGTGTTATAATGGGAAAATTGATTTGCCCCCTAACTTGTAAATGCAGTTTTGCATCAGGAAAGGAAGACTTGGAATGACGAAGAATCTATGTGTCATCGGACTGGGCTACATCGGCCTGCCGACTGCAGTCATGTTCGCAAACCACGGCGTACGCGTACATGGTGTGGACGTGAATCAGCGTGCAGTCGAGATGATTTCGAATAAACAGCTTCATATTGAAGAAAACGGGCTGCAGGAGCGTTTAAACAATGCGATTGACAGCGGCATGCTGACGGTCTCCACGGAGCCGGTCGAAGCGGATGCGTTCATCGTGGCCGTTCCGTCCCCGATCCGCGAAGACCGGACTGCGGACCTCGAATACGTCCGGAAGGCAACAGCATCAATCGTGCCTTATCTGAAAAAAGGCAACCTCATCATCTTGGAGTCTACGGTACCTCCAAAGACGGTCGAGGACGTCATGCTTCCGGAGCTTGAAAAGTCCGGTTTCGCAATCGGTGAAGAACTGTTCGTCTCTCACTCTCCGGAGCGGGTCATTCCGGGCCGCATCTTCGAAGAACTCGAGCAGAACGGCCGCATCATCGGCGGCATCAACGAAAAGTCCGCGGAGATGACGAAGGAGCTCTATGAAGCATTCGTCAAGGGACCGATCGAGCTCACAGACGCGACGACCGCGGAACTTGTTAAAGTCATGGAGAATACGTACCGTGATGTGAACATTGCATTTGCCAACGAAATGGCGAAAATCGGTGAGCATCTGGACGTCAATATCTGGGATGCCATCCGCTTTGCAAACTTCCACCCGCGCGTGAACATTCACCAGCCGGGACCAGGCGTTGGCGGGCACTGCATCGCCGTTGACCCATGGTTCCTCGTTGAGCTGGCACCTGAGCAATCCAACATCATTCATCTATCACGCAAGACGAATGACGGCATGCCGCAGTTCGTCGCTGACAGGGTAATGGAGCTTGTAGGGGACTCGGAACGGAAAATCGCCGTTCTCGGACTTTCCTTCAAGGCGGATGTCGATGACATGCGTCAGAGCCCGTCCATTGACGTCATCAATCATCTTCAGGAAAAGGGCTTCACCGTTGCATCGTTCGATCCGCATGTGAACGAAGGCAGCCATCCTACACAGGTAAATTCCGTTGAGGAAGCAGCAAAAGACGCTGTGATGATCCTTGTGCTGACAAACCATATGGAATTTAAAAACCTACAGCCTAACCAGGTAGCAGATTCCATGGATGAGAAAATCATCTATGACACAAAGAACTGCATCGACCTCCCTGTATGGAAGGAAGCGGGCTTCCGGACATACCTTCTGGGAGACCATAAAGACAATACGAACGAGTAAATCGACTCGATATACGGGTGAATCCAATGAAAGAACAATTTTTCGGAGTACAGGTCAATACGGAGCGGTTCGATGAGATGCTCGACCTCATCTTTTCTCGCAAGCGGGAAGGGAAGAAGTCGTTCATCGTCGCGATCAATCCGGAGAAACTGATGAAAGCCAGGCAGGACCCGGAACTCCACAAGATCCTGAATACGGCTGACTTCCAGATCCCGGATGGGGTTGGTGTGCTAATCGCTTCCCGACTGAAGAATGGGACGATCCGCGATCGCATCACGGGCGTTGATATGATGGAGCGGCTCTGCGGACGTGCGGCTGAAACCGGTGACGGTGTCTTCCTATACGGTGCCAAGCCAGGCGTCGCCGATCAGGCAGCGGCCGGCATGAAGGCGAAATTTCCAAGCCTGAACATCGCAGGGACGCTTGACGGCTATGTCAAGGATGAGCAACAGGTACTGGACACGATCAATGCGTCCGGCGCAGCCATTCTGTTTGTCGCCCTCGGAAGCCCCACCCAGGAAAACTTCATCATCCGCAACATGGACCGCCTCGTGCCGTCTGTCTATCAGGGAGTCGGCGGGTCGTTTGATGTGTTCTCAGGAAACATCAAACGTGCCCCGGCCGGCTTCAGGAAACTGGGCCTTGAATGGCTTTACCGCCTGCTGAAAGAACCATCCCGGTGGAGGAGGCAACTGGAACTGCCGAAGTTTCTCATCGCGGTCCTGACCGGACGGCATGAGAAAGGCGGCGGTGCCCATGAGTAAACTGAAGGTCGCATCGATCCTGTTTCTGTTCTCGACATTTGTCCTGAAATTTTCCAGCATGATCCGCGACCTCGTCATCGCCGGCCTGTTCGGTGATTCCTATCATGCTGATGCGTATCTCGCAGCGATGACGATTCCTAACGCCTTCGTCCTGTTTTTACTGACCGGGATGAAAGACGCGTTTCTCCCGAGCTATTATAAGTTCAATGCCATTGGCAGGGGAGAAGAGCACCTGACGAATATCGTCAAGGGAACGTTTTGGATCACGCTGGGCGTGTCCATACTTGGCGTACTCTTATCCGGCCCGATTATCCGACTATTTTATCCGAACTTCGGGGAATTCGAGCACGGATTTGCCATCGCAACCGCGACGGCGGCCCTTTATTTCGCATCTCTCTGCATGGTCGGTGTGAACGCCGTCTACGAAGGTTACTTTGACGCAAAGAAGAAATTCTCATTCAGCGTCTTTTCCCAGACGAGCGTCGTCCTGATGACCATCCTGTTCGCGATTCTCTTCCACAAACAGCTGGGCATCATCGCCGTACCGGTCGGGTACTTTGTAGGTACGATATTGAGCCTTCTTCTGAAGGTGATCTACCGGACACCAAAGAAGTTCCTCAACTGGAAGCAGAAGATGGACATCGGGGAAGTGTCGGAGTTCTATCATATTTTCTGGCCTGTCGGGCTGACAATTGCCGTCGGCCAGATTAACCTGATGGTCAACACGTTCTTTGCAGCCGACCTTGGGGAAGGGGTTGTGTCGAACCTGAACTATGCGTTCCGGCTCGTCAACATCCCGCAGGCAATCTTCGGTGTGACGATCGCGACAATCGCATTCCCGATCATCGCCGAAGCACACAATAAGAAGAACCCTGCCCTGTTCAAGCGGGGGCTTGAGAAAGGGTATCTGTACCTGCTTGTTTTCCTCACACCGATGCTGGCGGGCATGTGGTACC
This sequence comes from Bhargavaea cecembensis DSE10, assembly GCF_000348905.1. GTDB lineage: Bacteria > Bacillota > Bacilli > Bacillales_A > Planococcaceae > Bhargavaea > Bhargavaea cecembensis. The sequence goes on from NZ_AOFT01000001.1 coordinate 264,491, forward strand.
TCATGCACGAACTCGTCGGAACAGTATATGAACGCGGCGCCTTCACGGCAAGCGCAACAGATCTGACTACATCTTATGCGGTTCTCTATATCGGATCGGCTTTCTTCTATAGTATCCAGGCTGTTACCGCGAAGGGTTTCTATACGCTTGAGAAAGGTCACTATATGATGCGGATCGGGCTGATATCAATCATCCTGAATATCCTTTCCAACTGGATCTTTTCCCAGTTCTACGGGGCACAGGGGATTGCGTTGTCCGCTTCAATCGTGGCTCTGCTCTATTGCGGAATCACCTTCACGACGCTCTATAAGGAAGTCGGCGGATTTGATGTCCGGTATCTGCTCAAAAACTCCGGGCAGATCATAGTCGGTGTTGCCGTGATGATGGCGTATCTGTACGGATTTGACTTCTTGGTTCCGGGCTCGGTAGAATGGCACCGCATCATCCGCCTGGTCGTCCTCGGAATTACTGGAGCGATTGTCTACTTCGCCGTCATGCTGCTGTTCCGAAACGAATTTGTGAAAGAGATGCTTGCCAAAGGAGGAACGCCATCATCGAAATGATGATGAACATACATGATGAAAACAACGCTAAAAAACAGCGCCGACGGACTTGGACGGATCGGCGCATTCTCACCATATTTCTTTTTGCCGTTCGTGCTCGTGTTGTACTTCCTGGTCAGCATGTTCGACTTTCACCGGTTTGAGTATTTCAACCTCTCTGTATCGGTCTGGCCGGCAGTCATTCTTTCGCTCATCGCCTACTATTTCGGTGTCTGGGCGGCGGACCGCGGCAGATGGGTGTTTCCGGATTTCGGGCTGGGTATGTTCAAGGGCAAGACTGTCTGGTTCATCTGGATCCTGACAATGATCGGGGCAATCGCCTACGCCGGGATGCTTGCGACCGGGCAGGTCGGCCTGACCGACGAATCCGTCCGGCGCAACCTGGACCCGAAGTTGAACCTGCTTAGCCAACTCTTATGGTTCGGCGTCGTTCTGCTATTGGCAATCAAGATCTTCAAGGAAGAGAATTTGACGAAACGGAAGGCCTTCAACTACGGAGCCATCTATTTTGGCGCGATGGTGCTTTTCTTGCTTATGGGCTATAGAACACCGATCGCGGTTATGCTCTTAACCGGTGTGATCATTTTCCATTTCGTCATCAAACGTATCAGGTTGTCGTGGCTGTTTGGCGGCATGGCCGTCATCGCCCTGTTCTTCTCAATCTTCGGCTTCATCCGATTCTCCACTGAAGATCCAAACGAAGCGTTCAATAGCCGGGAACAGCCGGATGTCGAGCTGTCAGAACAGCAGAAGCAGAAGTTAATAAGAGACCAGGCGATCATGAATGAGACGCCAGAATGGGTTCGCTCGCTTAACGGTGAATTGGTCAATGGGCATATCGTCCTGTCAAAAATCATTGAATATACCCAAGAAGAAGACTACCTGAAAGGGGAGCTCATTGCGGGTACATTCGGAAGTATTCTCCCTGGAGACCAAGTCTTCCCTCGGGTAAAAGTGACCGAAGTCGTCAACTCGCTCTCAGTCGAAGATGGCCGGTATATTACTAGGCCGAACCGGACAACGACACCAACCTATACGGGGCAACTGTTCCTCGACGGCGGCTATCCGCTTGTCTTTGCAGGATTCTTTGTCTTCGGTACTGTAATTTCCATGCTCTACAATCAGGTCAAACTGACCGGCGTCCGAAATTACCAGACGGTGGCATATGCGTTCGTCACAACGATTTTTATCGTTTCCCTGCATACAGGACTTTTAGACATCATTTTCTTCCTGATGATCGGCTTTGTCATTCTGACTGCGGCTATCGAACTCAACAGGTCGGGAAAGAATAGCTTGAATACTTTGTAATCAGGTTGTATACTGAAATTGTCCATAGAATAGTTCCAAGTTGCATATAACAATTGGCCATAAAAAAGCGGGCCGGCATCTACATGATGCCGGCCCGCTTTTTTGTACAATAATGCCGTCATTTGTGATAATATTCGATATTCTTCTGCAAAATGCCCGAAATCAAATGGAAATCATACTGAAATCCGTTGACATCAGATTGTAATACTCTATAATGAACATTGAGCTTTCTATCAATCTGCTATTCTATTGCGAATGATAGAAATTGCATCACTTCTTCATTAATAAGGAGGAACATATTCTATGGCAACAAAAACTTACAAAAAGTTTTTGACTGGCGCTGCGACAGCCGCAATGGTCGCATCCGCAGTAGCTCCGGTTGCTGCGCAAGGGCAAGACGTTGCTGACACGGCAAATAAGTCGTTCAACGACATCGGTCCCGACAGCTCCCACTACGTAAACGTAATTGAAGCTCGTGAGCTCGGATTCCTCTCCGGTTACGGCGACGGCTCTTTCAAGCCGAACAAGACGCTTAACCGCGGCGACGTCACGAAGATGCTCGGTAAGTATGTTGTTGCGACTAGCGGCAAGACTCTTAATGAGTATGTCGAAGACAACAACATTGCTGACGTACCAAACTTCGCAGACGTACCGAACTCGATTTCCGACAAGGAGCTCGTTACTTACTCGAAGATCGTTAAGCATGCAGAAATCTTCCAGGGTGCCAACAACAACCTGATGCCGACGAAAGAAATGAACCGTGACCAGATCGCGCTCGTTCTCGTTCGTGCATTCGACCTTGAAGACAAAGCAGGCGACACTAAGGTTGTCGACGGAGCAAATTCCGCTTACGAGAAAGAGATTGAAATCCTTCTCGAAAACGGTGTTTCCAACGCTAACCCTTACAAGCCATTCAACAAAACAAGCCGTGCGCAATTCGCATCGTTCCTCGTGCGCGCGTACAAAGTGTCCATGGGCTGGGATCCAACTAAGCCACTGCCTGAACCAGGTAATCCAGATCCAGGAACAGATCCAGATCCGGAACCAGGTCTTGAGTGGGAAGGCGATATCGGCATTGACGCTTCCAAAGACAGCCTCCTTGCTGACGGCAAAGACACTTCCGTCATCACTTTCTCCATCCTTGATGAAAAAGGCAACGTTGACACAGATGCAGACAACATTGTCCTCGCACTCGACGCTACACACGGAACATTTTCTTCCGAGCGCGTGACTGTACAGGACGGCGTTGCAACAGCAACACTGACTTCCGAGCAGAGCAACAAAGACCTGGAAGTCCTGATCACGGCCACAGTAGCTGAAGCATCCGAAGGCTACAAAGACTTGATCGGCGAAAAGCAAACTTACGGTCATATTACATTCGTGGCTTACAGCCAGAACGTGGAAACGCTCAACCTGACTGGTGCTGAGTCTAACCAGACTGACCGTGTGACACTCCACTTCGACCGCGAAGTTTCCCTTGAAGACTTCGTCGTTACAAGCCCGACTGGCGAGCTGAACTACCAGTATCGTCAGGCTGATGGCTCTTGGGGAGCTCCTACAACAGTCGTAAATCCACTTGTTGACCCAGCAGATGTTCGTCATGCCCTCAAGCCTGAAGCGATCAACGTACTCAACGCTCCTGAACGCATCAACGGCGGCCTGATTGGCGGAGGTTCGATTGACGGCGCATCCAACTATCTCGTTGATGGCATCCTCGGACTCAAGCCTGTAGAAGGCGACTCCAAGTCCGTTGAAGTTATCCTTGAAAAGGATTCGCACCTTCTGGATAACAGCCATGTAGTCGTTGTTACGAACTTTGTCTCGGAATCCGGAAAAATCTCCAACTCGGCTACCGAGTTCATTCTGACAGACGCACGCACACCAGAAGTGACAGGCGTTTCTAACAGCGGCCTGAACGAAGTAAATGTTAAGTTCTCCGAAGCGATTGAAGACGGCACTGCTGACTTCCTCATCGACGGAACTTACAATGCAAACGATGATGCAGCAATTGAATACGGCGAATTCGATGCTCGTACGCTCGAAGACAACCGCGATACTGTATCCATCACGCTGGGCGGCGAATATTCGACACCTCCTACGCCTGCTGGCTACTTCACTGCCGGTAACCATAGCATCCAGGTTGCAAACGCAACTGACTTTGCTGGCAACAAAGCGACAACTCAAAACCTCAACTTCACAGTTGAAGCGAATACGACCCAACCATCTGCGGAAGTCACAGTTGAATCTCCAGAGCAGTTCATCGTTGAATTCAACACAGACGTACGCACAGCTGAAGTTGAAAACTTTGCATTCCAGGTTTACAACGAAGACACAGAAGCTTGGGAGTCGATCACTTCTGAAGCAACTGATGAAGAAGTTGGACTGGAAGTTTCCAACCTTGGCGGAAACACGTATGCATTCGAACTTACTGAAGACTGGACTCAGATCTATGATACAGAAGGTACGAATGACAACTACTACAACTACGAATACCGTATTGTTTACGCGAAGGATGACCTTCAGAACCTTGCAAACGGCGTAACAAACGCTGAGCAGGTTGTACTTGACCTCAGCTACGACGGCTCTCCGCTGAACTCGGCTGATACTACAAGCCCAGAAATCACTGAAGTTGTTCAGGATGGCACGTCTTCCACATTCACAGTTACGACCAACGAACCGGTCAAGATTGCTGGAGAAGACAATGCTGGAGACACACTCAGCCAGAAGCAAGAGTCTGTCAACAATGGCACGCTTCCGGAAGTCAAGGGCACAATCCTTGCTAAAGTTGCAGGTGGCAAGACAGTTGAAGTCGATGCGACTGTCAATGGTTATGTTGATGGTTATGATAACAAGTTCACTGTAACTGCAGGTGAGGTTACACTTGCTGAGGATGTTACGGAAAACCGTGTTGTTCTCATCCCAGCGGGCACATACTCCCTGCAAGAGCTTGTTGACTTCGGTTACCTGGAAACTGACTTCGAACTCGTTCTCAGCCAGCTGACTGACGATGTAGGCAACACTGCCAACACGGCAACTTACGACTTCGAAATGGAGAAGACTGTGGTCAACCCAGATCTCACTCCGTTCTATCTCGTAAAAGCTGAATACGAGAACTACAATGTCGAAGGCAACAACACTCAAGTCGACATCGCAGTTACATTCTCCGAAGGTGTTGCAGCTGCTAACAGCGCGGCAGACATCACTAAGTGGAGCATCAACGGACATGATCTTCCGGTCGGCACTTCAATCAAAGCCGAAAACCGTGACGGCGTAGCCGGAAATGAAACAGTGATCATCACTGTTACAGATCCTTCGCTCTTCATGTATGAAGACAATGTTCCGGTTGGTGAAGGCGGAGAAATCCAGCTTCCGGTTCCTGAGGTAAGCAACGTCATCACTGTTGACCGTGAAATCGCATCCTTCGACGGATCCAAGCTCACTGGCCGTAACCAGCTTGTTGTCGGCATTCCTGCTTTTCTTCAGAACGTGAACTACGCGATTGAACTTCTTTCCCGCGTTGCCGCACTTGATGAAGTTGAAGAAGCTGATCGCGAGCTGATCGAAGCAGCACGTGCAAACTACAACTCCTTGAATGCTCTTGAGAGAAACTATGTTTCTCCACAGCTGGTAGCACAGCTTGAAGCAGCTGAAGAAGCGCTGGGTGAAGCAGGAGAACCAACTCCTGAGCCGACTACTGAAGAAGCAATTGAAGAAGTCGCTCAAACAATCACAGAGCTTTTCGGCCTGGAAGAAGATGTAACACTTCCTCAGCTTGCAGCGGCTAACCCAACCGTTGAAGAGCTTCAGGAACTTGCGACCCAACTTGCTAATGTTGCACCAGGAGATGTAGCAGCTCTCCAGGATCGCCTTGGTGACGGTAACATTACAGAACAAACTATCATTAACGGGTTTAATCAAATCCGGTCGACTAGCGCTGCATCTCTCTATCCAGAACTGGTTGAAGCTTTCGAAGCAGCCTATAACCTTTAATAGACACTCGAACTGAAGAGTTCATTAACTAGTGTTGGTTAAGTAAAGCACTCTGACCTGAGGCATTGGCACGTATTGCCGAAGCTTTGTCAGAGTGCTTTTTCTGTTGAATTGGCATTAGCTAATTCACTTACTTTACGTTTATTATTGTGCTCGTATTATTCAAATGGTAGAATGATGCTTGATGTTATGCTCTTAATCTATCTACATTGGAGGTAATGGAATGAACAAACGCTCGAAATTTGCCGGACTCGCTCTGTCCGCAACACTGGCAGCAGGCACTCTCTTTACGGTTGCTCCGGCTGGAATCACGTATGCCAATGAACAGACGGCAGTTGCTTTCTCGGATCTGGATCCTACAGGTGATGATTACCAACCGATTCTTGCACTTGCGGAGCGCGGCATCATCAAGGGGTATCCGGATGGTACATACAAGCCAGGCCGTGACATTACTCGTCAGCAGGCCGCTAAAATCATTGCCGGTGCATTGGAGCTCGATACGAAGAATGTAAAAGACCCTGGCTATACGGATCTGAGCAAAGACAGCGAGTACTACGGTCCGATTGCAGCTCTGACTGAAGCAGGCATTTTGAGCGGAACTGTCAAAGATGGCAAGAAAGTCATCAATCCGGCTTCCAACCTGTCCCGTGCACAAATGGCTAAAATCATTGCGGAAGCCTATGATTTGGATCATGAAGTTTCCTACACAGCTCCTTTCACAGATGTGACCGCTGATGAATGGCATGCGGGTTATGTACAGGCGCTTTATAATCTTGGAATCACAAAAGGCGTAGGAAATGTCTATGCCGAAAATGACTTTGTGACCCGTGGTCAGATGGCGATGTTCATCCATCGTGCGGAGAACTCCGGTGAAGCAGTTAAAACTGTTGAAGCCGCCCGTGACCTCATCTATGACTTCCTTGAAAGCAAATCGGAAGTAAAAGACAACAATGGTGTGGTCATTGTCGAAACAGCATTTGACCGTGAGACCGGTGTCTATGATGTATTTATTGATGCTGATACCAACATTGCATCGCTCTTGAGCGCTCTTGGAAAGCTCAAGGAAGTCGGTCTTCTTTCTGAAGACATCACAAAGCTAGGTCTGACTCACCTTAAAGTGGCTGATAACAAGCCGGTCGATCTGACAAAAGACTTTGATGCTGCAGTCAATACTTTGACACAGCAAGTGATTGACGAAGTACTGCGTGATGGCAAAATCTCTTCCCACAACATCCCGGTAGAAGCGACAATCACAGTAGGTAAATACACGCTTAAAGAAGAAATCACTCTGAACGGCAATCTGAAGAGATAATTTCTTCAAAATGAAGGTCTGGCATATTAGCCAGACCTTTTTCTATTCTATTAAATCTATTTCGAATTAAATGTTAGTTTAAGAGATTCCCGGGTATAGGATGGGAGAAAGAGTTTCAACTCTTCCTTTCCAACACAATTTGACAGGGGGACTTATCTTTGACGAAGAAGACTTACAGGAAGTTTGCAACTGTTGCAGCAACAGGTGCATTGGTGGCTACAGCAGTAGCTCCGGCGGCGGCCACGCCTCAAGAGGTTGCTCAGACATCCTATACCGATGTCCCGGTTTCGAGCAGTCATTATGCTAATATCATGAAGGCAAAAGAATTGGGAATCATGACCGGTTACGGAAATGGGAAGTTCCAGCCGGATAAGCTTCTGAATCGGGGAGATGTCACAAAGGCACTCGGTAAATTTGTTGTGGCTCAGAGCGGCATGACACAAGATGAATATGTTGAAGAACATAACATTGCGTCTGTTGAGAACTTTAATGACGTACCCGACGACTATGTGGATTCTGAGCTGGTAACATACTCAAAGATTGTTAAACATGCTGGTATTTTTAAAGGCGCCAATAACAATCTGATGCAGACGAATCTGATTAGGCGCGACCAAATGGCGGAGGTGCTGGTGCGTGCGTTCGGCTTTGAGGACCAGCCGGGTGATCCGGGCATGGAAGATACGAAAGACTCTGCTTATGCAAAGTCTGTAGAAGTTCTTTATGAGAACGGAATCACGAATCAAAATCCATATCGTCCATTGAATTACACCAGCCGTGCTCAGTTTGCAACCTTCCTTGTGAGGGCTTACGAGGCCACTGTGGAAACACCGGATCCGGGATTCGCTGTTACCTCGGTTGAAGCGGTGACTTCTACAGTTGACGCCAACGCGGATAAGCAGTTTGCAGGCTTCACCATCAACGGAGGGGACGCGGCAGACCTCGAACAGCTGAAAGAAGAAGGGTATTCGGTAGAGTTCCTATCTTCTAAATCTGGTCTCTTCGTAGATAAAACAACCGGAGAGTTGGATGAAGAAAAGCTCGAAGTTGGAGAGGAAATCCGATTCCAGGTTAAACTTACAAAAGACGATGAAACTCTCACTTCTGAGAATGGAACACTCACAGTAGAGGATTTCAAAACATCCATTACTGAATTGACCGGTTATGACCTGACATTGGAAAGCGGTCAAGAAGTTACAAATGGGACAATTGTCCTGGATGAAAAAGCGGCAATAAGTAATATCGTCGGTACAACAAAATCGGGTGATGAGGAAGTGCCCGTTAAATCCGGCCTTACCTTTGATTCTTCAGACAGAAGTGTCGTCCAAGTAGATAGCAATGGGAATCTCACCACTGTTGCTCCTGGATCTGCAACGATCACCGTGGCTCACGAGTCCGGACAGAAAATCGAAGTCCCGATTAAAGTGGTTTCGGAAGAGCGAGTTCCATCTAATGCAGAAGCCAACACGGAAGGGATCGGCCTTCTTACTGGCCAGGAGCGAAGCTTTGCATTTACGGTAACCGACCAATATGGAATGCCTTACGACGAAGAAGACGGGGAAATCACTGGAAGCTTTGACGTTGTAGTTGATGAGTTAAAGATCGCCACTGTATCAGTTGAAAAAAATGCAGAGGTCGGAAAATATAAGGCGACAGTAAAAGCTGAAGAAAATCTTGAAGAGGATGCCAATGGCACCATTGATATAGTTGCAGGGGATAACGAATTGCTCAACATCCCTCTCACAATCGGGACGGATGATATAGCTGCTGAACAGCGTCTTGAATTGGCCGACTCGTCCAAAGATACGACAATCGACCTAAATCCTTTGGTTGACGACAGTTCCTTGGTCTTGGCTCTAAATGAGTACAACGAAGCCGGACTTTATATTGGGGAGTCCGATCAGTTGGGCAATGGCTATACTGTTGCGACAGACAACGACAACCTGACCGCCAAAGTAAATGAAGGACAGATTGAGGTGTCCGCATATGACGACACGGAACCAGGCACGACAGTCGTCTCCGTGATGGAAGGGGACTTGCTGATCGATCAGATTACCCTGACAGTGGTCGACACGACACCTGCCATCCAGTCGGTTGAATTTGGCACTAGTCAAGTGGATACTGCTCCGGTCAAGCTCTCTGACCTGCTGGACGCAGAAGACCTAGTGCTCACTTCACAGGGAACGGCTGAAATCGGATTGGTTGGTAACGAGACATTGGTTCCGACAATCTTCGTCGATGTCGGTGAGCAGGATGGTGTCTATCAGGCTGATACCGACGTGTTGCTGGGCACAGTAGATATTGCCGCCCAATCGGGTATTGCGAACACGCTTACCTTTAGCGAAGGGTCTGGCGATGAAATCCTCATAAATGGAATTGAACCTGGCGAGGACGGCAACTTTACTCTGCGGGTAAGGAAAGATAATCAGGTATTGGGCACGCATTTGGTCCAAGTAACAGACTTTAGCCGGAACCTTGAATCAGTTGGATTTGCCGCACAGGAGATCACGGCTGCTGACCCTGTTAACTTGATTACAGTTAATCTCACAGGAGAAGATGATACGGTTACCTATACTGTTGCTGATGACGGACAATCAGCGACCATCCAAAAAGGTGAAACGGAAATTGGGACCGTCCAGCTGGAAGCGGCTGAAGTCTTGTCCGGCCTGCAACTCACAACAGAAAATGGCGAACTGACAGTGTCAGGACTGGAAGCTGGAGATTCGGGTGATTTCACCCTTACAGTCGATGCCGAAGGTCAAACTTATACTCAGACATTTACTGTGAATATTGCGGCGGAGCAAGAGGCAGAGGCAGAAGCTTAAATCTATTTCAAAAAACAGGCGGAGAAAACACGAGTTGTTTTTCTCCGCCTGTTTTTCTGTATTGTTATCAAGATATCGTTGAGAAACGATTGACCTAACTCCGTCTCGGGAGTGGAAGAAGTGGTATAATTTGATTGATTCCAACGATATAGCAACCGTTCGATCAATTAATAGAGGAGGTTGTTTTTCTTGAAAAAGACGACATACAGGAGGTTCACGGCAGCAGCGGGGGCTTCTGCATTGATGGGATCAGTGATTGTGCCTGCAGCAGCAGCGCCTCAGGAAACGGCAAAAGCTTTCTCAGATGTCCCGGAATCGAGTTCCCACTATGAAACCATCCTGGAAGCACGAGCACTGGGCATCATGACAGGCTACGGTGATTCGACGTTCAAGCCGGATCAGAAGCTGAATCGCGGGAACGTTGCGAAAGCGTTCGGCAAGTACGTGGTTGCTAAAAGCGGAATGGAGCTCGAGGAATACATAGAGGAACATCATATATCGGATGTCGAAAACTTCACGGATGTTCCTGATGCCTGGCCTGATAAAGAACTGGTTACCTATTCAAAGATCGTCAAAAAGGCCGGGATCTTCAGAGGAGCCAACAACAAACTCAATGCTTCCAAGCTGATGCCGCGTGACCAGATTGCGGAAGTCCTGGTACGTGCATTTGGATTTGAAGATCAGCAAGGTGCTCCGGGAATCCCGGATACCGAACAATCTGGTTATGCCAAGTCGATCGAAATCATCTATGAAAACGGAGTCTCCAACGCCAACCCGTATCACCCACTTAATAAGACCAGTCGCGCACAGTTCGCCTCGTTCCTGGTCCGTGCCTACAAAGTGGCCGAAGGACTTGACCCGCAAAGACCGTACCCATTCCCGGTCGAATCGGTGCACTCTCTAGATGACATCGCCATTATAGTAGGAGAAAAACCTGAACTTCCGGAAACAGTCGGTGTGACACTTAAAAGCGGCGTGACAACGACGAAGGCTGTGGAGTGGAACACAAATCAGCTTGCCACCGATGAAATCGGTACATATACCATCATAGGGGACGTAGCTGATACGGACTTGACGGCATCGGTTGAAGTGATCGTCAAGAAGCCAACATACCGTCAGCCTCTATCAATTAGAAGTAATAACAACGTCATTGAAATTGATTTTCACGAACATCCTATGACAGAATCTGCTTTTGATCCTGCCAACTATAAGCTTAATGATGGTCCACTTCCATCTGGGACAAAAATCGAGAGTGTGGATTCAAGGGTTAAAGATTCCAGGATTAAAATCACGTTGCCCATGCCTCAAGAAGTGATTCCGGATGATATTAAATATACGTTCGAGATCACTCAGAACGTCAAAACACAAACAGGACATATAATTGTCGGGAACTCAATCCCGGCGAATACGGGAATAGAAGAACCTGTGAATGCATCTGTGACAGGTTATTTTAAAGACAATGTAGCGCCCACACTCGTATCCGCCAACTATGTGATTCCAACAGCTGATTCTGATGCAACAATGAAATTCAGCTGACATTTTCTGAAAACATTGCTCCTTTGTTTTACTATGATATAAGCAGCATTCATCCTGAAGACACAGGTGCGTGGGAAATGGCATATTCCCAAAATGAAATCTTTAACCAGCATCTTTCAGATGATGTCATCTTTGTAGTTGGCGAAACAAAAGGTCATGCAATGCTAAGGGCTGATTCTCTACACGATATTGAGGGTGGAGGAAAAGTCTTTTATATCACAATCCCATCAACAAATATCAGCGAGACTTCCACAGTCACCATTGTACCGGAAGGGGAAATCAACGAGAGTTTAATGATTAGAGATGCCTCCAGAGGAAGAAATTTAGTTACCGCACCTGCAACCATCATGGTTACCCCATATGATGTGATCATTCCACCCAATCCGTCCTCAGAAAATCAATAATACTATGTAAAAAGTTGGAGGGCGGCGCCGGTCCCTTCAACCTTTTCATATAATCGTTATTTTCGTTTCCTCAATAAATCAGCAGGCATAACCAACTTACAATAAGTATAATAGTAGATATAGAAGGGAGCGGATGTGTTGAGCAGGAGAACTTTGTTTTTCGGGGCTACAGGAGCTTTCTGCCTGGGTATATTCATTTTCCTGTCCGGTACGCCGACCCAAGGAGATCAGCAGGTGAACACGCCATTATATGCCGATGTCCCGATAGAGAGCAGCCATTTCCAAAATATCACGGAAGCCCGGACACTGGGGCTTATGACAGGTTATCCGGATAATAAATTCGGCCCGTCCGTCAAGCTGAATCGTGCGAACGTCGTGAAGGCATTCGGCAAGTATATTGAACAGACGACTGGAAAGAAAGTGGACGAGTTCGACTTGAATGATGTTGAGCCATTTATTGATGTTCCTGCTAATACGCAGGACCAGGAACTTTATTGGTACTCTTTATTGGTAAAAAAAGAAGGAATCTTCAAAGGTGCCAATAATCGGCTCATGCCGACTGATGCCATTTCCAGGCGACAGATGGCCATGGTAATTGTCCGCGCATTTGATTTGCCGGATCTTCCCGATGTAAAATCCCGTGTTATCGACCATGATCCATCGTTTGGTGAGGAGGATCGGACGGCTATCGATATACTGTCTAAACATCGTATTACGACGGTGAGTGAGTTCCGGCCAAGAGAGACAACAAGCCGCGGTCAGTTTGCTTCATTTCTGGTAGCCGCGTTCCATGCAGTCCATGATGAGTATCCGCCGCCTACAGTAGAGGAAATCGAAATTGAAGAATCATAGAACAAAACCTGCCATCCGCTCGGGATGGCAGGTTTTCTTGTTGAGACCGATGATTCAGATTATCTTTTTGAATAGTAGATTACTATGTTAAGATGAAGCTAATCCATATAAGAAGGAGCTGGAATGGTGGGGAAACGACTCAAATTGTCTGCTGCCTGGCTGCTCGTCCTTTCGATACTTTTCACGGCAGGACAATCCGTTTCGGCAGCGGATGACATTACTGGCCATTGGGCGGAAGAGGACATGCGCTTTATGGTTGATCGAGGATTTTTAAAAGGGGATGGCAACGGGTATCACCCGAATAAGATCATTACCCGCGGCCAATTTGCCGTCTTGCTCGCCCGTGTGCTTGAGCTGGAACCTTCTTCGGGAGGAATCACGTTCACTGATGTGGACAACCGCAGTGGTTATCTGGCAGAGATACTGGCCGCCGCTCACGCGGGGATCATCACCGGGTACGGGGACGGAACTTTCCGTCCGAGCGAACAAATCAACCGGCAGCATATGGCCGTCATGATGAAGCGCGCATTGGACTATCTGAAAATCGAAGGCAAAACTGCAGACTATCGCTTTGCCGATGAAAAAGAAATTCTGCCCGCTTATCGTGTGGATCTGTATGAATTGGCAGGGGCAGGTATATTTAAAGGTTCAGAGCAGCCTGATGGCAGCTACCTCTTCCGACCAATGAATCAGGCACACCGATGGGAGGCGGCCACTGTCCTTACACGGCTGATCAAGCTTGCCGAACAAGTCGAAGGAGAAATTCCTGCTGAACCTGAAGAAGAGCTGTCCTATGCTACAGCAGAAACGGTCTCCGATGGAACGACTACAGTTGTCAAGAAGTATAAGAGCTTTGAAGAAGCAGCCGGAGCTATGGGTAATGGACAGGTTGTCATTTACGGAGATTCGATTGTGAAAATGCAGTCCGGCGTGGTGATTACAAAGCCTACACTGTCGGGATCCACGCTCACCAATGTATTCGATCATCCTGACAAAATGGACGATTCCAGAAAGGCCTTCACCTATGTGACCAGGGATTCAGAGCTGGAGTATCTGGAATCCACAGCTGACTATGTAAAAGTGAAGCTTGCCGGAAAAACCGGGTATATCAAACATGAAAATGCACTCCTGAAAACTTGGAATATGCTGAAAGGCCGTTCCTATTACACGGTGAACAGCGAGGAAGAACTGGTCCACAATGTGTTTTCCAATCAGACAGGGAAATATCAGAGCTACACGATCGGAAAAGCGCCTGACAACCTAAAAGAGGGGCAGAGGTATCTGTCCTGGAATCAAATCGATTATACTGACTGGAGAGGGAATACGGTTCAGACATTCTATAACTATTTCCAGTTCCTCCCGGCACGAACTGAAACCATCTACACTGCTGAAGAACTGGATCGTTATATCATGGGAGAACTTGCCCGTTTGGAAGCGACCGGAAATGCGACTTACAAAGACGCGACTAAAAAAAGTAAGCTGATTGGCATCGGAAACATTCTGAAGAAAGTTGAGAAGGAAAAGAACATTAATGCCCTCCTTGTGTTGGCGCTTGCCCAGCATGAAAGTGCGTACGGCATGAGCACGAAAGCCCAGCAATACAACAACCTCTTCGGTCTTGCCATCTATGACGATGCTGCCGCTGACCATCCGTTCCATAAGTATGAATCAGTGGAGGACAACGTCAACACCCTTGCCGATCAATACTGGAATAAAAACTATATCCCGCCGAATGGCGGCTATGCAAATGGTGCCGCCTTTGGTACAAAGGCAGTCGGATTTAATGTGAAATACGCATCAGATCCGTACTGGGGGGCAAAGGCTGCCGGTCATGCATACCGGATCGACAAGGCACTCGGAGGTCGTGATTTCGGGCGTTATACCATCGGCATCACAAAGACCACCGGTATGAATGTGAGAACGTCACCTGAAGTTTCCGACAACCTTGCATTCAAGTACACAAAAATCGGTTTGCCGGTGACGATTGTCTCTTCGGAGTATAATGCTTCTGAAAAACGGACCTGGTATCAAGTCCTTTCAGACGATCCAAGATATGAAACAGTTTGGATTGCAGGAGAAAACGTGCAGATTGTCTTTCAATAATAAATAGAGAAGACATCATCCTATATGTCTAGTCTGAGGCACCGTGTTTGGCGGTGTCTTTTCTTACTAGATCAAAATCAATCTGGCTATCATTGAAAAAGCGGCGCGCAAAGTGCGGGCCGCTTTCATATGAGACGATTAATAAAAACGCTTGAAACTGTCGAATTTCGGCTTCCAGTAGGAATCGTTGACACTGGAAATCACGACGCCCTGTGAAGAACTTGCATGGATGAAGTTGCCGTTGCCCAGGTAAATCCCGACATGGGAAATCCCTTTTTTATACGTGTTCTTAAAGAACACAAGATCACCCGGCTGAGGATTGTCTACATAGTAAGAGCGGTTGAAGTAGCCATCAGTATTCGTACGTGCCACGTCTTCTCCCGCGGTCTTGAATGCATACCAGATAAATCCGCTGCAGTCGAAGCCGGACGGAGTCGTACCGGCCCACTTATAAGGAGTGCCGATTACGGACTTGGCAACGTCGATCACAGAACCGGATGCTTTGACAGGTTCTGTGGGCTTGGCTGCGGCTTCCGTGTTGGGAGCGGATGCCTGGACTACTTTACCGGTGGTCTTGACGGCTGAACCATTGACAGTCAGCTTCTGGCCGACATGAATCAGGTGGGAAGTCAGCCCGTTCCACTTCATCAGCTGGTCTACAGAGATTCCATACTTGATGCTGATTGCGCCTAGTGTATCCCCACTTTTGACGATATAGCTGCCTGAAGGTGCACTCTGCTGGGAAGCTGGCTGTTGCGCCGGTTTAGCTGAGGTCTGCGGTTTTGCGGTTACTGTTGCAGAACCGGCTAATTTCAATTTCTGTCCGACAAAAATCAGGTCACCTGTCAATCCGTTCTGTTCTTTCAGGCGGCTGACCGTTGTCTTATGTATGGCCGCGATTTTGCTGAGGCTGTCTCCGCTTTTGACCGTATAGATTCCGTTGCCTGCTCGAACAGAAGCGGAGGAAGAAGAAACAGGGGCCGGCTTATTCTGGCTTTGTCCCGTTTCTGGGAGTTCGATCAAAAGCTTTTGTCCCGGATAAATCACATCAGTTGTGAGCTGGTTCCAAGATTTCAATTGTGTCACGGTGACTTGGTGCTGAGTTGCAATCTTCCAGAGAGAATCACCAGATTGTACCGCGTAAGAGTCCGAAGAGGCTTCCGCTTCGCCCGGTGCCGCCAAGATTGCGACCAGAGCGGACGTTGTCAGGACCGAAAATGCGACCTTTTTCATCATTTGATCCCCTTTACTGTCAAATTCACCTATGACCCATTGTATCCGAAACAATATTCAGGTAGATTACAAAAGTGTTACAAATAGATTTCAAAGGTGTTAAATCGATAGAATTGCAGGGTGAATAGGAGGAAGTACCCGTATTAAACAGAAACTTAACAAAAGAATAAGAGAATTCTCGTATTCCGTTCATTTTGTAAATGGTAGAATAGATTCGAAGTTATTGCTTTCGTCCGAGAGCGATAGATTAATAACAGAATAGGATGGTGTAGCATGAACGGGAAATGGGTTAAGGCATCTGCCTCCGCCGCACTGGCACTTGCGCTTTTCGGCATTCAGGCTCCTGACAACGCAAAAGCCGCAGAAGGGGACTTTAAGCTGACAGTCCTGCACACAAATGACACACACGCGAGCCTGAAAGATGCACCAAAACGTGCGACGCTGGTCAAGCAGATCCGGGCAGAGAAAGAGAATGCCCTGCTACTCGATGCAGGGGATGTATTCTCGGGCACACTCTACTTCAATGCATTTTCAGGCAAGGCTGATTTGGAAATGATGAATTACATGCAGTATGATGCCATGACATTCGGCAACCATGAATTCGACCTGGGAGCATCGGAAGAAGGACATCAGGCGCTGGCAGACTTCATCAAAGGGGCAGAATTCCCGCTGGTCAGTGCGAACATTGATTTTTCGAATGATGAAAAGTTCGATGGCCTTCAAAATAAGGAATACACTTCCGAGTATGAAGACGGTAAAATCTACAACGGCATTGTAAAAGAGGTTGAAGGCGAGAAAGTCGGGATTTTCGGTTTGACGACTGAAGAAACACCGACCATCTCCAGCACGGGAGATGTGGAGTTCTCTGAATACGTAGAAGCGGCAGAGGAAGCGGTAGCTGCTTTTGAAGAACAGGGCGTCAACAAGATTATTGCACTGACACATATCGGCTATGATGACAGCCTTGCATGGGACAATGACCTTGAGCTAGCAAAAGTCGTGGAGGGCATCGACATCATTGTCGGGGGACATACCCATACCGCATTGGCAGAGCCAACAGTGGTGGAAGACGGAGAAGAGCCGACAGTGATCGTACAGACAGGCGGCAACAATAGCTCTCTTGGCCAACTGAATGTCACATTTGATGAAAACGGTTCAGTCACATCCCATGAAGGAGAGCTTCTCTCTTATGATGAGGTGGAAGCGGATGAAGAGGCTGCAGAACTCTTGGCTCCATACACCGCGAAGGTTGAAGAGATGTCCAAAGAAAGCATCGGTGTCTCTACAGAAGTGGCCCTGAACGGTGAGCGCGAGTTCGTCCGCACCGGTGAGACGAATCTCGGTAACCTGATCACGGACGGCATGGTTACAACGGCTAAGAAGATTAATCCCGATGTGACAATGGCTGTGACGAACGGCGGGGGAATCCGTGCTTCGATCGATGAGGGTGACATCACACTTGGTGAGGTACAGACCGTGATGCCGTTCGGCAATGCGCTTGCCATCATGGAACTTACTGGGGCGGAAATCCGTGAGGCCCTAGAAACTAGCGTTTCCGCATATCCGACAGCTTCCGGCGGTTTCCTTCATGTGTCGGGCCTGAAGTTCAACTTTGATCCTCAAGCTGAAGCAGGTGATCGAGTCCGCGACATTCTCGAAGAAACAGAGGATGGCTTCGCACCAATTGATGAAGAAGCGACATACTACGTGGCCTCGAACACATTCACGGCAAAAGGCGGAGACGGCTACGATGTCTTCAAGGCAGCGTACGAAGACGGGCGTGTCAGCGAACCGGGGAACGTCGACTATGAAATGTTCATCGATTACCTGACAGGCTTCGAATCCATCAACCCAGAGTTGGAAGGCCGTATCCTGACGACCAATCCGTTCACGGATATCGATGCGGATAACGAGTTTACACCGTTTATTCAGAACGTCTACGACATTGGTCTCGTGAAAGGAACGACGCCAACCACTTACTCGCCTAACAAGATTCTTTCCCGTACACAGGCAGTCAGCATGATTGTCCGGGCACTTGGCCTTGAGACCGAAGGAAAGACTTCTTCGTTCAAGGATCTGGGCAACATGGCTGAAGAAACAAAGGCTGAAGTTGCGGCTGCCGAAGAAGCGGGGATCGTTATTGGCAGCAACGGCAACTTTATGCCGAACGAACAGGTGAAGCGTGCACAGCTTGCGCTGATGCTCAAGCGTGTCTATGAACTTCAGAATGAAACAGAATACGACGGCGATGCGGCAGACCTGCCATTCACCGACATCTCCGGTTCCGATGAAGAAACCATTGATGCCATCGCTTTCCTCTATGAGCAGGACATTGCACACGGCTTGGCAGACAAATTCCGTCCAAGTGAAGGCACGAGCCGTGCCCAAGCAGCAAAAATCTACTCCAATTTCCTGAACGTTATCAAATAAGGAAACACGAATGGCCTGGAGGCTTACAGTCTCCAGGCCATCGTTCTATTCCTTAAAAGTTTATCATATCCAAAATTATCATTTTTCATCCATTTGATAATGGTAGAATAGGTTCATAGTCTTTGTTAAAAGGGCAAGGAGTAAATACATAATAGGATGGTGTAACATGAACGGACGATGGATCAAGGCGACTGCCATGGCAGCATTGACGCTAGCACTGATGAGCACGCAGCATCCTGTACATGCGGAGACTGCAGAAGAGAACTTTGAGTTAACCTTAATGTATACGAGCAACACTCATTCAAATCTGGAAGAGGCACCTAAACGTGCTGCACTGGTTAATCAGATCAGGGGAGAGAAGGAAAACACGCTGCTTTTGGACGCTGGTGACGTATTCTCGGGGACGCTGTATTTCAATAAGTTCACGGGGCAGGCAGATCTTGCAATGATGAACTACATGAAGTATGATGCCATGACATTCGGCAACTATGAATTGGACAAGAGGGCATCAAAAGAAGATTATCAGATCCTCAGCGAATTTATCCAAGGGGCAGAATTTCCTGTAGTTAGTGCAAACACGGTTTTATCGAAAGAAGAGAAATTAAGCGGTTTGCAAAATGACAGTTATACTCCGGAATATGAAGCCGGGGAGGTCTATAACGGGATCATAAAGGATATCAGCGGCGAAAAAGTCGGGATTTTTGGTCTTACATCGGAGAAGACACCTTCGTTTGCTGACGTCGGAGATATCGAGATTACAGACTATATTGAGACCGCAAGAGAAGCGGTTACAGCCTTCGAAGAACAGGGCGTCAACAAAATCATTGCACTGACTCATATCGGCGATGAGGATCAACCGCGCGTTCAAAATGATTTGAAGTTTGTCCAAGAACTTGCTGAAGCGGTGGAAGGAATTGACGTGATAGTGGAGGGCCATTCCAACCTTGAAGTGTCAGAGCCAAAAGTGGTCGAAGCGGGAGAAGAACCGACTTTAATCGTTCAGGCAGGTACCTTGGGAGATCGCTATGGCAATGTTCTCGGCCAACTTGACATTAAATTTGATGAAGCCGGTAAAGCGGTTATTTACGGTGGAGAAAGTCATCACCTCGATTATTCGGAAGTTCAAGCTGACCCGGGCGCTGAAGAACTTCTGGCTCCATATCAGGCAGAAGTTAAAGGCGAATCAGAAGAAAGCATCGGTGTAACTGTTAAAGAATCCTTGAACAAAAACAGATTAGGCAGCCTGGTCACAGACAGCATGGTTGATGCTGCCCAGAAGGTCAATCCGGATGTCGCGATGGCTGTAACGAATGCCAGAGGAATCCGAGCCTTCATCCAAGAGGGTGAAATCACACACGGTGGAGTGCTAAAAGCCCTGCCATTGGAAGATAAACTTGCCATTATGGAACTTAAAGGATCGGAAATCATTAAGGTTCTTGAAAAAAGTGGGGCATTCCAACGTTTTTCTCCCTCCAGAAGTTATCTGGAAATTTCCGGATTAAGATTCTCATACAGTGAATCTTCTCTTGAAGC
The DNA here is from genome assembly GCF_000348905.1 of Bhargavaea cecembensis DSE10. GTDB lineage: Bacteria > Bacillota > Bacilli > Bacillales_A > Planococcaceae > Bhargavaea > Bhargavaea cecembensis. Next base: position 284,577 of record NZ_AOFT01000001.1, read on the forward strand.
AAATGTATTTGTCAGGAAAGGTAAGGTGTATAGACCGATCGATCCGGATGAGACCTACCTAGTAGCCACTAATTCGTTTATTGCAAAAGGCGGAGAGGGCTATCAGGTATTTGCTGACGCGTATAAAGAGGGGCGTGTCACCGAAACAGATGCATCTGTTGATTACCTGATGTTCATCGATTATTTAAAAGAGCATGGAACCTATGCAAGTTATTTCCGCTCCACATCCAGTGGAAGGTTTCCATTTACGGATGTCGATCCGGAAAATGAATTTACACCGTATATCAAAGAAAACTATATTAGCGGTCTGATTAAAGGGACGACACCGACTACCTACTCTCCGAACAAGACGCTTTCCCGTACGCAGGCAGTCAGCATGTTTGTCCGGGTGCTCAATCTCCAAACCAAGGATTATAAAGATGATTACAAAGTTCCCTCGTTCAAGGACTTAGGCAATATGGCCGATGCCACTATGGGAGAAATAGCGGCAGCGGAAGAAGCGGGAATTGTGATAGGCAGTAACGGCAATTTTATGCCGAATGAACCGGTGAAGCGCGGACAGCTCGCACTTATGATGAAGCGCCTCTATGAATACGTGATGGAAACTGAGTTCGAGGGTGACCTCGATGCTTTGCCATTCAAAGATATGTCCGGTTTAGATGATGAAACGCTTGATGCCATAGCATTCCTGTACGAGTATGGGATTGCGGACGGCTCTCCGGACGGCTCTGAAAACGGAACAATTTTCCGTCCGTCTGACAAGACCAGCCGGGCGCAAGCAGCAAAACTATATTTCAATTTCGACACCCTCATTATCGAGGAGACCTCCAGGCGTTATCACAATCAATAAACATACAACCCGCCACCTTTCCAGGTGGCGGGTTCATTCGTTACTTATTGTAGTAATCCACAATGCCGTTGTAAATTGCAGTTGCATACCGTTCGAGATAGGCATCGCTCGTCAGCTTGGCGAAGTCACTCGGGTTGGTGATAAATCCGAGTTCGACAAGGACAGCAGGGATATGCTGATTGCGGATGACATAGAAGGCGGTATCCTTGGCACCGCGGTTATACATGCCGACATCCCTTACCAGCCGGTTTTGGATGGTTTGGGCAAGTTCCCGGCTTTCTGAGCCGTTCATATTGACCGATGTATCAAAGAACACTTCGGAACCTCTTGCAGAGCTTGAGCCCGCTGCGTTTACGTGGATGCTGACGAAGTTCTCTGCGTACTTTTGTGCAGCATAGTCAACACGGTTTTGGAGAGTCGGATATGTATCCCCGACTCGTGTCATATAGACAGTGGCGCCTGCAGCCTTCAACTTCTGCTCGACCTTCTGGGAAACTTTGAGGACGATGGCTTTCTCAGTAACCCCGGCTCTTGAAGTACCCGGGTCACGCCCGCCGTGGCCAGCATCTACTACGATGATTCTGTCTTTCAGGACGGAGCCGCTTGTGTTCTTGAGCTTCAGGAAAGCCTTGTGCACATAAGCATTGCGCCCGTTATAATCGATGTTGGCCCACCAGCCGGTGATTCCTTTGACTGTCACCTTGGCTCCTTTGCCGAGGCTGCCAAGCCTTGCACTTGAATCCGAAGTGCTCTCGCGGACGTTCAGGCTGCTCACAGTTACTTCACCGATCAGTTTGCCTGATGGGGAAGTGATGGGGGCTTCAATTTTATCGGTGTAAGCAGATTGGATGTAGCCCGGCAGACCGTTGAAAATGACTAAATGCCAGTCGCCCTTGCCTCCGTAGACTTGGACGACATCCCCATTTTTCAGCTGGCCAATCACGGTACCGCTGACGGACGGAGCGGAGCGGACGTTCAAGATCGGATCGTTTGGCATGCCAGTGTTCACTTTAACTGAATGCGTGGCAGAACCGATCTCGTTCTTATCGTGATCCAGATAGGTTACATAGGCACTGCTTGCATTCACATAAGCAGGGCCTTTTTCGTAACGGATCTGGACCCAATCGGACTTCAGTAAAGAGTCATTTTTCACGACCGTGAAAAGAGTGCCCGGTTTCATCTGCCCGATAACATCTCCGCTTGTTGATGGGGAGTTGCGGATGTTCAGATGATTGAATCCGGTTTTGACTTTTCCTGTCGCGATTGCCGTGTTGTTCAGGGCAGGTACTTTAAGGCGGAATTTCGAGTCCATGGCGCGTGCCAGGAACATCGCAAACTGCGCCCTTGAAAGTTCGCTTCCTGTGTTGAACCGGCCATTTGCTCCCCGGGCAATACCGTTATAGTAGAGGCCATTCAGCTTTGTTGCGTTTTCGTAATTGGTATCGACATCAGAGAACATAAGGGGTTGATCAGTGGTGATTTTCTGATCCACTTTAAACGCATTGGCGATCACTTTGATCATCTGTCCGCGCTTCAATGTGGCATTCGGCTTGAATGATCCATCCGGGTACCCTGAAAAGAAGCCCAATTTCGCAGCTTTGCTGATATAAAAGCGCTGCTCATCATTTTGAAGGTCCTTAAAGGTGTGGCCGGAAGCATCGATGTTCTCGTTGCCCGTAGCAATGACAAGCATCTTAGCTGCCTGGAAACGGGTAACAGGCTGATTCGGTTTATAAAGAGTTCGGCCATTTTCTTTATATCCCTTGATAATACCGCGTTCAGCAATGAACTTCACATGCGGTTCAAATTCAGTTCCTCCGATATCGGAGAAGGTGACAGCGGCCTCTGACTGAATAGGGGCACTCAGGAACAGAAGAACTGACAAAAAGGGCAGCAGAAACCGTCGTTTAATGTCCATCATTTTCCTCCTCGAAATGATTCAATACGACATCATCATATCAAATACGAAACTATGAATCTATATAGCATCGAGTATTTTTTTGAATTCTTAACAGAAAAGACCAAAGACTCCCGATAGGGTCTTTGGTCTTTTATAATGATATTTTTTTACTTGATCCGGTCCATAAACTTGCCGAGCTGTGTGCGGGTGACATTTTCGTTAAGTCCGTATGTTCCGGCCTTCGGTCCGGCTGTATAGCCTGTTGTCACTTTGTTGTGATAGAGCGTATTGATATAAGGAGCAGCCCAGCTATCTGCAGGTACATCTTTGAAGTTCGCATTTGTGGATCCGGTCAGATTAAATGATTCAACAAGGATTTTTGCCATTTGAGCGCGGCTCAGGTTGCCGCCGGCATTAAAGTTGCCATTCGCTCCGGTGAAGATGCCTGCTTCATAGACTGCGTTGATTACAGCGATTTTCGGGTGATTTGCCGGAATGTCACGGAAGTAGGAAGTGTTCGTATGAATCGGCTTTAATCCTAGCTCTTTGACAAGCGCTTCAGCTGCATCAAGACGGGAAATCGGCTTGGATGCATTCGCATACGGGTTCTCTGCTGCAGCTTGTACAACTTCAGCAACCTCGGCTTGTGCTTTTGCAGGGAAGTCGACAATACGGCGCGCTGTAACGTATTTGCTGCCCCAGTAATAAGGATCGCTGAGGGATGTAATGGTTACTCCGCGGCTGGATGATGCATGGATAAACTTGTTGTCGCCTGCGTAGATGCCGGCGTGGGAAACGCCGCGTCCGCTTGTATTGAAGAAGACGAGGTCGCCAACCTGAAGGTTCGATTTAGCAACCGCAGTTCCCGCATTGACCATTTGAGAAGTGGTCCGCGGTACGCTGACACCGGCTTTTTTGAAAACGTATTGGATGTAACCGGAGCAGTCAAAACCGGAAGTGGTCGTTCCTCCCCATTTATAAGGTACTCCGATATAGTCGTCTGCTATATTCATCAGCTGGGATTCTGTCGTTTTAACGGAAGCCGCTTCTGCTTCGATCTGCGGCGAGAAGGCAGTTATAGTCGCAACGGCTGCAAGTGTGCAAAGAAAACGTTTCATGTTCTTCTCTATTTCCCCTTTCAGGCAATCAGGCGTTGCCTGTTGTCTGGTGATTTATATCTGTTCTTGTCTATTCGCTATTCAGGTTAAGATTCTACGATTCTCTTTTTTAGTACAAGAAGAGTTTAGCATAGACTTATAACGGGTATGGTTACAGTTGGGTTACAAAGAGATTACAAGTTTCGAGGCTAATGACCTAAATGATATATTGTCGAATGGGACCAATCTAATCGGTTTTTCGGTGTCAGAAAACCGCAAAAAAGCAAAAAAATCGGCAGAAGCTATGAAAATAGTTCTTGCCATTCCTCTGGAAGTTTAATAAAGTTATTCCGAATTAAACTGCAGATGGAGTGGATACATAATGAAAAAAACAAAAGCAGCTCTTTCGGCGGTGTTGGCATCAGTCATGGTTTTTTCTGTGGCTGCCGTTCCGGCGGATGCCAGGCAGGTCACGGTCACGCCGGGTGTCGAGCATATTTCAGGAGCGTCGCAAGGAAGCAATATACATAGGCTATCTGTGGACATGACGCGTCCGGGAGTTTCGGTGGAAGCGCTGACCAATGAGCCGATGGACCAATTGCTGCGAACTTCTGTCTTGTCCCAAAAGCATTCCCGTGATGGGCATACGGTGGTGGGAAGTATTAATGGTTCGTTCTTTCATATGGGCGCGGTCAATCCGCTGAACTATAAAATGCCGGCTTATCTTCTGATGCGGGACGGCGTAGTCAATACATATGGCGTGATCGAAAACGACCCGAACGAGTACATGAACGTTCCGTCCGCCTTCGCGGTCACGAAAGACGGTCTTGGACACATCGGAGAATTCGGTTATGAGGCAAGCGTGATGGCCGGAGGAAAAAGTCATCCGATCACATCGGTGAATAAGAGGATGAGGGAAACCAATGAAGTCATCCTTTATACCGACTCTTATAGCTACCGGCAGACCCGACAAAATGAATATGGAATGGAAATTGTCCTGACCAATTTCAACAAACCGATCGAGGATGATTATCGTCTGGGCAATACGGTTGAAGCCACTGTAAGCGGAATTTATCACAAGAAAAAAGGAGCGGAAATCCCGGAAGGCGGGGCTGTCCTGTCCATTCATGGTCATGAAAATATCGTTGATTTCGGCGGAGTGAAGGTCGGTGAGAAACTGGCATTAAATGTTGACCTGACGTCTCCGTGGAATGAGGCCGAATTTGTGCTGGCCAGCGGACCGCTGCTTGTCCAGGATGGCCAGGTGGATATCGAAATGAAGTCGACGAGCGACAGGTCCCGCACACGGTCTCCGAGAACAGCGGTTGCGACCAATCGTGACGGGAGTGAAGTCTTTCTTGTAACGGTCGATGGCCGTGGTGCAGGCGGAAGCAAGGGAATGACGCTGCCGGAATTTGCGCAGTATCTGAAATCGATCGGTGCCTATAATGCCCTTAACCTTGACGGCGGGGGCTCCACAACAATGGCTGTCCGTCCTAGAGGGTATCAGTACCCGACTGTGGTCAACCGTCCTTCCGACGGTGCGGAGAGGGCGGTATCCACCATCCTAAGTGCCATTTCTTATGAAACCACAGGTGCTCCGGTTTATATGAGTGCCTCGATATCCAGTTCAGCCATACCGAAAGGCGGGCGTGCCAAAGTGACTGTCGACTATGTCACTGACAGCAACTACCACCCGGTCAAAGTCGATGCATCCAAGCTCACTTACTCCGTGGAAGGGGCGATCGGAACCATTTCCTCCGACGGGACGTTTACAGCGACTGCTCCCGGGAAAGGGACTGTCACGGTCCGGATGGGGAACGCCGCCAAATCGTTCCCGGTTGAAGTGACGGCATTACCCGGGAATACAATGATTCATGGGTTTAACGATGCATCTGTCTGGAAAGCTGAATCGGCCCGCGCGAAAACCACGCTTCGTTTTGATGGGGCAAAGGCCCCGAAAAAGGAGGGGGCGAACGCGCTCAGCCTCCAATATGACTTTACCGGCACCAGCGGTACGTCTGCTTCTTATGCCGTAACAGATTCTATCAAGATGAGTGTCCGGCCTGAACGCCTCGGTATCTGGGTATTCGGTGACGGAGCGAAGCACTGGCTCCGCGGGACCATCCAAGATGGAACAGGCAAAGAGTACACAATTGATTTCACAGAACAGGGCGGCCTGGACTGGATTGGCTGGAGATACCGTACCGCGGATATACCGGCCTCGGCAGTAAGCCCAATTGCATTGAAAAAGCTCTACCTTGCTGAGCCTCTCGACTCGAATAAGAACAGAGGCACCATCTATCTTGACCGCCTGATCGCCGATTATAATGGGAACCATATCGAACCATTGTTCAATGATGTGCCTCTATCCCATTGGCACCTTGAAGAAATCAGGATGGCTGTCGACAACGGCTGGATCAATGGATATCCGGATGGGAACTACCGTCCGGCCGAGCATATCAGCCGTGCGCATGCGGCGGTTCTGATCAGCCGTGCGCTCGGAATAGAAACGAAAGAAGTCACTGCTGATCCGTTCAACGACGTTTCAAAAGATTATGGCTATGCGCCCGAAATAGCATTGGTAAAAGAACTTGGCATCATGACAGGAGGTCCGACAGGAAACTTTAATCCCTATGCGAATCTGTCCAGGGCGCAAATGGCAAAGATTCTGCAGGAGACCTACGATCTGAAGCCCAAGCAACCGATTCCGGAAATTACCGATGTGGATAAGGACAACTGGTCTTATGGGCCGATTTCGACAATTGCCAGCCATGGATTGACGATTCTTGGTGAGCACGGTGATTATCGTCCGAACTCATATGTATCCAGATCACAGTTTGCCGCATTTATCGCAAGGGCGGAAGCATTGCAACAATAAAATCTCCTGAAGATCTATCAATAGGCCAGGACACCGGATGACCGGAGTCCTGGCCTTCTTGTTTCACAAATTTGCTGGTCATTTAACTTAAATGAAGCAGGAAGACGCTGCAGACTGGACATGTGATAAAATATGAGGGATTTGCATTATGCTTTACAGATTGGGTGAGCTCTTTGATTTTTTCATCGGTTGAATTTATTTTTATATTCCTCCCGATTGCCTTTGGTTTGTATTTCCTGATTCACCGTCTTGGGCTACATAGACTTGCGCTCATTTCACTATTTATAGCATCGCTGTTTTTTTATGGTTTTTGGAATCCCGACTATTTATTTTTGATTGGATTTTCGATAGTATTTAACTTTGCTTTTGGCCGGTTGGTCTCTAAGGTAACATCAAGAAAATCCAAAAAAGTGATCTTGGCATTTGGGATTGCCGGAAATCTCGCCCTACTGGGTTATTATAAATATTTCGATTTTCTTGCCGAGAATCTGAACGTCTTGTTCTCTGCCAATATTGCGCTGCGGGAGTTGCTCTTGCCGCTGGCGATCAGTTTTTTTACGTTTCAGCAGATTGCCTATTTGGTGGATGCATACCGCGGGGAGACGAAGCAATACAATTTCTTCACTTATGCTTTGTTTGTTACTTTCTTTCCACAGCTTATTGCGGGCCCAATTGTTCACCACAAAGAGATCATCCCGCAGTTTCTAGATTCTAAGAAGTATTCAATGCGCTCTGAAAACATGGCACGGGGGATCTTTATTTTCTGTATTGGACTGGCCAAAAAGGTGGCAATCGCAGATACGCTTTCTATTTGGGCTAATGAAGGCTATGCAAATGTGGAGAGTTTAGGGCCGGTGGATGCCTGGATAACAACACTTTCCTATACAATGCAACTTTATTTTGATTTCAGTGCATACGGAGACATGGCTATCGGTATAGCATTGCTGTTCAATATTAAACTACCTATCAACTTCTACTCACCTTATAAGTCAAGAAATATTCAGGAATTCTGGAGAACCTGGCACATGACGCTAAATCGGTTCCTGACACAATATCTATACTTTCCTCTTGGCGGAAGCAGAAAAGGCTCTTTTCGGACCTATGTCAATATCGCAATCATTTTTCTGGTAAGCGGCATTTGGCATGGGGCAGGTTGGACGTTTATTATTTGGGGAGCACTGCACGGCCTCGCGTCCATTATTTGCAGGTTATGGGGAAGGGCCGGAATCCGGCTTCCATATGGAGTAAGCTGGATTCTCACATTCCTATTTGTCCACTTAGCCTGGGTCTATTTCCGTGCAGAGAGTGTGGTGCAGGCCCATACTATGTTTGATGCCATGTTCTCATTGCCGGATTTCAGTTACAAACTGTTTGCTGAAGGTCTGGCATTCATGGCATCCTGGGAAAGCTTCAAGGTGATGGAATTCGCGCCGATGGTCAGCCCGGTCTTCACAATTGCATTTCTGGGAATCGCCTCACTGGCTACATTTGTATTGCCCAACTCCATTCAACTGTTGGAACGATACCGGCCGGGCTACCTTTCATTGGCCATCTCCGGAACTTGCGTTGGATTGGTGATGACGGCGGCTTATTTCGTTCATAAAAATAGTGAATTTCTTTACTTCAATTTCTAGGAGGAGACAGGTTGACAGACAGACAATGGCTCGCTTCCTTCGCTGCAATGCTCGTACTCCTGTCTTTGCCGGCGGGAGCTGTCATGGCGTTTAACTATTACATCGATCCGCATTGGAATTTTAAGCTGGATCACGAGCTGAATGACTTTCAGGTCGGATTCGACGAACGTCAGCAGAAACTGAATTATCTGTTTTCCCGGAAACCCGATTATGACAGTATTCTCATAGGGACAAGCCGGACCACATACATGAATTCGGAATCTTTTCAGACTGAGGACGTCTTCAATTTGGGCCTAAGCGGTCTTCATATCAAAGAATATGCTCCCTATCTTCGATACGCAGAGGAAGCAACCGGCGTGAAACCGGAACGAGTTTATGTAGAAATGTATCTTGATATATACAATGGAGATTTGGACTTGCCGCTTGAGCCCCCAGAGGCATATCGTGATCGTGCGAAGAATCCGTTGCTGAAGTTCACTAATCTTTACTCTTACGATACATACAAAAAGGCGAAAGAAAATTATCAGTACTCTAAAGAGGATTATTATCCGAAGGAACGCGCTTATACGAGGGATAATCAGGTAACCACCACTTTCCCGGGGGTGGATATGGAAGCGGCCAGGAAGAGGAATCAGGAAAAAAACCGGCTCAGGTCCAACGAATATCCTTATAACGAATCATTTAAGCAGGAATTGCTGAAAATCCGGGAGGCCGCGCCGGATGCCGAATTTGTTGTCTTCTCGGATTTGGAACGGCTTGACCGTTTGGCCGGATATTTTGAACTGCCCGCTTATATGGAAGCCTATGAGCGCTCTGTAAGGGAAATTGTAGAAGTCTTTGGAAGTTACCGTTCCTTCTATCTGAAAAATAAATATACAACTGAGGACCAGTATTGGTTTGACTATGTTCACTTCTATCCCGAAGTAGGCGATCAACTGATCAAAGCCTTGGAGACGGGGGAAGGTGAAGGAACATTTTTCATTGAGGTTGACAATTCGAATATCGATCGTTATTTTGCGCAGTTGCGCGAACTGGTCGGAGCGGATACTAACTGAGCAGCCGGAATCAGGAATGTGCGATATGTGCATTCCATATTACTGACCTCAGTAATCCAATCATGTCCAATGCCTCAAAGATAAAGGTTCCTGGAGGCCATCTGTAATTCGTAACCGGCTGATGCAACGTTCCTTCGTTTGGCGCGTCCTCCTTTGGAGAAGAATGAACCGGTCAGTGTTGTAGTGTGCTTTTTTCAACTGTGTTATAGTTAACAAATGGGATAGAACCGTGAACGAAACATGTATAAAGGAAGAACAGAATGAGAATCGGTATTGTGGGCAACTACGGCAATAACAATAATGGAGACGAGGCAATTCTCGCCGGGATTATCGAACAGGTGAAGGATTTCTATAAAATTGAGAATGATGCGATTACCGTCTTCAGCAATAATCCGCCGCAGACTTCAAACCGTTACGGGGTGAAGGCGGCGCCGCTTTACTATAAACGTTCGTCGGCGACGATGACGTTCATGGAAACGGTGAAGAAAAACTCGCCACTGATCCGTGAACTGGACTTGCTCGTCATCGGAGGCGGCGGTATTCTGATGGATTTCTATAACCGCGAAGCGCAGCTATTCGGTTCCTACGGGCTCATGGCCAAATGGAGCAAGGTGCCGTACATCATCTATGCATGCGGGGCGGGACCGATTAATTCGTCGATCGGCAAGTGGTTTATCCGGAAGCTGGTGAACGGTGCAGAGAGTGCGTCGGTCCGTGATCCGAAGTCGAAAAAACTGCTGCAGTCGATCGGCGTCACAACCGACCTGGACATCATCGGCGATCCTTCGTTTGCACTGGAGGCAGGGGAGCGCAGGCCGTATGGCGGACGGATCCGCCGTGTCGGCGTGACCGTTGTGCCGTACTACAGCCTGGCTTACTGGCCCGAGGCAAATGACGTCAAGTATGAAAGTTATGTTAAAGGCATGGCGGATAACCTGGATCGTCTGCTTGAGGGGCGGGATATCCGCCTGACATTCTTTTCGACAAAGTATCCGCATGATGTCGATGTTTCCGTCGAAATCCGGAACAGGATGAAGGAACAGGACAAAGTGGATGTTGTCGAGGACAATCTGATGCCGGCAGATATTCTCCGCATCAGCGGGGAACAGGATCTCGTCATCGGGACTCGGCTGCACTCGGTTTATCTGTCGCTCAACGCCGGAACGCCGGTGGTCGGGATTGCCTACCATCACAAGGTGAAGGATTTCCTGGACATGGTGAACCTGTCGGACCGATGCCATAAGATCGATGAACTGGCGAATGACGACGGCATCCTGCTTCGTGAATTCGAAGCCCTCGATGGTGACTGGGACCGGGTTGTCTCGGAGACGCAGGAGCTCAGAAAGAACTTGAAGGCAAGTGCCGATCTTGGCCGGAAGCAATTCACCCAGGTCGGCATGAAGGAGACGGTGAAATGAAGATCCTTGTACTCAGCAACATGTACCCGACACCGGAACATCCGACATACGGCATCTTCGTCCGCAATCAGGTGGACCTTTTGAGGGAAAACGGCTTTGAAGTGGACGTGGCCGCGATCACGGATCCCGGCAAGGGGAAGGCTGCTACACTCCGGAAATACGGGGCTTGGGCTCTGCAGTCCTCAAGCCGGCTCTTCCGGAATCGTAAGGCTTATACCGTCTCCCATGCCCACTATGCATTTCCGACCGGCCTCTTGTCGCTTCTCGGCAAGAGGCTGTTCGGCGTTCCGTATGTGGTGACCGTCCACGGCGGAGACCTGGACCAGATGGCAAGGAAGAATGCGAAAATCCGTGACCTGACCCAGACTATCCTCCGGGAGGCTGCCCATGTGATCACGGTCGGGGATCGGCTGTACGGGGAAGTGACCGGGCCATACGGGATTCCGCAGGAGCGGGTTTCGGTGCTCAGCATGGGTGTGGATACGGATGTCTTCAAACCGGTTCCAAAGCAGGAAGCAAGGAAGAAGCTTGGAATTGATCCCACTGGCCGTGCGATCCTGTTTGTCGGGAATATCATCCGGGCAAAAGGCACAATGGAACTGGCCGAGGCGATGGCAGATCTCGGAGAAGCAGGAGTTTCGCTTTATTATGTGGGTTCGCGGAAGGACAGCGGATATGTCACAGAGCTCCGTAGGAAAATCGCTGAACTTGGCCTGGAGAACGTGCACTTTATCGATCCGGAACCGCAGGACCGCCTATCTCTATGGATGAGCGCATGTGACGTTCTGGTGCTCCCTTCCTATCACGAGGGCTTCGGCCTGGTCGCGCTTGAAGGGATGGCCAGCGGCATCCGCGTTGTCGGCAGTGATGTCGGCGGATTATCTGTACTTCTCGGTGAAGGGCGCGGCATCGCCGTACCGCCAAAAGACCCGGCTGCCCTTGCCGAAGGGATCCGGGAAGCACTCGATCCGGCAAGCGGGCGCTTTGATCAGGAATCAATCAGGCGGGAAGTGGAGCGGCATTCGAAACAACGGATCTTGGAGCGGCTGACGGCCATCTACCGGGAAGCGGCTGGCAACAGATGAACCGGATTCTAAAAATTATCGGTGCTGTCGCCGTCATCAATATTGTCGCCCGCCTGTTCGGCTTCGCCCGCGAAGTGCTGATCGGGCATCAGTTCGGCACCGGGGCCATTGCGGACAGCATCATCACGGCCTACACGGTGCCGAATTTCATTTATCTGATCGCCGGAGGCGCGCTGACGACTGCATTCATTTCCGTGTACCACCGATCCGAGCAGGAAAAGTGGTCCCTGGTCAGGGAGACATTTACCGGAATCAGTCTCTTCATCTTCCTGGTCACTGCGCTTCTCACTGTCTTTGCCGGTCCGGTGCTCCGCCTGTTGTTCGGCGGCCTGGAAGGGGCAGGGTACGCGCTTGCGCATAAGCTTTATCTATGGATGATGCCGTCCGCTTTTTTCCTTGTTTTGTCGACTTGGCTGAGCGGACTGCTGAATGTCAACGACCGCTTCCAAATGTCGAGCTTCGCGGTGCTCCTGTATAACTTCCTGTTCTTTGCCATCCCGTTTGTTTTCACCGGTACGTTGGGGGCCGAGAGCTATGGCTATGGTGCGCTCGTGGCGGCGGTGCTGATGGCCGGGTTCCTGTTCTGGGGTGTGCGCAGGCTCAAGATGTATTCCTTCCGGGCGAAATGGCCTTCCGGCGGCAGCCAGGGCGCGCTGTGGAAGATGGCGTTACCAATCATGCTGGGCGGGGCGACGCTCCAGTTCTACTTCCTTATCCACCGGATCTACTCGGCCGGCCTCGGGGAAGGGACGGTGGCAGCCGTGAACTACGCGTCGAAGCTGACACAGTTCCCGCAGGCCATTCTCATGACTGCGGTGACAACTGTCATTTATCCGCTTCTCAGCAGGAAGATGGGGGAAGGGGACCATGCGGCCGTCCGTTCGGTTTACCGGCGGGGTATCCGTGCGCTGACGCTGCTCGTTATTCCGGCAGCCATCTTCATCTGGTTTTTCGCCGAGCCGATGACGCGGCTCGTTTTCGGGCACGGGAGCTTCACGGAAGAATCGCTTGCCCTCACGGCGCCATATGTCCAATTGTTCGGCCTGTCGATTTACTTTATCTCCCTGAATACATATATCACCCGGTTTTACTATGCGGCCGGCAATTCCCATGTCCCGGTCCTGTTTTCGATACTCGGTGTGTTCCTCGTCAACATCGCTGTGATTCAGCTGACCATAGAGGAAATCGGCGGAGCGGCAATCGCCTGGGGAACCATAGTGGGATCCGCCGTGAATGCGGGTGTCCTTATGGTTTATGCAGCCCGTAAACTGAGTCTTTCAGTTGGTGAAGACGAAGGTTCAGGGTGGAGACTGCCTGCGGTCCTCCTCCTGCTGATCCCGGCGGCTGCAATGACCCGATGGCTCTCAGGCGGCGCATCCGCAGGTGCTTTCTCGGAGGCAGCCGGAGGCGCACTGATTTTTGGTCTGATCTATCTGCTGCTCCTCTGGGTGTTCAAGTTGCCGGAAAGCAAGCAATTGATGAACATGCTGAAACGCAAATAAGATTGAATAAAAGCCCGACAGTCCTTCGTAGACCGAAAGACCGTCGGACTTTTTTTGTGTGTGAAAATTTACCTACTCCAAATTCTGCTAATAGATTCTTCCGGCATATTCCTGAATTTTGAATATAATGATAAATTCATAATTGCCACTCTATTAAGGAGTGAAATCATGAATTCATAAGGGGGAAAATGGCTTGAAAATGATGAAGCGGGCATTGCTTTTGGCACTCGCGTTTGTCCTTTCATTCAGCACGGCTGCCTTCGCGGCAATTCCGTCAGCCGGCAACGTGCCGGCTTCAGGCAAGCTTGCGCTGGAAAAGCCTGCGCCGAAGCTGCCTGAGCGGCTGGCAGATCCGGAAAAGCCGGAGGAAGAGGTGCGGGTTATCGTCGAGCTGAATGAAAAGCCGGCGATCGAGGAAGCGACGAACAGGGGAATTCTTTACAAGGACCTCTCCAAGTTCCAGAAAGAAAGCACACAACAGAAACTTAAAAACGCTCAGCAAAATGTGCTGAAGAACGCAAAAGCCAAAGCGCCGAGCATGAAAGTGAAAAACCAGTTCACCACGGTTTTCAACGGATTCTCGGCAAATTTGAAAGCGAAAGAAGTAAAGGCGCTTTCCAGCCTGAACGGCGTCAAGGCGGTCTATGAGACAACCGAATATGAACGCCCGGCGGAAAAGCCTGAAATGATCTCTTCCAAGGATCTCGTACAGGCCCAGCGTTTCTGGGAAGAGTACGGATTCAAAGGTGAAGGCATGATCGTTGGCGTCATTGACACCGGCATGGATCCGAAGCACCGTGATATGGTGCTGACAGATCCGTCCACAGGTGAGCTGACGAAAGCGGAAGTTCAGAAGGAACTGGCTGCGGGAACGCTGCAGGGCGGTAAATACTATACGCCTAAAGTTCCGTTCGGCTACAACTATATGGATGAAAACGACATTATCGGCGACATTGCACCGGATGCATCCATGCACGGCATGCACGTGGCCGGAACTGTCGGGGCTAACGGTGATGAAGAAAACGGAGGAGTGAAAGGGGTCGCACCTGAAGCGCAGATTCTAGCGTTGAAGGTATTCGGTAACGATCCGAACTATCCGTCCACTTACGGAGATGTATACGTTAAGGCTATGGATGACGCCATCCAGCTTGGCGCTGACGTCCTGAACCTGAGCCTCGGCTCCACTGCAGGCTACGTCGATGAGACAAGCCCTGAACAGCAGGCGGTCTCCCGCGCTGTTGAAAACGGGATTCTGGTCGCGATTTCTGCAGGGAACTCCGCGCTCTATGGAGATGGCTACTTCTATAACTATGCGGAAAACCAGGACTATGGCGTGACAGGATCCCCGAGTGTTTCGAAGGATTCTCTCGGGGTCGCATCGTTCGAGAACGATATTGTCCGTACGATGAGCTTCGGCTATTCAATCGGCGGCGGTGAAGAAGAGCGGAGCGGCTATTTGCTTGCCAATGACGTTGATCCACTAGCCCAAGAACAGAAGACGTTCGAAATCGTGGATGCCGGCTTCGGTCATCCGGAAGACTTTGAAGGCAAGGACTTTGACGGCAAGTATGCCCTCATCTCCCGCGGTGACATTGCATTCACAGAAAAAGGCCTGAACGCACAGGCAGCAGGTGCAGCAGGCGTCATTATCTACAACAATACGGCTGGCACCATCAACATGGCATCCGACCCTGCGATCCGGATTCCATATATGTCGATCCTCCAGTCGGATGGTCTGGCAATGTCTGTGGCGGCAAAGGCCGGCGAGGCTGTCACAGTCACATTCGACGGTGAATATGTTGATACGCCAAATGCCAATGCAGGACAGATGAGCGATTTCACATCTTGGGGTCCGACACCGAACCTGGACTTCAAACCTGAAATCACCGCTCCCGGCGGCAACATCTTCTCCACACTCGAGAACAATCAGTACGGCATCATGAGCGGTACATCGATGGCGGCGCCACACGTTGCGGGCGGTGCAGCACTCCTGTTCGAACGCGTCGATGAAGAGTTCGGCCTGACAGGGCGCGAGCGTTCCGAATTCGCCAAGAAACTCCTCATGAACACGGCCAAGCCGGTCGTTTTCGATGAAGAAAACGGTGACTACGTTTCGCCACGCCGGCAGGGCGCAGGCCTGATGCAGCTGGCAAACGCCCTCAACACAGATGTTGTGGTCACTGAATCGGCAACAGACGAAGCCAAAGTGTCGCTGAAGGAAATCAAGAACAATACAGTCACCCTGTCACTGACAGCGGAGAACTTCTCCGATGAAGAGAAAACATATAATGTCTCCACTGAAGTCCAGGCGGACCAGCCGGTTAACGCGAGCGGCTACCTTGTAACAGCTTCTAATCTCATGGGCTCCATGGTTCTCACAGAAGATGTGACAATTGATGCGCCTGAAACCGTAACAGTTCCCGCCGGTGGCACAGCATCTATCGAAGTTTCGATCGACCTTTCGGATGTGGAAGATTTGAGGACGATCTTCACGAACGGATACTTCGTGGACGGTTTTGTCTTCCTGGAAGACCCGAATGAAGACATCACAGGCAATGTCCCGCTTTCCGTGCCATTCTTTGGTTTCAACGGCGGCTGGGATGACGCTCCGATCTTCGACTACTTTGCATGGGACGAGCTTACTTACTGGGGCTACACCGCCCTTGCGGATGAGCAGGGCGAGTTTGTCGACGGAGGCGGAAACTTCGATACGGACCGCTTCGGCTTCTCCCCGAACGGCGACGGGCTCCGTGACCAGGTCACACCGGTCTACTCGCTGTTCCGGAACGCCAAGCAGATGGAAGTGAATGTTTTGGATGCGGAAGGCAAGAAAGTCCGCACGATCCGGACTGCTGCCGACCTCCGCAAGCACTACATCAGTTCCGCTACGGCACTGCCGTATACGTACAGCATGAACTATGCGTGGGACGGCAAGATCAACGGCCAGCCAGCAGAGGACGGCCAGTACTTCATCGAACTCAAGGCGGTCATCGACTTTGAAGACGCCGAATGGCAGTCGATCAAGTTTCCTGTTAAGGTGGACACCGCAGCACCTGAAGGCGAGTTCTCTTACAATCCGGAAACCGGTGTCGTGACTGCCGGCAACTTTACGGATGAAGGAACAGGCGCAGATGTATGGGAAGTCATCCTAAACGGTGAAACAGTCGATACACTGCCGGTCAGCGAAACCACTTTCGAAATTGCAGCGGATGAGGACGATGAGCTGAAAGCGCGTGTCTATGATGCGGCAAAGAACGTGAATGAGTATGAGATTTCCACAGAACCTGCAGAGAAGAACCCGCCGGTTATCTATATCGATGATCCGACCAACTTCTCCGTATACGATACCAATGAAGTGACAGTGAGCGGGCATGTCGAAGATGAATCCGCAGTGTCTTCCGTTACGGTAAACGGGGAAGCGGTTTCTGAATTCGACGGCACAAACTTCTCCCACACCATCACGCTGGAAGACGGATTCCAGACAGTGAAGGTCGGTGCGACGGACGAACACGGCAACGAGATGTCCATCGCCCGCAGATTCTTCGTTGATGCGACGGCTGCACAGCTTTCCATCAAGTCGAAGCTTCCTAAAAAGACCGAAGAAGAATCTGTCACTGTTCAGGTACAAGTGAAGGATAACTTCGATGACATCCGGCTCTATGTAAATGACAGCGAAGTGTTTGGCAATGACCTCGGCGAGCCATACGGTGCAAACAGGAGCTTCGATCAGACAATCGAAGTGGACCTTCCGCTCGTTGAAGGCAAGTTCGACTACACCTTCAAGGTGGTAGACCTCGGTGGACACGAAACCACTGAGACGGTCACAATCGAACGGAAGCCGGCAAAAGGCAAAACGCCTGGACCGGGCAAGCCGGATAAACCAGGTAAGCCAGGTAAGCCAGGAAAACCGGGTAAGCCTGAAAAACCAGGCAAACCAAGTAAGCCCGGTAAGCCAAGCCAGCCGGGACAACCGGTACTCTATTATTGACATAATCGGTCAATGAAACAGGCAATCCCGAAATCCGGGATTGCCTGCTTTTATTTCATTGTAACAAGCATGTAAAGGCCCTCTTTTTTTAAAATAATGAAATGAGAAATACATGGCTGGAGAATATGGTACAATAAGGATTCACAAAGTTTTACAAAGAGTTTATTCGGTATTTGGTTTTATGATACAATCGCCATGAATGAGGTGAAGAAATGGCAGAACGAATTGGTCGGAATGACCCATGCCCGTGCGGCAGCGGAAAGAAGTATAAAAAATGCCACGGCCTTCTTAACCAGACAAATATCGAGCAGCTGATCGATGAAGAGCTTAATCAAGTGATTGGGCAGTTTTATACAAGGGTTCCGATCCCGGCCCATGTAAAGGCAAATGCACAGCTGTTTACGGAGTGGGAGCGGAGACTGTCCCCATTCTATGACAGGGAAACTATACATAGCCAGGCTGTCGATTACATGTATCTATTGCAGGCACCTGAATATTGGCAGTCCCACGTCCGCCAAAGTTCTGAGAAATCCTCCAGGCCTGCGGTCAAAGATGTACTGTCTTCATGGGGATCGCCAATCAGTATTTTTGGCAAAGTTGAATCAATATCTGAAAGTGTTGCATATCTACGTGATGTGCTTGGCGGCGGCAACTATACGCTCCAGTTGCCGGACGACATGGACCTTTCTATAGGGGAGGCTGTATTCGGCCATTTCCTTCAGGACAACCGCTTGGAGGACAGGATCATGCTCATGAACGGACTGGTCTTCCTTGAGTCAGGAAATCCTGATGTAATCAGTGCTGCAGAGTGGTTAAGAGAAAAAAAGAGCCACTTGGATCAGCGGGAATTCCTCAAGCTTTATGCGCTGGACCTGTATGAAATGATCGGTCGTGATGAATCTGTTTTCCCTGCAGCATCCGTAGCTGAAGAAAAGGGCCAGACAGATAAGGGCGTTGAAGATGAGGGATCGGATGTTTTGTCGCTTCTTGGCCAATTCCTTTCGGAGAATGAAGTGGAATCATCCGGGCTTGAAGAAAAGACCGGCTATTTCCTGCAGCAGGTGAATCCGAAAGCACGCAAGCCGGAAGGGGTTGCTGCCGGTGCAATTCGCTACGGACAGATGGCAGGATTGCTTGAAGATCTTGACATTCCCAAGACAAGAATTGCCGAACATTTTGATGTATCTCCTTCAACCGTGCAGAAGTATGCAGATGATATGATGAAATTCCATGAGGAAAAAGCAAAGGTTTAAACTTTAAAGCGCCTGACCGTTTGAAAAGACGGTCGGGCGCTTTGAATATCCTGTTCGTTTCGGCATTCCTGTTAGCGGGTATTTTTAATGTACGACCCGACAGGAGGGAAACGATATGAACCGAGAATTTGATCCAAAACAAAACAAGCAACCATTGGAAGATGCCCATTTTGCGGGGTTGCCTGAAGCAGCCGGTCCGTTCATGGAAACCGGGCGGACTGATCCTCCGTCGCCTGAGCTGGACGGGGATCTGACGAGTGCGACGATGCCATCTGATGCGCTGCTGGAAGATAACCTGCACCCGTCCGAACAGCGGGGCTTCTATAATGCGGAGGACCGTGAAGAGGCGATCAGGGAAGGCCGGCTTGAAGAAGACGGCCGCATCGGTGTGGCGAAGTCTGAAGAAGGGATTGCTGTTACCGGCGGGGACCGGGATGTGCACGATACGTTCCGGAAACCGGATAATGGGGACAGCGATGTCGTCGGAATCGAGGATGGCAGCGTGAATGCCCCTGGAATCGACCGGGCGCCTGATGAAGGATCCGTCAGCATCGGTCCGGATGCAAGGGAGTTCAAGGAAGAGCAGTTGAACCGGAGCGGCAGCAACGCTGCCTCGGAAGGCAGGATTCCCGCCGAACTGGTGGATGAACAATATTATGACGGCGGAGTGCCTGCTCCCGGTGCGGACCCAAACCTTGGACCTGCACCGTTCGGCGAGGAAGTGGAACCGGTCATCGACAATTATGAATCCAACGTGACACGGGACCGGATTGATGATCGCCATCGGGAGAGATTCCTGTAGATTCCCTAAGTGTAAATATCCTATATTGCAAAAGCACCCGCCTCATCATGAGTCAGGTGCTTTTTGTATTTATTATCAATTGTTCAGAGTCCGGCTTGCCGCTTAATGGTGGATTTTCCAAGATAAAAGAACATGGCGAGCATAATCATAAAGTAGATACTGACTGCGGGAGCGAACCAGATATGGCCTGCTACGAATGATACCCCAAGGACAAGGAGGCCGCTGAACGCAAGCAGGATTTTTCTGTCGTTTCTGTTTTTGGAAAACAGCTCCTGAACACCCGTCCTGATCGCTTTATAGACAAAGTAAAGCATGCCGCCCGTCATGACGATTCCAAGGATCAATCCATAGGAGAAGAAGAAGTCAAAGTAATCCATCTCAACCATCTTTGCCTCTTTCTCATACTCAGAAGCGTACCCCATGCCGAATACTTTGCGGAGCGGGTGAGCGTCTTCGAAGAATTCCGTGTGCATGAGCACGAAGAGATCTCTGGAAGAAAGGACTTGTGTAAGCACCGGGTGGCTCATTGCCCGATAGCGCTGATACATGTTAATCTGCTCTACAATTTCTGGCGTGTAGTGCTTTTCTTTTTCTTTGTACATTTCCTGCCGGATTTGATTATGTTCTTCAACCACTTTCGCATTCTCTGCAACCGGAGACTGCAAAATGCCAAAGAAAGTTCCGGCTAATGCAATGAAGATAACTGCAGACTTGATCCAATTTTTTCTCAGCAGCAACAATAATGCCATACATAGTGAAAGTAAGATAAATGAACCTGTCGCAACTTTAGTTCCGATCAGGTAAACAGAAATGGTAATGCCGATTATAGCTATAATGGCCAATGGATCCCAAGTCCGTGTCCTTAAATAGTACAAAAGCGTAAAGGCAAACAAGATGACCAGGATAGCCCCGGTTTCATTGGCGGCATTAAACCAGCCGATCGAACCTGCGAAATAACTATTGTAGGACTCAAAAGAGATGCCAAATATTGTTGGAAGTACGATGATTCCAGATACTACGATGGCATTGATGGATAATGTTTTCAGGAGTTTTTCAAGTGTGATCAGCTTTTCCTTAAAGATTATGTAGAAGGCGATGAAAAGGAAAATTGGATATAGAGTTTTGACCAAGAAAGTGATCTCAGCCCCGAAACTGAACGGATCTTTGAAGAAGAAGTTAACGACAAGGCTGATAAGAAAGTAGAGGCCCAGTATGCCAATCCAAGTCAACGGCTTCCACTGCTTATTTGAAATGTAATGCTCAAAAACAAAGTAAATGACGTATAGCAAGAACACAGCCCTGATGATGATTCCCACCGAAAGTGGAGTATTGAAGACGTTTAGCATCAGGCTGGTAACAAGGTCTAATATCGGCTGTAGTAAAATAAAATAAAGCCATAACTTCTCTTTCAAACTGTACACTCCTCGACTAACACTGATTAAGACGCTCGATTAATTACAAATCAAGAAAAGGTTACTCTATCAACCCAAGAGCGTCAAGTTTATTATTGTTTGAGACGAATTTATCTTAAAATTGTTTCATTATATTATCACATTTAACTATTGGACAGGCACCTCTCTGCGGATATCCAATTCATATGCTTGTTTGTTGTAAAGTAGGGAAAGAAAAAGAGAATGCCAGGTGGGGCAAC
The DNA here is from genome assembly GCF_000348905.1 of Bhargavaea cecembensis DSE10. Classification (GTDB taxonomy): domain Bacteria; phylum Bacillota; class Bacilli; order Bacillales_A; family Planococcaceae; genus Bhargavaea; species Bhargavaea cecembensis. The sequence goes on from NZ_AOFT01000001.1 coordinate 305,693, forward strand.
TTAAATACATATTGAAAGGGGAACCGAAAATGTTCCAGGAAGCGCTTGAGTGGATTGTCGGAAAGGGGAATGACCTTCTTTGGTCATATGTTCTGATCTATGTCCTCCTCGGTATCGGAGTGTGGTTCACGATCAGGACCAGGTTTGTACAAGTGAGGCTGTTCGGAGAAATGTTCAGGTTGATCACCGAGAAAAAAGAAGACAAGGACGGAATTTCGCCGTTTCAGGCGTTTGCCATCAGTGCGGCATCGCGTGTCGGGACCGGCAATGTGACCGGTGTGGCGCTTGCAATCGGAATCGGCGGGCCGGGTGCGGTGTTCTGGATGTGGATGGTTGCCCTTGTCGGGATGGCGACTGCTTTTATCGAGAGTACGCTGGCACAGGTGTATAAAGTTCGGGACGGGGATACGTTCCGGGGAGGGCCTGCCTATTATATGGAGAAAGCGCTCGGCAACCGGCCGATGGGCATTGTTTTCGCCATCCTGTTGACGCTGTCTTTCGGATTCATCTTTAATGCAGTTCAGGCCAATACCATCAAGGAGTCGTTCAGCAGTGTGTTTGCACTTCCTGACTGGGCAGTCGGCCTTTTATTGATCGGCCTTACCGCAGTGGTCATTTTTGGCGGTGTCAAGAGGATAGCGAGTGTGACACAGTTTCTGGTCCCGATCATGGCGGTGATTTATTTGCTTGTCGTGCTGGTCGTATTGGTCATCCATCTCCGTGAAGTGCCTGCAATGTTCTCTCTGATCGTTTCCGAGGCATTCGGCCTGCGGGAGGCAGCGGGAGGCGCAGTTGGCGCCGCCATCATGCAGGGCGTCCGCCGGGGCTTGTTCTCCAACGAGGCCGGGATGGGCAGTGTGCCGAATGCAGCGGCTACGGCCAGTGTTTCACATCCTGCCAAACAGGGTCTCGTACAGAGTCTGGGTGTCTTTTTTGACACGATCATCATCTGTTCGGCAACCGCCTTCATGATCATCCTGGCAGGAGTCTATGACTCAGCTGAGCAAGAGGGGATTGTGCTGACACAGGCATCTCTGGATGTGCTGGTCGGTTCCTGGGCCCCTTATTTCATTGCGGTCGCGATTTTCTTCTTTGCATTCAGTTCAATTCTCGGGAATTACTATTATGGTGAATCGAATATCGAATTCATTCACCCGAACAAGGCATGGCTGACGATCTACCGCATCGGTGTCCTGGCCATGGTCATGTTCGGTTCGCTGACACAGGTTCAGCTTGTCTGGAACATGGCGGATCTGTTCATGGGCACGATGGCCATCATCAACCTCATTGCGATTCTTCTCCTCGGGAAAGTGGCTTATCAGGTGCTCGAAGACTTCATGCTGCAGAGGCGCAGGGGGGAGAATCCGGACTTTCATGCATCCTCCATCCCCGGACTCAAGGGGGCTGAATGCTGGGAAGACAGAGAACAGGGATAACTATGCAGAAGAAGCTTCCGGTTTACGTGACGGGTACACAATAGTAAAATAAGTAGGCACTGTCGACAGCAGGAGGGAAACTCATCAATGGAATATAGCATCATCAGAAATCTAATCGTCGAAATCCCGCAGGTGCCGGGGAATTTCGCAAAGGTCGTCTCGGTAATCGGTTCTGAACAGGCTGATCTTGGAGACATTGAAACACTGAAAATCGGAACCCATTCAACAATCCGGGACATTTCTGTCCAGTTTGAGGACGAAGCGCATATCGAACGTGTCGTTGAGAAAATCAACCAGATAGGCGGGGGCATCACGATCCATGCGGTATCGGATGATGTGCTGAAGGCACATGAAGGCGGGAAGATCCATATGGGCAGCCGCAGGGAAATCCGTTCGCTCGGTGACCTTCGCCGTGTCTACACACCGGGAGTGGCGAACGTCTGCAAGGCCATCGAGAAAGATCCCGATCAGGCCAACTACTTCACCAGCATCGGCAACAGCGTCGCCATCGTAACGGACGGCACCGCGATCCTGGGCCTCGGCAATATCGGGCCGGTCGCGGGAATGCCGGTCATGGAAGGGAAAGCGGTCCTGTTCGACCAGTTCGTCGGCATCAGCGGCGTGCCGATCCTGCTGGATACAAGTGATCCGGATGAAGTGGTCGAGACGATCAAGCATATCCATCAAGCCTACGGCGGGATTCTCCTTGAAGACATCGGTTCGCCTCACTGCTTTGAAATCGAGGACCGTCTCAAGGCGGAGCTTGATATTCCCGTGATGCATGATGATCAGCACGGTACGGCCGTAGTGACGCTTGCAGCCATTCTGTCCGCCTGCCGGACAGCGGGTGTTGACCTGGCAAAGGCGAAGGTCGGCCAGATCGGCCTCGGAGCAGCTGGCCTTGCCATCTGCAGGATGCTCATGGCCTATGGGGTAGAAGAAATGTACGGCAGCGATCTGAGCGACGATGCCAAGGACCGCCTTGAAAAAAGCGGCGGGACTGTCGTTTCCTCTGTCGATGAAATCATGGAGAAAAGTGATATCGTTGTCGCGACTACAGGCGTGCAGGGCCTGATCAAGAAAGAGCAGGTCAGGAAAGGCCAGATCATCCTGGCACTGTCCAACCCTCATCCGGAAATCAAACCGGATGATGCGCTTGAGGCAGGGGCTGCATTCGCGGCGGATGGCCGTCTTGTAAACAATGTGCTTGGCTTCCCGGGCATTTTCAGGGGCGCGCTTAATGCCAAGGCGAAGGAAATCTCCTACCCGATGCTGATTGCAGCCGCACAGGCGATCGTGGACAGCACGCGGGAGGGAGATCTCGTCCCGCATCCTCTTGATCCGAACGTGCACGTGGCAGTGACTGAAGCGGTCGAGCGGGCAGCGAACACCGGGCAAGTTCAATAAGGGTCCATCAGGAATGGACCATAAACGAAGGACGTGAAATAATTGGCGAAAAACATTCGGTATGTGAAAGTGGCGGACAAAAATGAGGCTGCAGGGATTGTTCTTGAGCGGATGCGCGAGGAACTGGCAGGCGGCCTGGAAGTATTGGGCCTGGCGACAGGCAGCACGATGGAACCGATTTATGAGGCATGGGCCGGCTCGGATCTTGACTTCTCGGGTGTCACCTCGTTTAACCTGGACGAATATGTCGGCCTGGGTGCGGATAATGCGAACAGCTATGCCTGGTTCATGAACCAACATCTGTTCAGCAAGAAGCCGTTCAAAGAGACAAATATTCCGGACGGCACCGCCGACAACCTTGCAGAGGAATGTGAGGAGTATGAGGCCCGCCTCCGTGATGCAGGCATCGACCTTCAGTTCCTCGGTGTCGGGGAAAATGGGCATATTGCATTTAATGAACCGGGCACACCGTTCACATCGATCACGCACGTGACCCAACTCACCGATTCGACACTTGGTGTCAACAGCCAGTATTTCGAAGACCGGTCCGCAATTCCTGAAACGGCGCTGACGATGGGGATTGCCTCGATTTTATCTGCGAAGAAGATCATTCTCATCGCATTCGGAGAGAAAAAGCGGCATGCACTGGAGCAGCTGGCAAAAGGTCAGGAAACAACTGAGTTTCCGATCACGGCACTTTTAAGCCATCAGGATGTGACCATCATCACCGATCTCGACAACATCCAGCCATAATCAAAGGATCCCGCAAGCCATGTTTGCTTGCGGGATCCTTTTTGATTTTTATCAGAGCCTTGGCTGTCCGGGGCCTTCCAGGTCATCGAAGAAATCGTCAAGCGGCTCCTGTTCATCATAGCGTGACAGGCGCTCTTCCTCGCTCAGCATGTTCGCTTCGCTGCCATCATAACGGCCTGTCGGATCGCCGTAAACTGCCTCGGTCCCATAGTCGGCGCGGCTGCCTTCAGTTACATCCTCAACGGCCGCTTCTCCGCCTACCGCACCCAACTCCGTAAAATCGGAAACCGGCTGCTGTTCCGAGTAGCGGGAAGCCCACTCAGAAGTGTTGTCCTGTTCGCCGGCTGACTGGCTGCCGATATCAGGGACTGCATCAAGCTGGGCACCGTTCTGGTATTGGTTGCGTGTCTGGTATTCAAATTCACCGGCCGCATGCTTCCGCTCCTGGCCGTTCCAGCCGGTACTGCTATGATCCTGGCCGGAACCGTCTTCCATCTTTGCTCCATGGCGATCTTTCACGTCACCGAAAATCTCTTTCGTCTTGCCGGCCAGTTCTTCAAGGGAATCTTTCGCTTTGTTGATGAACTCCTTGTTGTCTTGTCCCATCCGAAATGCCTCCTTTTGGATTCTAATGGTCTTCTATAGAATTCCCGCATCTCAGGATTCGTAAACAATTGGCCGAAACAGAAAAAAACCGGCCGATCGCCGGCCGGCAATTCAAGTTATCTTGGAACACGAGCCGTCCAGCGGGACAGGTCGGCGTCAGGTTTTTGCACGGAGTCCGCCGGGAAGATGAATGTCCACGGCGTGGTCGTGTTGGCATCCACCTCAAGCGGCGGCAACTGGAACGTTCCTTTGGCGATAAGGTCGCCGGCTCCGTCAATCACTTCAAGCGGCAGCTGTTCAAGATTGATGCGGCGCGAGTAGCCGTTCCGGATCAGCAGAGCGACCGCCAATTTGCCGTCTTCCTGATAAAGAGCCTGGAAACCTGTCATGTTCAGCTCGCGCGGCTTCAGTTTCGGGAGGGAGTCGACAACCTGCTGAAGGGCTTTTTTCTGGTTGTCTGCTAGGCTCTGCTCCCACTCCGGTTTCAGCGCAAGACGGTGCGGCATAAGCGACTGGACGTTGAAGTTCAGCGTCCAGCCGGATTCCGGAGCTTCCTTAAGGAACTGTTCATTCTTGCTGAAGACGAACACCCAAGGGCTAGCGGTAGCAGGTTTGATCTCACCGAGTTCCTGCATGTCAAATTCTTTGGAGGCTGCCAGCTTGCCGTCTTCGGTCACGAGTAGCAGCTCGACAGGCCCCATCTTGACAGGCTGGCTGACCGAGGACCGGAAAAAAGCCTTGACGAGCCAGTCTCCGCTCCGGTCATCCACATCAATATCGATCCCGGCAAGGGACAGCTGATTCGGTTTCAGAGGATTAAGATCGTTTGCAAGGAACCGGAGCACATATTCCTGTTCCTGGGGCACCGTCCATTCCGGGTGAAGGCTGAGGATTGTATCGACGAGCTTGTCTTCTTCACTCACAGATTGGATATCTGTCAGCTCTTCGGATGAGACTGAACTGTCCGCACCTTTTCTTTCTGTTTTTCTGAATCGGGAAAAGAGATTCATCTGATCGCCTCCTGTTGTTGTTCCAGCAGCCGGTTCATGTCCCTGAGGATGATCCGGCGCATTTCCTGGAAGTGTTTTGCGAAAAGGTGAAGCCCTTCGCGCTGGTAAATCCGCATCGGGTCCTCCTGCTGATAGCGGCGGAGACCGATGCCTTCTTTCATCCGGGTCATCGCTTCAAGGTGGCGGACCCACATCGTATCGACCCGTGATAGGATCAGGCGCCTCGCCACAGATGCATACTGTTCATCTTCAAGAGCCGCGTGAAGCTTGTCCTTTGAATCTGTGACGGCCTCTTCGAGCGACTGGCGCAGCTCTTTCTGTCTGGTAATGCCAGTATCGATGGCAGGAGCAGCAGGGAGGAGGGAGGCAAGCACGTTCTCCAGTTCCTGGAGGTCCCACTCATCCGAGGCTCCCTGTTGCGGCGCATGTTCCTCGATTTCGAAGTCGATGGTGTCATCGATCAGCTTATCCAGAAGCTCTGAGAGTTCACTTCCATTCAGTGCCTGGTTGCGGAATCCGAAGACGACCTTGCGCTGGTCATTGATGACATCATCCAGCTTCAGGTTGTACTCACGTTGCGAGAAGTGGGCGCCTTCGACGATGCGCTGTGTCCGTTCGGTCAGCTCATGGACATTGCTGTTCAGAACAAGTCCGTCATCATCTGTCTTGATGTTCTTCTTGAACTTCTCCGTGTCGTCTTTTGCGAACCGGCGGAACATATCGTCTTCAAGCGAAATGAAGAATCGGCTCTCGCCGGGATCACCCTGGCGGCCCGAGCGGCCGCGCAATTGATTGTCGATCCGACGGCTTTCATGCTTTTCAGTACCGATCACATAGAGCCCGCCTGCATCTGCTGCGCCTTCTCCGAGCTGGATATCCGTTCCGCGTCCCGCCATGTTCGTTGCGACGGTAATGGTGCCGTACTGGCCTGCATCCGCAATCAGCTGGATTTCCTGCTCGACGGATTTGGCGTTAAGCAAATGGTAGGGGAGATTGTATTTGTCGAGATAGTCCGCCACAGCCTCAGACTGGAGGATCGATGTCGTGCCGACAAGGATCGGCTGGCCTTTAGTGTGCCGTTCTTTGACTTCACGTGCGACCGCTTCATATTTATCATGGGTGGTCAGATAGACACGGTCAGGCTGGTCGATCCGCTGCTTTGGTCTGTTGGTCGGAACCTGGACCACTTCCATCCCGTAGACACTCCGGAATTCCTTTTCCTGCGTTTTCGCAGTTCCTGTCATCCCGCACAGTCCCGGATACATGCGGAAGTAGTTTTGGATGGTGATCTGGGATTGCGCCTTGTTCTCCTCTGTGATCTCGACGCCTTCTTTTGCCTCGATCGCCTGGTGGAGCCCGTCGGAAAGGGAACGGCCTTCCATGATGCGTCCGGTGAACATGTCAACGAGCGCGATCTTGCCGTCTTCCGTGACGATGTAGTCGACGTCCTTCTTGAAGATGACATGGGCCCGGACGGCCTGGATCACATAGTGATACAGCGTCTGGTGGTCCATTTCGTACAGGTTGTCGATGCCGAATGCCTTTTCGACTTTTCCGATGCCGGCATCGGTGAGCGTAACGGCTTTTGTCTCCGGATCGAACTCATAATCGACATCCATTTCAAACCGCTTCATCAGAAGGGCGGCAATGCGATGCAGTTCGGCTGCGGGCTGCATCTTCCCGGCAATGATGAGCGGCGTCTTGGCCTCGTCGATCAGGACGCTGTCCACTTCATCGATGATGGCGAAGTGGTACGGACGCTGGACTTTCTGCTCCGGCTCGGCGACAAGGTTGTCACGCAGATAGTCGAAACCGAATTCCGTCCCGACGCCGTAGGTGATATCCGCCTGATAGGCAGCCTTTTTCGCCTCGGGGTCCATCATCGGCACATTCAGTCCGGTATCCAGTCCGAGGAACTGGTGGATCTGTCCGATTTGCTCAAAGTCGCGGCGGGCAAGGTAATCATTGACGGTGATAACATGGACGCCCTTTCCGGACAGTGCCCGGACATAGGAAGGGAGGGAAGCGACAAGCGTCTTTCCCTCACCGGTTGCCATCTCGGCAATATTTCCTTCTGCCATGACCAGTCCGCCAATCATCTGGACATCGAAGTGGCGCATGCCGAGCACACGCTTGGATGCCTCGCGCACGACAGCGAATGCCTCGGCTGTGATGGCTTCCAGCTTTTCACCTTCAGCAAGCCGGTCGCGGAAGCGGGCGGTCATGCCCCTGAGTTCATCATCAGACATTTTTTCATAGACAGGTTCAAGCTGGTTGATTTGGTCAACGGTCTTTTTATATTTTTTGAGCTGCCGGGATGTGGTGGCAGCCGGTTTTCTGAAGAGAGATAACATGATGGATGCTCCTTTAGATGAAGTCCTTGTGCGGACACTGTTTCATTTTAGCAAAAAGGCAGGCAAAAGACTACTTTACCTGAAACTTCATCGTGGTTGGAACGTCCCATATTCAGGACCGTTTGACTTATGGTTTTCAGGGAATGGATAAGTAAAAAAGCTCTGTTCTCCGGTCAGATGGTGTTTTTGACAATTTATCATGCTATAATACTTAAGATCAAAATAGATGGATTCATCTTTTTGGGAGGATCGATATGACAATCCTGCTGACAATGGTCGCAGCCTTCGTTGCTGCGCTCCTGTTGACACCGCTGGTAAAGCGGCTTGCGATCCGCCTCGGTGCGGTCGACAAGCCCAATCATAGAAAAGTTCACGCAAGAATCATGCCTCGAATGGGCGGGCTGGCGATTTATGCAGCTTTTGTCCTCGGCTACGTCCTCCTGAGACCGGAAAGCGAATATGCGGCAGCCATCATGATCGGTGCGACAATCATCGTACTGACCGGGCTGCTGGATGACTTCCTGGAAATTACCGCAAAGGCCAAGATGGCAGGGCAGCTGCTTGCTGCCGGAATCGTCGTCTTTTATGGCGGGCTGGACATCGACTTTATCAATCTGCCGTTTGGCGGCACAATCGACTTTGGTTACCTCAGCATCCCTCTCACGATTCTCTGGATCATTGGGATCACCAACGCCATCAACCTGATTGACGGCCTCGACGGCCTGGCTGCCGGGGTATCGACGATTGCCCTCATTACGCTCGCCGTGATGGCCGGATTTATGGACAACATCTTTGTTGTAGCAGTGGCGGCGATCCTGGCTGCATCCTGTGCCGGCTTCCTTGTTTTCAACTTCCATCCGGCAAAAATCTTCATGGGGGACACCGGTTCACTGTTCCTCGGATTCATGATCTCTGTACTGGCGCTGACCGGCTTCAAAAACGTTACGGTCATCTCGCTCGTCATTCCGATTATTATCCTCGGGGTACCGATTTCCGATACATTCTTTGCGATCGTGCGCCGGATCCGGATGAAGCAGCCGATTTCGGCACCGGACAAATCTCACCTTCACCACTGCCTTCTGCGGGCAGGTTTCTCTCACCGTCAGACCGTTCTGATCATATACTCGTTCGCGGCGCTGTTTGGCCTGGCTGCCATTCTGTTCTCGCAGGCAACCGTATGGGGCGCATTCCTGATCATCGGCATCATGCTCCTCGTCATTGAACTGTTTGTCGAGATCATCGGGCTTGCCGGACAGAACTACTACCCGCTCCTGAAGCTGGTTAAGGTGAAAAAGTGAACAGTAACAGGTGAACAAGCCATCACTCATTATTTTGAGTGATGGCTTTTATATTCGGCAAAACAGGAAACGAGGGTGCCTGAACCCTGTACAGAGATAGGAATTCCTTTTGGGATTCGTAGTGGAACTCGCTTTTTCTCAGATAACCTTTTTTCCCGCGCGGCCTGGTGTAAGGCAGACAAGGGCGGATTCCGTTATCAATCATGACCTTTGCTATGTGAGGCGTTTTGTATCCAGCATCAGCAGCAACGGCAATCGATTTTGAAAGCATATCCATCACCCGTTTTGTAGTCTGTTAACTCGATTATAGTAACAGGTACCGTTTGCCTCAATAAGCCTTATGGCGCGGATCGAAGCGGAGGGCCCGAGACACCTGCGGGAAAAGCGTTAGCCGAAGGCCCCGCAGAGCGCAGCTCGAGGAGTGCAGCTAATGCCGCTCAACGCTTTCGCTTTTGAGCGCAGACGCCAAACTTCGCATTGGCGTCGGCAACGCCCGCGGTAAGCGAGGGCCCGCAGCAGAAATCCGAAGGATTTTCAGTAATAGAAAAAACTGTAGACAAAGGAGTATTCCACTCACTTTGTCTACAGTCTGACCCCATCCGAAATTCGGATGGGGTTTTTGTATGTTCACTCCGGCTGGTGGCCGGCAGCAAAGTCATCGTCATCTTCTTTATTGCCCTCAGTCAGGCGGGTGGAGCCCTGTTTCAGGCCGAGGTGGACCTGGAGGTTATCCTTTACATCTGCAAGATTGCTTTCGTCCAGGATCCAGTAGTAGGTGCCTGTACTCATGTCATCGGTTCCTGCTAGCTGTAGCGGTTCGATCTCCGGCATGCCGTTCTTAAGGTAGGCCGCGAGGGACATCAACTCATCCATCTTCATGTTCGTCTTCATGTTCTTGCCGATTGCATCCAGCACATCACCGTATTTGGTAAGCGACTTGACGTCCGTCGCTTTGTCGGCGAGGGCTTCCAGGATCATCTGCTGGCGTTTGCCGCGTTCGATGTCGTTGTCGAGCATCCGTGTCCTGGCCAGGGCCAGGGCATGCCGGCCGTCCAGTTCCTGGAGGCCGGGCTCCAGCTGGATGGTGTACTGGTCGTTCTCGTCTTTCTCGAGCCGTTCGTAAGGGACATCCACTTCGATGCCGCCGAGCGCGTCGACCACATCGATGAAGGCATGGAAGTTCATCTCCACATAGTAATCGATCGGGATGTCCAGCAGTTCTTCAACCGCATCCATCGACGCTATTGTCCCGCCGTAGGCATGGGCATGGGTGATTTTGTCCTTGTAGCCCACTTCAGGAATATAGACAAGAGAATCACGGGGAATGCTCAACAGGCTGACCGATTTGTCCTTGTTGTTCAGAGTGGCGACAAGCAGGGCGTCGGACAGGCTGCTGTCCATTCCCTTGCCGCGCACTTCGCTGTCATCGACCCCGACAAACAAAATCGAGACATTGTCTTTAAGCGGCTCGACCTGCTCATCCCGCAGTGCCGACTGGTCACGGCCGATTGATTCATACGCCTCATTGGCGGCACTTTCCGCTTTCTGCATCAGGTGGACGGCATAAGCCGCCACACAGAGAAGCAGGCAGAGGGAAGTGATGATCAGGCCCTTAAGTATCGGCTTGCGCCTGGCCTTCCGCCGTTTTTTCTGATAGTCTTTCCGTTTCATGTGGATGCCCCTCCGGCTTCGGAGCCGTCCTCGCTGCCGTCTTCCGTGCCTGGCTGTTCAAGGCCCAGGTGGGAGCGGAGAAGCTGTGACGTCTCTTCCAGTTTTTCCTCGTCCAGACGCCAGTAATAGGCGCCTGTTGTCATATCATCATAGCCTTCCAGCGTGATGGATTCAATAACGAGTTTTCCGTCCTGCAGATAAGCGGCGAGTGCCTTCATATCGTTGAAGGACAAATCGGTGGTCATATTGTCGCCGATCGCCTTGATGACATCGCCGTATCTGGAAATGGAAGAGACCGAGCTCGCCTTGTCCATGAGTGCTTCCAGAATCATCTGCTGGCGCTTTCCGCGCTCCACATCATTATCGAGCATCCGTGTCCGGGCCAGTGCGAGGGCATGCCGTCCGTCCAGTTCCTGGACACCGGGTTCGAGCTGAATCGTATATTGATCGTTTTCGTCCTTTTCCAGTCGTTCATAGGGAACATCAACCGTGATCCCGCCAAGTGCATCCACCACATCAATGAAAGCGTGGAAATTCATCTTGACATAATAGTCAACCGGAACATTCAGCAGCTCCTCGACAGTCTCGATCGTTGCTTCCGGGCCGCCGAATGCGTGGGCATGCGTGATCTTGTCCTGATAGCCGACTTCGGGAATATAGACGAGGGAGTCCCGGGGGATGCTGACCAGCTTGACCGATTTGTCGTCGTTGTTGAGCGTGGCGAGCATCACGGCATCCGAACGGCTGTGTGATTCGTTCCGCACCTCGCTGTCATCGACGCCGATAAACAGAATGGATACGTTGTCCTCGTACGGTTCGACTTTCTCATCCCGGAGTTTCGACCCGTCCCGGTCAATGGATTCGAAAGCGCCGTCGGCGGCAATCTGGGCCTGGCGGTACAGATAGACCGCATAAGTGCCTGCGAGAATCAGGAATGCAGCGACCAGCACGCCGATGACTTTCAGGATGGTCTTTTTCCTGGAGGATGATTGCTTTTTCCGATATTCAGATCTTTTCATTTTGTCGCTCCTCCGTACAGGGTCGGGGCGGTTTCCGCGTCCGGGTAATCGGACGCTTTAAATAGTCATTGGTTCCGTTTGTTCCTCCCTGACGCCAATCCTATTTATTATACTACCTGCACCGGCCCTGCGTAAAACGGAATAGCGCTTTATGCGTCGAACTCCAGAAATTCCTTCCGCTCCAATCCGACAGTTCCCTGGCCATTTGTCAGATTGGCGATCCAGTCGCGAAATTTGTCTTCTTCTGCTGCCGGCACATAGACATAAGCCGATACCGCTTCGGCATAATCCAGGCGGTCCAGGGGGTAAGGCGACATATGAAGCTCATTTTCGACTTTTCCGAGCCAAGTGTAGTCAATTGTCACTTTCATGAGGTGGTGGAGCCGCCGTTCGACAATCCCCGTGTGGTTCAGCACATCGGAGACCGCGCTGCCGTAAGCCCGGATCAGTCCGCCGCCGCCCAGTTTGATGCCGCCGAAGTAGCGTGTCACGACAACGACAGTGTCCTTCAGGTTCTGCTTTTTGAGCACTTCAAGCATCGGGACGCCCGCAGTGCCGCTCGGTTCGCCGTCATCATTGGCTTTCTGGATCTGATCGTGCTCGCCGATCAGATAGGCCGAGCAGTTATGGGTGGCGGAATGATGGGCCTGCTTGATTTTCGCGATGAAGGCCATCGCCTCTTCTTCGGTCTCGGCACGGGCCGCATGGCCGATGAAGCGGGATTTTTTGATGATCAGTTCGCTTTCTCCGTTTCCTTTCACGGTGCGATAGTCGTCTCTCATGTCATCAGCCTCCTTGCTGTAATGTAATTTTAATATATTTCAACCGCTGTAATGCTATAATAAACACAGTCTAAACTCAAATGCCGGAAATTACCGGTTCCGGATGATGAGGGGATAGAAGAAATGCCTGTAGATAAAGTAGACATACATGCACTCGATGCGATCTTCAGCTCGATGGTCCGGTCGCTTGACCAGTCCAAAAGCGATATTTTCATTATTAATGAAGAAAGCCGCCGTCAGCTTGAAGAGCTGAGGGAGGATCTGAGACGGACCGATGAAGAAATTTCCCGGGCAATAAAGGAAGGGGAGAAGCTGTCGGCTGCTTCCCTGGCGGCGCGGGAAAAGCTTCAGCACGTCTCTGTCCATTTCGCTGACTATACGAAGGATGAAGTGCGCCAGGCCTATGATTCCGCACATGAAGTACAGCTGGAATTCATGCTGAACAGCACGAAAATCCGCCAGCTGAGTGACCTGAAGCTCCATCTAGAGAACCGCATCCGGACATACGAGGATTCGATGGAACGGGCAGATCATCTGGCCGGCCACGTGAACATCGTCACGAAGTACCTCACTTCGGAACTGAAGGATGTCGGCCCCGCGCTGGAGTCGGCCAAGATGCGCAAGCATTTCAGCATGAAAGTGCTGGAGGCCCAGGAGGAAGAGCGGAAGCGGCTTTCCAGGGAGATCCATGACGGCCCTGCCCAGATGATGGCGAACCTGGTGATGCAGCTCGGACTCGTTGAGCGGGTGTTTAATGACAAGGGAATGGATGCCGGGCTTGACCAGCTCGGTTTCACGAAGGAACTCGCCAGAAACACGCTGTCTGAAATCCGGCGGATCATCTACGATCTCCGGCCGATGGTGCTTGATGATTTCGGGCTAGTGCCCGCGCTCAGCAAGTATGTGGAAAAGATGCAGGATTACCATCCGGACATCCGGTTCACATTCGAATCAAAAGGGATCATGGCAAGAATTCCTCAGAGCACCGAAGTGGCCGTTTTCCGATTGGTCCAGGAAGCTGTCACAAACGCCATCAAGCACAGCGGGGCTGCAGTGATCGATGTCCGGATTGAGATTTGTGAAAACTGGATCCGGGCCTCGGTCACCGATGATGGTCGGGGATTTGATCCGTCAGAGACCGGCGATTCATCGTTCGGCCTCCAGGGCATGACGGAACGTGTGGCACTACTTAAAGGCGAATTTGAAATCAGGACAGAGGAAGGGGAAGGGACTGAAGTGCTTCTCACCCTTCCGCATGATCAGCACGCAACAGATAAAGACGCAGGGGGGAAATCAGGATGACGAACATTATTATCATCGACGATCACCAGCTCTTCCGCGAAGGCGTGAAGCGAATTCTGGACTTTGAAGAAACATTCAATGTAGTGGCAGAAGGCTCTGACGGGGAAGAGGTCATCGGACTGTACGAGCAGCACAATCCGGATGTCGTCCTGATGGACATCAACATGCCGGGCAAAAGCGGGATTGAAGCGACCGGTGAGCTGATGGCCGCCCATCCGGAAGCAAAGATCATCATCCTCTCGATCCATGACGACGAGTCTTATGTCACGCATGCAATGAAGACCGGCGCGCTCGGCTACATGCTGAAAGAGATGGATGCAGATGCCATCGTCCAGGCCATCAAGGTGGTGGCGGCGGGCGGATCGTATCTCCACCCGAAAGTCACGAAGAATCTGGTGGCCGAATTCCGCCGCCTAAGCGCGAAGGAGCATCTTGGTTCGTTCCACCAGGCGGAGATCCGCCGGCCATATCACCTTCTTACCAAGCGGGAATGCGAAGTGCTCCAGCTTCTGACCGACGGACAGAGCAACCGTGCCATCGGGGAATCGCTGTATATCTCCGAGAAGACGGTGAAAAACCACGTTTCCAGCATTCTTCAGAAAATGAATGTCAACGACCGAACCCAGGCTGTCGTCACGGCCATCAAGAACGGCTGGGTGGAAGTTCGCTGACTGCATATTAAACTACTGCCCGGACTTGTCCGGGTTTTTTATGTGCAGATTTAAAATCAACTGCTGAACTTTTCGTTCACCGCTTCGTCAAATGTATCGGATAGTCAATCCGTTGCATCGGAACCAGTTCCTATGCCAAACTATCCGAGGAGGGAATTGACATGAAAAAAATAAAATGGCTTCTGGCTCCGGCTGCGGCACTCCTGCTGTTGGCGGGCTGCGGCGGAGATGAGGAAGGAAATACGAACTCAACTGATGACAGCAATGCGCCGGCAGGACAGCAATCTGCCATCGGACATGGCACGGAAGACGGGGCCATCGGCTTTGAGATGGCGGATGACGGCTCAATTGAGGAAGCATCCGGCGTCCCTGAAGAAGAAAAGGCAGCCATCCTGGAAGCGTTTGACCGCTACATCGGGACATTCAATAATGGAGATATCGATGGTTACCTGGAAGTCCTGGCAACGGGAGAGGACGCATACGATCCGGATCAGGAACGGGCGGCATTCGAGCAGATGGCAGCCCAGTATGACAAGGTCGAGAGGACGCCATCGGATATGACAGTCGTTTCCTATGAAGAATCGGAAGCCCAGCTGTTCGCGAACCTCGAAACGACACTCGTCGAAAAGGAAACCGGTGAGTCCTTAACCGAAAAAGGGCGGCAAGTGACCGTCTTCACCAAGCAGGACGGAAAATGGAAAGTAAAGGAAGTCTATTACGTCGGCAATGCGCCGGGTCACTGACTTCCTGGAGCCCGGGCGGGATCCCGCCCGGGCTTTGATATTGATTCCGTTTTCCATCGGGATTTAGTAGAATGGGAACAACGGAGGTAGATAGAATGAAAACGGCCATCGTGACCGACAGCACCGCTTATCTGCCCGGTCCGGAACGGGACCGGCTGGGCATCCGTATGATCCCGCTCAGCGTCACCATCGACGGGAAAACCTATGAGGAAGAAGTCGACCTCGAAGCGGATCAGTTCTATGATCTCGTAAGGGAAGGGGAACTCCCTAAAACCTCCCAGCCTCCGATCGGAAAGTTTGCAGACTGTTTCGAGACCCTGAAGCAAGAGGGGTTTGAGGCGGCCGTCGTCGTCACGCTCTCAAGCGGCATCAGCGGAACGTTCACGTCCGCCGGTCAGGCCGGAGATCTGGTGGATGGTCTGGATGTCCAGGTGTTTGATTCCGAAATCGCCTGCATGCCCCAGGGATTCTACGTCTTAAGGGCGGCAAAGATGGCCCGTGACGGTGCTGCGCCGGAGGCCATCATCGCGGAACTTGAAGAGATGAAAAACTCCCTCCGTGCTTATTTCATGGTGGATGATCTGGCCCACCTGCAGCGTGGCGGCCGCCTTTCAGGCGCTCAGGCGCTGATCGGCGGATTGCTGCAGGTCAAGCCGCTGCTGCACTTCAAGGACAGGGTGATCGTCCCGTTCGAGAAAATCCGCACCCGGAAAAAAGCGATGAACCGCATTGCCGATCTGCTGGCACAGGACGCAGGAAACGGCCCGCTGGAAGCGGCCATCATCCATGCAAACCGCAAGGAAGAGGCGGAAGCGTGGCGGACGGAACTGAGCCGGAAGTTTCCGGATGTCGAATTTAAGATCAGCTATTTTGGCCCTGTGATCGGCACCCATCTCGGGGAAGGGGCGATGGGTCTCGGCTGGGTGAAAAAGTGACCGTTTATGGCGGTCATTTTTTGCAAGTTCCATGTTCTGAAAATTCTGTTCAAAGGGGGAGAGGGGGAATAGGCATTCACGATGAGTTGCAGAAATTTCTGCAGGGGCGCATTTGGCTGCGGGAACTCCTGCCGGTCGGGAAAGAGGAAGCCGGGGACCTGATCAGGGAGGGTCTGATCGGGACCGTTCCCGGTGTGGCGACCATTCGGAAATGGCATGGCGGAACCCATTCCAGGTGCAGCCGGTGTCTGACTGAAGATGCCCGGCATTTTCACGCGTTCAACTGCAGGAAATGCGGAAAGGTTTGCCGGTACTGCCGTCATTGCCTGAACATGGGGCGTGTCGCCGAGTGTGATGAACTGGTTTACTGGTGCGGTCCGGAACGTCGGACTGCCTGCAATGCGGTGCTGACCTGGGAGGGCCGGCTCACCCCGCTTCAGGAGCGGGCGGCAGGGGAACTGGAAGAGAGCCTGCTGGACGGCAAACCGCATCTTCTTCATGCCGTCTGCGGTGCCGGGAAAACGGAAATCCTTTTCAGGCCGGTCCACCGCCTTTTGTCGGAGGGGAAGCGGGTGTGCATCGCGACACCGCGCACCGATGTTGTTCTGGAGCTTCTGCCGAGGTTCGAGAAGGCGATCGGCGGGACGGTCATCCACGGACTGTATGGCGGTTCGGGCAATGGGGAAGGTCTTGCCGGACTCGTCATTGCAACTACGCACCAGCTTTATCGTTTCAGGGAGGCGTTTGATGCCGTGATCGTCGACGAAGCGGACGCATTTCCATATTCGTTCGACAGGACCCTCCGGCTGGCGGTCAGGAAAGCACTGAAACCGGGAGGAGTGCTCGCCGTCGTCACGGCGACTCCATCGCCTGCCATCTTATCGGAGATCGGAAGGGAGGGCCGCAGGTCGGTCATCCCGGTGCGTTTCCACGGACATCCGCTTCCGGTGCCCCGCATTGTTCCGCTTTTCGGTTACAGGAAAAGGATCTCCGCCGGGAAGATGCCGGAGCGGCTGAAGGCCTGGACGGAAGAACGGCTGAAGAGGAAGGAGCCTTTCCTCATTTTCTTCCCGTCCGTCCCGCTTATGGAGCAATGTCTGCCGCTTTTCTCCCATCTGGATGCCGGAATCGGCGCGGTGCATGCAACGCATCCGGACAGGCGGGATCTGGTCATGGCACTTCGCGAGGGCCGGATTCCCGGTCTTCTGACGACGACCATCCTGGAGCGGGGAATCACGATTCCGCGGCTCCAGATTGCCGTGGCCGGTTCTGAAAATGTGGTATTTGACCGTTCCGCCATCATCCAGATCAGCGGTCGGGCAGGCAGGTCACCGGAGCATCCCGACGGGGACGTTGTCCTGTTCCACCACGGTGTCACCCCCGAGATGGATGCGGCAGTGCGGGAAATTCGCAGGCTGAACAGGGAAGGGGTGAAGACCATTGGATTGCCTGCTCTGTGACGGCCCGGTATCAAGACCTCCCACTTGGAGGGGTCTATTGACCGACCGGGGGAAAAGCCTGCTTTGTCCGCGGTGCGAGGGAGGATTTGTTCCCGCAGACAGTATGCCTCCGCTCGGCGACTGGAACGGGACACCGTACGAGGGGGCGCTGGATGCCGCAGTCTCGCTCTATGCCTATAACGATGCAATGAAAACCTGCCTGCGCCAGTACAAATTTTTGAAAGATGCGGCCCTGGCCGCCGTGTTTTCGGATGCACTCCATCATGCAGAAATTTTGAAGGGCCGCACGGCGGTGCCGGTGCCGATGCATCCGGTTCGTCTCGTTGAGCGAACGTTTCCGCAGGTGGAGGAACTGCTTGTGCAGGCCGGCATCCCGTATGCCCCGTTGCTTGAAAAGACGACGGCACTGAATCTGGGCAGGCTGGGCCGGAAGGAACGGATGGCGTCTGATCCGCTTTTCCGACTGGCGGATGGTGCAGAAGTCCGTCGGGCCGACTATGTGCTTGTCGATGACCTGTATACAACAGGAACGACATTGCATCATGCAGCCCATGTGCTGAAAAAATCCGGAGCCCGCTCGGTTGCCGCCCTGACGCTGATCCGCGCTTAAATGACACCGATTCGACAATTCCGGCTTTGTTTCCAAGAGGGATATCGAGGGAAGATGTAGAATAGAACATATATAGCCTGACAAAGGAGGAGTTCATATGCTGAATTTCAATATCCGCGGGGAAAACATCGAGGTCACGCCTGCCATCCGCGAGTATACGGAGAAGAAAATCCAAAAACTCGAACGGTATTTCACGGATGAGGTGAATGCGACGGCGCATGTCAACCTGAAGGTGTACAACGACCGCCAGACAAAGGTCGAAGTGACGATCCCGATGAAGAACCTGACCCTCCGGGCGGAAGAACGGAACTCCGATATGTATGCGGCAATCGACCTGATTAACGAAAAACTCGAACGCCAGATCCGGAAGTACAAGACAAGGGTGAACCGCAAGTTCCGTGAGCGTGAAGGCGTTGCCTCCTACTTTGCAACCGTGACCGAAAGCAATGAGACGGCGGCTGCGCAGGAGGAAGGAGATGGGGAGTTTGAAGTCGTGCGCACCAAGCAGTTCAGCCTGAAGCCGATGGACCAGGAAGAGGCGATTCTCCAGATGAACATGCTGGGCCACTCCTTCTACATTTTCACCGATGCCGAATCCAACGGCACGAACATCGTGTATAAGCGAAAGGACGGGAAATACGGCCTCATCGAAACCGAGGTCGAATAACCCGCCAAAGCCTTCCAAGGCCCGCCCCTTCCGGCGGGCTTCTTTTCATTTCCCGGACGGAAAGGCGTGATTCCGGAATCGGCCCCTGAACATGGCAGTATCGGGAAAAACAGCGGATTGGCCTTCGAATCTTTCAAATTTCGATTGTTTCCGTGCGGATCTGCCGCTCGCGGATGTTTGCAACGGGTGCATGGCGGGTGTTAAAATGGACTTTGAGACTAGTTAGGAAGTGACGACATGCTAGGCGTTTTAAATAAAATGTTCGACCCGAATAAACGGGATGTCAAGAAGCTGGAAAAGGTTGCAGATGCGGTTGAATCCCATGCCTCTGCGATGGAAAAGCTCTCCGATGCGGAGCTGCAGGCAAAGACCGAAGAGTTCCGGAGCCGGATCGCTGCAGGCGAGTCGCTTGATAAGATCCAGCCGGAAGCATTTGCCGTTGTCCGCGAGGCGGCTAAGCGCGTAACCGGCATGTTCCCGTTCCGCGTCCAGATCATGGGTGCCGCTGCACTGCATGACGGAAATATTGCCGAGATGAAGACCGGGGAAGGGAAGACCCTTACCTCGACGATGGCCGTCTACCTGAACGCCCTTGAAGGCAAGGGTGTCCACGTCGTGACGGTCAACGAATACCTCGCAAGCCGTGACGCATCCGAAATGGGGCAGATCTATGAGTTCCTGGGCCTCACGGTCGGCCTGAACCTGAACAGCATGGACAAAGACGAGAAGCGGGAAGCCTACCAGGCGGATATCACGTACAGCACGAACAACGAGCTTGGTTTCGATTACCTGCGCGACAACATGGTCCTCTACAAGGAAGAACGTGTCCAGCGGCCGCTCCATTATGCGGTCATTGACGAAGTCGACTCCATCCTGATTGATGAAGCGAGAACCCCGCTGATCATTTCCGGCCAGGCCGAGAAAAACGCGAGGCTCTATATCCAGACGAATGCGTTCGTCCGCACACTCAAGAAAGATGAGGACTACTCCTATGATGAGCAGTCAAAGGGCGTCACGCTTACCGAGTCGGGGATCGAGAAGGCCGAGAAGGCATTCCAGATCGATAACCTGTTCGATTTGAGCCACGTCCGCCTGAACCACGCGATCAACCAGTCGCTCAAGGCGCATGCAAGCATGCACAAAGACGTCGACTATGTCGTGGAAGAAGGCAAAGTCGTCATCGTCGACTCGTTCACAGGACGTCTGATGAAGGGCCGCCGTTACAGCGACGGCCTGCACCAGGCGATCGAGGCGAAAGAAGCCCTCGAAATCCAGAATGAATCGATGACCATGGCCACGATCACGTTCCAGAACTTGTTCCGGATGTATGACAAATTGTCCGGGATGACCGGTACGGCCAAAACCGAGGAAGAGGAACTTCGGAACATCTATAACATGAACGTCATCGTCATCCCGACCAACAAGCCGATTGTACGGGATGACCGGCCGGATCTGATCTACGCAACGACCGAAGGGAAATATAAAGCGGTCGCGGAAGAGATCAAGGAACGCCATGAGAAGGGCCAGCCGGTCCTGGTCGGTACCGTTGCGATCGAGACATCAGAGATCATCTCCGCCTATCTGCGCAAATACGGCATTCCGCACAATGTGCTGAACGCGAAAAACCATGAGCGGGAAGCCGAAATCATCACGGAAGCCGGCAAGCGCGGTGCGGTCACCATTGCGACGAACATGGCGGGCCGGGGAACCGACATCAAGCTTGGCGAAGGCGTCCGAGATGCCGGAGGCCTCGCGGTCATCGGTACGGAACGGCATGAATCCCGCCGGATCGACAATCAGCTCAGAGGGCGTTCCGGCCGTCAGGGAGATCCCGGCATCACTCAGTTTTACCTGTCGCTTGAAGATGACCTGATGCGCCGCTTCGGTTCCGACAACATGAAGAACATGATGTCGCGTCTCGGTATGGATGATAACCAGCCTATACAGTCGAAAATGGTCTCCCGCGCGGTTGAATCCGCCCAGAAGCGGGTAGAGGGCAATAACTTCGACGCACGGAAGCGCCTGCTCCAGTATGATGATGTCCTTCGCCAGCAGCGCGAAATCATCTACAAGGAACGCAACGACGTGCTCGAAACCGATGACATGCGCGAGCTCGTGGAATCGATGATCGACGATGTCATCGAGCGCATGGTCCCTGTGTATACAGCAGACGAGAAAAGCGAAAACTGGAACCTGAAAGGCCTGGAAGATTTCCTTGCTGCGAACCTTCTTCCTGAAGGCGCGCTGACTGTATCCGACCTGCAGGGCAAATCGCAGGCCGACATCATCGGCACGGTGAAGGAAGCGGTCAGGAAGCGCTACGACGAGAAGGAAGAGGAAATGACTCCGGAGCGGATGCGGGAATTCGAGAAAGTCGTCCTGCTCCGGTCCATCGACACCAAATGGATCGACCACATCGACGCAATGGATCAGCTGCGCCAGGGGATCCACCTCCGGGCATACGGCCAGAATGATCCGCTCCGCGAATACCAGAACGAAGGGTTCCGGATGTTCGAAGACATGGTCGATGCGATCCGCGACGATGTTGCCAAGTATGCGATGAAGGCTGAAATCCGCCAGAACCTGCAGCGCGAGGAAGTCGCCAAGGGAGAGGCCGTCAACCCGAAAGAGGGCGGCGGCGAAGTGAAGAAAAAGCCGATCCGGAAAAAAGTGATCGTCGGAAGAAACGATCCATGCCCATGCGGCAGCGGCAAGAAGTTCAAGAACTGCCACGGCAGCACGGCGTGACAGCCCGGACGGCGGACAGCCGTCCCGCATGATCTGAGTGCAGTCCGACATATTTAGGAGGAATTCATTATGATGGAACTTGCTGACGCAAGAAATCAGCTCGATACTACAGCCGGGAAACTGGCGGGCTTCAGGGGGTCTCTTTGACTTAGAAAACAAAGAGGCACGGATCCAGGAACTCGACGAGCGCATGCTCGAGCCGGGTTTCTGGGACAATCAGGATGAAGCCCAGAAAGTCATCTCCGAGGCGAATGGCCTGAAGGACGTCGTGAACGAGTACCGCCGTCTGGAAGAAACCCAGGAAAACCTTGAAATGACGCTGGAACTGCTCCGCGAGGAAGACGACCCGGATCTCCACGCGGAACTTTCGGATGAACTCCAATCGTTCGGCGAAGATCTGGAAGCATTCGAGCTTGGCATGCTTCTTAGCGAGGAGTATGACAAAAACAATGCCATCCTCGAGCTTCATGCGGGCGCTGGCGGAACGGAGTCCCAGGACTGGGCTTCGATGCTTCTGCGCATGTACACCCGATGGGGTGAAAAGCGCGGCTACAAGGTGGAGACGCTTGACTACCTGGCCGGTGATGAAGCGGGCGTCAAGTCGGTCACCATCAGCATCAAGGGCCATAACGCCTACGGCTACCTGAAGGCTGAAAAGGGCGTGCACCGGCTCGTCAGGATCTCGCCGTTTGATTCATCGGGCCGCCGCCATACTTCGTTCGTTTCGTGTGAAGTCATGCCGGAGTTCGACAATGAAATCGAGCTGGATATCCGTACGGAAGACCTGAAAATCGATACGTACCGTTCAAGCGGCGCGGGCGGACAGCACGTCAACACCACCGACTCCGCGGTCCGGATCACGCACCTTCCGACCAATACGGTCGTCACCTGCCAGTCCGAACGTTCCCAGATCAAGAACCGTGAACAGGCGATGAAGCTCCTGAAGGCGAAGCTTTATCAGCTGAAAATCGAGGAACAGGAAAAAGAACTCCTGGAAATCCGCGGTGAACAAAAAGAGATCGGGTGGGGCAGCCAGATCCGCTCCTACGTTTTCCACCCGTACTCGATGGTCAAAGACCACCGGACGGACACGGAAACAGGCAATGTCCAGAACGTCATGGACGGCGATATCGACCTGTTCATCAACGCCTATCTGCGATCCCGGCTTTCATGAGACGCTGCAGGCAATAAGTTAACTGACCGGACGGAGGTAGCACCAAACAGGTGCCGCCTCCGTCTGTTTTGCTTATGGCCAACCGGAGTTTGATCCGCTGATTGCCAAATTACGGGCGTCTTGCTTTGAGCACCACTGATCTATAAAAACACAATTATTTCCTCCAAATTCATCCCTTTGTCACGAAAACCAAGACAGACCCGGCGTTTCATGTTTGAAATCAGGACGGTTTGGTATACTAATGGGGAACACATGTCGAAACTGGAGGGATCAGAGAATGAAAAAGAAACTATTGGCAATGCTGTTCGGTTCTGCACTCATTCTGGGTGCCTGCGGAGGCGGCGGAGATGACACAGCCGACGACGCAGCCGATACAGGCAACGACGACGCAGCCACAGAAGAATCCGCAGGCGAGAGCGCATCCGGCGTGGATGCTGAACAGGTTGTCCAACAGAAGTGTATTTCCTGCCACGGTGAAAACCTTGAAGGTCAAGGAAACTTCCCGGCACTTAATGATGTCGGCTCCCGACTGTCGGAAGATGAGATCCACGATATCGTTGCAAACGGTAAAGGCGCCATGCCTGGCGGACTCGTTGAAGGCGAAGAGCTGGATGCCGTCGTACAATGGCTTTCCGAAAAGAAATAATCAACAGCCGTCTTCCCGGTACCCATTCCGGGAGACGGTCTTTTTTTGTCATTAATTTGATTATTCTCTCCCTTTATGGATGAAACCATTCCCCGCCTGAGGCATGATTCTCCAGCAACTTCCCTCCTTCTTTGTCAAGCGACACGAATCCACTTATATCAACGATTTCTGTAGTCAAAATGAAATATACTTGTAATAAAATACGAGATTTATAGTGTTATAATGAGCCTGCCGGAAAATTTTAGCCCGGATAAAGGGCGTTAGGTGATTTTTTTATGATTAAAATGAAAGACGTTTACAAGAAATATGCCAATGGTGTCGTTGCGGCGAACGGATTGAATGTCAGAATCTCGCCCGGTGAGTTTGTTTATGTCGTCGGGCCGAGCGGTGCAGGCAAATCGACATTCATCAAAATGATGTATCGCGAGGAAAAACCGACATCTGGAGAAATATATGTCGACGGGACCAACCTGGCCACGCTGAAGAACAGGGAGGTCCCGTTCGTCCGGAGGAAAATCGGTGTTGTTTTCCAGGACTTCAAATTGCTTCCGAAGCTGACGGTATACGAAAATGTCGCTTTTGCAATGGAAGTCATCGAGGCACCGTCCGATTCCATCCGTGATCGGGTGACGGAAGTGCTCGACCTGGTCGGACTCAAGTCGAAATCCAGGATGCTCCCTACGGAACTGTCCGGCGGAGAGCAGCAGCGCGTGTCCATCGCCCGCTCGATCGTCAACCGCCCGAAGGTGGTTATCGCGGATGAGCCGACAGGGAACCTGGACCCGGAAACCTCCTGGGGCATCATGAACGTGTTCAGGGACATCAATGAACAATTGGGGACGACCATCGTCATGGCGACCCACAACAAAGATATCGTCAACCGGATCAGACACCGGGTCATCGCCATTGAGGGCGGACTGATTGTGCGGGACGAAGCGGAAGGGGTATACGGCTATGAAATTTAGGACCCTCCGCCGCCACTTCCGCGAAAGCTTCAAGTCGCTTGGCCGGAACGGCTGGATGACCTTTGCATCGGTCAGCGCGGTCACGGTCACACTGCTTCTCGTCGGCGTGTTCGTGGCCATCATGCTGAATCTGAACAAGATCGCAGATGATCTGGAACATGACGTCGAAATGAAGGTTTATGTCGAACTTGCGGCAGATGAAGCTTCGACAACAGCGCTTGAAGACCAGATCAGGGAAACACCGGGCGTCGCGGAAGTCATTTATTCGACACGCGACCAGGAACTGGACCAGATGATCCGGGACTTCGGTGAGGACCTGAAGCTATATGAACAGAGCAACCCGCTCCGCGAGGCGTTTTATGTAAAAGCGAGCGATCCCCAGCAGACGGCTAAAGTCGCACAGACAATCGATGAGTACCCCAACACCTATGAGGTGGTCTACGGGGAAGGCAAGGTCGAAAAACTGTTCGACTTCCTGAACTTTGGGCGCAACGCAGGCCTGATCCTGATTCTCGCCCTTCTCTTCACTGCGATGTTCCTTATCTCGAATACGATCCGCATCACGATCGTGGCGAGAAAGACCGAAATCGGAATCATGAAGCTGGTCGGGGCTTCGAACAGCTTTGTCAGGATCCCGTTTGTCCTGGAAGGGATCTGGATGGGCATTCTCGGATCGATCATCCCGATCCTGGTCGTTGTATTCGGCTATCTTGAATTCTATGACTATGCGGAACCGCGCCTCCGGGGAGAAATGATCCAGATTCTGGCGCCCGTACCGTTCCTATATATCGTTACCGGCATCCTGTTCTTCATGGGCGTCTTCATCGGAATGTGGGGCAGCTTCATGTCGGTGCGCAAGTTCCTGAAAATCTGAATCACACATAAAACAGCATGTTCAGACAGAAAGAATCGCAGTGTCCTGAAAGGGGAAATGAAAAGTTGAAGCAGTCGAAGCCACTGATCGCCACCGTGGCCGCCACGATGGCACTGAGCTTTGGGCTCGGCACGACCGGCGTGTCGGCAAGCAAGCTCAATGATCTCCAGAACCAGCAGCAACAGATCGAACAAAAGAAAAATGAGTTGAACCGGGGCATCCAGGAGAAGGCCTCCAACATCCAGGCGAACTCCGAGAAGATGGACAAGCTTCTTGCACAGATCAAGGACCTGCATGGGAAGATCGAAGCGAAGCAAAACGAAATCGCCAAGCTGGAGTCGGAGATTGAAATGACCAAAGCCGAGATCGAAGCACTTCGTGCCTCCATCAAAGAGCTGGAACAGAAAATCGCCGACCGCGATGCCCTGCTCCGCGACCGTGTACGGGCCATGCAGGTCACCGGCGGTTCCACAAGCTACCTTGATGTCCTTCTTGGGGCAAGCAGCTTTTCCGACTTTATCGACCGGGTCTCCGCGGTCAACACACTGAGGGAAGCGGACCGCCAGATCATCACCGAACAAAAGGCGGACAAGGCGACCCTTGAAGACCAGAAACAGCAGGTAGAGACCAAGCTTGCAAGCCAGGAAGAAAACAAGAAAAAGCTTGAGGCCGCAAAAGCGGACCTGGACCGCCAGAAAAAAGACCTTGACGGACTTGTCAGCCAGCTTGAAGCCGAACAGCAGCGCCTGGAGAAAGAACAGGCAAACCTGGAAGCCGAGTACTCCGAAGCGCATGAGATGAGCGCGGAGCTTAAGCAGCAGATCGTTGCCGAACAGGAGCGCCTCGCCGAAATCGCGCGCAAGGCAGAGGAAGAGCGCAAGCGCAAGGAAGCCGAAGCACGCAAGAAAGCGGCTGCTGCAGCAGCGTCCAAGCAGGCTGAAACGAACCGCAAGTCCGGCAGCTCGGTAGGCTACACGAGCGCGCCGGCACCGGCTGTGTCGGGCGGGACATGGACCCGTCCTGCATCAGGCCGGATCACATCGACTTTCGGCTACCGTAACCTGAGCTGGGCATCTTCCAACCACCAGGGTGTCGACATTGCCAATGCGACGGGCACACCGATCGTGGCGGCAGGCAACGGCATCGTGTCTTCCACGGGCAGCCACCGCACGCTCGGGAACTACATCATGATCACCCACTCCGTGAACGGCCAGAACATGACGACGGTGTACGGCCACCTTTCCGCGATCAACACAAGCAAGGGTGCGCAGGTCAGCAAAGGCCAGCTGATCGGAAAAATGGGTTCGACGGGACGTTCCAGCGGCCCTCACCTTCACTTCGAAGTCCACATCGGAACGTACGGCAATCCGGTCAACCCGATGCGCTACGTACCGCTATAAGCAAGATATCCATCCCGCCTTCCAAAAGGCGGGATTTTTCTTTTGCCGTGTCATAGAATGGACAATATTCGTCTCCGGGCCTGTGCCGGAAGGTGGACGGGCAGGCGCTCCATCCTCTAATCTTGTAGATGAAAACATCCGTCCGGAGGCGCAGCCATGCAAGTGACAGAAGCCATCACAATCTTTAAATTATCTGTGCCGTCCTCCCATCTGTCGGCACTTGCTGCACTGATCGCTGCTTATATCCTCCTCCGTGTCAGATTTGGCAGCCGGCAGGCCGGGATTTATGGGGATGCGGCGTTTTATTTTGTGCTGGTCTGGAAAGGCAGTTACGTGCTGACCGACTTCGGAAACTTTATGAAAGCGCCACTGTCCCTCCTTTACTACAACGGAGGGCTTACCGGCGCACTGGCCGGTCTTCTGGCAGCCCTCTTCTTTATCTGGAAAAAAGGCGCGGCCGGTTCACCGGCAGTCCTCATGGCGGCGGTCACTGTCCAAAGCGTCTATCAGATCATGATGGCGCTTCTGAACAATAACGGACCGGTTGCCGAGACGGTCACTGTCGTCTTGTTCGGTATCTTGCTCCTTCTGGCCGTTTTAAGGTCGGACGGCACGATTCTCAGGCAACGGCAGCTGACCGTGCTGTTTTTGGCGGTCCATCTGATGGCGGCAACTGTTCAGCCTGACGGTTTCAGCGGGTTGTCGTTTGTTTCGACCGTTATTTTTGTTGTTTATCAATTTATTTTTTTATCGGGAGGCAGGAGGCATCACGAATGAGTAAAAAGTGGATCGGTTCAATCATCGCACTGGCCGTGATTGCGGCAATGGTCGGCATCATGCTGAAAAACACGGCGGATGACGGCCTGAGCGGTCAGAAAAAGCAGCTCGAGCGGCAATTGTCCCAGTCGGAATCGCAGAAAGAGACAGACACCGGCACCGCGGCGGAACCCGAGGAGGGGATTGCCGAAGGGGAGGCGGCCCCTGACTTTACACTGGAGACGCTGGACGGCGGAGAACTGACACTGTCGGATCTCCGCGGCGAGAAAGTGATCCTGAATTTCTGGGCCTCTTGGTGCGGGCCTTGCCGCGCGGAAATGCCGCATATGCAGGAGTACTACGAGGAGGAAGCCGAGGAGGCGGGTGTCCGGGTGATTGCCGTCAATCTGTCGACTTCCGAACGCGGCGACAAGGAAAAGGTGATGGCGAATATCCAGTCGTTTGTGGATGAATTCGGCCTGACATTCCCGATCCCGCTTGACGCGGAAGGGGAGCAGATGGACGTCTACAAGGTCATTACAATCCCGACCACCTACATCATCGATACGTCCGGCATCATCCGCCATGTGGTCCGAGGACCGATGGATGCTGAAATGATGAGGAGCCTGACAGCCAGTATCGACTGAGGGGGCGAGTATTAGGCCGGACTCCCGCTTGTTTGGAAAACGCCTTTGAAAGTTAATTAAAGTTCTTTAGCCCCGGTTTTCCGGGAGATAAAAATCGGCCATGCGTGTCGTATGCTTACCAGTCTGTTCATACACTTGGACGGAGGAGGGATGCCAGATGCGCATGAGCCGATTTTTAATGTTTGTGGCGGTCTGCGCGGCAGCGGGCGGAATCTTTTACTTTGTCCAGAACGGGAAAGGCGAATCGGCGGAAACCGTAAGCGGCAAAAAGCCGATCGACGAAGCGTATGACCTGATTTTGGAAAAGGCCGTCCACCGTGTAGGAGGGGACGAGCTGGTCGAAGGGGCTGTCAGGGGGATGGCCGATGTGCTGAACGATCCGTACAGTACATACATGACCGAAGAGGAAGCGGCCGCCCATGAGGAATCGCTGTCGGACGAGCGTGTCGGAATCGGGGCGGAAATTACGGAATCCCGCGGGCGCTTTATCATTGTTGCCCCGGTCCGTAATTCCCCTGCTGAAAAAGCCGGCATACTGCCGTACGATGAAATTGTCCGTGTAGACGGGGAGCGTGTGGACGGCAAGACGATGAAAGAACTGCTTTCCCTGATCAAGGGCGCCGAAGGGACGGATGTCACGCTGACGGTTTTCCGGCCGGATGAGGACAGGCATCTGGAAGTCGCAATGAAGAGAAGCGCGATTCCGGTCAAGACAGTGGACAGCCGGATGATCGAGAAAGACGGCTATCAGGTCGGGGTGGTATCCATCTCGATGTTCGGGGAGGAGACGGCCGCTGAGTGGGAGAAACATACAAAGCAGCTGATCAGCCAGGGTGCCGACGGATTCATCATCGACGTTCGGGGCAATCCCGGCGGCTACTTGTTCAGCGTGTCCAAAATTGCGGGCAGCCTGCTTAGGGAGGGAACGGTCTTTGCCTTCATGCAGAACGCGGAAGGGGTCAAGGAGCCGGTCCGGTCCGAACCGCCCGAAGACGAGGAATACGGGAAGGCGATGCGCCGGATGAATACGGTGCTTCTCCAGGACAAGGGCAGCGCATCGGCAAGCGAAGTGCTGAGCGGTGCGCTCCAGGACAACGGTCGGGCGTTCATCATCGGGACCGTCAGCTTCGGCAAGGGGACGGTTCAGGAAACGTGGCCGCTCTCAAATGGCGGTGAGATGAAACTCTCGACCCACAAGTGGCTGACCCCTTCCGGACAGTGGATCCACGGCAAGGGAGTCAAGCCGGACCTTGAATCCGAACAGCAGTCGCTTTACGGGCTGCCCGTCATTCCGGTCGAGGGCAGCTTCCAGCCCGGCGACTACGGAGAAGATGTGGGGTATGCGCAGCGGGTGCTGGCGGCACTCGGTTATGAC
Source organism: Bhargavaea cecembensis DSE10 (assembly GCF_000348905.1). Classification (GTDB taxonomy): domain Bacteria; phylum Bacillota; class Bacilli; order Bacillales_A; family Planococcaceae; genus Bhargavaea; species Bhargavaea cecembensis. Next base: position 335,002 of record NZ_AOFT01000001.1, read on the forward strand.
GTGACCCGCGAGGACGGTTACTATGACGAGACGACACTGAAGGCGGTCGAGCGGTTCAGGGACAATGAGGATCTGGATCCCGGCGGTGCCATGGACGATTCGTTTTTCCGGGCCCTCCGCGCCAAAGTGGTCGAATACAAGGCGGACGACAAAAATGACGATCAGCTGCAGCTTGCCGTCGGCTATATGAAACACGTATTAAAGTCCGGCAACTAAAACCATTCTCATCCCACCCCGGTTTTGATAGAATGAAGTAATGAAGTTGGTTTGTTGTTTAGAACCGGGGATGGTGACAGTCTGATGTTCCAGGAAATCATGTTCGAATTGTTGCATGGCGCGGGAAGGTTTTTCATGAACCCGCTGTTTTATATCATTTTGCTGTTCTCGGTACTGCTCGGCTACACGAGGGTCAGGCGGGAGCGGAAGCATTTCCGGGTGAGGGTGGATGAAGGCCTGGCCGAATTCCGCGGTTTGCTGAAGGAGTCGTGGCTGGCCGCACTCGTCCTGTCACTGATCATTACCGGTGCCGGGCTTGTCGTACCGAAGGGCTGGCTCGTGCTGTTCTGCGGCTTTATGCTGGCCGGCGTGCTTTTGTTCCGCTACCAGGCTGGGGCTCCGATTTATGCAGCCGGACTTGCCGCGCTTGCCTACTGGCTGCTGGGCCGCTACGATGTCGCGACGGACTGGCCGTTCATCGGATGGACTTATGCGGGAGTGACGGGAGAGGAGGCTGTCACCATCACGGTGATTGCCGGCCTGCTCACGGTTGCCGAAGGGATCCTGATCCGCAAGTACGGAGCGCGGGATGCCTCCCCGCTCCTGCAGGAGACGGCGAGGGGACTGCAGGGAGCCGCCTACAGGACCAAGCGCCTCTGGCTCCTGCCGCTCCTTTTCGCGGTCCCGGGCGGCCCGATTGGGGAAATGCTTCCTTATTGGCCGCAGTTCACGCTCGGCGGAACGTCTTATTACCTGATTTTCATTCCGGCCGTGATCGGTTTTGAACATACGGCCAGGCACGTGCTGCCGGGACAGGTTTACGGCGGATACGGCAAGGCGGTCTTTGTGGCTGGACTCGGTGTTACGGCAGCCGCTTTCCTGGGGCTCTGGGAGCCGCTGGCCGGATGGGCCGTCCTTGCACTCGGGTTCATCATGCGGGCCATGATCACCATCAGGGCCGCCGTGCGGGAAAGCAAAGGGAACTTCGCGGTCGCACCAAGAAGTGACGGTGTGGTCGTGGCCGCAGTCCTTCCGGGATCCCCTGCAGACAAAATGGGGATCCTTCCCGGCGAAACCATCCGGAAGGTGAACGGCGTCACGGTGACGGACGAACGGGAACTGTACGAGGCCATCCAGGTAAACGCGGCCCATTGCCGCGTCGAGGTGCTCAACCGGGAGGGGGAGCTTAGGCTCTGCCAGCATGTGATCTTCCGGCATGACCACCACCGGATGGGCCTGCTCGTCGTCCGCTGACCGGTATTCGCAGGGGAGGGGGATCGGCCTGTGGAATCTTACGCACTTAAAATCATCCTGGCGCTTTTCCTGCCGGCGGCACTGGTCGTCCTGTTCACCCGGGTGACCTACCACCATGTGGTCGGGCTGGTCCTGACTGTGGCATTGATTGCAGCGTCCGTCTATGCGGGATACACGCACACGTGGCTCCTGTATACGATTGATGCGCTTTCACTGACTGCAGGATTCTACATGGCCGGCAGGATGAGGGAACGGACCAGGCAGGGGCAAAGTCAAGATAGGGAATGAAAAATGACCCGGCGCAAAAGCGCCGGGTCATTTTTGGGGTTTGCTCACGCAGCTAGCCGACGAGAAGGCTATAAACTGCAAGTACAGCAATTGTGCCGAGAACGGTCCCCATGACGCCTCCGCCCAGCCAGGCGATCAGCGCGGCAGATGCAAAGCCGATCACTCCGAACAGCAGATCATCGGGCTGTGCATACAAAATCGCCGGGAAAATCAGCGCACCGAGTACGGCGTACGGGATATTGCGGAGCACGCCGGATACGGCCGGCGGCAGTTCTTTCCCTTCAAGGAAGGTCAGCGGGATGGCGCGCGGCAGGTAGGTCACGACCGCCATGCCAAGCAGCATCCACCAGTACCAGCTGCCCATCAGGCCCCCTCCTTTCGTTCAACCGCACGCCGGAGCACATTTCCGCGGCGGGCGTAGAGCACTTCGACAATGACGGCAGAAGCGAGCGTCGATACCATGATGGCCCAGCCGGTCGACAGCAGTTCCGTCCAGAAGAAAAACCCATTGATTGCGGCTGCCGTCAGAGCAAGCAGGACGACCTTCCGGTTGCCTTTCAGGGACGGGATGAGAAGCGCAACAAACATGGCGTAAAGCGCAATCGACATCGCTGCCTGCAGGAATAGCGGCAGGTTGGCCCCGATCACATGGCCGATTCCGCTGAAGATGACCCAGCTTGCATAGGACAGGACAATGACCCCTGCCGCATAGGAAGTCCGGACACGTCCCTCGCCGGTTGTGGAGATCACGGAAAATGTTTCATCGGTGATGCCGAATGCGTAGACCGCTTTTTTCCATCTGGCGTCAGGCTGCATCTTTTCATTGAGCGAAGCCGTCATTAGAAAGTGGCGGATATTGACGATGAACGTATTCAGCACAATCAGCACGGGGTCCACCTTGGCCGCAATCAGGCTGAGGGATATGTATTGGGCGGCACCGGCAAAGACAAAGATGCTCATGGCAACCGTCTCAGTCAGGGAAAGCCCGGTCGTCTTGGCCAGCAGCCCGAATGTCAGCGCCACAGGGAAATAGCCGATGGCAATGGTAAGCCCCGCCTTCAGGCCGGCGGCAAGGCCTTCTCTTTGCATGAAATCCCATCTTTCTTGCATGATTATAATTAGAATTATACTACAAACATTTCCCTTCGGGCGCCCGATTTTGTAGAGTTGCATGAATAGCGTAAAATAAGGGAAATGACACTTCAAACCGGGTCGGGGGTAGGACATGGAGAATTGGCTGGATCTTGACACCTTGTATGAACTGACATCACATTACCGGGCGCTGGGGCCCCTTCTGGGATTTTTGCTGCCGTTTATCGAGGCATTCCTGCCGTTTTTGCCTCTTTTTGTGTTCGTCCTTGCGAATGCCAATGCGTACGGATTCTTTTTCGGTTTCCTGATCAGCTGGGGCGGAACGGTTGCGGGGTCCTATACCGTGTTTCTCCTGATCAGGAAATACGGTGATGCGAGAGTATTCCGGTTCCTCACGAAAAGTGAGCGGGTCCGGAAACTGATCCAATGGGTGGAGCGCAACAGCTTCGGACCGCTGTTCGTTCTGCTCTGCTTTCCGTTTACGCCGTCCGCTCTTGTGAATCTCGTGGCGGGCCTTTCCAATCTGAAAAAGAAAGTGTATCTGATCACTCTGATGGCCGGAAAATTCGTGATGATCGCCATTGCAAGTTTTATCGGCCATGACCTCCGCTCATTGGTCACCCAGCCGGGACGGACGGCGGTAGTCGCGCTCGTCATTTTCCTGCTCTGGCTCGGCGGCAAGCAGTTGGAAAAGCGGCTCGATAAGCGTGTGGAAAATGACTTCAGGTCGATCCGCGAAGAACAGACGGCTGCGGAGGAGGAACAACGCCGGGAAAAGGAGAGCTGACTGCAAGGCGGCCCCGGCCCGGCATGCTTTATCTTACATATCAACAGAACGTTTGTTCGTTTTTGTATCTACTATTATAATAGACACAAACAGAAAGGAGTGGGGCTGATGTCATTCAGGCTGATTACCGGCCGGGCCGGTTCGGGAAAGACCACAATGATCCGGAAAGAGATTGCCGGCAAGCTGAAGGAAGATCCCCTCGGTTCGCCGATTTTTGTCGTTGTCCCGGACCAGATGTCATTTTCCATGGAGAAAAGCCTGTCGACGGAGTTCGGCCTTCGAGGAACGATCCGCGCCCAGGTGGCGACGTTCAAGCGACTGGCCTGGCGCATTCTCCAAGAGACGGGCGGGATCACCCGGACGGAAGTGAACGGCTTCGGTTACCGGATGCTGATCCGGAGCCTGCTGGCAGAAAACAGGGACGAGTTCAAGCTGTTCCGCCAGGCGGCCGACAAGCGGGGATTCACCGAGCAGCTGGAAGACCTGCTGAAGGAGTTCAGCCGTTACTGCCTCGATTGTACGACGATGACCGATATGCATGGCGAGCTCCAGCAGGCGGGTGCGCCGCGCGCGCTGCTGGACAAAGCCGATGACCTGGAACTGCTCATGAGCAAGATCGAGGAACGGCTCGGCACCGCCTATGTGGACAGCGAAGGCTATCTGGCGCTTCTCGCCTCCCAGATCCGGCACTCTGATCTGGTGAAGGACGCTGAAGTGTACGTGGACGGTTTCGTGACATTCACGACACGGGAGCTGGAAATCGTCGAAGAACTCATGAAGCACGCCAGACGCGTGACCGTTGTGCTTCCAATGGAAGATCCCTACGGGGGTCCGACAGGGTCACAGCTGTTCTTTAATGCGCAGGGAAGCGCCGCCCGGCTGATGGATGCCGCCAAACGGAACGGGGTGGAGACCGAAGACGGCTTTCACCTGGGAATGGCTCGCCGTTTCAAAAGCAGGGCACTTGCCCATCTTGAATCGGTGTTTGACCAATACCCGGCGGCGACCGCATCTGCAGAAGGCGATGTGGAACTGATGCGTGCGGCGGACGCAAGGGCGGAAGTCCATGCCGTGGCGAGGAGGATCCGGAATCTGATGATGTCCGGAATGCGCTATCGGGACATCGCGATCCTGTATCGCCAGCCTGAGGTGTATGACGAGCTGATAGAGACGGTGTTTCCGCTCTATGATGTCCCGGTCTTCATCAGCCGGAAAAAGCCGATGCTCCACCATCCGCTGATCGAGTTCAGCCGATCGGTGCTCGAGGCGGTGGCGGAAGGATGGGAGTATGAAGACATCTTCCGGGCCGTCAAGACCGACCTGTTTTTCCCGCACGGGGCAGATCCGTCGGAATGGCGGGACCGGGCGGACCGGCTCGAGAACTTTGTGCTGGCAAACGGCATCCGCGGGGAGCGCTGGTTCGATGAAAAACGCTGGCAGGTAAAACGGTACCGCGGCCTGGAATTTCACCGAAACGTGCAGACAGATGAAGAACTCGCGATGCAGGAAGACATCCATCTGATCCGGGATGCTGTCCGTGAGCCGCTCGCCAACCTTGAGGCGCGCCTGCGGAGGGGAAGGACGGGACGTGACATCGCGACGACCCTCTTTACGTTCATGGAGGAACTGCATGTGTTCGACAAGATCGTCGACCTGAGGCGGCGCGAGGAAGAGGCCGGCCGGCTGTTCGAGGCGGCGGAGCATGACCAGGCCTGGAATTCCTGGATTGAGGTGCTGGATCAGTTTGTCCTGATGTTCGGGGACAAGGAGCGTCCGCTCGCAGAGTTCATCCGGATTCTTGATGAGGGATTCGATACACTCGAGTTTGCCCGCATCCCGCCTTCGATCGACCAGGTAACGGTGACGACTGTCGACATCTCAAGGCTGATGGACATGGAAGCCGTCTTCATCATCGGCGTCAATGACGGCGTGTTCCCGAAACGCATCGACCAGGAAGGACTCCTGTCCGACCGCGAGCGGGAATGGTTCATGGAAATCGGCTTCGAACTGGCGCCGACGACAAAGATGCGTCTCATGGACGAGATGTACATGGCGTACCGTGCCTTCACGACGGCTTCCTCGAAACTGTTCATCTCCTATCCGGCATCCGACGGGGAAGGCAAGGCACTGATTCCGTCGCTGTACCTGAAGCGCATCCGGCAGATCCTGCCGGATGTGGCTGAAACCGATGTGCTCAATGACCCTGCGGGCCTGCCGGAAGAGGAAAGCTGGCAGGAATACATCAGCCATCCGAGGGCGACGCTCCGGTACGCATCCGCGCACCTGCGGCTAACGGAAAACGAGGAAGAACTGTCCGGTCCGTGGCGGACTGCCATCGACTTTTACCGGAACGATCCGTACTGGTCGATGATCTTCGGGAAGGTGTTCCGCCCGACCAGGCGGCGGGAGACGGAACGGCTTGAACCGGGGGTCACGGCTGCACTTTACGGCGAAGAAATCGGTTCAAGCGTCTCGCGTGTCGAGTCGTATTTCAGCTGCCCGTTCCAGCATTACGCCAGTTTCGGGCTGAAACTGCGCGAGCGCGGTGAATTCACGCTGGACCCGCCGGCCCTCGGCGACCTGTTCCACGCCGCGCTGAAGTGGATCTCGGATGAGACCGGACGGCGGAACTTGTCTTGGGGTGCGCTCAGCCGGACCGAATGCCTGACGCTGGCCAGAGATGCCGTGGAGTCCATCAGTCCGTATTTCTTCAATCAGATCCTGCTGAGTTCAAGCAGGTATGCCTATATCAAGCGGAAGATCACAAGGATCATCCAGCGTACGCTCCTCGGGCTCTCCAAACAGGCCAAGCAATCCGGGTTCAACCCGGTTGCCATCGAGGCGGCATTTGGCCCGGGTGAGAAATTCCCGCCTCTCCGCGTTCCCCTGAAGAGGGGCCGGACGATGCAGCTGAGGGGAAGGATCGACCGGGTGGATGCTGCGGAAGTGGACGGAAAGCCGTTTATCCGTGTCGTCGACTATAAGTCATCGGCCAGGGCACTGGACCTTGCGGAAGTCTACTATGGCCTGTCGCTCCAGATGCTGACCTACCTGGACGTCGCACTCCTCAATTCCGACGAGTGGTTCGGCAGGGAAGCGCTGCCTGCAGGCGTGCTGTATATGCATGTGCACAACCCGATGCTCCGTGCCGAGTCGGGCGTGATGGACGACGCGGAGATCGAGGCGGAGGCGATGAAGTCCTACCGGATGAAAGGCTATGTCCTGGACAACCCGGATGTCGTATTGGAAATGGACAAAAACCTCGATGGATCTTCCGATACGCTCCCTGTCCGGATGAACAAAAACGGCACATTTTCGAAAACGTCCAAGGTGCTCGGGCCGGAAAGCCTCTCGCTTATGCGCGAGTATGTGCGGCAAAAGCACAGGCAGGCGGGCGATTCCATGATCGACGGCGACACACGGGTACTCCCATACCGGATGAAGGACCGGATGCCTTGCCAGACATGCGCGTACCGGTCGGTCTGCCAGTTCGACCCTGCAGACCCGGCCCAGCGCTACCAGGCGCTGCGCCAGCTGACTCCCGAAGAGTCGATCAAATTGATGCAGAAGGAGGTGCTTGGAGATGAAGATACCGGTGAAACCCGCTGATGCAACGTGGACGGATGCCCAGTGGCGGGCAATCCATGCCTCGGGCAGCGACCTGCTCGTCTCGGCTGCGGCCGGATCGGGGAAGACGGCTGTCCTCATCAACCGCCTGATCGGCAAGGTGACCGATCCGGATGATCCCATCGACGTCGACGAACTGCTCGTTGTAACGTTCACGAACGCGGCAGCGGCGGAAATGCGCCATCGGATGGCGACGGCGCTCGAAGAAGCCATTGAAAAAAATCCATCTTCATCGCGTCTCCGGCGGCAGCTAAGCCTCCTGAACAAAGCGCAGATTTCGACGCTCCATTCGTTCTGCATGAACATCGTCCGGCAATACGCCTATGTGCTGGACCTCGACCCGGGCTTCCGCATCGCGGATACCGCGGAGGCGGCACTGCTCAGGGATGACGTGGTCGGCCGTGTGCTCGAGGAGGCGTACGGCTCGGAAAATCCGGAGCCCGTCTACCGGCTCGCGGACAGCTTTACATCCGACCGCGACGACCAGGCGATCGAAGTGCTGATCGACAGGCTGTACGACTACTCCCGCGTCCACCCGAAACCTGAGGAATGGCTGCGGGACATCCCGCGCCAGTATCATCTCCCGCCTGACGCGGACATCGACAGCCTGCCGTTTATCGGTCCGCTCAAGGAGGCAATCCGCCACCAGCTGGAAGAGGCGGCATCGATGGCGGCGGAAGTGGGCCGCATCGCCCGGCTTCCGGATGGCCCGGCGCCACTTGCTTCGACTGCGGAAGAAGATGGAGCCCTCATCGGCTCCCTTCTCGGGATCATGGAAGGCGGCACATGGGAGGAGGCATACCATGCCTTTTCCGCCATCAAGTGGGCCAAGGCCGGCACCATCCGCAAAGACAGCTGTGACGAGGAGCTGGCGGAGCGGGCCAAGAAAAAACGGAATGACATCAAGAAGCTTGTAAACGGGCTGAAGGAATCATACTTTGTCCGGACGCCTGCCCGTCTGCTGGAAGAGATGCGGCTCATGGCACCGATGATGGACACACTTGTCGGACTCACGATTCGGTTCGGCGAGCGGTATGCAGAGGTGAAGAGAAACAGGGGCATCGTCGACTTTTCCGACCTGGAGCACCTGGCGCTCGACATCCTTTCGGAAGAGCGGGACGGGACGCTTGTGCCGTCGGAGATCGCCCACGACTTCCGTGACCGCTTCCGGGAAGTGCTGGTCGATGAATATCAGGATACGAACCGCCTGCAGGAGACGATCGTCTCGCTTGTCAAAAGCGGGGAGAACAAGGACGGAAACCTGTTCATGGTCGGTGATGTAAAGCAGTCGATCTACCGGTTCCGCCTGGCAGAGCCGATGCTGTTCCTCGGGAAATACCTCAGATTCAATGGGGATGCGGATGGAACCGGAATGAAAATCGACCTGAACGCCAACTTCCGCAGCCGGAGGGAAGTGCTGGATGCGACGAACTATGTGTTCCGCCAGGTGATGGGTGCGCGTGTCGGTGAGATCGACTATGACGAAGCCGCGGAACTGAAGCCCGGCGCCCCATATCCGGGGGCGGGCAGCCCGGCCACACTGACGATCCTCCATGAGGAACAGGAAGAAGACGCAGATGAATCGTCAGCATCTGACGAGGAACTCAAGCAGCCCCAGCAGGAAGCGAGGGCGATCATCCGGGAAATCAGGAAGCTGATGGAGTCAGGAGCAGAGGTGACCGATCCGTGGTCGGGCAGCACGCGCCCGCTCCGTTACCGGGATATCGTCATCCTCATGCGTTCGATGACCTGGTCGGGTGAAATTGCGGAAGAGCTGAAGCATGCGGGCATTCCGGTATATGCGGAAACGTCGGGGGGCTACTTTGACGCCATCGAAGTGATGATCATGCTGAACACGCTCCGGGTCATCGACAATCCGTATCAGGACATCCCATTCGCCTCCGTGCTCCGGGCACCGTTTATCGGGCTCGGTGAAAACGAGCTGGCGAAGATCCGCCTGGCGGCACCTGATGAGCCGTACTATGAGGCGCTCAAGCAATATGTACGGAACGGGGCTTCCGCCGGCATTCCGGCAGGGACTGAAGAGAAGATCCGAAGGTTTTATATCCACTTCGAAGAGTGGCGGGATCTGGCACGCAGGGGGTCTCTTGCAGACCTGATCTGGCAGGTCTACCTGGATACCCACTACTACGAAATGGCCGGCGCCATGCCGAACGGCAAGCAGCGCCAGGCCAACCTGCGCGCCCTGCACGACCGGGCGATCCAGTACGAGCGGACATCCTTCCGCGGGCTGTTCCGCTTCCTCCGCTTCATCGACAGGATGAGGCGACGCGGTGACGATATGGGCACCGCAAAAGCGGTCGGCGAGCAGGACGACGTCGTCCGGATCATGACAATCCACGCGTCCAAGGGGCTGGAGTTCCCGCATGTGTTCGTCGCAGGAGTGGGGCGCCAGTTCAATAAAATGGACTTTAACCAGCCGTATCTCTTTGACCAGCACTTCGGCCTTGCGGTCAAGGCGGTGGATCCTGACAATCGGATCCAGTATACGTCGTTGCCTTTCCTTGCAATCAAGGAAAAAAAGGAGCTTGAGATGCGTGCCGAGGAGATGCGGGTCCTTTATGTCGCCATGACACGCGCCAAGGAGGCCCTTCATCTCATCGGATCCGTGAAGGACCCGGACGCGGCGGTCATGAAGTGGCAGGAGGGCCAGCTTGCCCCGGGCGAGCGGCTGCCAGAGTATATCCGGTCGCGCGCAGCCGGCTACCTCGACTGGATCGGGCCCGCAGTGGCGCGCCACCGGGCGTTTGCCCCACACGGAACGGTTCCCGGCGGACAGCTGCTCGATGACGGCTCTGTCTGGAATATCGAGTTTCTTGCTCCTTCCGATCTGTCTTCTGAAAGCGGACCGGCTGCGGAAATCGCAGCGGAAGCGGACCGGGAGGAGAAGACGCCGGACAGCGGGGCGGAGGAAGAGGTGCTCAGCCGGTTTACCGCCTCCTATCCCCATAGTGCCTCTGTCCGGAAGCGTTCGAAGCAGTCGGTCAGTGAAGTGAAGCGGATGTGGCTGCTGGAAAATGCGGAAGAGCCGGATCCGTTCATGTCCCGCTCCGATGAAATCCGGCCGATGTACATGCACGATAGGCCGGAATTCATGCAGGAGCGGACGCTTACGGCGGCAGAAATCGGGACGGCGATGCATACGATCATGCAGCATATCGACCTGTCCCGCCCGCAGACCGTCCGGGAGGTGCAGAACCTCATCACTGACCTCACCCGCCGGGAACTCATCACGGATGAAGAGGCAAGGGAAGTGGATGCTGCTGCAATCTCCCGTTTCTTCGGAACCCCTATCTATGAACGCATCCGGAAGTCCCCGGATATCCGCCGGGAGCTGCCGTTCACCTATGGGCTTGACGCGGGGGACGGCGACCGGCAGATCCTGCAGGGGATCGCCGACTGCCTCTTCCGTGAAAAAGACGGCTGGGTTCTGCTCGATTATAAAACCGACCGGACAGGCATGTTCCGTTCGGAGGCATCGCTCGAGGCTGCAATGGCCGAGCGGTATGGAGTCCAGCTGTCGCTCTACGCACGGGCGATCGGGGACATCCTTGACATTAACATTAAAGAGAAGCTCCTGTACCTGTTTGACGGGGAGCGAGTATTGACTATCCGGGGGGATCATTTTGCCGACACTAAAACCGACCGCATCATCTGAACGGATTGCGGCGCTGGACTATTTGAGGGGGTTCGCCCTGCTCGGCATCTTCGTCGCGAACATGCTGTTTTTCCATACACCGTACGTCTATATCGATCCGTTCACGTGGTTCCGGTCGCTCAGCGACGAGGTCTCCCACATGTGGGTGGACATCCTGTTCCAGAGCAGCTTCTATCCGCTGTTCGCGATGCTTTTCGGCTATGGGATGAACATGCAGTATGAAAAAGCAGTCAGGCTCGGAAGGCCGTTTGTTCCGACTGCCGCCAGAAGGATGGGCGTTCTCCTGCTTTTCGGGATTGTTCATGCTTTTCTCATCTGGCCGGGTGATATCCTGATCACCTATGCACTGATGGGCCTGATCTTCATGTGGATGCTCCGGCTCCCGGCAGCGGCACTCACGGCAATCGGGGCGGTCGTTTATATCGTGCCGATGGCGCTGCTGACGCTCCTGACCTTCTTTGCGGAGAAGCTGGATCCCGACGGCATGATGGGGGCGTATGCGGACATCACCAATGTCAACCGTTCAATTGATGCCTATGCCGGCGGATCGTTCGGTGAAGTGACCGCACAGCGTGCCGCAGACTGGCTGTTCATGAATACGGCATCGATTCCGATGGGAGTCTTCATGATCCTGCCGCTCTTCATGTTCGGGGCCGCGGCAGGGAAGCTCCGCCTGATCGAGAAGGCATCGGACAGCTGGAAAAAGTGGATCCTCCCCGCGGTTCTCTTTACGGCAGCAGGGCTTGCCCTGAAATCGCTGCCTTACTTCACCGATCTGCGCTTCACCACACAGATGGTGCAGGATTCAATAGGCGGGCCGCTCCTGACTGTCGGCTACGTCGGGCTCGTCCTGCTGCTCCTGCAGTCGGGACTCATCCGGAAAGTGTTCCATCCGGTCGCATCCGCGGGACGGATGTCACTGACCGTCTATCTGACCCAGTCGATCATCGCGACCCTGATCTTCTACTCTTACGGCCTCGGCTATTACGGCAAGGTGTCCGTATCGCTCGGAACCTGGCTTGCGGTGGCCATATTCGCCATCCAGTGCATCCTGGCCGACCTGTATTTCCAGAAATTCAGGCAGGGACCGCTCGAACGCATCTGGCGAAGGCTGACTTACGGTAAATGACGAAATATAAAGGATTTTCCGGATATCTGTCGTAAGTAAAGAAGAATAACCAACCCAGAATGGAAAGGATGGCGTCAAGATGAAACTGTTATCGTTCCGGTACGAAGGGAATCAGCGCTTCGGCCCCAAGGTGAAAAAGGAGGAGGCCGTATGGGATCTTGCGGCCATTCACGAAGAACTCGGGGAAGGGGAGCCGTTCCCGGCGCATATCATCGACGGCATCGCGGAAGGCCATGAATTCGTGGAGGGGATCCGCCGGCTGGTCGAGCGTGCGGAGACGTCCGGCAACCCGGAGGCCTACAAGCACGGATTCGACGAAATCGAATGGACTGCGCCCATTCCGCGGACACCGAAAAACGTCATCTGCATCGGGAAGAACTACGCCGATCATGTGACCGAGATGGGCGGAGACCGCCCTCCGGAAAAACTGGTCGTCTTTACGAAATCCCCGACTGCCATTGCGGCAGATGAAGAAGAGCTTCCTGCCCATGCCGGCATTACGGAAAGCCTGGACTATGAAGGCGAGCTTGCCATTATCATCGGGAAGGGCGGGCGGAATATCCAAAAGGCGCTTGCCTATGATCATATTTTCGGGTACACGATCGCCAATGACATCACCGCGCGGGATGTACAGGCGGCCCATGTGCAATTCTTCCTGGGGAAAAGCCTCGACAAGTCGTGCCCGCTGGGACCTTACCTCGTGACAAAAGATGAGATTCCGGATCCGCAGAACCTGTCGCTCGTGACAAAAGTCAACGGGGAAGTGCGCCAGAACGGCAACACCAAAGACATGATTTTCCCGATCGACGAACTGATCTCACAGGTCTCCCTTTATGTAACGCTTGAACCTGGTGACGTCATCCTCACGGGAACGCCGTCGGGTGTAGGAAAAGGGATGAACCCGCCATCCTTCATCAAGGCGGGCGATACGGTGAAGGTTTCCATCGAAGGAATCGGGACCCTGTCCAACACATTCGCCTGACCATCCCGCGTGATTGCCGGTGCCCGCTTGTGGTAGGATAAGAGGGCAATCATAGAAAATGAGGTGGAATAGTTGGGCGTCTTTACGGATACGACACATCTGCACATCTTCACCTGGGTCGTTGCAGTCATTCTTTTCCTGGTGGCAGCGGTCATGGCAAAAGGGAGCAAGGGACGCAAGGTGATTCATATGATCCTCCGTCTCTTCTACATCCTCGTCATTCTGAGCGGGGCTTTCCTGTTCTTTGCCTGGTCCAGCTCCGATGCAGCCATGTACGGGGTCAAGTTCCTGCTTGGCGTCGTGACGATCGGATTCATGGAGATGGTGCTTGTCCGCCAGAACAAAGACAAGCCGACCAACGTCTTCTGGGTGCTGTTCTTCATCAGCCTCCTTGCGACGATGTTCATCGGCATGAGCCTGCCGATCGGCATGGACTTCTTCTGAGCGGACAAAAAGCCGGAAACGGGTCTTCGGACCGGTTTCCGGCTTTTTTCTGTTATCCGGGAAAGATTCAATTCGGGTGAGATGTTGACGATCTTATGTGAGACGTTGACTATCTTGAGTGAGACGTTGATTATCTTGAGTGAGACGTTGACTATCTTGAGTGAGACGTTGACTATCTTGAGTGAAACGTTGACTATCTTGAGTGAGACGTTGACTATCTTGAGTGAGACGTTGATTATCTTCTTTAATATGTCGATCATCCAAGCCCAGGCATCGACTAGGTGAGGCAATTTCACATTTTTGCCCCATTTCACCGGGTTTTCATCTTCCGGTTTTCCAAACCGGTCGCCGGCTCCGGGATGGAGTGATAAAATAACGGGTGATGGAGCAAGGAGTGAAGATAGACGTGTTCAAGAAAACTGTTGCCGCATTTGGTGCGGCTTTGCTGATCGGGACCGCTGCGCTGCCGACTGTTTCGGCGGAAGAGCGGAATGTCCTCGATGAAAGCATTTACGATACCCTCGTCGACCGTTTCTTTAACGGAACGACGGAAAATGACCAGGGGGCCGACCCGACCGATAACTACGACTTTAACGGCGGTGACTTCGCCGGTCTCCAGGAAAAACTGGAGTATATCCAGGACATGGGATTCACGGCCGTATCAATCGGCCCGATTTTCGAGACGGCGACCTATGACGGCCGTGCCGTCCTCACCTACGGGGCCATTGAGGACCGCTTCGGCACGGACAAAGAGCTGAAGGATATGATTTCTGCCTATCACGATGCCGACATGGAAGTCTATGCGGACTTTCCGCTTGGCGGCGTCAGTCAGGACCACGAGTGGGCCTCTGGCCGGGAGGGCTGGGCCGTGCCTGCCGAAGACGGCGAGTCAGTTGACTGGGATCTCGAAAATGAAGAAGTGCAGGATGCGCTGATCGATGCAGCCGTCACATTTGCGGAAGAAACGGGGATCGACGGTGTCCGGCTGACCAGATTCGGCGATGCCGATACAGCTTTTCTCGACAGGATGATCGCTGCGCTGAAGGAAACATCTCCTTCGCTGGTTGTCTTTTCCGACGCACCATCCGAAGCGGAATTCGATCTCGACTATGACCCCGCTGTCATGGAGATTCTCCGATCCGCGTTTGTCGAGATGGATCCTGATTCTTCCGGCATGGACGAGCTTGGGCTCACTGACCCGCCTACGATGATGTTCTTTGATGACCTGAACACCACAAGGTTTACGACAGAGATGGTGGACCGGAAGATGTTTCCGCCGACCCGCTGGAACGTGGCCGCCACCGCGCTCTTTACTTTGCCGGGTGTGCCGGTGATGACGTACGGTTCCGAAATTGCGGTTGCGGGCAAGGAAGCCCCAGGTACGCACCCACTCCACAATTTCAAGACGGATGAAGAACTGAAGGACCATATTGCCGATGTGAACGGCATCCGGAACCAGTCGGAGACGCTCCGTACAGGTGATTTTGAACTTCTTCATAACGACAATGGCCTGATCGTGTACGAGCGGTCCAGTGACGAGGAAACATGGGTCATCGTCCTCAATAACACAAGTGAAACGCAGCGCGTCGATTTGACCGCTGAGCAGCTCGGGGAAGGGAAGAGGCTGCGTGCGCTGATCGACAATAACTTGGTCAGCCAGGCCGACAGCGGCGAATACCGCATCGTCCTCGACAGGGAGGCGGCCGACCTGTTCATCGTCGAGGAAGACACCGGACTTAACATTCCGTATATCATTGCAGCGATCCTTGTTTATGCTACATTCATCGGATTCATCTACATGGTGTGGAGAAAAGGGAAGCAGCGTGCCAAAGACGGGAAAGCAGGCAAGTCAAAAGCATAACCGCAAAAAACAAGACCGCCGTCCGGAATGGATGGCGGTCTTGTCTTAATGTTGGTTGGAAGATTTCATTGCCCTGTAACCGAGCATATTGACGGGATCTTTGGGTGACCCATAAGGTGGTGCGTATGCCGTCTCGATGGCGGAGAGGTCGTCGACGGTGAGCCCGCCCCGGATCGCTGTTGCAATCACATCGATGCGCTTGTCGGCCCCTTTTTCACCGACCGCCTGTGCACCGTAGATGGCGCGGGTATCCGGGTCATAGTGGACTTTCAGTACGAGCTTGCCGCTGTCCGGATAGTAGCCCGCATTCGAACGGCTTTTATGGATGACGGTCTCATAGTTCATGCCTTCTTCTTTGAGCATCTTCTCTGTCATGCCGGTCATCCCCGCAGTGAGGGAAAACAGTTTCGTGATGGAGGTCCCGAGAAGCCCGTCCATTTCCGTGTCGCCGCCTGCCAGGTGGTTTGCAACGATAAAGGAAGCCCGGTGGGCAGGCCAGGAGAGCGGTACGCGTTTCGGCTTGCCGGTAAACCAGTCCCGGCCTTCTGCCGCGTCACCGATGGCATAGATGTCCGGGTCATTCGTCCTCATGAACGGGTCGGTCGCAATCCCTCCGGTCGGCCCGATCTCGAGACCGGCTTCTTTGGCCAGCAGGGTATTCGGCTCAAGGCCGACGGCGGTGGCGATAAAGTCAGCCTCCATTTCGGTCCCGTCATCGAGCGTGACGGTCCTGCCTTCGATCATCCGGAGTTCGCGTCCGAGGTGGAGGGTGACGCCGTTTCTCTCCATCTCCTCTGCGAGCAGTTCCGACATGTCCTTATCACCGATCGGCATGACATGTTCATTGTGCTCGATCAGGGCCGTTTCAATGCCGCGGTGCCGGAAGTTTTCCGCGAGCTCCACGCCGATGAATCCGCCGCCTACCACTATGCAGGAGGCCGGCTTTTCTTCGTCAAGAAAGTTCCCGAACTGTTCCAGGTCGCCAAAGTGGCGGAGTGTGAACAGCGGGATGCCGGGTTTTCCGGGCACAGCGGGCTTTCGGGCCCGTCCGCCGGGAGAAAGTATGAGTTTGTCGTACGGCAGGATATCGGTTTTGCCCGTTTCCATATTGCAGACGTGGACTTCCTTTTTGGCACGGTCGATTTTGGTGGCTTCATGGAGGAGGCGGACGTCAATGGATTTCTCTTTTCCGAATCCCTCCGGGGTTGCATGGACCAGGTCATCCGCGCTGCCGATCACTCCGCCCAGCACGTACGGCATGCCGCATGTGCCAAACCCGAGCTCAGAATCCTTCCCGATCAGCGTGATGTGGGCATCCGGCAGAAAGCGCCGGATCTGAGAAGAAACGGTCGCCCCTCCGGCGACCGCTCCGATGACGACAATCTTCATCCAATCATCCTTTCTGGCTTTTATTCGGTATCGGGACCGAGGAAGAAAAGGGCGATGGTACCCGGCCCGGCGTGGGCACCGATCGCGGAGCCGATCTGATAGATGCCGACTGACTCCGGACGGTGGGTCTCCTCGATCATCCCTTTCAGGGTGAGCGCCGCTTCCTCGTCATCCCCGTGGCTGATGGCCACATGCTGGCCGGAAAAACTGCCGCCCCGTTCTTCCATAAGGCCGATCATCCGCTGGAACACTTTTTTGCGTCCCCGGTATTTCTCGATCGGCACAAGCTTTCCGTCCTCGACATGGAGAAGCGGCTTGATGTTCAGCAATCCGCCGATAAAAGCACTTGCCTTGGACAGCCTGCCTCCCTTTGCGAGATAGTCAAGGTCTTCCACGGTGAACAGGTGGACGACGCGGTCCGCCAGGGTGCGGATGGCGGCCGCAATTTCATCACGGCTTTTGCCGGCATCCCGCATCCTCACGGCTTCCCGGACAAGCAGGCCCTGGCCGAGCGAGGCACCTTTCGTGTCAATGATCACGAGATCCAGTCCGGGGTGTTCATCCATTACCTGGTCACGGATGACGACAGCTGTACTGTATGTACCGGAAAGTTCGGAGGAGAAGGCGATATACAGGCCTTCTTCACCGGACTCCGCCAGTTCGTTCCACATTCTTGTAAACAGCTCCGGCGACACCTGGGAAGTTTTTGGGCGTTCCCCGTTCCGGATCCTTCTGAATATCGTGGAGGAATTGATTTCCGATATATCATCATATGTGTCTCCCCCGATCTCCACACGGAGGGGGAGGAGAGTCACATCTTGTTCCTCAAAGAATGAAAGCGGGAGGTCTGACCCGCTGTCCGTGAACAGTTTCATCATTCTTCCTCCTTAGATCTTGCTTTCCAGTTTAAGATTCAGCCGCTCCTCGAGCACAGCGGCGATGCCGTCCTCGTTGTTCGTGCCCGTCACTTCATCCGCGATGGACTTCAGTCCGTCGATGGCATTGCCCATCGCGACACCCGTCCCGGCGTATTCGATCATTTCATAGTCATTGTCCTCATCTCCGAAAGCGATGATCCGTTCCTGCGGGATATTCAGCCACTCGGATACTTTCGAGATGCCGACCGCTTTGTTCAGGCCGTGCCGGATCACTTCGATGACATGCCAAGGCGCTCCCCAACGGCGGTGGTCGATGACTTCCGCATGGACGTCCGCGAGGTGCTTGCGGATCTTTTCCTGGTCCTCCAGTTCCGGGTGGATCAGGAGGCTGGTCGGGTTGTCAGTCAGATAGGAGCGGAGGTCACCGACTGTCACCAACGGCTCGCCCATCGTGAAGATGTTCAGGAGTTTTTCGTCATGCCGGTGGATGTATACATCATCCATCACCTCCGCCACGACATTATGGACATTGAAATCCTGCAGCGCTTCGACTACCTCACTGACGACCGGCAGGCTGATCGGCTCATGGAACGTTTTCCAGCTCCGGTCCGTCGGGTGATGGACAAATGCCCCGTTAAAGTTGATGATGGGAACATCCAGGTTCAGCTGCCGGTAATAAGGCTCGCTGGCGCGGTACGGCCGGCCTGTTGCAATCATGATCTGGTGGCCGGCTTCTCTGGCGGCCTTCAGTGTCTGCTCCGTCTTTGCGGAAATCACTTTTTCGTCGGTCAGCAGTGTGCCGTCCAGGTCAAGTACGATCAGGTGCTGTTTCATATTCGATCTCCCCCTTAATACCGAGTTTAGACCTCACAGGGAGGCCAAGTCAAAAATAGCCCATAAAACAGGGCCTGTTGCCGTTCAGGTTTTGTTTTCCCGCTCTCTCTGATACGATGAAAAGAAAAAATAGGAAGTGCTGCACATGGAGATCAGAGAAGAACAATGGGCGGGCATCCCGCTCCTGCATATATACCCCGAAACGGGCGGGGAATCCTCCCCGGTCGTCATATTCCTCCACGGTTTCACAAGTGCCAAGGAACACAATCTGCATTATGCATACAATATGGCCAAGCGCGGTCTCCGTGTCATTCTTCCTGAGGCCCACCTCCACGGTGAAAGGGAAGAAGGGCTTGATGAGGTCCAGCTGAGCCTCCGGTTCTGGGAAATCGTCCTGACAAGCATCGAAGAAGTCGGCACTCTTAAGGAAGAGATCGGCCGCCGATTCCCGGGGGCCGGGAAATTCGGACTTGCAGGGACGTCGATGGGCGGCATCGAGACGCTCGGCTGCCTGAAGGCCTACAGCTGGATCGACTGTGCGGCGGTCATGATGGGAACACCGGGTTACGTCAATCTTGCCAAGGCCCAGATGGCCCAATACGAGTCAAAAGGATTCGACATCCCGCTGACGGCAGAAGAACGGCGCAAACTTCTCGACACGCTTTCAAGATTCGATCTGACAAAGGACCGGAAAGCGCTAGGCGGCAGGCCGGTCTACTTCTGGCATGGCGAGCAGGATGAAACCGTTCCGTTCAAGCCGACAAGGAATTTTGTCGAGGCGGTCCGGGAAGACTACAAGGAAGCGCCTGAGAAACTGAAGTACCGCTTTGAACGCCAGGCCGGACATGCTGTATCCCGAACGGGCATGCTGGAATGCGCGGACTGGCTTGCAACCTATTTGAATGATGACGCAGCGGTCTGATATGATGGAGACAGCAAAGAACGGAAGGGGAATCATGATGGATCAGGAGATGAAAGACAGCATTATGGGCGCGCTCGAGAACGTCATCGACCCCGAGCTCGGCATTGATATTGTGAACCTGGGCCTCGTCTACGACGTGGACATGGATGATGCCGGCAAGGTGGATGTGACCATGACGCTGACGTCACTGGGCTGCCCGATGGGCCCGATGATCGTGGATAACGTCAAGCGTGAATTGGCCGAACTGCCCGAAGTCAAGGAAACGGAAGTCAATATCATCTGGAGCCCGCCATGGTCGAAGGATATGATGTCACGCTACGCGAAAATCGCGCTTGGCGTCCGTTAATGAATAGCTGCACCCCTGCCGCATGAGCCTTTATAGGCCGTGCGGCTTTTTTCCGTTCCCGCGCGGCCGTTTCACTTTACCGCCGGAAGGGAATACTTTATAATGAATATAGTCAAAAAAGGTCAAAGTCAAATAAGGTCAATAAGTGACGTGGGGTGAAACAACAATGCAAATGAACATGCAGGAGGAAGATCAGCGCAGCCCTCTTGAAAAGTATGGACGGAATCTGATCGATGATGTAAAAGCGGGGAAAATGGATCCCATTATCGGACGGGACCAGGAAATCCGGGACGTTGTCAGGATCCTGTCCAGGAAGACAAAAAATAATCCGGTCCTCATCGGGGAGCCGGGTGTCGGGAAGACGGCGATCGTCGAGGGACTTGCCCAGCGCATCGTGAAAAAAGATGTGCCGGAAGGGCTCAAGGGCCGCCAGCTTTATGAGCTGGATATGAGTTCACTCATTGCAGGTGCCAAGTACCGCGGTGAATTTGAGGAGCGGATGAAAGCGGTCCTGAAGCAGGTCAAGGACAGCGATGGGGAGATCATTCTCTTTATCGACGAGCTCCATACGATTGTCGGCGCCGGACGGACAGAAGGCTCGATGGATGCCGGCAACATGCTGAAGCCGATGCTGGCACGTGGTGAACTTCATCTGATCGGTGCAACGACGCTGGATGAGTACCGCCTCTACATCGAGAAGGATGCAGCGCTTGAACGCCGGTTCCAGCAGGTGCTTGTCCAGGAGCCGGATGTGGAAGATACGATTTCAATCCTTCGCGGCCTGAAGGAGCGCTTTGAGCTTCATCATGGTGTGCGGATCCATGACCGGGCACTGGTCGCTGCCGCTTCACTGTCCGACCGTTATATCACGGAGCGGTTCCTTCCGGATAAGGCAATTGATCTCGTCGATGAGGCAAGTGCGCTGATCCGGACGGAAATTGATTCCATGCCGGGGGAACTGGACGAAGTGACCCGGCGGATCATGCAGCTGGAGATCGAAGAACAGGCGCTGATGATGGAGAAAGATGACCGGAGCAAAGCACGTCTGGAAGATATCCGCAAAGAGCTTCACGAGCTCAGGACATCGACGGAAGACATGCGGGAGCAGTGGGAAAAAGAAAAAGAAGCCATCCGGACTGTCCAGGCAAAGCGGGAAGAACTTGATCGCTACCGGCGCGAGCTGGAAGACGCGGAAAACCGCTATGACCTGAACCGTGCGGCAGAACTGCGGCACGGCCGCATTCCGCAGGCAGAGAAGGAACTGCACGGGCTGGAGGCTCCCCTGACCACTTCCGAAAACCGCCTTCTCCGAGAGGAAGTGACAGAGGAAGAGATCGCCGACATCGTGGCACGCTGGACGGGAATCCCTGTCTCAAAGCTTGTGGAAGGGGAGCGGGAAAAGCTGCTCAGGCTGCATGAAACGCTTGAGAAGCGGGTCATCGGGCAGGATGATGCGGTCCGCCTTGTCACAGAGGCCATCTGGCGGGCAAGGGCCGGCATCAAGGATCCGCACCGTCCGATCGGCTCATTCCTTTTCCTGGGACCGACCGGTGTCGGGAAAACAGAGCTTGCCAAGACGATTGCTGCGACGCTGTTTGATTCGGAGGACCACTTTATCCGAATCGACATGTCGGAATATATGGAGAAGCACTCCGTTTCCAGGCTGGTCGGTGCCCCTCCCGGATATATCGGTTTTGAGGAAGGCGGGCAGCTGACGGAAGCTGTGAGGCGCAATCCATATTCTGTCGTGCTGCTCGACGAAATCGAGAAGGCCCATCCGGATGTTTCGAACATCCTGCTCCAGGCGCTTGATGACGGGCGCATTACGGACAGCCAGGGAAGGAATGTCGACTTCACGAATACGATCATCATCATGACATCGAATATCGGCTCTTCATTGCTTCTTCAGATGGAGGGGATTGAAGACCATGCGATTGAAGACGTCATCATGGCTGAGCTAAAAAAACACTTTAAACCCGAACTGATCAACCGGATGGACGATATCGTCATCTTCAACTCCCTGAAAAGTGACGATTTCCTGAAAATCGCCGGGAAGATGATGAACGACCTGGCCGGGCGTGTTGCCACACAGGGAATCCGTCTTGAGTTCGGGGAAGAGATCGCCGATTGGATCGTGGAAGAAGGAACAGACGCAGAGTTCGGCGCGCGTCCGCTCAAGCGTTTTATCCAGCGCCACGTCGAGACGGCAGTCGCCCACGGGCTCATACAGGGCGGTTTCAGGGAAGGCGACACCATCCGCGCAGTTCTTGAAAACGATAAGATCCGTATTGAAAAAGTGTGAAGACCCGGCCGACAAAAAAACCGTTCCCCATAACAGGGAACGGTTTTTTGATTCACTCGTAGTCCGGCAGCTGCTCTTCCGGCAGAATCGCCGACATGATGAAGAGCATGACCGCAACAATGACAGAAACAATGGCTCCAAGTCCAAAATCGAATGGAACCGCATTGACGGAACTGACCACATAGTTCAGGAGTGAAATAAGCAGGAACGACCAGAAAAATGTCACAATAAATTGCATTCTGTTCACCTCTGAGCGGAAATATCCGAATCCATCATACCATAGCGGACCAACATTGCAAAAGCGGCCGTTGCCACATTTTTCGCCAAAAGCAGACGCAACAGGCAAGTTGTCAAAGAACGTTCATGTATGTTAAATTGATACCAGGTACTAATAGATGATGATAAGAAAAGGGGTTTCAATATGGGCGTTGGGATGATCGGAATCGGGAAGTACGTCCCGGAACAGGTGGTCACAAATGGAGATCTGGAGAAGCGCCTGGATACATCCGATGAATGGATCCGCACAAGGACAGGCATCGAGGAAAGAAGGATTGCTCCTGCAGAGGAGGATACTTCTGAGCTTGCCTACCGCGCGGCTGAAGCGGCACTAAAGAACGCCGGAATTACGGCGGAGCAGCTGGGGCTCATCATCGTGGCGACTGTCACGCCGGACCGTCCGTTCCCGAGTGTGGCTACACAGATCCAGGAGCGTCTCGGGGCAAAAAATGCGGGTGCGATGGACCAGTCTGCCGCATGTGCCGGCTTTATGTACAGTGTCGTGACCGCACAGCAGTTCGTCCAAAACGGCTGCTATGATTATATTCTGGTTGTCGGTGTGGAGAAACTTTCGAAAATCACTGATTGGGAAGACCGCAATACAGCCGTCCTGTTCGGCGACGGCGCAGGTGCTGCCGTCATCGGGAAGGTCGGGGAAGGCCGGGGGATCCTGTCATTTGAACTGGGCGCCGACGGCTCAGGCGGCAAGCACCTCTATCAGGATGAATATATCAAGATGAATGGCAGGGAAGTCTTTAAGTTTGCCGTCCGGCAGATGGGCGACTCCGCAGTTTCTGTTTTGGAGAAGGCGGGTTTGTCAAAGGAAGATGCCGACTACCTGATTCCTCACCAGGCCAATATCCGGATCATGGAAGCGGCACGCGAGCGCCTCGGCCTCCCGCCGGAGAAGATGTCGAAACGGATCCACAATTACGGCAACACTTCCTCTGCATCCATTCCGATCGCCCTTTGCGACGAAGTCGATGCGGGAAATGTCAAAGACGACGATGTCATCGTTCTTGTCGGTTTCGGAGGGGGCCTCACATGGGGCGCGCTCGCCATCCGCTGGGGACGCTAAGTTAAAACCATCCGGTCCTGACAACAGGACATTACTTATACCAAACCATTCATACAGAAGGAAGGGAAAATAAGATGAACAAGCGACGAGTCGTAGTCACAGGGGTTGGAGCGGTCAGCCCGCTCGGAAATGATGCCAAGACGACCTGGCAGGGGATCAAGGAAGGGAAATCGGGGATCGGTCCGATGACCCGCCTGGACAGGGAACAGTTTCCGGCCAAGGTAGCAGCGGAAGTGAAGGATTTTGACATCGAGCAGTATGTCCCGAAAAAAGAAGCACGGAAGATGGACCGCTTCACCCATTATGCGCTTGCAGCGGCATTTGAGGCACTGGAGGATGCGGGACTGCCCCGCCGGCTTGAAGATGAAGACGCGCTCCGGACCGGTGTCTGGATCGGTTCGGGAATCGGCGGCATGGAGACGCATGAGCAGCAGTTCAAAACGTTCCAGGAGCGTGGGTACCGCCGGGTTAGCCCATTCTTCGTCCCTATGATGATTCCTGACATGGCGGCCGGTCAGGTCTCGATCTATACAAACGCGAAGGGAATCAACTCTTGCACGGTGACAGCCTGCGCATCGGGCGCCAACTCGATCGGCGACGCATTTGAGGCAATTCTCCGAGGCGACGCGGACATGATGATCACCGGCGGGGCCGAGGCACCGATCACGACGATGGCAGTGGCGGGCTTCTGTGCCAACACCGCACTCTCGACCAATCCGGATCCGGAGACGGCTTCCCGTCCGTTTGACGCGGACCGTGACGGGTTTGTCATCGGGGAGGGAGCCGGAATCCTCATTCTTGAGGAATACGACCGTGCCAAAGCGCGCGGAGCGAAAATCTATGCAGAGATTGTGGGATATGGCTCTACGGGAGACGCCCACCATATCACGGCCCCGGCTCCGGAAGGCGAAGGCGCTGCACGGGCGATGGGCCAGGCCATCTCAAAAGCGGGCGTCAGCCCGGAAGAAGTCGGCTATATCAACGCCCACGGGACAAGCACGCCTTACAATGACCAGTTTGAAACGCAGGCCGTCAAGGCAGTTTTCGGAGAACATGCCTACAACCTGGCGATGAGCTCCACGAAATCCATGACGGGCCACCTCCTCGGCGCAGCCGGAGGGGTGGAAGCCGTGTTCACCGCGCTTGCACTTCACGAAGGCATCCTCCCGCCAACGACGAACTACAAAACGGCGGATCCGGAATGTGACCTGGATTATGTCACGGACGGAGCAAGAAAGCAGGACATCCGATATGCCATGAGCAACTCGCTCGGCTTCGGAGGTCACAACGTCTCGCTTCTTTTCAAAAAAGCGGAATGACCAAATAGATGAAAAGCCCTGATCTCTTTGTAAAGAGATTGGGGCTTTTTGGTTAGAAATAGAATGCGAATATAGTAGTCAATTAGTATTGAATCGATATATTATTTAAATATAATTATTCTGAAAAATCACCGGAAACCCTTGATGTGATTGAGTTCTTTGACAAAAGACGTTGTATGAATTGTATAAAGGTTACAGGAAATTCAAAAAACATCTTGCGGATGTAATCTATTTGTAATAAAATTTAGCAAGAGCAGAAATAACAGAAAAATAGAAAACTTGGGGTGTATCCATGACTTCCAAATCAGCCACATCTTTGCAGA
The DNA here is from genome assembly GCF_000348905.1 of Bhargavaea cecembensis DSE10. Classification (GTDB taxonomy): domain Bacteria; phylum Bacillota; class Bacilli; order Bacillales_A; family Planococcaceae; genus Bhargavaea; species Bhargavaea cecembensis. Next base: position 360,028 of record NZ_AOFT01000001.1, read on the forward strand.
CACCTCTCTTAGAGGTACGCAACCTCCAAACTGGCTTCAAGATTGATAAACAATACTACAACGCTGTTGAAGGCGTCTCCTTCACTGTTGACCGCAAACAGATTGTCGGCATCGTCGGCGAATCGGGATGCGGCAAGAGCGTCATGTCCCTTTCCATCATGCATCTGCTTCCAAAAGGGATCGGCAAGGTCCGCGGAGGCGAGATCCTTTTCGAAGGCACCGACATCGTCGGATACAACGAAAAGAAGATGAACAACATCCGCGGCAAGGATATCTCGATGATCTTCCAGGAGCCGATGACATCCCTGAACCCGGTGTTCACAATCGGCTACCAGATCTCCGAGGTGCTGCTGAATCACCAGGATATCACTAAAAACGAAGCGCGTGCGAAAGCGGTTACATTACTGAAAAATGTGGGAATCCCGCGCGCAGATCAGATTGTCGATGAATACCCTCACCAGCTTTCCGGCGGAATGCGGCAGCGTGTCATGATCGCCATGGCGATTGCCTGCCAGCCAAAGCTGCTGATCGCAGATGAACCGACAACGGCACTGGATGTGACTGTCCAGGCACAGATCCTGGATCTGCTGAAAAATATCCAGGAAGTAAACGACATGTCCATCATGCTCATCACCCATGACCTCGGTGTCGTAGCAGAAATCTGTGATGTCGTACTGGTCATGTACGCGGGCAAAATCGTGGAACGGGCAACTGTCGAGGATCTGTTTGAAAACCCTCAGCATCCTTATACACAGCTCCTCATGCAAGCCATTCCGAAAATGGAGGAAGAAAAGGAGCGCCTGGCAACGATCGAAGGCCTTGTCCCGTCCGTCAAGGACATGCCCGAAGTGGGCTGCAGGTTTGCAAACCGATGCCCGAAAGCGATGCCGGAGTGCATGCAGATCACCCCTCGCCTGGAAGATACAAAAGGCGGACATGAAGTGGCCTGCCTGCTGTATGAGGAAAGCTGGCCGAGAGAAGAAAGAGTAGGTGCACGATGACAACAAAAGAACTGACAGATAGGAAGAACACGAAGAAAGAACGTGAAAATCTCCTGGAAGTTAAAAACCTGAAGACGTACTATCCGATCCACGGCGGCTTTTTCAAGCGCGTGGTCGGAAACGTAAAAGCCGTTGATGACATCTCTTTCACCATTAAAAAAGGGGAGACGATGGGCCTCGTCGGAGAATCCGGATGCGGAAAATCCACGACGGGGAGGACAATCCTCCGCCTGATCAAGCCGACCGGAGGACAGATCATCTTCGACGGCGAGGACATCACAAAGATCAGCGGGTCCAGGCTCCGGAAGGCCCGCCAGGATTTCCAGATGGTGTTCCAGGACCCTTACGCATCGCTCAATCCGATGCAGATGGTCGGGGACATCATTTCGGAACCGATCAAAAACTTCGAGCGCCGCGACAAAAAGGAACTTGAAGAATTCGTCAAGTCCCTTCTGGTCCGGGTCGGCCTTCCGGAGGCCGCCTACTACAAATATGCGCACGAATTCTCCGGCGGCCAGCGGCAGAGGATCGGCATCGCCCGGGCACTGGCCCTCAATCCGAAGCTCATCATTGCCGATGAGCCGGTTTCCGCACTGGATGTTTCCGTCCAGTCCCAAGTCCTGAACCTCCTGAAAGATCTTCAGGAAGAGTTCGATCTCACGTATCTGTTCATTGCCCACGACCTTAGTGTCGTCAAGCATATGAGCGATACGATCGGTGTCATGTATTTGGGCAATCTCGTCGAGGTTGCTTCAAATAAAGATCTTTACAGTGAGCCGCTGCACCCTTACACACAGGCGCTCATCTCCGCAATTCCGGAACCTGATCCGAAGCTGCGGAAAGAGCGGATTGTGCTGCAGGGGGATGTGCCGAGTCCCGCGAACCCGCCTACAGGCTGCCCGTTCCATACGCGCTGCCCGATGGCACAGGAAATCTGTTCGCAGGAAAAGCCGCCTTTGAAGGAGGTGAGACCGGGGCATCACGTTGCGTGCGTACTGTACTGATCAAAAAATATCCATGAAAATGGGGGGGAATGAAGCATGAAACGCAAATCCATGCTCTGGCTGTTCGCCATGATCCTCGTCCTTTCCGCATTCCTTGCGGCTTGTGGCGGCGGCGGCAGCGACGATGCGTCCGAATCTGACTCGGGCGAAAGCAAAGACGGAGAAAAAGCGACCGAAGAACAATCCGGCGAGCCCCAACAGGGCGGAACGCTCACATACGGTCTCGATGCTACACCGGAAGGCCTCTACAACTGGGCATTCTACGGCATTGCTACTGACGCCGAAATCATCGAGTTCTTCGATGAAGGCCTCATCGAATACGATGAGAACCTACAGCCGATCCCGAACCTTGCTGAATGGGAAACTGAAGACAACCAGCACTTCACATTCAAGTTCAAGGAAGGCGTCAAGTGGCACAACGGTGAAGAACTCACTGTCAATGACTGGGTATTTGCGCTTGAAACCATCGCGCACCCTGACTATGACGGCCCCCGTTATGCGAACGTTGAAACAATCGAAGGGGCTCCTGCATTCCGCGCAGGCGAAGCTGACAGCATCTCCGGCCTGAAGGTCGTCGATGACTACACAATCGAAGTCACTTTCGATGAGCCGCGCCTGAACAACCTGACGAACATCTGGTCTTACCCGATGTCCCAGAAAGAATTTGAAGGCATCGAAGTTGCTGACATGTCCGGTTCTGAACAGGTCCGTACCAAGCCGGTCGGCCTCGGTCCGTTCAAAGTTGAAAACATCGTTCCTGGCGAGTCGATCGAACTCGTGAAGAACGAAGATTACTGGAATGGCGAAGTAAACCTCGACAAGATCATCATCCGCGTCATTGACAACACGGCGACTGTCGGCGCGCTTCAAAACGGCGACATCGACATGATCTCGCTTCAGCCGGTATCCGCACCTGACGTTGAAAAGCTTGACAACGTTGAAGTCGTAACGGCTCCTGGCCTGTCGTACTACTATGTCGGCTTCAAGCTCGGCAAGTTCGACAATGCCTCCAAGACAATCACTGAAGAACTTCCGAAATATCAGGACGTTAACCTCCGTAAGGCTATGGCCCATGCCATCAACCGCGAAGAGTGGATCGACGCATTCTTCTTCGGCTACGGCAAGCCGGTCAACAAGCCGGTTCCGACTGCTCACTGGATTGCTGCCGATGACAGCGAAGTCAATGTCTATGAATACGACCCTGAAAAAGCAAAGCAGCTTCTTGACGAAGCAGGCTTCGTTGATACAAACGATGACGGCTTCCGTGAGGATCCGAACGGCGAAGAATTCGTCGTGAAGTTCTCGCACTATGCAACAGGCAACCCTACTTTCGAATCCCGCTCCCAGGCAATTGCCCAGTACTGGGAAGAAGTCGGCCTGAAATCGGAAGTCGAAATGGTTGAAGTCAACCTCTACTACGACATGGTTGAAAAAGACGATCCGTCGATCGAAACATTCTTCGGCGGCTGGGGAACAGGCACTGACCCTGACCCGTCCGCACTTTGGAAAGCCGATCAGCTTTGGAACTACCCGCGCTACGACAATCCTGAAGCAGATGCCCTCCTCGAGCAGGCTCTGAGCGTCGAAGAAGTCGGCGACGATCAGGAGAAGCGTGCGCAAGTTTATGCTGAATGGCAGAAGAAAGTAACAGAAGACGTTCCGATGATCTTCATCGCTGAACTTGATGAAATCATGGGAGTCGGCGAAAAAGTCGGCGGCTTCTCGATGGACGTTTCGGGTTACAACAACCCTGCTGAATGGTATCTGAAACAATAATGACACTGATTTGACCTGTCAGTGGCGGGCGGCGGGCCCGTCCGCCACTGTTCTTTTTTTGCTCTTAAACACGGTAAGGCATATTTACAAGAAATATCTCTTACCGTGTTTGAGAGTCACAACGAAGAGAGACAGACAAGAAGGAGAGTACCGTATGCTTAAATACACGCTGCGCCGCGTTCTCGGCATGATTCCGATGCTATTTCTCGTATCCGTCGTGGTGTTCTTCCTTGCGAAGGCCATGCCCGGGGATTCACTGAGCGGCGAAATCGACCCGACCAACACCAACCCGGAGTACATAGCGGAGATGCGTGAAAAACTGGGCTATAATGACCCGGTGTATGTCCAGTACTACCGCTGGGTGACGGATTTCATGTCAGGAGATTTCGGCAAATCGACCCGATATAAAATGCCGGTTGCCGACCTGATCGGAGAAAAGTTGCCGAACACCATTTTCCTGGCCCTGACATCGCTGCTGATCACCTATGTGTTGGCATTTGCAATGGGGATGTATTCAGGAAGGAAACCGTATACGCTCGGAGATAACCTCATTGCCGGGTTTAACTATGCGGGCATCGCGATCCCTTCGTTTGTCGCCGGTGTATTCGCTGTCTATTTCTTCGCGTTCAAGCTGAACTGGTTCCCGTTTGCGGGATCGGTCGACATCGAAATTGATAAGGGCACGATCGAATATTGGATGAGCCGGATCCATCACGTCATGCTTCCCGCATTTGTTCTCGGGATGTTCAGTACGGCATCCTATACCCAGTTTCTCCGGAATGACCTGATCGAGAACTCAAGAAAGGATTTTGTCCGGACGGCACTTGCGAAAGGAACGCCTATGGGCAAAATCTATAATGTCCACATCCTGCGGAACTCGATCATCCCGCTCGTCACGTTCCTGGGCTTTGATATCGCTGCACTTGTCGGCGGTGCAATCATCACGGAAAAGATCTTCACTTATCCGGGAATCGGACTCCTGTTCCTGGATTCCGTCAACAACCGTGACTATCCGACAGTGATGGCCATCACGATGATGCTGTCCGCGATGGTCCTGATCGGCAACCTGATCGCCGATATCCTCTACGGAATCGTCGATCCGCGGATTCGCTTAGGTTAAGGAGGAAGCAACATCATGACAACCAATGCAGCAACGGGTGCAGTCAAGCGCACCGAAAAGAGCTCATCTCCATGGGCGATTGCCAGGAGGAAATTCCTTAGAAACAAACTGGCGATGGCCAGCACCGTGTTCCTGATCCTCGTGATCATCCTCACTTTGCTGGCTCCGTTCCTGGCTCCACACCTGTCGCCGATTCCCGATATTACCAAAGTCAACATCAGCAAGATGAGCATTCCGCCAAACGGCGACCACTTGCTCGGCACCGACAAGAGCGGGCGTGATGTGATGACGCGGCTGCTGTACGGCGGCCGGATCTCGCTTCTTGTCGGCGCGAGCGCAACATTGATCGTCGTCGTTCTCGGGACAATCGTCGGTTCCGTCGCCGGATTCTTTGGCGGTGCAGTGGACAGCCTCCTCATGCGATTCACCGATTTCGTCCTGAACTTCCCGTTCCTCGTGTTCGTCATCGTCCTGAACACCATCCTTTTCGGCATCGTGGACGGCCTCTGGGTCCTGATTCTCGTCATCGGGCTGCTCAGCTGGGGCGGGGTCGCGCGGATTGTCCGTTCGAAAGTACTTGCGGAAAAAGAGAACGAATACGTCCTCGCCGCCATCTCGATCGGCACACCGCCGGCGAAGGTCATCATCAAGCACCTGCTTCCGAACGTGCTTTCCACAATCATCGTACAGGCGACGCTCCTGTTCGCGAGCCTGATCGTGGCGGAAACCGGCCTGAGCTACCTCGGCTTCGGAGTTCCTCAGGAAACGCCAAGCTGGGGCAACATGCTCGCCTTTGCAAACGAACCGGACGTCCTTCAGGGCAAACCGTGGATCTGGATGCCGCCGGCATTGATCATCACGGCAACCATCCTGTCCATCAACTTTATCGGGGAAGGCCTGAAAGACGCCCTCAACCCGAAATCGCAGCGCTGATTAGATCAGGTTGCATACAAAAAAGCGGATCCCTCCGAAAGAAGGGATCCGCTTTTTCATATGGTGTACAAACCCTACACGGAAAGGACGCATCCGATGAACCGTATCTTCCTGTTTCTCGTATCGTACGGACTCTGCGTCATCACGATGTCGCATCTTGTGCTGTTCCTGAATTACCGGGCTTTGGGGCATTCATGGGAGACCGTGTTCCGCTATATACTGTCCACGCCGGATTTCAAGCTGATGGTGTTGTCGCTGGCCGTCCTTATTTTCTGCGTTTCCGGCCGAGGCCCATCGCGGCTTCCATCCGGGAAAGAGTAGCCGAGGCGATTGTGTTCGCTTTCTCGGCGCCCTCGTCGAGGATCCGGTCAAGTTCCTGCGAACCGATCAGCTCGTTATAGCGCTCCTGGATTGGCGTGAGGTGGCTGATGACAGCCTCTGCAACGCCTGCCTTGAATGCGCCGTAGCCGCTGCCCTCATATTTCCGGACAAGCTCCTCCACGGAATAGCCGGTCAATGATGCTTCGATATTCAGCAGATTGCTTACGCCAGGCTTGTTCTCGACATCATAGGTGACACGGCCGTCCGAATCGGTGACGGCACTCTTGATCTTTTTCTCGATTTGCTTGGGCTCGTCGAGAAGGGAGATGACCGCTTTTTTGTTAGTATCGGATTTGCTCATTTTCTTGAGCGGATCCTGCAGCGACTTGATGCGTGCCCCGTGCTGAGGCAGGCGGATATCCGGCACGGTGAGCGTCTCGCCGAAACGTTTATTGAAGCGCTCCGCCAGGTCGCGGGTCAGTTCCACGTGCTGCTTCTGGTCATCGCCGACCGGGACGATGTCCGAGTCATAAAGCAGGATGTCAGCCGCCATGAGCGGTGGATAGGTGAGAAGACCGGAGGAGACCGCTTCACGGCCTTCGGATTTGTCTTTATATTGGGTCATGCGCTCCAGTTCACCGATATAGGAAATGCACTGCATGATCCAGCCCGCCTGCGCGTGTGCCGGCACTTCCGACTGGATGAACAGCGTCGCCTTTTCCGGATCGATGCCGGCAGCGATATAAGTGGCCGCCAGCCGGCGGATCGCCTCGCTGAGTTCGTCCGGTTCCTGGGGCATCGTGATCGCATGCTGGTCAACGATGCTGAAGATGCAGTCATATTCATGCTGAAGTTCCGTGAACTGGCGGAATGCGCCGATGTAATTGCCGAGCGTGACAGTGCCGGTCGGCTGCACCCCTGAAAAAATCCGTTTCATCCTAAAAAACCTCCCAAAAATAAAAAAATCACCATGCCATCCCGTAAAAAGGGACGGATGATGTTCAATCAGCCGCGGTACCACCCGCATTGCCCGAAGGCCGCTCTAGCCCTTAACGCGGGCACACGGGACCGGCTACAACCATTCGCCGGACCGGCTCAGGAGTCCATTCGGCGGGGCGGCCGTCCTGTTCTCACCATCCACAGGCTCTCTGTGCGGCGGGGCCCCGCTTACTCTTCTCCATCAAAGCTGATCATCGATTTTCCACTATTATATAGCCGGTCCGGAGAAGATGCAACTGCCTGTCGTGAATGTTCTTGAAATTCCTTCCTTCAGGATTACAGAGCTGATAGAATAAGAGACACATAAAGAAAAGGGAGTTTTTTGCATGAAGCTAAAATGGATGGGTGCGCTGGCTCTTGCCGTCTCGCTGGGAGCCGCTCCGGCAGCGGCAGCGGAGGAGCCTGCCGACGATTTCCAGGGTCTCTCCTATGAATACGGTCAGATCAATACCGATATGGTGGCATCTTCCAAGCTGTTCAGGTTTGATTCGGGTCTGGATTTTGAATATCCGGATGCGGTTAGAGGGCTTTATGTAACCGGCCACTCAGCCGGTGGAGAAAAGTTCGGCCGGCTCGTAAATCTGATCGAAAACTCCGACCTGAACGCCATGGTCATCGATATCAAAGAGGACTTCGGGTACCTGACCTATGAGCCGGCAGAAGACTCGCCGCTGAGTGAATTGGGCATCGGGAAGCCGTACATAAAAGATCCGAGGGCGATGCTGGAGCAGCTTGAGGAAAAACAGATCTATCCGATTGCCAGGGTAGTTGTTTTCAAGGACACCGTACTCGCCGAAAAAAGGCCGGACCTCTCTTATACAAGTGGAGGGCAAGTATGGAAAAATGGCCGTAAAGAAGCCTTTGTGAGTCCGTTCATGAAAGAAGTCTGGGACTACAATGTCGAAATTGCTATTGAAGCGGCAAAGCTTGGGTTCAAGGAGATCCAGTTTGACTATGTCCGCTTCCCGGAAGGGTTTGAGACCAGGGCGGATAGCCTGCAATACAGTTTCGGAGAGTACGAGAATTCGGAGCTTGACCCGATCCAGCGGCGGGTCCAGGCGGTCACGGACTTTGTTGCCTACGCAAGAGAGCAGCTTAAGCCGTACGATGTGGAAGTCTCCGTCGATATCTTCGGTTACTCGGCCACCTTGCCCGAAGCCCCGGGAATCGGGCAGAACTTCTCGAAAATCTCGGAGAACGTTGATGTCATCTCCTCGATGATCTATCCGAGCCACTGGACCTCTTATTTCGGAATTTCCAAGCCTGATCTTGAGCCGTACCGGCTGGTTGCAGAATATGCCAAGGTGGAAAACGAAAAGCTGGCCGCACTCGAAAATCCGCCGGTGTCCCGCCCCTGGCTCCAGGACTTCACGGCGACCTGGCTGGGCAGCGGCAACTATAAGCGCTACGGCAAAGCGGAAGTGGAGGCGCAGATCAAGGCGCTCAATGACGCGGGCATTGATGAGTTCCTCCTGTGGAACGCAACTAACAGGTATACGGAAGGCGTGGACTACACGCCATGACACCCAAGGCACACACCAATTTATTTTACGGTGTGCGCCTTTTTTCGTTTATCCTCAATTAAAATGGGAAATAGTACAAATAAAGCGGAACTTATTCCCGCCTGGGACGTACTAATAGGTGGGAAGAGCGGGCAGGTCCCGCTTAGAAGCTTATTTTCAATCAATCAGGAATAAATGAGAATGGACTGTTCAACTGTGTTTGTGCCTATTCCGGAATGGGTATAACAGCTCTGACGCAAACGTCTGCTCGATTTAACCGGTAAATGTAGCGAAGGTGTGAAGGTTAGCGTCTAATTGAAAACTTTTTTCAAAACGGTGTATCGCTAAGATCAAAAATGTTGTATAATAAAGCTATCGAATTCAAAATTAGAATGATTTTAATCAGATAAATTCAAACAGATTCCAACTTCCTACCATTGAAAGGACGTGTTGTGGATGAGCGTGACCCTCTTTACATCACCTAGCTGTACTTCCTGCCGGAAAGCGAAAGCCTGGCTTGAAGAACATGAGATTCCATATACGGAACGGAATATTTTTTCCGAATCCCTGACAATCGATGAAATCAAACAGATCCTCCGCATGACGGAGGACGGGACGGATGAAATCATCTCGACCCGTTCGAAAATCTTTCAGAAGCTTGATGTCGATCTGGAGAGCCTTCCTCTCCATGAGCTCTACGAACTGATCCAGGAACACCCGGGCCTTCTCAGAAGGCCGATCATCCTGGACGACAAACGACTTCAGGTCGGTTATAACGAGGATGAAATCAGGCGGTTCCTTCCGCGTAAGGTGAGGGCGTATCAGCTCCTAGAAGCGCAGCGGATGGTCAACTGAGAAAAAATTGACTGACGGGGATGTTCCGAATGACCTGTCAGTCTTTTTCGTTTTTTTCTCTTGCTTTCCTGCATCCTGTCCCATACAATGCTAATACTACAAGCAGCCGCTCCGTCTGGACACGCCTTTCCAGATTTGAAGGTGACGGCATATACTGACATCAGGACACTTGCTATCGGCGGATTGCATTGTCACACCCTGTTTACGGAGGATACCGTCGGAAGGGAGAGGTGTAAACATGGAAATCGAACGCATCAATGAAAATACTGTAAAGTTTTTCATTTCGTATATTGATATCGAAGAGCGCGGGTTCACCCGCGACGAAATCTGGTACAATCGCGACCGCAGCGAAGAGCTGTTCTGGGAGATGATGGAGGAAGTCGACGAAGAAGCGGATTTCACCATCGAAGGTCCGCTGTGGATCCAGGTCCATGCAATGGATAAGGGGCTCGAAGTGACCGTGACCCGTGCCCAGGTGACCCGTGACGGGAAACAGCTGGAGCCGCCATTTGGCCAGGAGGGAAGACGGATGTTCCAGGAGGATGAATCCTCTTACGCCGACCTCCAGAACCTCGACCAGTACGTTCCAGGTTTCCGTCAGGAAGAGGACGACTGGGAGGACGCAACTTTCCTTGTCGGAGAATTTGATGACCTGATCCCGCTGTCGCAGATCCTGAAGGAAGAAGCACTGCGGACTTCGCTGCACCTGTTTGAGGACAGCTACTATCTCCATGTGGGCTTTGACGGCCTGGCTGGCGATGAAGAGGACCTCGACGACGTGGTCAGCGTGCTGACAGAGTATCTGCAGCGGACAAATGTCACGATTCACCGGATTGAGGAGTATGGAAAGACGATCATTGCCGAAGATGTATTTGGCACAATTGCCGAACACTTCTGATTCCCTGGCTGTACGGAACTACCGTGCAGCTTTTTCTTTTGGCCAAAATCGGCAACCCATGATGAAAAGATGCGGATTGATCAAATTCGCATCTTTTTATTTTGTGGCCATAATTGGCGGCAAAATTTGATTTTGAGAACATAACCGATGACAAATTTTAAAAATGACATTCTGTGCGGATAAAGGGCGAGTTGCCCAACGATGTGAAGGCGCTTACAATTGACGGAAAGAAAGGGGGAACGGTCAGAATATGTTGGCGGCCATCTTGGAAAACGAGGTTCAGATCATCATCACCCAGAATATGACGAGGGAAACGCTCCACCAGCTGAAAAACAAGCACCTTTTCCGATGTCCGCAGTGCCGCGGCAAGATGTGGCTGAAAATCGGGGATGTCCGGATTCCGCATTTTGCCCATGCGGCGAGAAGTGATTGCAGGCGGATGTTTTCGGAAGGGGAGACGCCTGCCCATCTGGCGGGCAAACAGCAGCTTTACGAGATGTTCACCGGACTTGGGCTCAGGACCGGCATGGAGACGGCTCTGACACCCATCGGCCAGCGTCCCGACCTGCTCGTCGAATTTGACGGCAGGGCGCATGCCATCGAGTTTCAGTGCAGCCGGATCCCGCCGGCGATTGTCCGCAATCGTACAAGGGGGTATGAAGGGGCAGGGATCATTCCTCACTGGATTCCGTCAGCGCCTGAAAGCTGGAGCTCGACGGGCCAGCCGGTCAGGACACTGTCAATACCCGAGTTTCTGCAGCTGTTCATCCGCCGGGATGCGAAAAACGGACACTTCCTGATGACTTACGACCCGGTGACAAGGCATTTCTATTATTTTGTCCATCCGATGCACATCAGCGGCAACACATTCCTTGGCAAGATGGTCGCCATTCCCTATACATTGCAGGGCTTTCCGTTTGCCGTCCCATCCCCCATTGATGAAGAAACCTTCGCAGCATACATGAGGATCTACTCATCAAGGCGCAAGTCCTATCTGAAGCGGCGGGTCCTGAGCAATCGTAAAGGGATCCGTGACCCATTGCTGAGAGCCTGCTATGAGAACCGGATCCACCCCGACCAGCTGCCTCCCCTGATCGGTGTCCCGACTTACGGAGCGTCCGCCTTCAAGGAACATGACGCAGAATGGCAGGCACAGTTCGTCTTTTTTGCCTTTGGCGCAGGGATAGGCGACACGGAAAGTTCTGACGTGGTCGGTGAGTTTCTGAGGCGCGTTCCGGCTGAAAGAGGAGACGGATTTGCTGCTGTTTCCGCCTATCTTCAATTCCTTGAGGCATCCGGCATCACAGGACTTCAGGACATCCTCGACTGCCTTGAACTGCCCGAGCGCGCCATCAGATATCTCTGGAAAGAATTCCTTGCAAGCGATAGTGAATATTGAGAAAATGTTCTTGAGTTTATTTTGGCTATCGAAGGAAGGAGCAATCCAATGACGACCGACCCGAAAAACGATGTGCTGACAAGAGACCAGGTCACAGTTGAAGAAACATGGCGGCTTGAAGATATTTTTGCATCCGATGAGCTGTGGGATGAAGAATATAAAGCGATTGTAGTCCTTGCGGAGAAAGCGGATTCATTCCGCGGAACACTCGGAAATGGTCCAAAAGAGCTGCTTGCCGCACTGCAATATCGCGACGAGATTTCCGAGCGGCTTCAGCGGCTGTATACCTATTCACACATGCGTTACGACCAGGACACCGCAAACAGCACTTACCAGGCGATGGACAGCCGCGCAAAGTCGCTGTACGTCAAAGTCTCGACGAGCCTTTCCTATCTCGTTCCTGAACTGCTATCGATTGAAGAAGGGGAGCTGAACCGCTTCATCGAAGAAGAGGACGGGCTGAAGATCTACCGGCATGCCCTTGAGGAAGTGAACCGCCAGCGCCCTCACGTCCTTCCGGCAGAGCAGGAAGCGCTTCTCGCCCAATTTTCCGAAGTGGCGAACGCATCCTCGGAGACGTTCGGAATGCTCAACAATGCCGACCTTGAGTTTCCGACGATCGAAGATGAGAAGGGGAACGAGGTCAAGCTCACCCATGGCCGCTACACGACATTCCTGGAAAGCAGCAGCCCTTCAGTCAGGGAAGCCGCATTCCGCGCCATGTACGGCACGTATGGGCAGTTCCGCAACACGTTTGCCTCCACATTGTCCGGCGAGATCAAGTCCAACAACGTCAATGCGCGGATCCGGAACTATACTTCCGCCCGGGAAGCTGCGCTTTCGAACAATCATATCCCTGAAGCCGTCTACGACAATCTTGTCTCGACCATCAATGACAATCTTCATCTGCTGCACAAATATGTCGCACTGAGAAAAAAGGTCCTCGGCCTCGATGAGCTGCATATGTGGGACCTCTACACGCCGCTGGTCAAGGATGTCGACATGAAAGTGCCGTATGAGGATGCCAAAACGATGATGCTCGAAGGCCTGGCTCCGCTTGGGGACGAGTATGCCGAGATCCTGAAGGAAGGACTCGACAACCGATGGGTGGACGTCCGAGAAAACAAGGGCAAGCGCTCGGGGGCTTATTCGTCCGGATCCTACGGAACCAATCCGTACATCCTGATGAACTGGCAGGACAATGTGAACAACCTGTTTACCCTGGCACATGAGTTCGGCCATAGTGTCCACAGCTACTACACGCGAAAGTATCAGCCGTTTGTGTATGGCGACTATACCATCTTTGTGGCGGAGGTCGCCTCGACCTGCAATGAAGCTCTTCTGAACGACCATCTTCTGAAAACGCTGGATGATGAGCAGAAGAAAATCTATCTCCTGAACCACTGGCTGGAAGGCTTCCGCGGCACGGTGTTCCGCCAGACGATGTTTGCGGAATTTGAACATGCCCTCCATCAGCTGGACCAGCAGGGAGTCGCACTCACTGCCGATAAACTGACGGAAGTGTATTACGGGCTCAACAAGAAGTACTTCGGCGATGACATCATCGTCGATGAGGAAATCGGCCTCGAGTGGGCACGAATTCCGCACTTCTACTATAACTACTACGTTTACCAGTATGCGACAGGCTACAGCGCTGCTGTCGCCCTCAGCAACAAGATCCTGGAGGAAGGCGAGCCGGCGGTCGAGCGCTACATCAACCGCTTCCTGAAGGCAGGCTCCTCGGATTACCCGATTGACGTTCTGAAACAGGCAGGCGTTGACATGACCTCCAGCCAGCCGATCGAAGAAGCCTGCAGGGCATTCGGCGAAAAACTCGATGAACTGGAAAAGCTGCTCGGCTGATCATGCCTTCAGAGTGTAGACAAAATGGGGCTGTCCCAAAGCTAGTCTAAAGAAAACAGCAAACGGCACGGACTCTGCTGACCAACGCTTTCGCTTTTGGTCGCAAAAGTGGTCGCTTACCGCAGGCCGGGGCCGAGCCCCGCGTGAAGCGGGTCTCGACTGCCCGGCTCTTCCTGCAGGTGTCTCCCGGCGTCCGTGCCGTTTGTCATACAATGTCCAGAGGTTGTGTTCTCAGACAGCACCGTTATGTCTGTTTGCGGATATTGCGCGTGTGTGTCCTTTCTTTGGATGATGGGGCGCCGGGTAGGACTGGTGACTCTCAAAAAGCGGTCCAAAGCAAAAAGTATACAGCGCTTCGTAACGGGAGGCCACAGACTGAAATGGATTCTCGACAAGAACTAAAAGCCGGAGGATTTTCAGGAATAGAAAAAACTGCAGACAAAGGGTTCTTACACTCACTGATTTTACAGTCTGGACACCGGAAGAATTTCCGGTGTTTTTTTGTGCCAAGTATTATAGGTTGCAGACAGTTCCATTTCTCATCTTTCAGAACCTTTTGCCGTAATAGCAATAAATAAAGTGAAAACGTTCACAATATGACAACCCTGTGAATTCTCTTGTGAAATCTTGCGCAAACAATTATTTCGTGATAAATTAAGAGCGTGAAATATTTCACGAAAACAAACACCCCTTTTGTTTGAACGTGAACATTTCCCCCATCCCCTTCGTGTAATACGAAAAAGCACCCGCTCCTCCCCCGGAGCGGGTGTCTTTTGTCTATAAATCTTTTCTAATCTGTTTAAGCAGTTTGGGCGGCACAGTGCAGCCAAACAAAATTAAAA
>NZ_AOFT01000002.1 GCF_000348905.1 Bhargavaea cecembensis DSE10
CCTTACAGGCAGGTTGCCCACGTGTTACTCACCCGTCCGCCGCTGAATCGGGGGAGCAAGCTCCCCGTCATCCGCTCGACTTGCATGTATTAGGCACGCCGCCAGCGTTCGTCCTGAGCCAGGATCAAACTCTCCATAAGAGAGTATGAGTAAGCTCATACTTTAAAGCTGGCATATCAAGTGATATGTCCGATATCATTTGTTCCGTTTCCCCGACGGGGTCGGGTTCCGGGAACTCATTTCATCAGCGTTTTGCTGTTCAGTTTTCAAGGTTCATTTATTGTCGATGTGTTGTTCAGCGACCTTCTTAATATAACATGCGGCGCACATCACGTCAACAACTTTTTGTTTGTTTTCGTTCGACGCGTTACTTGGAAACGCAACGTTGATAACTATACACCGCATTACCGATCCGCGCAAGCCCCCATTTTATAGTCGAAATCTTTCATCAGCCGACCTTGCTTTCTGATCTGCCTATATAATGAAGTGTTCCGTTGTGTTACAATTCAGATAACAAATTGATAAGGGGCGATGGCATGAACCGTCGGCTGGTCCAGTTCTGCAGGCTGCTGTTGGGTATCATCTTCCTTGGTGCGGGGATTAACGGATATGTCGTCTTTTTCGGCTTTGAGCCGTTTATTGCGACGAGTCCCGAGGCGATGGCGCTGTTTATGTTTGACTACCTGCTGTTTGTTGAGAAGTCACTTGAAATCATCTGCGGAATTCTTTTGCTCACCAATCAGTTTGTTCCGTTGGCTCTGGCAATGTTAAGTCCGATCGTTGCGAACATTTTCCTGCTGCACCTGTTCGTGGACCCGTCGATGCTGGCATTTGCCGTGGTGGTTGTCCTGCTTTATGGGTTGCTCTTCTATCAGAATAAGAGCCATTTTTCCGGGCTGTTTGTCCGGAAGCCTTCCGCTCCGGATCGCGCTGCCCCGCCAGAGGCTGCACCGCTTGGAGATTGACCCCAAATCAAAAAGGCAAGCAGGGGCTTGCCCGGCTTGCCTTCGTCAAAGGACGTTCCGTCTGGAGCGTCTTTTTTTAATCGTTAAGCTCTGTTCTCCAGCTGCAGATTCAGCACATCGTCCTCTTCGTTGCCGAATCCGGACCGGATCACTTCAAAATTTCGGATCTGTATCGCCGAGACAACCGGATGTTCTTTAAAGTAACCCGCAATCAGCTCTGTCATCGGAACACGGATCTCGCGGGTGATTTTGGAAGGGCCGAACATGTGATACCCGCCTCCGCCGACCGCGCGGTATTGGTTAAGAACGATTTCAAGTGTTTCATCAGGTTTTAACAGATGGCCTTCATGGATCAGGACCGTGATGCGGTCGCCGGGAGGCCGTGTGAGGTCGATCGTGTACTCGATTCCTGCGTACATGTCGTAATTGTAATGCTGCGGTTTCGGGTGGATGAACTCCGGGTTGATGCCAATCTCGCCATCCGGGTCAAGCTCAAAATAGGTAGCGGACAGTTCGAGTGCTTCCTTGAGGTCGCTGCCGCTCACCCGGCAGACAGCAAGTGTGTTCGGATATAGGTAGTTGGTGACGATATCCCGCATGGTGACGCTTGGCGGAAAACCTTCCGCCTCTTTGCTGAATAGGGATGTCGCTGAAATGGCGCATCCGCTGTGATGCATCTGGACACGGTTGATGAAGTCGACGTAGGCATGCCCGCTGATCCTTGCGGCGTGTGCGTCTTTGATGGACATGTCACCGACAATCCCTCCGACGGGCCTGTCGAGCCATGCTTCCATTTCATCTTTCAGACCAGTGAACCGCTTCGTCAGTACAGGGTCCTCTTCTTTTCCCTTCACCTCTACAAGTGAAGCCCCGCAGCCGTTGATGCGCCAGGCGTCTTCCTGACGCTCCAGCTCGAGCGTCACTTTACCGACCGCTTCTCCCCGATAGCCTGGCTGGATCACCGGAATGCCGTTTTTGATGGCCGCAATTTTTCTGTGCTGGTGGCCAGTCAATAGAACGTCGATCCCCTGCACTTCTGTGAGAAGCGCGTAGCCTTCATTTTCCCCCGTCAGCATCTCAGTCGGCTCTCCGGACTCGAGGTCACATTCCAGTCCGCCATGATAACTGACTACGACCACGTCTGCAATTTCCCGGAGCATCGGTACGTATTCTTTTGCGCTGTCGACCGCTGATCGGAATGTGAGCCCGGCGCAGTGGTCCGGATGTTCCCAATGCGGTATGTATCGGGTCACGAGGCCAAGCACCGCAATGCGGACGCCATCCTTTACGAAGATCTCATAGGCCTTCCCGGTGATCGGTTCCCCGGTCTCATCCAGGATATTGGCTGCCAGCACCGGAAATTGGGCAGCCCGGACTGATTCCATCATATAGAACAGGCCATGGTTGAACTCGTGGTTGCCGGGAACTCCGGCGTCAATCTCCATGGTGTTCAGCGCTCCAATCATCGGTTCCGCTGTTCCCCGCTCTCTTTCCATATAGGAACTCAGCGGCGACCCCTGAATAAAATCCCCGTTGTCGATGACGAGGACCGGCCCGTCCGCTTTGTGCTTTTCCTCATGAATTACTGTTGCCGCTTTAAACAGGCCCATCTCCATTTCCTGATCTTTTTCTCTGCCATCTCCCGGGAAGAGATAACCGTGCACATCACTTGTCTCCAGAATGGTCAGTGTCAGCTTGTCCATCGCGCCCGCCTCCATTCAATTCTGCTGCCTTCTGTTACCGGGTATGTACCGGAAGCTCCGCTTCTTTTTCTGCCGTTTCCTTTCCATACCAGACTTG
This sequence comes from Bhargavaea cecembensis DSE10, assembly GCF_000348905.1. Taxonomy (GTDB): domain Bacteria; phylum Bacillota; class Bacilli; order Bacillales_A; family Planococcaceae; genus Bhargavaea; species Bhargavaea cecembensis. The sequence continues at coordinate 2,766 of NZ_AOFT01000002.1, forward strand.
CGCCTTCGGAAGAAATGTCGGAACGTCTGCAAGCTGAAGTTCCTGATGGAATACTTGCGGCCGGAGAGTATGCCAGGGAACGGTCACGCCCGCCCCGATTACTTCTGCGATGGCAATCAGGTCCATCTGTCCGGCATGTCCGCTCGTGCCCATTTCCGTGAATCTGAAATGATGTTTTTCAAGCCGTGCCAGCATGTCCGCATATCGGGGGTCATAAGTGCCGAGCGGTTCCCCGTTGCTGTGGCAATAGATTCCCCAGTCAAATTCCTCAACAAATCGGATATTCGGATAACTGTTCTGGAGAACAAAGCGGCCGGGATGTTCGGAAAGCTCATGCAGAGGGATCGTTTTTTCGGATATCGCGTCACCAATCACCGTTTCTTTCAGAACCGCCAGTTGAAGGTCAGGATGGAATGTTTTCAGAACCCTGGCGTAAGGCTCTTCGAATACCATCATCCTGCCGCTCCGTTCGGCTGCTTCTGCCACATCCTTCATCCGCTCGATATTGCGGATATACGGATTGATGAAAACAATCGCTTCCGTTTCATCACGAAGAAGGGTTTCCAGAGATTTGATCAGCTCTTTTTCTGTGGCAGGAGAGGCCGATTGATTGTCTGTCCGATCGGAGCTGTAGCTGGTCCCCTCGAGCATCAGAACATCCGGCTGCCAGCGTTCAGCTTCCTTTACCCAGCTGATCACGTTTTCGGGGCGGTTGCCCGTCAGGCGGAGATCGCCCGAATGGATCAGTTTCATGTCGTCCGTCTCAATGAAAAGCGCCGAAGACCCAGGGGTATCATGGTCAGATGCCTTAAAGGTTACCCGGATGTCCCCTACCGTGACAGTCTCATTGTCACCGACCGGGCTGAGTGAAACCCTCGCCGGCTGCTCTTCCCCGGCCTCGACGAGGATGCTATAGAGGCGGTAGGCCTCCTTTGAAAGATAGACATTCGTCCCCTCCGGCAGATGCGGCAGGCCGCCCATATGATCCAGATGAAGATGGGAAATGAAAATTGCGGTCTGCGGCATTTTTTCATGGACCGTGCCGGCCGCATCTGACCTAAATCCTTCTGTGTCATACAGGCCCGGGATGGCAGGAAGGCTTCCGTCTATGATCAGCTGTTCGGTCAGCGGCATCCCATCCGGATGATTTGCGGCTTCCCCACTAAAGGACAAGCCAAAGTCACAAATGACTCTGGCCTGTCCGGTGAGGATCTCCACGATGTTGCCGCCGATGGTGTCCAGACCACCCCAAAATCGGTAGCGAGTCATCGAGCATTCCTCCTTATCAGTTTCCGATAATGCTTTCTGTCTGCTGGTCAAGTCCGGTCAGTGCTTCCTTAACGTCCGTTCCGTTGACGAGGACGTCATCGAGCATTTCGATGAATGCGTTGCGGTATTCACCATGGCCTTTGAACATGGCGGAATTTGCAGCATATTCCAGTTCCTTGTTCGCCGCTTCGGCCGTCGGGTTCTCTTCGAGGAAGGCCCGGTATTCCGGAACATCCTGTGCTGCCCGTGTAATCGGCACATAGCCGGTTTCCATCGCCCAGAACGCCGTGTTTTCAGGCTGGAGCAGGAAGTGGATGAATGTCACGGCCGCTTCCTTTTCCTCTTCCGATGCGGAAGCATAGACGCCAAGATCGTTGCCTGCAAGAAGTGTCAGCTGTTCACCGTTGAATGCAGGGATTTCAGCAGTTCCCCAGTCTAGCCCGTTTTCATCGGCGGACGGCTGCACGTGTGCCACACCGGCGCTGGAACCGATATAAAGCGCGGATTCACCGCGGCTGAATGGTCCGGAGAAGTAGCCGTCTTCTCCTGCAGTGCGCGCATGTCCATTGCCGATCGCATCCATGAGGAACTGCAGCGCCTCGACGCTTTCAGGGGAATCGATTTCAACGTCAAGCGTCTCCTGGTCGATGAATGCCGAACCGTTCTGGCGGGCCATCGTCTCGAATTCCATTTCAAAGCTGTTTTCAAGGCCCATGGCCACACGGCCGTCACCGGCTTCGGTCATTTTCTCGCCAAGTTCGATGACTTCATCCCAGCTTGCCGGAACGTCCATGCCGTATTCATCGAGGATTTCCTGGTTATAGAACATGATCCGCGTCGATTTGGAGAATGGCATGGAATACATCTTGCCGTCGTATTTCACACCTTCCAGGAACCCTTCATAGATGTCGTCAAGCTCGTCCTTGGAAAACGCGGTGTCGCTGACGATCAGGTCATCCAGCGGCTGGAGCAGGTTGTTTTCGGCAAGATCCGGCACCTGGCCCGGTGTCAGCTGGGACATGGTCGGAAGGTCCTTGGATACGCCCGCCGCCATGATGGACTGCTGGAGGGAACTGTAGTCGCCCTGGTTCATTTCCTTGACGACGATTTCATCCTGGGATTCGTTGAACTTCTCTGTGAGCTCGGTGATCGCATCCTGGTGAGGGCCGTTCATTGCATGCCAGAACGTCACCTCTACTGTTTCTCCGTTTTCTTTTTCCGCCGCATCGGCCTCATCACTGCTGCTCGCGTTCCCGCCGCACGCTGCCAAAAGCAGACTGGCAGAAAGGAAAAGCCCTGCCCCAAGTGTAAATTTACGATTCTTCATCTCATTCTCTCCCCTAATTTTCTTTAATAGTGAGTTTGGGCTCCTGGCATGTACAGATTCTAACTCGAAACTTTTGTGGGTTGATTGAAGCGTAGGACACGAGACTCCTGCGGGAAAAGCGGGCCAGGCGAGACCCCGCAGGACGTAGTCCGAGGAGGCTCGCGGACCGCCCGCGGACTAGCGGACGCCGTCACGCAGAACGGCGTCTGTGGCCAAAAGCGAAGCGTTGGCCAACAAGTGTCCGAAGTGGAAATCAACCGATTCTCATGGATGAATCACCCCTTCAACCCGCTCCTCGAGATGCCCATGATGATGTACTTCTGCAGAAACAGATACAGGATGATCATCGGCAGAACGACGAGTGTCGAGGCGGCCATCAGCAGTTCATACTTCGTCCCTGCCTCAGTCGTGAAGGCCTGCAGTCCGACCGGCAATGTGCGGAGCATCCGGTCGTTCGTGACGATCAGCGGCCACATGAACGAGTTCCAGCTGCCGATCACCTTCAGGATCGTGATCGCTACAATGGCGGACTTGGACAGCGGTACCATGACCGACCAGAGAAACCGGAAATCACTGCATCCGTCCACTTTGGCGGCATAGTACAGCTCATCCGGCACCGACACGAAGTTCTGATGCAGGATAAAAACCGAGAACACACTTGCCAGGTACGGAATGATCAGCGCCGCATACGTATTGATCAGCCCGAAGTTGGAAAGCGTCACAAAGTTCGGGATGATCAGAAGTTCACCGGGCACCATCATCGTCGCGATCAGGACTGTGAACAGCAGGCTCCGGCCGTAAAACTTCATCTTCGCGAATGCGAAAGCCGCAAGGATCGTCGTAACCAGTTCCCCGATCGTTGAAACCACGGTCACGAGCACACTGTTCAGGAAGTACTGCCCGAACGGAGCGGCCTCAAGCGCGGTCCCGTAGTTGCCGAACTGAAGCACATCCGGCATCCAGACGGGCGGCATCGCGACCGCCTCCGCCGGAGTTTTCAGCGATGTGACAACCATCCAGTAAAAGGGAATCAGCATCGTGATGGCACCGATCGACAGGGCAGTATAGATAAGCCCCTTTTTCAGAACATCCGCCATTCCCGCATCTGCCAGCAGCCAGCTTGCCCGTTTGGCCGGCGGCAGTCCGGCGGGCGTCTCCAGCACTTGTTTCATGCCGTTTCGCCTCCTTTCTCAGTAATGGACAAACTTCCTGTTGTAGGCGAACTGGACCAGCGTGACGGCAAGGATGATGACGAACAGGACGACTCCCGCCGCGGCCGCGATGCCGTACTGGTATTCGGTGTAGAACTTCTCATACAGGTAATACACAATCGTCAATGTCGACTTGGCCGGTCCGGGCTTTGCCTGGAACAGGGCATACACTTCATCGAACACCTTGAAGCTGTTGATGACGCCGAGTACCGAAACCAGGAAGACGGTCGGCCCGAGGAGCGGCAGGGTGATGTTCCAGAACCGTCTGAACCCCGAGGCTCCGTCGACTTTGGCAGCCTTGTAATACGTCTCGTCGATGTTGTTCAGGCCGACGAGGAACAGGATGATATTGAAGCCGAGTCCTTTCCAGACCGCCATGATGACAAGTGCCAGCATCGAGTAGTCCGGATCGGTGATCCAGTGGACCGGTTCGATGCCGAACCATCCGAGAAAGTAGTTCATCAGTCCGTAGTTCCGGTGGTAAAGCCAGTTCCAGACAAGCGAGATGGCAACCGTACTCGTCACAAACGGCAGGAAGTAGACCGTCCGGAAAAAGCCGGAGAGGAACTTGATCTGATTCAGGAGCAGGGCGATGCCCAGGGAAAGGGCAATCGAGATCGGGACGACGCCAAGAACAAAGATGAATGTATTCTTGATCGCGAGATAGAAATCCGAATCCTGCAGGATCGTCGCGAAGTTGCCGATCCCGTAAGCATGGACCACATCCTCGTAGAAGTTGTAATCCGTATAAAAGCTCATCGCAAACGACTTGACGATCGGATAAAGGTTGAACGTGAAGATGATGAGCATCATCGGAAGGATGTAGAGCCAGGCCTTCATCGTGCTTTTCAGGGTCGGGTTCTGGATCATGTATCCGCACTCCCGACCGCACTGCCAGCTTCGCTCCATCGGACGGATCGGCCAGATTGATCAAAGAAAAGGAGATCTCCGTCCCCGGCCGTCAGATTGACCGTCTGACCCTCCTCCACTTCTCCTGGCAGGCCGGTCACCACCATTTCCGCTCCGTCAAGACGGACCTTGGCGGACACGTCCCTTCCGATCCGCTCAATATGGGTGACCTCACCCCGGAACAGGGCGTCTTGCGTATGATCGGTGGCCATGATGCATTCAGGCCGGATGCCGACCGTCTCGATCCGGCCCGCAAACGGCTGGGGGATGTTCATCATCCTTCTGATTCTTCCGTTCGGGTCAAAAGGAAGCATATTGATCGCCGGCTTGCCGAGGAAGCTCGCGACAAACAGATTGTCCGGCCGTTCGTACAGGTCACGCGGCGTGCTCATCTGCTGGATGGCTCCATCGTTCAGCACCATAATCTGGTCCGAGAGGCTGAGCGCCTCCTCCTGATCATGGGTGACAAACACCGTTGTGATATTCGTCTGCTGCTGGATGCGTCTGATCTCCTCGCGCATCTCAAGCCGCAGCCTTGCATCCAGGTTGGAGAGCGGTTCGTCCATAAGCAGGATGGACGGCTCCTTCGCAAGCGCGCGGGCGATGGCAACCCGCTGCTGCTGGCCGCCTGACAGCTGTTTCGGCTTTTTGTCGATATGCTCCCCGATCCGGACAAGATTGGCGAGTTCAAGTGCCCGTTCACGCCGCTTGTTTTTCGGGACTTTGGCCATTTTGAGCGGGAACATGATGTTCTCCAGAACCGACAGATGCGGGTAAAGCGCATAGTTCTGGAAGACCATCCCGACCTTCCGCCTGACCGCATCCAGCTTGGTGACTTCCCGGTCCCCGAAGAAGATCCGCCCTTCTGTCGGGAACATCAGCCCTGATATGAGCATCAGCGTCGTGGATTTCCCGCATCCGCTCGGCCCCAGCACCGATACAAGGGAATGAGCCGGAAATGTGAAATCTATGTTTTCGAGTACTTTTTTGTCCCCATACGACACGGAGACTTCTTCAAACCGGACCTGCAACGTGTTCACCTCTATGTATCTTCTGTCCGGATCCTTGTGGTTTCCGGCATTCTTTCTGGTGCCCGTCCATTATAGGGGTTCGACTTTTGCCGCCATATGAAGGGGTTGTTAAGAATTGCTTAAGGCGGTTTTTTAGATTTACGAAAGTTTTACAGTGAACAAGCCGGGAAAATGAAAAAACGACCGCAGACATCGGTTGTCTGCAGTCGCTATAGATATCGTTCATTCAGGCTTTGGCTGCCGGATTGCTGGCGGCCTGCCGGATCACTTCTTCTACCTTTCCCGGATTCTCGGCAGTCAGCATGTGGGTGCAGTTTTCGAACGCGATCACCGTTGAATCCGGGATCTGTCCGTTCAAAAATTCCGCGGTGTCTTTGGAATACAGTGTGCTCTTGTCACCATAGACAATCTGTGCCGGCACCGTGATGTCGGCAAGCATGTCCCGGTAGTCGGCCGTCACCATGGCATGCCACATGGCAGCCAGCACATGCGGGGAATTGGAGGCGGACAACTTCAGCATTTCCTCAAGCTCGGCTTCGCTCAGGTATGGGACGGTCCGCTTCATGAAGGTTCTTGTGAACCCTTCAAATTCTCCATACATCTGTGTGAGATCACTGTCGGCATCAGCACGGGTATATTCTCCGTGCCACAGGCCCAGGTTCCAGCCATCTTCATTGACGAGTTTCGGTGTCATGTCGAAGATCGTGAAGGAGCGGAGCCTGCCGGTGCCATGGTTGCGGATGTATTCAAAACCGGTTGATGCGCCCATTGAGTGGCCGGCAAGCGTCACTTCGCCAAGGCCGAGGTGATCCATGAGTTCTTCCAGATCGTGTGCGAATCGACGGAGTGTCAGCCCCTGGTCGGTCCGGTCGGATTGACCGTGTCCCCTCAGGTCATAGGCCACCACCCGGAAATCATTGCTTAAGCGTTCGATCGGCTCTGCGAAGGTTGTATGGTCACCCGACCACCCGTGGACGAGGACAATCGGCCGCCCCTCGCCCTTTTCCACGTAAAACAGGGTCACACCGTCACTCGTTTTAAAAAACGCCATTTCACTTCCCCCTTCTTCTATGAATCAGACTGTTCTGAATCAAGTATACCAACAGGAACCGGATTTCATATAAAAAGACACCCCGCCGGGTGCCTTTTTGCTGTACAAGTACAGTTTAAAGATTCATCTTATTGAAAAATTCCTTGCGGTACTCCGGATAAAAACGGGTCCAGTAAAGCTGTGTAAGCTTCAGCGTGATGATTCCGACCAGCGGAAGAAGCAGCAGCGCAAAAAATCCCGGATGGTCCGTGATGCCGAGGTACAATCCCATAACGATCCCCAAAATGACAAACAGGGCACTGACATACCAGCTTGCCAGGAACGCCAGCAGGAAAACGGCGCTCATATAGAGAAATGTAAACATTTTGGCTTTGTCACCACGGGTCGTCAAACTGCGGAACTTGTTCCAATTCCGTTTGACCTCTGAGGCGATTTCCTTGGTGATGGCCCAGTTTCGTTTAATGAAAAAATCCAATTCTCTTCCTCCGTCGTCTTGCCTGGTCCGTCAGTTTTCCAGTTCGAAGTCCGCATTCTCCAGCTTGACGACTTTGTTTTCTTCCGTGATCGACTGGAGAACTTCTGCGCCTTCAGGCGTGACCGGAACAGTGAACGGGATGGCGTGTCCCGGCTGGATGGTGCCCGCGAAAGGCTCAAGAAGCTCGACCCGTTCCTTTTCCAGCACATATTCGATTCCGTCACCCGTATCAACACCGAGCGTATAGTCGAATGTGATGTTCTTGATCGGCTGCTCAAGGCGGTTGACCCCCAGGAAGAACATCGCCTGGCCGCCTTCCGTCTGATTGGCCAAGGTCAGCGGATGGACACCAAAGTCACCCGGAACCCCGACTTCAGGATTGCTTTGGAGGAAGGCCGACAACTGCTGATACATCTCATTTTCAAGTGTCACGCCGTTTTCCTCGTCCGCTTTCAGCACCTGGATTTCAACAGGTTCCATTTCTTTGTCCTGTGTCACGATTTCCTGTTCCTCCTTCACTTCCGGTTCGTCGCTGTCAGCCTGACCGCCGCAGCCGGCCAGCAGTACGGCCAAAGTCAAAAACATCGCAGTTCGCTTCATGATGCATGCACTCCCGAAAAAACCGGATGATGAGTCCGGTGATTAGTTTTTTTCAGCCGTCAGGCGCCGGAGCTCTTTTCTGAGCTCGATTTCGCCCGCGGTTTCCAGGCCTTTAAAAATGAGTTCCCGGATGTGTTCGTGATCAAAGAACAGATTGGTATCCGACGACAGGTGGCCTTGGGGATACGGGCATCCGACATAGTCCCAGACTCTGTCACCTCCGCCAATTCCGCTTTGTTTCCTGCCATAGATCATGATATTCGGTTCCACGCCTTCCATCCTGACGACCGATCCGATCGGAAGAAGGTCTTCCCCGATATGTAAAGCCGTTGTATTGAACCTGACTGTCATGCCGGTGGTACTCCTTTCGTCCACAGAATTATTCGGTTCCTTTTTCAACACCTATTCCAAATCTTCCGCCTACAAGGAAACGGAGGTCGATCAGAAACTCTCTGCCCACTCTTGCTTCACCCCCGACGCTACCCGCCGAAGCGCCGAACGTGAGCTTGACATTATAATCAGTGAACGGAATCCCGACAGTCGGGTTCAGCTCACCTTCCCATAATGAAGCTTTGGCGGCCAGGCCCACATAGCCATCATCATAACCCGCATAAGCTTTTGCATCCCCGACGGTATAGTTGGCCCCGATGCCCGTGCCGCCGACGACATCGCCAAGATACGGCATGTTGCGGTCCAATTCCACTTTCGCATCATACTCCAGGCCCTTTGCTTCCGCATTGACCAGCGGAAGGGGAATGTCCACGCCCAGCACAGAAGCTTCGTCAATCTTGGCATCCGCGCCTGCCTGCAGCATGTTCAGCGTGCCCCGTGCATCCACATAGTCCGTGTCCGCTTCCATCTGACCGTGAATCAGCGTGAAGTCAGCGCTGCCGCCGATCAGCGGATCATTATCATTGAGGCCGGACCACTCACTCTCCAATTTGCCGGAGCCGCCGGTTACTGTGCCGTATTTCCCGAGCGCAACGGAGTCCCCGCCGATGACAAAGTTCGGCTCTTCTTTCTTCGGGGCTCCGGAAGTGGTGCCGGCAGCAGCATATGTAGGGAATAGCAGTCCGTTCTGACGATTGGCTAGTGCGGTCATCAGAGTCGGTGAGGCGTACGGGGGATAGCCTGCAAGCATTCCGGGTCCTGCCGGGAAGCCATTTGCCGTCGCCGGATTCATCCCCCCACCCGGCGTCCAAAGGAAGGATGTCAGCGGGGCGTTAAAGCCGGATAACCCCGAGACGCCGCCGAGACTTGAATTGCCTGCGGCCAGATCGGCCCTGAGCGGACTCATCCTGGTCATGAAGGACCATTGATCAGCCCTGAAACCGACATCGGTCAGCCCTTCATTAAACATGCGCTCCAGATCTGTGATCCACAATTCCATCTTCCTGATGCCGTCATTGACCGATGCAAGGGCTCCGGTCTGCGAAGCATCGAACTGGTGAAGGTCCGTCACTGTCTGATCCCGTTTCTTTTTGGCATCCTGTACGCCCTGCTGCACCTCGCTGTCATCCAGGTGTGGCAGGCCGACGATATCGGACACACTGTCCATAATGGCATTGGCTTCATCCGTCAGACTTCCGGTGAGAGTGGCGATTTCGGAAAGGCCTGCCTCGATCTCACTCTCGAGGAAACTTTCGCGGATATGGCCATCGGCTGCCGGTTCCAGGGCGTTCAGCGCTGAATCCATCTGCTGAAGGATGCTTTCGAACTGAGATTTAAACAATACAAAGTACTGCAGAAGCGGCAGGTGGCAATCCCGGTAAAAAGCCCGGATCGCGTCGCCTCCCTCTCCTTTTAATGATTCCTGAAGTGAGATCAGCTCTTCCGTCGCCGCCCTGATCATCTGCATTTCTTCTTCCAGGCGCATCAGCGTCTCGACATTCCGCTGCATGCCCTCACGGAATAAGGTTACGTCCAATACTTTCATGCCGTCGCCACCTTTACATATTTGTTTCCGTGACCCGGCAGACATGCAAACAGCCCGCCGGGATTTCCGGGTCCGGGCGGGCTGTTTGGTATTTATGGCTTGTCCCCGGCAAATTCCGCCGTGCCTGGTCGATTTCTTTTTCTCGTAAGTATCGTAACATATCAAAAGAGTCGGTTTTTCGTACTTATGCACCGTTTTTGCGCATGGTCCCAAAATCCTATTGATCGATAAGTCCGATCTTAAGCGTTCTCCCTGAAGAAGCGCAGCACATTGTCGATGATTTTCTCATGGTCATTGTCCAGCGTGGCGACATGGTAGCTTTCTTTGAGCCGGACTGTCTCTTTCCCGACTGATGCAATGCCGTCACGGATGATGTCCGAATTGCCCGGAGGGACGACATGATCTTCATCAGAAACCAGGATCAGCGCAGGACAGCTGACCTGGCCAAGGTCCGCGCGCACTTCTTCCATGAGTGCGAGAATCTCCTTCACCGACTTGACCGGTGTTTTCTCGTAAGCCAGTTCGGTGACGCCCGGCTTCTTGATGTCTGATCCGATCGCGTCAAGGAACCGGACGTCCTCCGTGTCGCCGACTTCTTTAAGTGCCGGCATGTCGATGGCAGCATTGATGAGTGCAATCGCTCTGATCTCGGGGTGCCGCTGCGCCATATAAAGCGTCAGCGTGCCGCCCATCGACAGACCCGCCATGTAAATGGTGTCACACCGTCCCCTCAGCCAACGGTAGCCTTCCTCGACCGATCCGATCCAGTCGTGCCGGCTCGTGCGCTCCAAGTCCTCATAGTGGGTACCGTGCCCTTTCAGGCGAGGCAGGCACACCGTGTAGCCAGCTTCCGCCAAAGCTTCGGCGAGCGGGCGCATGCTCTGGGTGGACCCTGTGAAGCCGTGCGAAATAAGGACCCCTTCACGTCCCCCTTCCGCGTAGTAGGGCTCTGCATCTTTTAATACCGGATACTGTTCTCCCATCCTGATCCCTCCCTGTTTGAAATGCCAACTGCTGATTCCTAATTCGATGCAAGTTTCGGTATTCCTTCCGACGGCGCTTATCATGTTTACATAATATAATTATCTTTGTTCAACCATGCTATTCCTTGCCGGATCTGTCATGTACCAGGTCAGACGGATAATATCGCCGTCCCGACAGTTCGCTGTCGTCAAGCCCCAAGATCTTCACAATCGCCGCGCTTTCAAAGCTCCAATAGCCATAATAGATTTCGTCCCTGTGAAGGTGCAGATCATGCCACGCGGCCTCATCGTGTTCCTCGTACCAAAATTTCCGCAAATAAACTTTCAGCCCCCAAATACTCTGGTGCTTGTCTTTCGCAAACAGTACCCGTTCCAGATGCCGATAAGGTCGCTTAAAAAGGAAATCACGTCTTGCTGGCTTTTGGATGCCCCCATTCAACAGAAAGTCGATCAGTGCATCCTTCTCTTGATAAACAGATGCAAATTGGCTGATCCGGCCAAACAAGTCTTCATCCACTTCCAGCAGGGCGGCTAAAGACAAAAGGAGAACGCAATCCTGGAAGTGGTCGTAGCCATAACGGCCATCGTCCATTTTCTCCATCCAGCCGACGACTTCCGGGAGAAACGCTTTGATCTCATCCAGTGGATATCCCGCTGAATAGAGGGCGAGCAGCTTAGTGCGGTAAAAAAGGGCGACCACACCATAGCCGTACTGTACACCTTCATCCTCCTCTCCCCGTTCCTTGATTACTTGCTTGATCAGACTTGTGAACTCCGAAATACGTTCCTCTTCATGGGCGATAAAGCGTTGATAATAAGCTTTGTCCCTCAGGAAATCACGGACGAATCCGTCATTCGAAAGGCTGGCGGCACCGCCTGCGAGAGCCTGCTCTTCTTTCAGCAGCTGTTCCTCAAAAAAATCTGCATAGGTTTCCCAGCTTTCCTCCACTTCGACGGGTTGCTGTTTCTTCAATTTCCGGATGTCGTCTTTTTTGATCCAAAAAACCGACGGAATGGTCTCTGTGCCCAGCAAAATCAGTCTGTCTCCATCTTCAGTCAGGACGATGAATGAATCAGGCAAAGAACGGTATTTCCTGAATCTGACCGTGTCATTACAGATATCCGGTTTATCCATCACATCCATGTCGAACCGGAAATGGTCAATGCCTCCGAGAAGTCCCCCACCAAAAAACGATGCGATCTCACGGAATTCCAGAGGAAGACTGACTTCCAGATATTTTTCTGCTTTCCTGAGTTTCCGCTTGCTCGTTCCTTCATCCGGGTAAAGCCGTTCATATCGTTCATTTAAAACTCTGATCCGTTCCTCCATGACAACCCCTCTCAATCCTCACAGCTTTGGCGATGCTTTCCATCAGTTTATCATTCCCTCTGCTTTCAAGGGACGATGAAATAGAGCCCCCGACGGTTGTCGGAGGCTTCATCGTTATACTGATGCGGCTTCTTTCTGGGTGTTTTTCAGGTCTTCAAACAGTTTCTCGATCGTACCTGCTCCGACATTCTTGTACTTGGCGAGGATGACGAGTTCCTGCGGCAGCTGGCCTGCACGGCGGATACCCGATTCCTCCAGCTGGCGAATGAAACCTGGTGTCAGCGAGGGGAAATTCTCCTTGGTCAGCTCGGCCCCGGCGAGGGTCTCCGTCACGACGATGGAGTCTCCTTTATGGAACAGGAACAGCTCGCCCGGCCGCTCGATCCGGATCCGCCGGCGGGCTTTTTCCTCTTCGATGAATTCTGCCAGCTCTTCGAAAAACTGCTCGTCATTTTTCTCCGTGTACCGGGTAACAGATAGATGAAGACCAACGAGGTCAGCCGGCAGTTCACTCATGATCCGCGCTTCTTCCGCTCCGTGAAGCTTGACGAGAAAACGGACCGATTTCTCGAATCGCTGCGGCAGGAGGAATGCATCACGCAGAAAGTACGGGACGTCAAGCGTCCTGTCGCCATAGCAGATCTGCCGGACGGTTGTGTAACCGGGAGACTCGTCAAACGGTTTTGCCTGAGGGACAACAACTTCCCGGGCTTGGTCGGGCAGGGCTTCCCTTGCCTCTCCGCTCAGCGTCTTTCTGAGGAGATCTTCCAGCCGGCCGAGACGGGATTCCAGCTCCGGCAGTTCGAAAGTCTGTTCCTCCGGCAAAGCAGGATCCCGGTATTCCGGGAATATGAAATCGGGATTCCCGTATACTTCCGTGTACCATTTCATGACGATATACAGCTGCTCCCAGGCTGCGACAGACTCGGTCACCCGGAATGCCCTCGGCTGATGAGCTGCGCGGTTTCCCGCCATCCGGATCTCATGGAGCGCATCCCTTACTTCGTCGGTCAGCAGTCCCTGACGGCCGACTTCGTCGAGCCGTTCCTTTAGTGACTTGTGCTGCACGTCCGGAATTCCTTCTTCCTTCATGACCAGCTGCAAGACTGAGTCGATCAGCACACGGGCATGCGTCAGCATCGTACGCGGGCTTGTATAGACGGATTGCTCCAGCTCCCCCGCGACAAGTGCGAGGTGCTGGTGTTCCAAAAACGCATAATAATATCCACCGTTTAAATTCACAGTGCTGACTCCTTCTCTATAAACAATCAACTTAGTTTATCATTTCTTGAACATAGTCTACAAAGTGTGTGTAATTGTGTCATAATAATACAAAAGAGCGGTCGTTCAGGACGGTGATTGAAGTGGCAGAAAAGAGGCCGAACCGGCTAGATGAATTGGAAACACGGCTTGCGGCAATCGGTGGCCGGAATCCTGCGGATGCGGTCCACGAGATCATAAAGGATCTGTTCGGATTTGATTATGATATCGTACCGGTCCTGCGGGGCAAAAAAGAAGGTCTGACCAATCGGGAATTGCTCGCGGAAGAGCTTGAGAAATTGCCTTCACTCACAGTTGGGCATCTCTGCCCGCTCCTTCTCCGTATGTTCGGGACAAACCTTGAGGGCATCGTCTCCATTGAACGCTCCCCGATTTCCATCCGCTCCAAGGAAAATTGGGTCAAGCGTCATGATGGGGATCTCGTCATGATTACCGGCGGATATGAGGACTTGGACGTACTTGTTACACCGACCGAGGAATTCATGACTGTCAACGGCAATGAATATCTTCCTGAAGATCTCTTGGATCGTCTCATCGAAATCGGCTATGAGAATCGGGACGGACATGCTTTCTATGCGGATCCGGAGGGAAAACCCGTGACTGACGACTTCAAGACGCTGACCATCCGGACGATTACCGAGTACTTTGACGCGCACCCTTACCAATGACCGATGCCAGAAAAGCCCGGATCCGAAAAACGGATCCGGGCTTTTGGATGAATCAGCATCCGGGCAGCGGGTTGTCAACGTTTCACCCCAATATAGCAACGTCTCAATGGAATATGTCAACGTTTCAATCTACTATAGCAACGTCCCAACCCGGTACGGCAACATCTCACATGAATCTGCCCTCACTCCGCAAAGCCGGCGAGGAATTTGACGCGGTCGCCCATTGGCGGCGGGTTGTCGTCGGTGAGGACGATCTCAAGGAGGGCCGGTCCGTCTGAAGCCATCAGTTCCCCGATGATTTCCCCGCTCAGATCCTCCATCGATTCCACACGTGCGGCCGGAATACCGAGCCCTTCAGCCACCTTCGTGAAATCCATCGGCTGTGTGGAAAAGGTATCATGGACCCGCTTGAACTGCAGGTTGTGCCCGTGATAGACCAGCCCAAGCCGGGAATTGTTCATGACGGTAAACAGGACTGGTACGCCGTATTCCTTCGCGGTCAGGATCTCCATGCCATGCATATGGAAGCAGCCGTCACCGGTGATGATCACAGTCGGGCGCTCGGGTTCCGCCATTTTGGCGGCGATTCCGACGGACAGGCCGCTCCCCATCGCACCAAAGTGGACGTTGATGTCGAATGCATCCGGTGAAAGGGTGTTCAAATCATGAATGATATAGGCTTCCGTCTCCGTGATATCCACTGCGTACCTTGTCTGTTCAGGAAGCAGCTGCTGTAGCTTGAGAACGACATTCTTTGTCGTGAAATCCTCCCCCGGCTTTAGCCGCTCCGGATTGTAAGGCACCTTAACAGACTTTTCTCCGGCACCGAGCACGTTCAGCTCTTTCAGCACAGCGGGCAGCGTATCTGCAAGATTCCCCAGAACCGGGAGGTCCACCGGATACTTCCTACCGAAAACCGTTTCGTCCCGATCGAACTGGATGACAAAACGGTCCCTTGCGAGTCCAGCGTTATAGTTGCTCGTAGCCGTCTCCCCGAGGCTTGAGCCGAGCACAAGCAGGGTATCAAAGTCCCCTTCCTGGACAAGACGGCCCGTGGACTCGTGTCCTGCAAATCCGTAGACGCCTGCAAAGTTGGGATGTGTGTCTTTAAAAAGCCCCTTTGCAACAGGCGTCGCGATGACCGGCCAGCCCAGCCTCTCCGAAAGACGCATCACTTCCGGCACCATTCCCCTGACGCCCTGTCCGCAGAAGATCAGGCCGGTGTTCCGGCTCTTGATTTCCCGCGCGGCTTGTCCGGCCGCCGAAAAATCCGTATGTACACGAACAGGACGGATTGCATCCGGTATGATTTCCGGATCGATTTCCGCCATCTGCACATCAAGCGGCATGGCGATATGTACGGGCCCCGGTACGCCGCTTATTGCGATTTCCAGAGCTTTTGCCACTTCCTTAACCAGATCTTCTCCCCGTTCGACCCGTTTGGAATACTTGGTGATCGGAGCGAATACCGGAGCGGCATCCAGCTCCTGAGAAGAATTCAGCCCGACCGTACTGCTCGGTACCGCACCGGTCAAAAACAGAACGGGGAGCTGTTCCCGCATGGCATTTGCCGCCGGCGTCACCAGGTTCATCGCACCCGGTCCGCTTGAGCCGATGGCCACTGCAGGCCCTCCGGAATACTTCGCATACCCCGCTGCCATATAACCTGCCGCGCCTTCATGTTTCGTGATGATCGGACGAATCTCCAAGTAATCGTTCAAACCGTCAAACAGCACATTCACACTGCCTGCCGGTATCCCAAAAACCCTGTCGATTCCGGCGTTTTTCAGAAACTCAAGAACTGCAATGCCTGCTTTCATTGGACCTTCCCCCTTAATGATTGGTCAAGAAGTCGTTTTCAAGCTTTTTTGCCGGAATTGGCGGACTGAAGTAATACCCTTGCATGAGCGTACATTTGCGGGAAGCGAGGTAATCAGCCTGTTCTTTTGTCTCGACCCCTTCCGCAATGACCTCAAGATCCATGTTTTTCGCCATCGTGATGATCGTATCAGTCAGTGCACGGTCGTCCTCATCAAACAAAATATCACGTATAAACGTCCGGTCGATCTTGAGCGTCGTCAACGGGAATCGCTGGAGGTAGCTGAGTGAAGAATAGCCCGTGCCGAAGTCATCGATATCCAAGTGAACACCAAGCTGTTTTAATTTGTTCATCGTGGAAATGGCCAGATCCGTGTTTCGCATAATCTGGTTTTCGGTCAGCTCGAGATGAAGCTGCCCGGGACGGATGCCCGTTTCAGCAAGCACCTGCTTGACGATACGGTGCAGATTTCCCTGTTCAAACTGGGCGGCAGACAAATTGACGGCCATATTCAGATCTGTGAAGCCTTTTTCATGCCATTTCTTGAGTTGTGAAACGGCCTCTCGCAGCACCCATTCACCGATCTGCACAATTAGGCCCGTCTGCTCAGCCAGCGGGATAAAGATATCCGGCGGAACGAGCCCCTCTTCCGGATGATTCCAGCGGATCAGCGCCTCTACACCAAAAAGGCGATTATTGCAGAAATCCATCTGCGGCTGGTAATACAATGTAAATTCATCCCGCTCCAGCGCCCGGTACAATGCGTTCTCATACTTGACGCTCTCAATTGTCCGCTTTCCGAACTTCTCGTCGTAGAAGTGATAGCTCCCGCCTGCAACTTCCTTGGAGTGGTACATCGCCGTGTCTGCATTCTTGATCAGTTGCTCGGCGTTGTCGCCATCTTCCGGATACATGCTGATGCCGATCGAGTTTTTGATGAACAGTTCATGATCGTCGATCACGATCGGTTTAGCAAAGGCCTTGTTGATTTTTCCGACGGCACGGATGACTTCGCTTCTGCTTTTGACATCAAGGAGGATGATCATGAACTCGTCACCGCCCTGCCTTGAAACGATTCCGTTCACGGGGATCGCTTCACTCAGCCTTTTGGCCACTTCCTTCAGCAGCAGATCGCCGAAACTGTGCCCGAGTGTATCATTGACAAGCTTGAATCGGTCAAGGTCAAGAAACAGCACGGCCACCTTTTCATTATCCCGCGAGGCATTCATCAGTGCCTCATCCAGCCGCTCTTTCATCTGCAGCCGGTTAGGCAAATCAGTCAGGCTGTCATAATAAGCATAGTACTTGATCTCTTCTTCCAGGTACCGACGCTCGGTGATGTCCTTGAAGATCACTACCTGACCGAAGACCTGATCGTCTTCCTGGATAAACGAGATGTCGTATTCGACCGGGAATACAGTGCCGTCCTTTCTGTGAAAAACGTCCACTTCGTCATTCTGGCCCGGAAGCACTCCGTCCCGCCGGTCCTCTCCGCGGAAAATCTTTGCATACGACTCGCCTTCCAGCTCTTCCGGACGGGAGTACCCGAGCATCTTCAGGGCCGCCGGGTTGCTGAATGTAATTTTGCCGTCCAGGCCGATTCCGAATATCCCTTCTCCTGCGGATTTCAGGATCAGCTCCTTCTCCCTTGAAAGCGACTCCAGTTCGGTAATGACTCGCTGGAGTTCTTCATTTTTCACCGTGACTTCTCTAGTCCGACGGTTGATGATCATTTCCTGCTTCTCGATAAAGAGGAGATTGGACAGGGTGGAAGCTGTCATGTCCACGACGGATTGAGCAAGGTCGATGGTCGCCTGCGGATACTCGATGACTTTTCCTGAACGGTTTGGCACGGCGATGAATCCCAGGATTTCATTCATTGCAATCATCGGTAATACCACCATCCCGGTAATACCGAATGTGCGGCAGATCTCCTGGTTCGGGCGGCCGTCTTTTGTCACATCCGGTATGTATACCGGGAG
Organism: Bhargavaea cecembensis DSE10; assembly: GCF_000348905.1. Classification (GTDB taxonomy): domain Bacteria; phylum Bacillota; class Bacilli; order Bacillales_A; family Planococcaceae; genus Bhargavaea; species Bhargavaea cecembensis. Next base: position 20,638 of record NZ_AOFT01000002.1, read on the forward strand.
TCGCGTCCGGATGGCATCCTGATACATCCGGTCTTCGAGGAGGTCATCCAGCTGCGCCTGGTGCATTTCCAGCCACTGTTCCTCGCTCATGTCACTGTTTTTGGACAGATGGGCGGGTTTGATCTTCTTTCCGGCTACCGGGTCCAGGAGATGGACGGCCGGATCGTCGTTCTGCAGCAGCTCGCCGACATATTGGAAGCAGGTCTGGATGGCCTGATCCATCGTTTCCGCCCGGGACAATTCACTGTTCGCGTCGAGGAGCATCTGCTTGTCGCGGATCAGGTTTTCTTTTCGGATCAGGTCGTTGGCATTCCGGATGGCGACAGCCGCCATATTGACAAATGCCTCCACGGTTTCCCGCTGCTCGGGAGTGATGTTCATCGGCTGCCCGTAGTTGAACAGGAAGACAAGTCCGTAAAGTTCTTCCCCATAAGAAATCGGCATGGCGAGAAGGGATCGGATCAGGAATGAGTCGACCGCCCAGTCGCTCGGCCGGTCATCCGACCGGGTATCGGGAATATAAACCGCCCGGTTTGTTTTCGTGACTTCCCGGACGAGTGCATCGTCCTCAGGGCTGATCACGTGCATATCGAGTGTCATGCCGTTCAGGACGTCCGGTTTTCCGGTAAACCCCCTGAATGTTCCGTCATCCTGCGGCAGATAAATGCCGACAGAGTCACATTGAAAAACTTCCTGGGAAATCGCGTCTGTCACGGCGGACAGCATCTCTTTCAAGTCCAATTTCGTGTTGATCATTCTGGTCAGATTGGCTAATTGCCTGTATCGGGATTGATCGTTCACTGCCACACCTCCTCAAGGAATCTTATTCCTATCAATATAGTACCCTATTTCCTATCTAGGTTCCCAACATCAGAAAGCGGCTTTCCCCTGCACCGGTGAAGGTAGCAGGATCAAAGCCGCCGGACGGGCGCTGGGCCCGGTACACTTATTCATCTTCCTCATCATGGAATGCTTCTTCCAGCCGGTGCCTGAATTCTTCGGCTGCGCTGTATCCCTGCATACGGAGGTACCAGTTGTTCGCGGCTGCTTCGATCAGGCCGGCAACATCGCGTCCCGGCTGCAGCTGAATCTGGATATGCGGGATTTTGACGCCCATGTACTCCTTGTACTTCACGTCGACTTCCAGTTCGTTATTCAATGCGTCTTTCTGCCACTCAATCAGTTCGATATCAAGGGCGATCCGCGTCTCTTCCTGGAATGACGTCCTGCCGTACATCCGGACGACATTCAGCAGTCCCACGCTCCGCAAAGCAAGAAATTCCTTGTTGCTGCCGTCATGTGTACCCAGAAGCGTCTGCGGACTGAGCTTTCTCAGAACGACAATGTCATCGCTCACGAGCCGGTGTCCCCGCCCGATCAATGTATGGGCCGTTTCGCTTTTTCCGACGCCGGACTTTCCGCGAAGGAGGACGCCGATGCCTGATACATTCACACAGACCCCGTGAATCGCGATTTCCTCTGCCAGCTGATTCAGCAGGAACCGGTTCAGCTTCTGTACAAAATCGGTCATCGAGTCGGACGTCCTCAGTACCGGAATACGTGCCTCGCCGCAGTGCAGCAGCAGCCCTTCCGGTTCCTCCTGATTGGACGTGATGACGATGCAGGGCGGGTCATAGGTCACCATGTTCCCGATCCGGTGCCTTGCCTCATCCGCATCCAACGTCCGCAGATAGCTGATTTCGTTGCGGCCCAGTATCTGCACATGCCCTTTTGCGATAAAGCTGAAATGATTTAAGAACTCCAGGCCGGGGCGCCGGACTTGCGGCTTGGCAATGACCCGGCCGAGCTCTTCCCTGCCGCCCAGAACCTCCAGCGAAAACGTTTCCGCTGCCTGTCTGACTGTTACATGCTTATTTTCCATCATTCTCTCTGAATCCCGACTTCCTGTAATATGATTCGTCTTCTCTGATACGTTATCCATTATACAATGTTAAAAACTGATTGTAAGCGCAAACTATCCTTCCAGAAGCGATCCGGTGTCGACCGTCCATTTTTCGAGTGAATGGGCGTCAATCGCATGGACATGACCGCCCGGGTCAGGGAAAACAGGGATGTACACAAGCTCGTAGACCGGCACGCCTCCAGCCGCCTCGTTCCTCGTGCGCACCGGGCGCATGCAGATATCGGAGACGAACAGCGCTTTTGCCGCACGCATGCTGAACGGGCGATCTCTCAATAGGCGGCTGAAGTCATCTCCGGCTGCTGGGCTTACATCAAAGCGGACCACTTTGCCCGACTTCCGGTCCACCTCGATTTCAACACCCTCATCCTCGACTTGGATCCCGTACTGGTGCCGGTCGAAAATAAAAGTGAAAGTCGATTTGTCCTCCTCGCAGGAGTGTCCGTTTTCTTTTCTCATGAGGAACCGCTGTTCGGCACCTGGAAATTGTTTAAACAGTGCCTTGATTGCCGTATCCAGCGCAATCCTGTAAGCAACGTCTGAGCGGCTTTCCGCATCCAGGCTTCCCTTGCCCAGCGGCTCGTGGTCCGGCGGCCGGATGCCCAGGTCTTCCGCAAGCGAGATGACCGTGCCGTCCATCTTGACCTCATCCGGCGATCCGGTAAGAAAATCATAAATGAGATGAAATTGGTCATCCCCGTCCACGTACAGCTCGGAGTCGTATTTGCTGATCTTCAGCTCTGCCGTGAGGTTGGCCATGTACAGGTCAAGCGCGGCCTCCGAACTGATCGATTTCTGCTCATCGATCAGCACAAGCGGACCGAGATAGCTGACCAATTCATACAAAACCCCGTCTTTCTGGAAGGCGAGGCTCAACCCCGAGTTCGGGAGTTCCAGTCCGTCTTCATCCACCCTGACAAAATCGATCGTATACACATTTTCCAGGTCGACGACGGAGGAAAACTGAAGACCTTCCGCTTCCATGCCGAATGTATCGGCAATGAACTGCCCGGCACGGTCGCGTATGGCAAGAGGTGAAAGGACGACGACAGGAGTCCGGTCTTCCGCATGGATATTCTGGAAATAGCGGATTCCTCCCTTTTTGTCCAGGTGGAGTTCGCCAACCGGTTCGCCTCCCCGTTTTTTGCATAGCATCCAGTTCCCGGGTGGGCAATCCGAGCCTCTTGCTTCAATGTCCTCTATTTTCAGCCCGTCCAGATACGGGAGGAACTTTCCAAACCACTTCATGACACTGTCCATCGACCGACCCTCCAATTAAACAGTACTTCTATATGGTATTACCCAATTTCGGCGGCCAATGAGCAATCTTAATAAAGAAACGCCCCGGACATGCCTAAAGTTGCATGCCGGAGCGGTGGATTGTTTTTTAAAATTCGTCAGTTTCGTCAGCTTAGCCTATCCCGCAGGAGCTGCTTCTTCCGCTCTTCGGCAATAGCTTCAAAATAGCGGGTATACGCGGAATCCCCTGAATAAGTAAGACACAGATATTCCTGCGCCCGGGTCATCGCGATATATAGTAGGGATGCTTCCCGCTCCTCATCCTTCTCCAATGGGAATGGCAGCATATCCAGGTGCACGATAAAGACGGCGCGGAAATCCAGCCCTTTGCTGCTGTCAATCGTGCTGATTGTAACTGCCTCAGCATTGCGATCATAATTCCGCTTGGAATCAGGCGTTTCTGTTAGCCAGTAAAAGGGGAGTCCTTCCTTCTTTAAAGCTTGTTGCAGTGCATCAACGTAATCATTCCCGCTCCATCTGCGAACCCGGTAGAGAATGAGCATGCCGGATAGAGGTATGCTGCGCTGTTCATGCAGAAGCCGGATCTGCCTGGCGACATAGGCTGCCTCTTCGAAAAAGTCTTTTCTCCTTACGATGCCCGGTTCATATCCTTTCCGCTTTGTGCTTTGAGGAGCGATGATTTCACCTTCGAAGTCCTTTGTGACCACTTTATTCTTTAGTGTGGAGTGGGCACGGTAGAAGTCCCAGGCAAACGAGACGATCTGAGCGGTGTTCCTGTAGTTGATATTAAGTACCTTCGATCTGCCGCGAAAATCGAGCCCGGTGTCCTGTACGTAAGATCGCTTGCGTTTATAAATCGACTGCGCACGGTCTTCTACCAGAAGCAGTGACTTGGTCTCGGGGTTCAGCAGGCCGCTTACCAATCTGAACCACTCCGGTTCGAAGTCCTGGCCCTCATCAATCAAAATGGCATCATATGACGGAAGAACCGCCTCTCCCTGCTCCAGCTTTCCCAGGAAAAAGGGAATCTGCTGTTCACTGATCTTCAGGTCATTCCGGAGCCACGCATGGAAGTTACGGACGATAACATTCCCGGTGCCGGGGGATTTCGACCGTTCCTGTTTCTGTTCTGCAGTGAAGTTAAAATCGAACAGGTTATCCGGCTCGTTCATCATCCGAATGACGAGCGACTCTATTGAACGGGAAAGAGAAATATTATAGCAGAGGATCAAGATCTTCCAATCCGGGTGCTCCTTAGCCAGAAGCTTGGCACGGCTCGCCAATATCAGCGTCTTGCCGCTGCCCGCCACCCCGCGAATCAGCCGGTTTTTGTCCCCCAGTTGCTTGGCCAGGTTCTCCTGATGCAGGTCCATCGCCTTCAGGTCCCGCAGGGAAAGAAGCAGCTGATCTTTATACGGGGCCGCCTCCCGGAATTCTGCACTGATCCGTACTTCAGGAAACAGGTGGTATCGGATGGCGTCAATTTCCTCCCGATTCAGCGGTTCACGAAGTGTGAAAGTCATCGAAGACAATCCGCAGATTCTTTCGATAAACTCCTCTTCGGAAAACCCATCAAGATCCGGGTCGATTGCATCTCTCGTAAAAGTCCGTTCCGGATCCAGAACGGCATAGAGATGGTTTTGTACCATATCCTTTTCATGTAACCTTGTGAAAACTGTGCCGTACCCACACGGGAACTTTAATCTAAATTGGTACTTCCCCTCAAGGTGGACCAGCGACTTGTCTTTTTCCAGCACATTCTTAATATGGAACATGTACTCCTTCGCCTGCAGCGCCGGGTTTTTTACGGTCGCATGCGAACCGCCTGAAGTCAACAGTGTCCACTCATCTTTATTTAAATGATAGAGCGTATTGCGAGTATAGTCTTTGACTTCCAGAACGACCATCCCAATGTCAGGACCGATCAGCACAAAGTCCGGCCGTCGTCCATGGATTTCCGGTTCATAGTAAACAATCACATCATCTGGGAGAACTTGTTTCATCGTGCGGAAAAGCAAACGCTCGCCCGCAGTCGCCGATGTCCTTATTGTTTCCGGGATCATATAGGCCAAATGAACCCCTCCAAATTCGAATAATCTGCATCTATTGTAAGAGCCACGACAATTTTTGGCAATATACGGCATTACTTTCCTGGCATTGGAAAAAGCACCATCCCGAAACATGGGAAGGTGCTTTTTGTGAGTATTATAATAATATCATTCGCCTACATCTTCTCCGGCTGCCATTCGATACACTTTGACCTTGCCGGCAAGGCGGCGTTCATATGTGGAGAGAGACTGGCGCCTGATTGCTTCGAAATCAAGTTCACTGATCAGACGATATTTGCGATTGAGTTCGGCCGCATTGGCCCAGGCGGTCTTCTCGGCTATCAGGTTGCGCTCCTCTTCATAAATGACCTTTGCCATATATTCAGGATTGCGCTCCAGAACCTTGGGTGGCGTCGTCTTCCGCGTTTGATAGACTTCCCGTGAAAGCGGCAGCCCTGCAAGAAGGGCTCTTCGGTCCAGTGCATGGCCAAGTTCATGCATTGTGATCGCGGCCACATACGTTTCGAGAGAGACCGGGCGCATCTGCTCAGAAACTGCCTCTGGGATCCGGTCAGGATCATACGTGATGTAGTCGTGGATAAAGTGGTAGGTCATGTTAATGCCATTCCTCTCTAAACGGACCTCACGCGTTACTCCGACACGGATCATCGTCTCACGGATGATCTTCTCTATTTGATGTCGTTTCACTATCTCATTTCCCCATTTATTAGTTCTTTTTGTTTAGTCTATCATTATTTTACCATAAAGTCTTTTATCGTGCACACACATGGAAGCAAGTAATAATCAAAGAGTGAATGAAAATTGTAGCTTGTGGCTAATAGCATTGTTTCTAGATATACGAACTACCTCTAATCCGCGTCGCAATAGTCTTTATATTGTATGTCAGAAAGATTAAATATATTACATATATTACGGTTCTTCTTCTTTAGTTTAGAAGCGTCATAACCGGAAATACAGAGGTTGAAGCTGCAAATAGCTTCTTTCCAATAACAAAAATTGAGGAGGAATGCAACATGGCAGACAACAACAAGAACAACAAAATGTCGCGAGAGGAAGCGGGCCGCATGGGCGGTGAAGCCACTTCCCGCAATCACGACCGTGACTTCTATGAAGAAATCGGCCGTAAGGGCGGAGAAGCGACCGCAGAAAATCACGACAGCGAGTTCTACTCTGAAATCGGTCAAAAAGGCGGAGAAGCCACTTCCGAAAACCATGACCGCAGCTTCTATGAAGAGATTGGCGAAAAAGGCGGCAATGCCCGGAACAACAATAACAACTGATTGAGAACTCCCCCATCCACATTGATAAAGGAGGATTCATCATGGCGAAAAACAACAAAAACAATAACAACAATGGCAAAATGACAGTTGAGGAAGCGGGCCGCAAAGGCGGCGAGGCGACCGCGGAAAACCATGGCCAAGAGTTTTACGAAGAGATTGGCCGCAAGGGCGGAGAAGCCACCTCTGAAAACCATGACCGCAGCTTCTATGAAGAGATTGGTGAAAAAGGCGGAAATTCTCGCAACAACAATAACAATAACAACAATAATAACAACTAATAAACGTTACTGCAAAACCACGGTCGGGGATTTTTCCTCACCGTGGTTTTGTTTTTTATTCTTTAAAGTGAAGAAAAACCGGAGAACAGCATAACGCTGCTCTCCGGCCGGGCGGTCGATGGAATAAATGATACAAAAAGATAAAGACATCATTAATACTTGCGTTTGTCGACCACCTCGTGTGCTTCATCACAAATCTCGATCTTGCTCGGGCTGTTCGCCTTAGCCAGCATGATGGCTTCTGCAATCGCCTCGTCCTTATAAATAAAAAGCTCTTCCAAATCCTGATTTCCCATGGTAATCATCCAGCGAGAAGCTTCCTTGTCCGGTGCAACACGATAGCACTGCATGAACGGTTTCCACTCCTTGTATAATGGTCCCGGCTAAGCCGGGTTTGGGGCTTGTTATTATTCTGTATCCTATTCACCAATTTGTCAAACTTTTTTTAGGGCTTTTGGGCTTGGCAAAATTGTATGTAAATCCATGTTGCTATGTGAAGTTTTTCTCATTCTCTTCACGAGTGTAACTGATACCTTTATTGCGGTTGGTCAGCCCGTTTTTCCGTGCTTAACCCGTCGCCTATCCATTAATTATTCCCGGGAACCGGATAGCGATGAAGGATTTTCAAAGCCCATTCCCTGCCATCAGGCTGACCGCTGCACGCCTATTTCAACATTTCTCCCGTTAATCTCGACATTGTCCCAGTTCAATTAAGTATTTCCTCATGCCACTTCATCATTCGATGCAAAAGTTACCGCATATAGAAAAAGCGCCCGGGACCAGAAGGCCCCAAGCGCATTCTCATTAATCGATATTGATATAGATTTTGCCGTCTGCCGTTTTGCGCGTCTCGTTGCCGAAGTCGTCTTTGGCCTTAACTTCGAGTTGCGCACCGTTCGCCTTCATGTCGGCCGGAACCGTCCAGTATCCGACATAGTGGCCCGGCGATATTTCCATCATCGGAAGTTCCGTCGGATTGGCGGAAGGAAGGTTCGTCAGCGGCATGTGGATGACGAAGCTCGCCTTCAGGCCCGGTTCACTGTCGAACTCGAATTTAAACGACTGGCCGGTCTTCAGGTGGACATCTTCTGCAGGAACCAGGTTTTCAATGACCGGTGCGTCATATTTCGCCTGGATGGTGACGCGTTTCGTCACTTTGTTTCCTGCCGTATCCTGGGCGACCACACGGATCACGTTTTCCCCGTTGTCGAGGAGAATCCGCTTGGAGTATTTCCCGTCGCGGACATCCGCTTTCTGGCCATTGACCTTCACCGTGTCAAGATGCGGATCGGCAACCGTTCCCTGAACAGTGACGGTCTCTTTGTTGGTCTTGTCCCCGTCAGCCGGGCTGTCGATCGTGAGTTCCGGCTGCGCTGTATCAAGCGTTACAGTGACTGGAGCGGATACTCCGGTTTCCCGGCCGTCCAGGATGGAAGTGGCCGTGAAGGTGTTATCGCCTTCGGCAAGCGTCAGATCAAACGAGAACTTGCCGTCGTCGCCGACAGTGACTGTACCGGCTTCTTCACCATTGTTGTCGAGGCGGATTTCTGTTGTTGCAGAAGCCGTACCCTCGATCGTGATGTCTGCCACGTTAGTCAGCTCGCCGTCCGTGTGGCTTGTAATGGCAGGTGTCGCGACTTCATAATCCACTTGCGCGCGGATCATGTAGTTGCCCTCCGCTTCAGGAGCCGGGGACCAGGCGCCGCCGACAAGCTGGAAGCTGCGCGCTGCATTCGGGCCGTTTTCATCTGTGGCAAGGCCCGGAGTGTTCGGGTTGGCGTGGGTCTGGATGTAGACCATATAGAAGTCTTTCCCGACATTGATGCCGTGCTCCTTCAGGTCCACAACCGTCCATTCACCGTTGCGGAGTGCCGTCGCTTCAAATGGTCCGGCAAGCTTACTGCCTGGAGCGCCGTCAGCCCCGGATGCATCCCAGACTTCAACTGCAAAGTCGGTTCCGCCCGGTACCGGCCAGGAAGTATCCCAGAACCGGAATACACCCGCGGAGACGATGCCCTGCTCTTCGCCTTCAGGAAGGGACATCTTGACTGCCCAGCCATTGCCTGCGTCATAGAAAGCGCGTGCGTTTTCCGCTGTTCCGTCGTCATAGCCGATCTCCCCGCCAGGTACCGTGTAGAACGGCTCAAGCGTAATGTCTTGGACAGCCGGCTCGCTGCCGATTGTGACATTCACTTCCGTGCCATGGTAACCGGATGCGACGATTTTCAGTGTGTAGTCGCCTTCATAAGCTTCGATTTCGTAGCGGCCATCGGCATCGGTCGTGGCCGGTGCGATGTTCGCATCTTCCACGAGGAGGACAGTCGCGCCTTCGACCGGCGAGCCGTCCGCGGAATCCGTAATGGTGCCGGACACCGTGTTCATCGGGATTTCCTCGAGCACAAAGTTGGCTGTTGCCGTTTCGTCCGCCCCGACGGATACACTTTGTGTATTCGACCGGAATCCGTATGCCTCGGCAATAAGCGTATAGTCGCCTGCTGCCGTGCGCATCGAATACGTGCCGTCCGCAGGGTCTGTGTAAACGGACGAGCCTGTTTCAAGCACACTTACCTGTGCATTCAGAGGCAGAAACATCGGTGCCGGCTTTTGGCCGTCATCAACCGGTTTCACTTCATTTTTCGGCATGACCGGTTTGATTGTTGCCGGGTCGACCGGGTCGCCTTTTTTCAGTGCCTCATTTTCCTTCTTGATCAAGCCGAGCTGTTTGCCGTTATTCTTCCCTTTGGCTTTGCCATTATTGCCTTTTACAGCAGAAGAAGCGGACTCGGATGTGTCCGAGAGGGCGACATCGTCGAGGTACCACCCGTCCCGTGTCACACTGCCGTCAGAGTAGGCGTTGAAGCCGATGTAAACACGCTGCCCGGCATACTCGGAAAGATCCACTTCTACATTTGTCCAATCATCCGACTGGCCCTGTACCATGAGAAGCTGCGTCCAGTTCTCGTAGTCGGTGGAGATGACCACGTGGCCGTAGTCCCAGGCACGGCCTGTGGATGTGGACTGTTCAAAGTTGTGCCAGTGCTTGAACTGGAGGTAGCTGTTGCCTTCAGGGAGGTCCACAGGAGGCATGACAAGCGTCGCGTTCATGCGGCTCGCATACTGGCCATCAAGATTGGTTGCGTAGACGTTCTCTCCGGAAGCCGCATTGCCCGGTCCGGAAGTTGGCACGCCCTGCTCCCAGCTGTTTTCTTCACCGAACGATACCCAGCCGGTCGCGTCCGTTTCGAAATCTGTAGAATATCCCGTGGTGATGCCCGGCTTGACTTCCACGGAATACTCGTCGGATGTCACTTCATTGTTGCCGAAGTCATTGATGGTAAACGAGTAGGTGAACTGCTCGCCGCCGATCTGTTCACCCGGTACTGTGATGGCGTAGGTGCCGTCCGTGAAGCTGCCCGCTGTGCGAACAAGTTCCTCGGTGTGGGCATTGCCTTCTGCATCCGTGTAATTGATGACAGCCGAGCTGACCGAGATGTTGTCGGTAATATCGACAGCAAGAGTCAGATCCATGCCGGCATAGGTCTCAGCAGGTGCCGTATGGCTGAACTCCGGTGCCTCTTCGTCATCGCCTTCCTTCATGACCTGGCCCTCGATTGTACCGATCCCGGACATGAGCGAGGATACGGCAGCCATTGCATCTACCAGGCCATAACCATAGCCGTGGTTCGGAACGGTCGGATATTCTTCATCCGTCAGTGGAACTGCAGTGTCAAGAAGGATCTGTTCCATTTCATCGACGGTGATGTCCGCATCCACTTGACGGAGCATCGCCGCAACAGCAGAAACAGCAGGACCTGCCATCGATGTGCCGTTCCAGCCGCCTTCATAGCCGCTGCCCGGCACCGATGAACGGATATTTACGCCAGGCGCGGATACGTCAGGCTTGATCTCGTCATATGGAGACGGTCCGCGGAGCGAGAAGCCGGCGACCTTGTTGTTGATATCAGTCGCGCCCGTTGCGAACGATTCAGGGTAGTTCGCAGGAGCAGCAACGGATCCCGGTCCGCCAGGGTTGAAGAGTGTCGTATTCCCCGCGGAGAATTCAGGGAAGATCTGGGCCGCGCGCCAGTTCTGGACGACTTCGCGGTACCATTCGTCAAGGCCAGGCCCGCCGCCCCACGAGTTGTTCACGACATCAGGTGCCATGTCGACGCGGGCATTGCCTTCTGCATCGGTCGGAGCCAGGATCCACTGCGCTGCTGCGAGGAGGTCACTGTCCGTGCCGCCCGCTGCCGTGAATGCCTTTACGGCGATCCACTTCGCACCCGGCGCGACACCGACTTGGTTGCTGCCGTCCGGCTCTGCGCCGACCATCGTGCCGGTCACGTGCGTGCCATGGCCCTGGTCGTCATAAGGCGTCGTGTTTCCGACCGTTGCATCGAACCAGTTGTAGTCATGGTTCACTTCACCGGTCGCCGCGTTATAGCCGCGGTACTGTTCCTTCAGCGCCGGGTGGTCCCATTGGACGCCGGTGTCGATGCTCGCGACAACCGTACCTGTGCCGTCGATGCCGAGATTCCATGCTTGAGGGGCCTTGACCCGCTCGACATTCCACTCGACATTTGCGATTTCGGCCTTCGGCGCTTTTGCCTCAGGCGTTTTTGTCACAAACAGCTGGCGGTTTTCATCCGGGAGAATCTTCTCGACCTCACTAAAGCCGGCAATCTTTTCGGCCACTTCCTTTGTCGCCGTCACCGCCATCCCGTTGACGATGTGGTAAGGCCGGATATTTTCTGCCTCACCGCTCTTCGCAAGTGTATTGAGATACTTTTTGACGTCTGCCTGTGAGGTCTGCGCGGTCGCCTTCAGTTCGGAGACGACGGCTGAGCGTGCCGCGAGCTTGGTCTGGTGGGAAGAGAGTTCAGCTTTCTTGGCCGCTTCCCTGGCCGCTGCCGCCGCCTTCACCGTATCGGCTTTGTCCTTGAACTTGATGAGGAATGTGACCTTCTCATCTTCCTTGAACTCTGTCAGGAGCCGGTCGCTGAGTTTTGCCTGCGCTTCCTTGGCCGTATCGACCGCCGATACGCTCGTCCGTTTTTCCGCGGATACGAGGCCCGGCGCGATCAGTGACGATACCATCAGCACCGTGGCGGCCATGCTCAGTAACTTCGTGGATTTCTTCTTCGATCCCGGCATTGCGTTTCCTCCCCTTCGAATGGTGTTGCCCGGTCCTGTTCAGGCCGCCCATTCCCCGGGAAGAAAAAAGACGGCCCATGCCCCACTCCTCCTTTCAATTCGTGAGTGTCCGTTCATGGTGCCGTCTTGCTTCTGTGTTGTTAGCACTACTATACAACGAAAAAACTGATATTTTTGAATAGTCAGCGGGAGAAAAATGGAAATGCTTCATTTGAACTGTTTTTGCGCAGGAGGAAAGTCATGAGTGCCGAATCGGAGATTAAGCAGGAAAAGCAACAGTTTCTATTGATGGTGCGGGAATGGGAGTGGGTCCTTCGGATATGCATGGATGCATATTTTTCTTTATTTTGGAAAATGAACCTTTTGAAGGATTGGGGCTTTTTGAGTTGAACCGATAAGACGTGGAACATAGTGTATCGGGAACTTAAGTTTTATGTTCACTTCTCTATTCGGGTCTTATTTCGTATGCGAGTGATTGACAGAAGGTTGGTTTTGATCGCTTATACCGAAAGGCAAGACTTTTGGTGTATAATTGGCAACTGAGACTTTTCTAGGGCGGCTGTCATCTTTCTGTAACAAGCCGATCCTGCCGGTTTTCCTATGAAAAAAAGGGCCCTGCTCGTTTGAGTTCGAACCCGGCAAGTTCGATCACAAAAAGCGGAGACCCTTCAAATTTGTTTATTGATTTACATAGTTCTCGTACAGACTTTTATGACAGTTATTAGCTAAACTCCCGCAGCAGATTTGCCATCTCAATAGCGGCTGTTGCGGATTCGGCGCCTTTGTTTCCGGCTTTTGTTCCGGCGCGTTCTATGGCCTGCTCGATCGTGTCGGTCGTGATCACGCCGAACATGACCGGAACGCCGGTATCTGCGGCAACTTTTGCGACGCCTTTGGCGGCTTCAGCACATACATAGTCAAAGTGTGGGGTTGCGCCGCGGATCACCGCGCCGAGCGTGATGACGGCGTCATACTTGCCGGAAGCGGCAAGCTTTTGCGCGGCAATCGGGATTTCAAAGGCCCCCGGCACTTTGGCCATGTCAATGTCTTCCTCGGCGACTCCGTGGCGGCGGAGCGTATCCAGAGCGCCTTCAACGAGCCTTCCCGTGATGAATTCATTGAACCGTCCGACTACAATTGCGATTTTAAGACCAGAACCTACGAGGTTTCCTTCCAATACATTGACCATTTCCTTTTCCTCCTCAGATGTGGAGCAGATGCCCCAGCTTTTCCATTTTTGTATTCAGGTAGCGTTGGTTTTCCTGTATGGGCTCCATCTCGATCGGCAGCCGCTCCGTGATGCGGATTCCGTATTTCGAGAGCCCGTCGACTTTTCTCGGGTTGTTCGTCATCAGGCGGATTTCTCCGATTCCCAGGTCTTTCAGCATCTGTGCGGCAACCGAATAATCCCTCAGGTCACCCGGGAAACCGAGCTGCTCGTTGGCCTCTACGGTATCCAGCCCTTCCTCCTGCAGGCGGTACGCCTTCAGCTTATTGATGAGGCCAATGCCGCGGCCCTCCTGCCGCATGTAGAGAAGGACCCCTTCCCCCTCTTCCTCCATCTGGCTGAGAGCGGCTCGGAGCTGGGGACCGCAGTCACATCTGCGTGAGCCGAACACATCACCGGTCATGCATTCCGAGTGGATGCGGACAGTTACGGCATTGCCTTCCCGGATTTCTCCCTTGATCAGAGCAAGGTTCTCCTGTCCGGTCAGCCGGTCGGTATAGCCGATCACACGAAATTCCCCGGAATCAGTCGGCATCCTGATTTCCGCTTCACGGGAAACCAGGCGTTCATGCTTTTTCCGGTACTCGATCAGCTGCTTGATGGTAATCAGCTTCAGTCCGAATTCCTCAGCCATAACAGTCAGCTCTGGAAGCCGCGCCATTGTGCCGTCGTCGTTCATAATCTCACAGATGACGCCGCCCGGCTCATGGCCGGCGAGCCTGGCCAGATCCACCGCGGCTTCTGTATGTCCTGGCCGCTGAAGGACCCCGCCTTTTTTTGCAATAAGCGGGAATATGTGGCCCGGACGACGGAAGTCTCCCGGCACAGCATCGTGATCCATCGCGCGACGGATCGTCTCGGCCCGCTCTTCGGCACTGATGCCTGTGGTTGTGTTGATGTGATCGATGCTGACAGTGAAGGCGGTTCCGTACGAATCCGTGTTATCGGTAACCATCAGCGGGAGATTTAATGCATCCGCCTTTTCTTCGGTAATCGGCATACAGATCAGTCCCCGGCCATACTTCGCCATAAAGTTTACGGTTTCTGCATCTGTCAGTTCTGCAATGGTGAGAAGGTCACCTTCGTTTTCCCGGTCTTCGTCATCCGTAACAATTACGGGCCGGCCCGCTTTCAGGTCTTCCAGTGCTTCTTCAATCGATGAAAACATTTCTTTTTCCCCTTTCATCAGGCAAAGCCGTTTTCCTTGAGCGTGTTGAGTGAAAGGCTGTCTGCTTGTCCTGCAGACGGCTGGAGCATCCGCTCCGCATACTTTGCGAGAATGTCGCATTCCAGATTGACGAGGTCCCCGGGCAATTTTGATCCGAGGATAGTCGACGCCCGTGTATGAGGGACCAGCGACACCGTAATCGAATCTTTACCTGCGTCGAATATAGTCAATGAGGTTCCGTCAAGTGCGACGGACCCTTTACGGACAAGGTAGACTGAATACTCGGCGGGGACAGCAAGCTCCATGTATATTGCATTGCCTTCCTGCCGCTTCGAACGGACCTTCGCCGTGCAGTCGATATGGCCTGAGACGATATGTCCTCCAAGACGTCCATCGGCACGGAGAGCGCGTTCCAGGTTCACGGGCGTTCCGGTCTTTGCAGCGGCAAGGGACGTTGCCTTCAGTGTTTCCGGCATCAGATCAGCCTTGAACGAATCCCTATTGAATTCTGTGACGGTTAAACATACGCCATTGACCGCGATGCTGTCACCCAGATGAACATCTTCCAGCACAACAAATGCACCGATCTCGAGCGTAGCGGCATCCTTTCCGGGTGTTACGGACCGGACGGTACCGATTTCTTCAATGATTCCGGTGAACATGGGATCATCCTTTCTTTGGCGATGCGGCAACCTTTTGATCGGGCATCACTGCAGAACTGTCCTGGCATGGCGGGAGCGGAGTCCCTGCGCTATCAGGCCGGAGCTGCAGTTTTGCCGATCAGACATTTCGTCGGCTCAGCACAGCCATATGCGATTGGTTGGAAACGGTATCGGAGATCCGTCTCCGTCATGACTTGAATGGGATGTTTTCCTCCGCGGGGCAGACAGGAGGACAGGAGAGGGTATTGTGTGAAGAGTAATCCATTCCCGGCCAGTATTGCCTTGTGGCGGCACTTGGGAAGGATTGAAGCGTTGCGCTTGTTCGCTTGTGATGCAGCGGCTGTGCCCGGGATGGGCAGCCATCCTGCCATCGGCTGTAACGGCAGAATGAATCAACGTAAAATTCGGTGGTATGTGGCGGAAGCTGAGAAACGGGCGTAAAGCAACTCTGGTTCGTTGATATTCAACTTCCGGATTTTCAATCTTTTTTATCCATCTCCTTTTGAGGTGCGAAACATCTGATGGATGGTCCGTGCCTACAGGTGGAGGAATCTGCAATGTCCGGGCTGCTGTCCCTTCGCCGGATAACAGCACCGGTTCCCTAAAGGAATCATCAGTCAAGAGCAATGCTCCTTTCTCTTGTTCGAATCGATCAGCCTTTGTGCTGCAAGCGCGCAAAAACCCCGTATCAGGTTCGATACGGGGCATGAAAGCATAGCTAAATAAACGTTGAACACAGGCGTGTTCAAACGCGGCTCCTTCTCCCATCCAGACTTTAACTGTCGGTCCCGGAGTTGCACCGGGTCCACCGTACGAATACGGGTCACGGACTGAGGGCATGTGCCCATCACCGCCGGCCGGGAATTTCACCCTGCCCCGAAGGATTGCCTATTCAAGTATGAAGTCATTGTTTCACAATAAAACCGATCGTACAAGAGGTAATTTATGTTTCGGTATAATTGGACTAGAAGACAAATCATCAATTATCAAAAAACCGGAAGGCGGATAGCCTTCCGGACATATGGGCAAATCACCCCATAATATGATAGCCGCCATCAACGTAAATGACCTCGCCTGTAACGCCTGTTCCCATATTGGACAGCAGCGCGACGGTCATATCGCCGACTTCCCGCTGATCGACATTCCGCTTGAGCGGCGCGGTCTCTTCAATCTGATGGAGGATCGTGTTGAACGAAGGGACCCCTTTTGCCGCAAGCGTACGGATGGCGCCTGCAGAAACCGCGTTTACGCGGATGCCCTCTTTGCCGAGATCGTTTGCCAGGTAGCGGACCGACGCTTCAAGTGCTGCCTTCGCAACGCCCATGACGTTGTAACCGTCGAGTACACGCTCTGCACCGAGGTAGGTCATTGTGACGATCGCCCCGCCCTCGGACATGTACGGTTTCGCCTCCCGCGCAACCGCGACCAGTGAATAGGCGCTCGTGTCCTGTGCAAATGCATAGCCGTCACGGGACGTCTCGACAAAGTCACCTTTCAGGTCTTCCGCTTTTGCAAACGCAACAGAGTGGACGATTCCGTGGATGGTGCCGACTTCCTCGCCGATGGCGCGGAAGGCTTCCCTGACGCTTTCATCATCATTCACGTCACACTGGACGATCATGCGTGCTTCGTATCCTTCCTTCTCGAGCGCCCGCTCCAGCTTTGTACGGGACCGCTCCTGGCGGTTCGTGAAGATCAGGTTCGCCCCTGTTTCATACAGTTGTTTGGCGACTCCCCATGCAAGGCTCCGCTCATTCGCTACGCCCATGATGACAATGTTTTTCCCTTCCAGTTTCAGCAGATCTCCCATTTCAAATTACCTCCCGGACATTAATACCAGTCGTTAGCATCTGGTGCTAAAGAAAGTATAGCATAGGTCGGTGCAGCAGGGTGCAGTAGAATTAAAAAAGCACCGGAGACCCGGTGCACAATTGATCATGATTTGCTTTTCTTATATTCTGCAGCCGCATTGATAAATCCTTCAATGATGGATTTAGACGGCTCATGGCCCTTAAGTGCGAAGTTCTCCGGGTGCCACTGGGTTGCCAGGACAAACCGTTTATCAGTCATTTCGATCGCTTCCACGAGTCCGTCCGGTGACTGTGCCGCAATCTCCACGCCCTCCCCGACCGTCTTGATTCCTTGACTGTGGGAAGAGTTCACACGAGTCCGGCCTCCCGGGAACAATGGGGGGAGAATTTCACCGCCTGTGATTTCCACATGGTGGACCGGATGTTCCCGGCCATGCTCCTGCTTATGCTTGAGCGGCTCATCCAGCTGCTTCTCGATGCACTGGTAAAGCGTACCGCCGGTCATGACATTGAGCATCTGGGCACCGCGGCATGTCCCGAAAAAGGGCATATCCCGCGCCAATACGTTTTTAATGACCGACGAATCAAATTCGTCCATCTCAAAATTGATCTGGCCGGTTTCGGGCATCGTTTCTTCCCCGTACAGGTTAGGATCGATATCCCAGCCGCCCGTCATGATGACGCCATCAACCAGGTCCAGGATGTCGTCCAGCTGATCGGAAGGGACAATCGGAATCATCAGCGGCAGTCCGCCTTCCTGGATGACAACCTCCGGATAGACGGGCTGCAGTTTATAGTCATAGAGATTCTCCTGCTGCTGTGCGGTAATGCCGATAATCGGTTTCATAGTCATCAACTCTACTTTCTGCCAATTTAGGTTGTTTAAGAATAATATAAACACTGTTCCCTTTTGGAGGTACCTCCGAAACTAGAAAAAATACCCTGATTCATCGGAATATTCTTGCGTCCGTTGACGCTCATTGTCGATTCATGTATATTGAAGGTTAGTTCCGGCCATGCTGGACAAAGACATTTGCGCTTTGGAGGGATGGGCATGTACCAGGGCAAGGTGAAATGGTTCAGCAATGAAAAGGGCTACGGCTTTATCGAACTCGATAATGGCGAGGACGTCTTCGTTCACCATACCGGGATCACCGGTGAAGGCTTCAGGACACTGGACGAAGGCGAAACCGTTTCGTTCGAAGTGGTGGAAGGCAACCGAGGTCCCCAAGCGGCAAATGTCGTGAGATTAGACGCACAATGAAATGAACAAATCCCGCTTTGCAAAGACGCAGAGCGGGATTTTCATTGGCCAAGCTTATTCAGTTCCGAACCGAGGAAACGGAGCTGCTCCCCTACGGTGCAGTGTTTGATGCAGAAGCGGTGGGCAGTTGTCTTCCCCTTTTCCGTCCGAAGCTGTTTTTTCAAAAAGCAGCCGTCGCAATAACGGTCCAGCAATTCATCGATGTCCTGGATCAGGTCCATTTTATTCAACAGCGTTCACTCCAGTTTGCTGATTCCCACATTGTACCGGCTTCCCGCTTCCTTTTCAAGCGGGCGGGTCGTACTGCCGAGATAGAGGAGGTGATCGGATGCTCGAAGTCTATATAGACGGTGCGGCTGCAGGTAACCCTGGCCCTGCCGGCATCGGGGTGTATATCCGGGGCGAAGGAAAGGACTTGAAGGTGTCAGAGCCGATCGGAGAGCTGGATAACCATACGGCGGAATTCCGCGCACTTGTCAGGGGTGTCGAAGAAGCATCGAAACTGACAACCGGCATGGTCTCGGTCCGTTCGGATTCCAAGGCTGTCGTCAGCGCTGTCGAAAAGCGCTATGCGAAAAACCCTTTACATATGGATATGCTGAATCAGGTGCTCCAAATCGCGGACGAGTTTGATTTTTTCTTCATCAAGTGGATTCCCGACAGCCAGAACCGGGCCGCCGATTCACTAGCCCGGGCCGCCATCCGCAGGAAGTGATAATTAGTATGTCCCGGCTTTACAGGGTGAATTCGCAACTGAACAGAAAACGGCAGCCGATTCTATGCCGGCTGCCGTTTTTAATCGATGACTTTCATAAAAATGACTATCCCTGCATCGGAGTCATAAAGAACCCAGCTGCGGTCTCCGACGACAGCACCGACATTGACGAATGTACGGCCTTTCGTGACGTCATATGGAATACCGAAGCCGACCTCTTCCACCTGGTTGTCGATGGAAAGGCCCGAATCATGGCTGTGTCCAAAAAAGATTAGATCCGGTCCTGTCTCAGGAAATACGGGCATCCACGGATCTCCTCCCCACTCCCATTGATGTCCATGGATCACCTCGGCTTTTTCTTCGATTCGGAACCGCTCTTCCATCGTACGGATTCTCTGCAGAAGCGGCTCATCGGATTCGGTGATCTGTGCAATCCGGTCTTCCTGATTGCCCCGAACCGACGGGAATGTCAGCATGTCCATCAGCTCATCGGAATACAGCATGACGTCATCGAGCTTCCCGAACCGCTCAAATGGCGCCCTCTTTTTACTGATGATGCATTCAAACAGATCACCGGTGCCGATCAGTTCGGCATCCGGTGCATGTTTTTGGATATCATTCAACACATCCCTCAGGTCCTCCACGGATGAATGGATATCTCCCAGTAGCGCATACCTCATTCTCTACCCCCAGCATCAGTCGTGTCGTCGTAGGTCCGGACATAGAAGCCCTCCGTCTCGGACCATTCACAATAAAGGATTTTGTCCGTATCGTGGTATCCCAATTCAGCGAGCCGGTCATAGAGCCACTGCTTGCTCTTGCCGACCAGTTCAAGCATATCCTCTTTGATAAATCCGCCATCTACGAGCAGGACGGATGGGTCTTCTTCTGGCTTATCTAACTTCAAGTCGCCGACGGTTGCCGGCTTGTACCTGGCATACGTGTTGATCGAGACGGAACCGCCCGGCTCGATGATCAGGTCCTTCACCTCACGCAGCGAAAAAATGCCCTGTTGGCGAAGCATGATCCGGAGCTGCTCCATTTCCATCATATTGCGGTCCATCCGCTTTGTGTTCAGCTTGCCGTCCTTGATGATATAGTCCGGTGTGCCCATTAGTACAATCCTTGCTTTGTCGGACTTCTCCGCGACTTTCTCAATCACAAAAACGATCAACCCGAATACAACCAGGGCAAAGATCAGCATCCAGATCGAGACTTTGTCATCATAGACGGATTCCTCCAGAATCCCTCCGAAGATGAGAAGATAGACGATATCAAACGGTGTCATCTCCGCAAGTTCCTTACGGCCTAGCAGGCGGATGATGGTAAGCAAAAATACAATTCCGATAACCAGTTTTCCGGTGATCAGCAAATAATCCAAGGCAATCCCTCCGTGACAATGATTCTTTCACTATCACGGTAGATACCCTGTTCCTATCTATTCAAATCTGGCACAGTCTGCCAATGTACCGGATCAGCCGTTTTCCTTCTCCACCGGATTGTCCGGATCACTTACCCAGTCACTGTAGCTTCCGACATAAAGGCGGAGGTTCTCCTGGCCGATATGGTCCAGCATGGCGAAAAGCGGTGCTGCCGTCACGCCGCTGCCGCAGTACACCGTTACTTTTTCATCACCGGCAACAGTTCCCCTGAGTGATTGTTCCGCTGTTTCCCCGGTATCGAAATAGCCTTCCTTCTTCAGGAGCGTCCAGTCGAAATTCCGGGCACCCGGGATGTGGCCGGCGACCGGGTCAAGCGGTTCATGCCTGCCAAGATAACGTTCGGCGGCACGGGCATCGAGCAGGACACCCTTCTCACGGCCTTGCGAAACGTCCTTTACGTCTTCCCGGGACGCCAGGAGGTGTTCCTGCCAGTCCGGATTCACATCCGAAACCTGCGGACGGCAGGGCTCCGCATCAACCGGATAGCCGGCAGTCCGCAGGCCGTCAAAACCTTCCTTCAGGATGAATGCCTGCGTGAAACCGCCATACCTGAGCAGGAAATAAGCCCGTGCGGCAAACGGTTCGCCTCCACCGTCATAAATCAGAATCCGGTCATTCAGGGACAGGCCGCTCCGCCGGAATAATTCCTCCAGCTGCTCCCGCGAAGGCATCGGGTGGCGTCCGCGGTCCGAGGCCATGTCCGACATGTCTTTTTCAAGATCCCAGTATACTGCACCTGCAATATGACCTTCTTCGTACGCTTTCCTCCCCGCTTCCGGGTCACTCAGCGAAAACCTGGCATCAATCAGCTTGTAATAGCCCTCCGACAGATCGTCCACCGACTTGAATACGTCCGTCACCTGGATCCCTCCAATTCACAGATGGCTTCATAAACCTCTTTCCATTCCTGCAGATTGACCGTTTTTTCAAGCACTTCCCGCTCGGAAGCGATGCGGGCCAGCGCACCGCGCAGCAGATGCTGGCGAAGACCTTCCGCCTCCAGTTCCGTCCATTGGGTGAAGTCTTCGATCATCCGCTTCTTCTCATTCTCCACGTAGGCCTCCGCATCCTTCCTCGCGGCTGCTTCAAGTGCATCCCGGAGCTTGTCACGCCCGCCCCCCTCGAAGAAGTCTTTGTCATTCTTATACAGACGGTTGACTGATGCGTGCTTTTCCGGTTCAGGATAAACTGCCGGGAATGCAAGGCTTGCCTTGTCCTCAGGCTCATACGGCGTCAGGGAGAACATGGCGTCCATGTCGCGGAGCTTCCGCTGCTCTTCGGTAAACCTCATTCCGAGCCGTCGGATGGTAAAGTTCATGAGCCTGAAGTCTGTGACCTTCATTTCCTGGACAATGTCGAACCCTACTGCATCCAGCGCTTCACTCAAAGCAATCGAGAGGGCTTCCTTGGACGACTTGGCCGCGAAGGTCGCCGGGTTATAGGCTTCTCCGAAGAACTCATTAAAGCGGAAGAACACACGCTGAAGCACGTAGTACAGCAGCTCGTCCAGCTCGGCCCTGGAGTCGTTCAGAATGACCGGCGCAGCGGAATGTGCATAACGCTTCCGCAGTTCCTGCTCGAAACGCCGGAGCTCTTCCATCCGCTCGGTTTTTCTGGAGCGGTTCCGCTCGGTCCGCTCGATCAGTTCGCCGAGCCGCTCCGCGGTCTTGCGGCTTTCTTCATTAAGCGCCTGGACGGCCAGCCCGCTCAGTTCGTCACCGAGGAAGCGATGGAATGCTTCTTCGAACTCCGGCATGCCGGAACTATAATCTGCCTGTTCCTGCTTTTCTTTTAAAGCGTGGAGACTCGAGATGCCGTAGAGGCGAGGGTTGCGGATGCCGAAGCGCTGGAGTTCGCCTCCGACATACTGCTTGACCATGTCCGCTTCCTCTTCGTTTGCCGCCAGGTCGATCGCGTTGACGAGGAAGAACATTTTGTCCATCTCGAACGCATCCTTCACCCGGCCGAGCTGGATGAGGAATTCCCTGTCTGCCGCAGCGAATGCGTGATTGTAGTAAGTGACAAACAGAATCGCGTCCGCATTGCGGATGTACTCAAATGCGACATCGGTATGCCGCGCGTTGATCGAGTCCGCCCCCGGCGTATCGACAAGTGTGATGCCCCGGCGCGTCAGTTCGCAGTCATAATAGAAGTCGATCGATTCGACAAAACAGCTTCGGCTTTCATCGGCCACATACTTGCGGAATTCGTCTTCCTCCACATTGACCGTCTGGCCGAGCAGCATGCCGCGCTCCGGATACCCGTCGCGGAATGCGCGGATAAACGAGCGGTGCAGCTGCTTGCCGTCTTCGATGTCTTCCTTGCCGATTGCCTCGTCGGCCTGCCGGAACGCTTCATCAAGCGACCGGACAGTCATGCCTAGCTGGGCAAATGCGCGGGTGACGTCTTCCGTCATGGCGTCGGTTGATTTCAGGTGGATGTCTGCGGTTCCGCTTTCGTGATTGGCGCACGCAGGCCGGATCCGGTTGATCGCAGCAGTGGTCGGGTTCGGGGAAACCGGGAGCACCGATTCCCCGATCAGGGCATTGGAGAACGACGATTTCCCGGCACTGAAAGCGCCGAACAGGGCAATTGTGAAGTCCTGCTTGCCCAGCCGCCCGGCTTTCCGCATCAGGTAATCCGCTGTTTCCTGGAAGCCCGGGATCGGCCGTACTTTCTCGGCGATCAACGATGCCTGGCGGATAGCCCCTTCGGTGTCGACATGCCCGGTCTCTTCGCGCACGGACTCTTCTTCCGTACCGGCCTGTTCCTCTTCCCTTTCGGGTGCCATTGACGGGTCGAATTCAATGACCGACTCCATCATCGTGCGTTCTCTGGCTTTCCAGTCTTCTTCGAGCACGCCGGCTTCCTTCATCAGTGCCGGGGCCGGTGAGCCAAGAGATTTACGGAAATCGGCAATCTCAGCGTCAGCCTCTTCAATCGCACGGATCGCATCCGCTTTCCTGCCGAGCACGGATGACTGCTGGAGCTCGGAATCCGTCCGCTCGTTTGCCGCTTCGGCGATCCGGGCCGCCTGTTCGGCTTTCCATCCGTCGGTCTCCCGGATAAACCAGCGGATGGTGGACTGGCGCACCGATTCCGTGAAATTCAGGACCGTATCCCCGGTGACAAGAGCCCCCTGGGGCACCTGGCTCTCAATGACCGAAAGCGGCAGGCCGAAATCCATGCCGTCGATCCGGAGCGCTTCCTCGTCCGTCAGGAGCCCCGCTTCCCGGAGCGCCGTCTTCATCAGTCCGCGCAGATGGACCGATACTTGCGCATCCGCCGTTTTCCGGTATGTGGCGAGAACCGCATCAGCACGGCGCTGACGTTCTTCCTCGGTCTTTTTCCCGCTGAACAGGAAGCCGACCTTGAACGACTTGGACTGCGCTTCCAGATAATCCTTCATAAGATCGCGGACCTCAAACGGCATCAGGCCGGCGTTTTCCAGAAGGTCCTTCCGCTTGGACTCGAAATCGTCCTGCCAGCGCTCGGGCGACAGCAGCTCGACCCGTCTCGTGGCATCAGCCGCTTCTTCCTTAATCTCTTCACGGCGCGCCCATTCCTCCTCGGACAAAACATCCGAATAGGTTGATTTCCGCTCTTCGCGCTCGTCCTCGAGGAACTTGATATGCTCATCGGCAAGCTTCCGGAGCGTGCCTTCGGCAGCCGCCTGGAGCGACTCCTCACGGTTATGGATGGACGTCGCGACCAGTGACTTCACTTTCTCGAAGTCATTGTTCGGAAGGTCCGGTTCGCGAAGGGAGGTGAAGAAGATTCCTTTCGGATGGACGCCCCAGGAAGCGAATGATTCCCGCACGGAATTTCTGAAATCCCCGAAACTCAGTTCGGTCTCGCGGTGCTTGTCGATCTGGTTGACGATCAGATACACATTTTCGTTGTAGGTCATGAGGTTCTTCGTGAATGTGAAGTTGAGCCCCGACTGGACATGGTTATAGTCCATGACGTAAAACACGAGGTCCGCCACGTGAAGGGACGACTCCGTCGACAAACGGTGGGCGTCATCGGTCGAGTCGACACCCGGCGTGTCCATGACGGTCACGCCTGCCGGCAGCGCGGAATCTTTATGTCCGACTTCGATTTCCGAGACGGCCTGGCCGTCTTTCGAGAACTCCTTCACATATTGGACATCGACATTACCCGAGAACCGGATCGGAGCGCCGTCCGTCCGGTGGATGATCGCAAAATCATCGTCTGCTTTATGTACATTTACGATATTGGCACTTGTCGGAATCGGCCCCGTCGCCAGGATGTCGACGCCGGTCAGGGCGTTGATCATGCTGGACTTCCCCGCGGAAAAATGGCCCGCGAATCCGACAATATAATCGTTTCTCATCAGTTTCCTTGCAAAACGCTCCGCCTTCTCGGCGCGCTCCCGGTCCCCGTTCTTGCGGAACAAAACCGCCAGCTGTGCAGCCTGCCGGATCAGTGGTTCATGATGCTGTTCAAATTGCGCCATTGGCTACAAATCTCCTCTACGTCTGTTTTCTTGTGCTATCATATCATTTTTTCGCAGGGGCGTGGCAGGGCGGGATGGATTGGGGAAAGGTGTGTCGCGGGCGTGCGGGGCTGCGGTCGCGAAAACGCAGGTTGCGGTCCCGGACTCGGGACTTGCGGTCGCCAAATGGGGACTTGTGGCCGCGATTCACGCAGCTGTTGCAACCTTCCCTTCAGCACAAAAAACCTTCCGCATTACGCGGAAGGCAGGCTGTCCGGCTGGACGGGAAGCACCTTCAGGATCTCCTCTTCAGCCTTCAGTTCGTTTTCGTCAAGAATCAGTTGAATGTCACCATGATCCTCGGATGTCCGGATCAGGCGGCCGATGCCCTGGCGGAGGCGCAGGAGCATGTACGGCATGTCGATGTCGCGGTGCGCATGTTCAGCGAAGCGTCGCTTTGCTTCAAAGAGCGGATCGTCCGGAGGGTATGGAAGGTCATGGATGATGACGCGTGTGAGCGCCTCACCCGGAATATCGAGACCTTCCCATAGGTGCCAGGAGCAGAGCACCTGCGCCTTGCCCTCCTGGAAGTCCCGGACCATCGCAGACAGCGCACGGTCCCCCTCGAACAGGAAGCGCGGATCTTGGCCCGCCGCTTTCCGGAAAGCATCCATCGAAACCTTCGACCGGAAGAGGATGAGCGACTGCCGTCCGTCTTCTGTAAGCCGCAGGACTTCTGCAGACTTGTCGGCAGCGCGATTCACCTGAATCTTCATCACTTCTTCGTAGTCAAACGGTGACTCGACGGAGAAGGACTTGAAATCACGGATTCCGAGAGAGCCGGCGAGGAATGAGAAGTCTCCGTTTACAGACATTGTGGCGGACGAGAAAATGACCGGCATCTTCTTCGAAAATAGCAGTTCCTCCAGCATATCCGTCACGAGACGCGGCATGATGACAAGCGTCTCATCGCCGTTTTCATCTTCCAGCCAGTCGACCGCTTCACCGTTTTCGGCGAATAGCTTCATCGAATGGATGTATTGCTCAAGGTATTCCTCGGCGATCTTCAGGTCGTATTCCGGGATGACGTAAAGGTCCGCGTCGAAAACAAGTTCTTCCAGTATATCAATGGCGAGCTTGACGACGGCGGCGGAATGATCGCCAATGGCCTTGGATCGGACGATGGCACGGCGGTCGCCCTCCCCTTCCGCGGACTCGTGAAGCAGACGGAACAGTTCCGCGTGATGGTCGATCAGTGCCTCCATCAGGACGAGCGTCTTTTCCCGGACGCCGTCGACCATGATGCGGGACAGCACCGTGTCGATCGTGCGCTCCTGTACGCGGTAGGTGAACGCCTTTTGCGCTGCGTACTCCAGGAGGTGGCCTTCGTCGAATACGACAACAGAAGACTCAGGCAGTAACGGAAGCTGGCCCTGGCGGCTGCGGGACTCTTTTGTCCAGAGATGTTCCATATAGAAGTCCTGTGAGCAGATGATCAGGTCAGTTGACGCCCGGTAGTGGTTCCGGTGGAGTGTCTGTCCGCAGCGGTTCCGCAGTTCACAAGAACCGCACTGATAAAGCGGGTGGTAATTCACCGTGTTCCAGTCCTCGTCGGACAGGTCCGGATAATCGGACCGTGCACCGTAAGGATCAAGCCGCATCATCGAGCCGTGGCCGCGTACGAAATCCGGCAGGCCTGCGTCGATGGTGTCAGCCACATCCGTCACACCCTTTGATTCATCAAGGCGCTTGAGGCACAGATACTGTTCGCGCGACTTGGCTAGCCGGACATCCACAGTGAGGCCGAGCGCCCGCTCCAGCTTGCCGATATCCCCGGTTTCCTTGACCAGCTGGTCGATGAGCGTCTCGTCCGCACATGCAATGATCGCGGGCTTACCGGTATACCGCGCATACGCGACCGCCGGCAGCAGGTAGGCGATCGTTTTGCCCGTGCCGACCCCCGCTTCCGCGAACAATACCGATTTGTCCTTGAGCGCCTGGCCGATCTGGAAAGCCATGAACACCTGCTCATCGCGCAGGTCAAACCCCTTTTCGGTCAGCTCATCGTACAGCACATCGCCGATCCAGTCGTCGAGCGACTCAAAAAACGACCGCTCCCGGTCCAATGCAAACGGAATCGCCTGTTTCAATCGAAAGCCCCCTGTAAACGTAATGAAAGCATTTTTCCAATCTGGCGGAAAAATGCACGATTTTATGAGTATAGCACGCCATGAAAAAAGTGGGAAGCATTTAAGTCTATGCTTCCCACCCATTGTCCGTTTCATTCAAGCCGGATCGTTACGTCGCCCCCGATGTAATTCGGGTAAGCGAAGAACCCGATCGTGATCGGATTCACGTAATCTCCGTTTGTGAACCTCAAGTCATTGTAACTGTACTCGCCGATCTGCCAGGAACCGCCCGAAGAAAGATCGATTGTTTTACCATCAGCATCAACTGCACTCCCAAGATAACCGTAGCCGAATTCAGGACCCGTCCGAAGCTTCGTTTCTACCAGAGTCGGCGACAGCTCCGTAACCTCAAGCTTTCCGTCGGACGGTGTCTCCAGTACTTCTCCTGTAAGTGTATTCACGACAAGCCGTTCGGTTTTGTCGATGGCCTGCATGCGGTTCATTCTGAAAGTGATCAGGTCCGGCTGCTCAAAATAGTTGCTCTGCAGGAAGTAGACATCTGTTCCGTCCTCCTCCTGTGTGGCAGTCATCCCGTTGGCAATCCGGCTCCATGCCTCCCCGTTACCATCCTCGATCCGTAGGTCTTCGTACTGCAGGATGTCCATCGTGTTGTCAGGGTCTTCTTTGATCCTTACAGCGACTTTCAGCGGATGAACCGTGATGGACTGGATGGTGAGTTTTTGCCCGTCAACGGTCACGGTCCGGTTCAGGTCATGCACCTTTCCTTGTGCGACCGGCTTTTGGATTGTGAACGGAAGATTAAACGTATGCTCTTCCCCATCCCGGATACTGAGTTTCAGTTCGAACTCATCTGCATCGGTGGGGAGCGGCTCGGTAAAGTTGTAGTGGATCAGCTGCTCGCTGCTCATTTTCCCCTCTTCATCAGGATAATCGAAACTGACGCCTTGGTGTTCGATCAGTTCATTTCCTGAATATAGTTCGATCGTGTCAATTTGGGGATCCTTCATCTCAGTTGTGGAATCCACTGTGTAGGTAATGACCATCCCGGACTGATCAACGATGACGCCACTCAGTGTAACCGTAACTGTTCCATCCGAATCGGTCACATGGATCTCTTCATAATACTCGTTGTCTATGATCGCCTTCATTCCTTTGTCGAACTGGAGCATTTCCACAATCGGAGACATGCCCGGGAGGCTGGAGACGGCATGAGCAAATGCCGGAGAAACCCTGATGGTCATGACAAACGCCAGCAACAAAGCGGCAACGGCCGCTGCCGGCCAGATATAGCGGCGTGCCGCCTTTCTCCTTGCGCGTTCCTGCTCCTCCCGCTGTACACCCGCCCGGATTGCCGTCGCAAGAGCTTCTTCCGGAATCGGAATCTGATCCAGCTGTTTCTTCGCTCTTCGCAGCCGCTCTTCCTCGCGCTCAGTCATCTGCACGCCCTCCCTTCCCGTTCATGAAATCCCTTAGCGTCCTCAACGACTTGTGAAGTCGAGACTTCACGGTGCCCTCCGGAATCTCCTCGATCTCCGCGATTTCTTTGATCTTCATGTCCTCGAAATATTTAAGGTGGATCAGACGGCGCGACGGATCCGGCAGCGCTAGAAGCGCTTCCTCCAGAATGAGGAAATCATCACCGGGTTTCGAGATGCCTTCCGGAACCAGGTCGGTCACCGGTTCGCGTCTCGCCTTTTTCAGTTCATCCTGGCAGTAATTGATCATGATCCGCGTCAGCCACGTTTTTGCATACGACGGTTCTTTTAGCCTGCGGATGTTTTTGTACGCCCGTGCCGTCACTTCCTGCAAAGCTTCAACAGCAGCATGCTCGTTTTTCAGGAAGGCATAGGCCGTCCGGTACAGCGGCGCCTTATTCAGCTCCATCAGCCTGACGAATGCTTCAGTATCGCCCCTTTTTGCACGTTCAGCCAGCTCTCTTTCTTCCATGGCCTTCCCCCGCTTCCGATGTCTCTGTACTTATTAGACAGGCGAAACGGAGAAAAGTTCAAGGGGAATTGGCAAATTCTAATTTTGTTTTTCGGGGAAAGTGCATCGCGGCAGGATTTGTTCCATATGGGGTAGTCGCAAAATCTGATCTTGGTGAGGATTTATAGGGTGAAATTGAAAAGTGAGGATTTGCCTTCTATCCCGTTTCCAAGTCTAATACGGGAGAGGAGGTGAGTTCATTGCAGGATCGCAACTATCCGCTATTTCTGTACGCAGCAGAACGCATGCTTTATAGGATGACGGAAGAAGATCCGAAATACATGGAAGTCAACCGGGAAATAACCACCACCCGCCTTGGTTATGAAGGAGAACTCCGCTCGGATCAGATGCTCCGGCGTGCCAATCTACCACTGGGTTCGAGGGTTCTTCATGATTTGACGGTTCGCGTTTTTGGTGAGGATCCCATCCAGATCGACACGCTTGTCATCACGAGGTATTTCGTCTTTATAATTGAAGTTAAAAACATTAGTGGAACGCTTGAGTTGGAGCAGCAACCCGCCCTGCTTAAGCGGACCGCGCAGGATGGCAAGGTCAGCTACTTTCAGTCTCCATTCATTCAATTAAACCTGGCAGTGGATACCCTCACCTATTGGTTGCTTGCGCAAAACATTAAGATTCCAGTGATTGGCGCAGTTCTCCTGGCATCCAAATTTGCCAAACCCCAATTTGAGACGGGACTGCCGGTTCACTTTATCCGTGAGATCCCTGACCTTTTACGGAAAGAAATGAACAACCGGCCCTCCATGGTCGACGATGCAATTGTTGAATGGATTGCTTCGGCGCTCCGCAGCCAGGATGAGCCTTATGACCAGTTTCCGCTTGGACACCATTTTAACTGCTCAACTGAGGCGCTCTATTTGGAACCGCTTTGCACGCATTGTCTAGGGAGACTGGAAACCCGGACAAATCGCATGGGTACCTGCGTCAAATGTGAAAAACGCCAATGGATCCCCTATCTCGAAACGCTGGTCGATTATTTCCTGATCTTCCGCAAAACAGCTACTCTTACCGAATGCTCAAAGTTCTTGAACATAGGACGCACCAAAACGACTCAACTCATGAAGTCTCCGCTTTTCCTGCGACGCGGCGAGACCAACCGTACTTCCTTTGAACTGAACCGATCGAGTGTGCAAATTTCTCGGGACGGGAAACTGATTCTTCCGGGAGGGGATGAGTGAATCAAAAGGTTCGGACGTATTTGTTTTCCGCGTTCAATCTTCCTGAATTCGCACGCAAACCCGGGTGGCGCTCCTGCTTTCGCGTGAACTTCCTGGATTCGCACGCAAACCCCAAGGGCGCTCCCGCTTTCGTGTGCAAACTTTTTGGATTCGCACGCAAACCCATACGACGCTCACACTTTCGCGCGTGAACTTCCTGGATTCGCACGCAAACCCATGCGGCGCTCCCGCTTTTGCGCGTGAACTTCCTGGATACGCAAACCCGCGCGTATCCAAATTTTCTTCACCCCCAATCCCAAAAGAAAAAACCGGGCATCCGCCCGGTTTCCTCCCGCTAATCAATCTCTTTTCTTTTGGCCCCAGAACTGGTAATAGTCTGTCCGGATAAATCCGTTGAAGAGTTTGCGTTTCTTCGTCGCCTGGCGTCCGTAGAGTTCTTCGAAGTTTTCCATCGAAGAGAGCATGTAGACGGACCAGGTCGGGTATTGCTTCATCACTTGGCCGAGTCCGCGGATGACTTGTTCGACTTCCTCAACTTCGCCGATCCGTTCACCATATGGCGGGTTGGAGGCCATGACGCCGTTTTCTTTGTTGGAGGTGAAGTCGGCAGCCTGCATCTGCTTGAAACGGATAAGGTCTGCAAAGCCGGCTTCTGCGGCGTTGTCTTCGGCGATTTTGATCATGCGGTGATCGATGTCGGTGCCAGTGATGTCGAGTTCGACGTCGTAGTCGGCAACGCTGTCCGCATGGGCGCGGACGTCTTCCCATGCGGAAGCGCTCATCCACGGCCATTGTTCGCTTACGAACTCACGGTTGTAGCCAGGTGCGAGGTTCTGTCCGATCATCGCCGCTTCGATCGCAAGTGTTCCCGATCCGCAGAACGGGTCATGGAACGGGCGGTCCGGGCTCCAGCGGGTCAGCTGGACAAGTGCTGCGGCCAGCGTTTCCTTGAGCGGCGCATCACCTTGGCCCACCCGGTAGCCCCGTTTGTGGAGGCCTGCTCCGCTCGTGTCGATTGTGAGCGTGGCCACGTCTTTCAGCATGGATACCTCAATTTTGAACAATGCGCCGGTCTCCGGCAAAATGCCCCGCCGGCCGTAGGCCCCGTTCAGCCGTTCGACGATCGCTTTTTTGGTGATGGCCTGGCAGTCGCGTACACTGCCAAGCTGGGACTTGACGGATTTTCCGCTTACCGGGAACTCGGCATCTGCAGGAAGGTAATCTTCCCACGGGATGGACTTGACGCCTTCGAACAGGTCGTCAAATGTGTACGCCTTGAACTCGCCGGCAACGATCTTGACCCGGTCTGCGACGCGGAGCCACAGATTCGTGCGCGCAATGGCGGTTTCGTCCCCTTCAAAATAGATCTTCCCGTTTTCGACGTTCGGCTCGTAGCCGAGCGCGCGGACCTCGTCGGCGACAGGCTTCTCAAGGCCCATCGCGGCGGTCGCCACCAGTTTGAATGTCGTCATCGTATCGTACCACTCCTCACCGCCGGTAGACTTCCCCGGCGAGTTTGCTGTATGTATCGTACAAAAGAAACGCCCTCCTGTCATGGGAGAGCGTTTCGTTACATGCAAATATACCGTCGCCATTCGATAAGCCATGTTTTGTTCCTTCGTACTCAGACGGCTTGCGCCTCGTACTCCGGCGGTAATCATCTATCTACAGGCGGCTGCCTGTCCCTTCCTCCGTTCATTTCCTTCGGAAGGACGCCCCTACCAAAATTTGGGTTTCTCGCTCGAGGGGTTTACCCGTTCCACCCGCACCGTTTCCGATGCGGCTACGTCACTGTGGCACTTTTCAGGAGATCTCTGCCATATCCCGAAGGACTTAGGCATTATCCCCGCCGTCAGACCCGGATGGATCTGCCCCGGCTTATGACTTCGCCGGGCACGAACACTACGGTCATCTCAGAACCGTGCGAGCATGGACTTTCCTCTACAACCCGAAGTTGCAGCGATCACCTGAATGGCGACTTTGGCAACGACCATCATACCATATACGCGCCCCGGAATCAACCGGAGGAAGACTTCCATCTTCCCCCATTCCGGGGCGCGTCCTTAACATCAGTCGTTCAGTTTATTTCCGAATACGTGGCGTTCGAGATTCGACAAACGCTTCAGGATGTCGAAGTTCGTCGTGCCCGTCTGCTGAGGGGCCGGAGCGGATGAACGGTTCCTCAGCTCTTCGATTTCCTCGGTCAGCCGCTTGTTTTCTTCGGTCAGTGCGGCAATCTTCTTGTTGAATGCTTCGTAGTCTTGGATGATTTCATCGAGAAAATGATCGACTTCGTCCGGCTTGTATCCCCGGACTCCAGTTTTGAACTCGTGTTCGAGGATTTCCTTGGCGGTCAGTTTAGTCTCCATGACTCTCGTCCTTCCGTCTTTGCTTGCTTCCTTGAATTATAGCATATTTTGCCCGCGGGTGTTTGACCCTGTCGGAAAGAATGGGTCCTGGGTGTCGGAATGTGCGCTTGCCCGGGAAATAGTCGTTAACACTCCGGGGAATAATTCCCCGCCTCCGATTCTTATTTCCCCTGTTTCCTGCGGATCCGGGCGAGCCGGATTTCAAACCGCTCCTGCCACCGCTCCTTGCGTGCAGGTTTCAGCATGTTCATGTTCCTCAGGAGCCCTGCGGCGCGGAGACAGTTCATTTCCGCTTCGGGCAGCTTGCCCAGGCGGTGTTCCTGGAGCTTTGCCAGCTCCTCGAGTGCCTGGAGCGTCTTCCTCTCATCCAGGCCGCCCTTGTAGGCCTGCAGAAAAGCGGACTCCGCATCTTCGTAGCGCTGCTCTTTTTTCAGGAGGAAGCCGAGGTAGTAGTATGCTTCATCTGTTTCATCAAAGAAGACGTTCGTCACTTCCTCGAGCACCTCGCGGCTTTTCTCATATGCCTTCAGATCACCGAACCATTTGCCGATGTTCGTATGCGGAAGCGGGGTCTCTTCTTCATTCTCTTTCATGAGCAGTGCCGTCAGTCTGGTAAACAGGGTGACAAGCGACAGCAGGTCCCACTCATTATGACGAAGGACGCGGAGCAGCAGGTCCGGGTTCCCGCTCCGGACCGAGTCGGTGTAGATGATCGGGGCAAGGAACCCCGGGACATCGTCTTCCCTGTGGAAACCGAGCACTTCCTCTTCGACCGACTTCAGGGAGAAACTGTCGAGCCCGCCCTTCCAGATGCGCCGGGTTCCCTGGAGCAGGTCGATATGCGCCGGATCGGGAAGCTTCGGCAGGTGTTCGCGGTTCATCGTCCAGCGGGTCTGCAGCTGTGGCCAATCAAAACTCTTTCCGTTATAGGTCACGAGGGTACGCCCCGGCTTCCAGAGACCCGTCTCAAACAGAAACGCCGTTTCGTGTGCCGGGTCGGCCAGGACATATTGGTCGAGTGTGAAATCCTCCCCGTCCGCCGAAAGCAGGCCGGCCATGAAGATTAGGGAGCCGGTCCCTTTCAGGCCGGTCGTCTCCGTATCGAAAAACAGCAGTTTCTTCTCGTCCCCTTCCGCAAACGGATGGATGCCGTCCGAGCCGGACCAGACGGATGCCGCTTCTTCGAGTTTGCCGAGGGCCAGGCCGCCGTGCACAGTGTCCGCCGGATAGTGTGTCCGCTTCAGAAAAACCGTTCCGAACTGATTGTCGATGCGCTTCAGACCAGCCGCTTCCCATCGCTCCGTATACTCCGGGGCAGGCGGCTTTTTAAATGCCGTCTCCTTCACTTTCTCCGCAGGCGCTTTTTTCAGCATCTTCTTCATCTGCATCAGGCGGTTTTCATAGGACATGGCTTCTCACCCCGCAAGCTTTCTGAGAAGCCCGGCGACACGACGCTTGATATTCCCGCCCGATTCCTGGGCGCCGATGCAGACCGGGCAGCCGGATTCGCACGGGCACGACTCGACGTGTCCCGCTGTCTGTTCGAGAAGGTCCGGCCACATGCCGTGGATCCGCTTGCTGAGGCCGATGCCGCCCGGGTAGCTGTCGTAGACGAAGAACGTCGGCCGCTTTGTATGCACCGCCTTCACCTGCGGGACGACATGGATGTCGGAGCGGTCACAGCTCACGAACAGCGGGATGAACGAATGCATCGCATATGCAGCACCTGTCATCGTGTCGGTCAGGTCGGATTCCGTCCAGTCCGCCGGCCGCTCAAATGACAGCCAGGAGGAAGACGTGTGCATCTCTTCCGCGGGGAGCGTGATCGGGCCGGAGCCGATATTGTCATGGGTGTCGAAGCGGATCTTCTTGAAGATGGTCGGCATGGCGAGCACTGCAATGTCTCCGAACGACTGGGTATGGCCGCCCTGTTCTTCGAACTCGTCTTCCGCGATCACTTTGAGCTCGACGGCAAGATTGGCATCGGTGAAGTAGTCCACATCGACTTCCCGAACGTACGCCTTCTTTTCCTCCCAGTCGAGTTCCTCGACCTGGTACTGGGTGCCCTGATGGATGTAAATCGCCTCTTCGTGCAGGAGCGTCATCGCGCTGTAGCGGTCCATCTCACCGATGACCGTCGTGTCACGCGGGACCGACTTATCGATGATGATGACGTTCTCCTGGGAAGCGGACCGGAGGCTGATCTCGCTCGCCGGGAAGCGCTCGCTCATCCAGTGCCATTTGTCTCCGGCCTGGACAAGAATGCCTTCAGACGCGAGGAAAGCGAGAAGTTCCTGCACGTCGAACTCGCCGTACTGCTCGTCGAGCGTGAACGGCAGCTCGAACGATGCGCATTTCAGATGATCCA
The DNA here is from genome assembly GCF_000348905.1 of Bhargavaea cecembensis DSE10. Classification (GTDB taxonomy): domain Bacteria; phylum Bacillota; class Bacilli; order Bacillales_A; family Planococcaceae; genus Bhargavaea; species Bhargavaea cecembensis. The sequence continues at coordinate 55,421 of NZ_AOFT01000002.1, forward strand.
TGAGAATGAGGATGTTGTCCGGGTGAATACGCGCCTCTTCCGGCGACTGGCCGAACAGGTACTCCGGATGATCGATTACATACTGGTCGAGCGGCAGCGACTGGGCGACGTAAATAATCAGCGCCTCGTCCTGACGTCGTCCCGCCCGCCCCGCCTGCTGCCAGGCACTCGCGATGTTGCCCGGATAGCCGGTCATGATGCACGCCTGCAGCTGACCGATGTCCACGCCCAGCTCCAGCGCATTCGTCGAGACGACAGTCTTGATGTCGCCGTTCCGGAGACCCTTTTCGATCTCACGCCGCTCAGACGGCAGGTAGCCGCCCCGGTAACCGCGGATCGTCGTGTCAGACAGCTTTTTTTTCGTCATCTCCTTCATATACGTGACAAGCATTTCGACACGCACCCGGCTCTTGGCGAATACAATGGTCTGGATGTTCTCCTGGTAAAGCCGGCGGGCAAGATCGCGCACTTCAAGCACCGCGGATCTCCGGATGCCGAATGTCGGGTGCACCACAGGGGGATTATAAAAGATGAAATGCTTCTTGCCCGCCGGTGCACCATTATCCGCAATCAGTGCCATCTCACGGTTTGCGAGCGACTCCGCGAGTTCTTTCGGATTGGCGATCGTGGCGGACGTACAGATAATGATCGGGTCGCTTCCGTAATAGCGGGCGATCCTGACCAGCCTGCGGAGCACATGCGCGACATGGCTGCCGAAGACCCCTTTATACGTATGAAGTTCGTCGATCACGATATACTTCAGATTTTCAAAAAGCGAGACCCACTTCGTATGATGCGGCAGGATGCCGGAGTGGAGCATATCCGGATTCGTCATGATGATATGGCCGGACTTCCGGACTTTCTGGCGGATTCCCGGGCTCGTGTCGCCGTCATACGTATGGCTGAGAATCTCCTCGCCGCTTTCCTCGATGAGCCGGTGAAGGTCTGCCATCTGGTCCTGTGCGAGCGCTTTTGTCGGGAACAGATAAAGGGCACGGGACGACCGGTCTTCCAGCACAGACTGAAGAACGGGCAGATGGTAGCAGAGCGACTTTCCGGAGGCGGTCGGAGTGACGGCAGTGAACGACCTGCCCGAGAAGGCCAGGTCGAACGCTTCCCGCTGATGGGTATACAGCCGGCTGATTCCACGCGACTCAAGCGCTTTCCGGATTGACGGATGAAGCCGGTCCGGAAACGGCGCGTAGCGCGCCTCTTTCCCTTTGATCACCCGGTGATGCAGGATCGATTCCCGCATCTCCGGGTCCGACAGCCACTCGTTGACCAGTTCACTGATGGTCTTTTGTTTGTTCAGCACCGTCCGTCCCCTCCTCCATTGCGGCCATCATCGTCTTCAGAAGGTATTCCGCCGACTGAATCGAATCATAAAAACGCTTCTTTCCTGTTTTCGGATAAAATGACTGGACAACAAACTGTGTCATCATTTCAGCCGCATTTTCAATCTGCGGTTCCCGAACATGCTTCGGCCGCTCCTGCCGGATCCACTCAACCGACAGTTTTACCCAATCGGAAATCAGTTGGTGGACGCGGTCTGCATATGGCTTCACTTCGCCGAAAAAGTCCGGCTCCCGCTCCTCTTCCCTCATGCGGGCATGACGGGGGCGGCATTTGCCGCATTCATCCAGAAGCTCTGCGGTCATTTCATAAAGTTTCATATATAAAGTCTTCCTTTTTAGTTGGTTTTCTTCATCCTACCAAATATGATGATAAGTGACCACTTGGAGGGGAACAGACATTCCGTGAAAGTGGTCTGTAAAAAACATCCACCTTTCTATCCGCAACCCCGGGCTTCCATAGGACGTCCTATGGATGTGGTATGATAGGTGGCATGCGAGGTGAGGAATATGGCGATTCGCTATCCCGGCGGAAAGAAGTATACACCGGCCGTAAAGCCCGCGGTGAAGTCTGCGAAAAAAGACTACTCGTTCAGCAATAGGGGTAAGACATTGGAGGACGAATTGGACGAGTCCAATGCCTATTATCTCGCTAACGGCATCGCGGTCATCCACAAGAAACCCGTACCCGTGCAGATTGTGAAGGTCGACTATCCGTCAAGAAGTGCGGCAGTCATCCGTGAAGCCTATTTTAAGACGCCTTCGACGACAGACTACAACGGGATCTACCACGGCCATCATATTGATTTTGACGCGAAGGAGACCGGGGTCAGTTCCTCCTTTCCGCTGAAAAACATCCACGAGCACCAGATCGAGCATATGAGGAGCGTGACGGATCAGGGAGGCATCGCTTTCCTGATCGTCAAGTTCACAGAAACTGAACGTTATTTTATCGTCCCGTTCGATCTGGTCGACCGTGCCTGGAAGCGGATGAAGGACGGGGGCCGGAAATCGATTCCGGTCTCCGAACTGGAGGAAGGGGCCGTCGAGTTTCACGCCGGATTCCGGCCGAGACTCGACTATCTGGGCGCCATCGCGAAATTAGGCATTTCTTGACGCATCAGAAAGAGAGGAAAACCTATGAGTGACCAGATTCAATCGCGCTCCCAAAGGCGTAAACAGCAGGAGCAGGCCCGAAAGACGGACCGCAAAGGCTCCAAAAAGCCCGGGGGCAAAAAGAAACAGCCGCTCTGGAAAACGATATTGAAAATTGCCGTCATCGTGGCGGTTGCCGGATTTGTATTCGGTGCCGGGCTGTTCACGTACTACGCGGCGACCGCGCCGGAACTGGACGAGGAGTCGCTGAAAGATCCGCTTTCGTCAGAGCTTTACGTAGAAGGCTCGGAGGAACCGCTCATTACACTGGGGCCTGAAAAGCGGGAACATGTGGAATACGAACAGATTCCGCAAATCATGGAAGATGCCATCCTGGCAACCGAGGACGTACGGTTCTATAAGCACCACGGGATGGACCTGTGGCGCCTCGGCGGCGCGGTGCTCGCCAACTTCCGGGACGGTTTCGGCGCACAGGGCGCCAGCACGATCTCCCAGCAGGTCGTGAAAAACTCGTTCCTCCAGAACGAGAAAACACTGAAACGGAAAGCCCAGGAAGCATGGCTCGCCTTCCAGCTTGAACGGAAATACGAAAAAGAAGAAATCTTCGAGATGTACTTCAACAAGGTACTCATGACTGATAACATCTACGGCTTCGGTACGGCGGCAGATCAGTTCTACGGAAAAGAGCCGGAAGAACTTGAACTGCACGAAGCTGCCCTTCTCGCAGGAATGCCGCAGAGCCCGAACCGCTACAACCCGTACCGCCATCCCGAGCGCGCAGAAAAGCGACGGAACGTCGTCCTCGGACTGATGGTCCAGCACGGCAAGATCTCCCAGGAACAGGCGGATGCGGCGAAAGCGGTGCCGGTTAGAGAAGGACTCATTCCGCCTGAGGAACAGAAACACCACGGCAACAACAAATATGCAGCATTTGTCGATATGGTCAGAGAAGAGCTTGAAGAACATGACCTTTCCACTGCAGACGGGCTAAAGATTTATACTACGCTCGACCCGGCCGCACAGGAGAAAGTCGAATCCACCATCTCAAGTGAGAACATTGAGGCCAAAACCGGCAAGAATCCTTTGGCCAGCGCAGCAGTTATTGACACAAAAACTGGCGCCATCAAGGCGATAGCAGGTCGGCCTGATTACAGAAGCGGCGACAAAAACCTTGCGTTGGTCGATGATCGTTCCGTCGGGTCAACGATCAAGCCGATCCTGGACTATGGCCCGGCCATTGAATATCTTGACTGGTCAACCGGCCAGACAGTAGATGACGAGCGCAGAACCTACAAAGGAAGCGACCAGGTCATCCGAAATGCGAACGGTCGCTACCTCGGAAAAATGACGATGCGCAAAGCACTCTACATGTCCCAGAACGTACCGGCAGTATCCACATTCGAAGAAGTCGGCCCGGAAAAAGCAGCCGACTTCGCAAAGAATGTCGGCATCAATATAGAAAACCCTAATTCTTCATCTGCATTGGGCGGCGGCGTCGGAGCCTCCCCGCTGCAGATGGCAAGCGCCTATGCGTCATTCGGCAACGGCGGGATGTATACCAAACCCTATACCATCAACAAGGTTGTCATGCGTGATGGCAAAACGGAACGCGACCTCCGTCCGAAACCGGCCAGTGCCATGAAGGATTCCACCGCATACATGATTACAGATGTTCTAAGAGAAGTGGTGAAGAATCCTCAGGGAACGGCATATAGACACGTAAGCTCTCATGGCCTGGATGTTGCGGGTAAAACGGGAACAACGAACTATGACACAAAAACATTTGAGGAACGCTTTAGCGGTGAAGATATGGCGGTTCCTGACAGCTGGTTTGTGGGATATACACCAGAATACTCCATAGCAGTGTGGACCGGCCATCAGGATTATTACACGCCGCTTACCGAATGGGAAGAACGTTGGTTCCCTCAGAGAGCCTTCTCTGAAATCCTCGGCGATCTCGCCCAGCGCGGCGAACATTCTTCGTTCAAGAAGCCAAAATCCGTCGTGGAAGCAACGATCGAGGTCGGCACGGATCCGCTCCGTCTCGCGAGCGACTGGACACCATCCGACCGGAAGAGCACGGAACTGTTTGTCCGCGGCACGGTCCCTGAGCGTGTTTCCAAGACATATGAACCGGAAGAAGAGGAAACAGAAACACTGCCGGCACCGACCGGACTGAGCGCGGACTATGACGAAGCACAGAATCTTGTCCGCCTCAGCTGGAACCACGAAGGCGGAGACGGTGTTGAGTTCGCTGTTTCCTACAGTGTCGACGGCGGCAGTGCACAGAACCTGACAACCACCTCCGAGATGGCCGCAGCGGCAACCGGCGTCGAACCGGGCAGGACGTACACGTTCTCGGTTGTGGCAAGATCCGGAGATGCCTCCAGCCCTCCTGCCTCGGTCTCCCTCCAGATCGGAGGGGCCCCAGAAGATGAGCAGCCGGAAGAACCTGCAGAAAATGAGCAGGAACCGGACGAGAACGAGCAGGAACCGGACGAAAACGAACAAGAGCCTGATGAAAATGAACAGGGCGACGGCGGCAACAACGGAAACCCCGGGAACCAAAACCCCGGCCAAGGACAGGGCAACGGATCCGGCAACCAGGGCAACCCGAACAACGGCCAGGGCGGCGGCCAAGGCAACCAAGGCGGTGGCCAGCAGCAGACCCCTGGCGGACCGGGCGGCCAGACTAGCCCCGGCGACGGATCCGGCGATCAGGGCGGAGACGGAACCGGAGAAGAAACCCAGAATCCTTGATAAACAGACGGCCATGCGTGAAATCGCATGGCCGTTTTTTAGTGCATCAACGTGGACGCGCCCCACTTTTCGTACGCGAACTTGGCTTTCCCCGGAGTACAGGGGCCTCACTTGGAATATGGCGACATGGCTTGGAGTAACAGTCCCTGATTCGGAGTAACGGCGACCTGCTTGGAGTAACAGTCCCTGATTTGGAGTAACGGCGACCTGCTTGGAGTAACAGTCCCTGATTTGGAGTAACGGCGACCTGCTTGGAGCAACGGCTCCCCATTTGGAGTATCGGCGACCCAATTGGAGTAAAGGAGCCTCTCATTCGGGATGCAAACTTTCACGCGCTGTTCGCGTATAACCAAAAACCCGGAACGCCCCCTCAATGGGGACAGCTCCGGGTTATCCTATTTATTCTGCTTCTTCTTCCTTGTTGTTCAGCTTCATGCGCTTTCGCCCTTCCCGGCACATGTTGAGGATCGGGCAGATGCCGCATTCGGGGCCCTTCGCTTTGCAGAAGTAGCGCCCGAAGAAAATCAGCTGGTGGTGGGTCTGCGACCATTCATCTTCCGGTGTCCAGCGCATCAGTTTCTGCTCCACTTCCATCGGGCTGTCTTTCCATCGGTTGAGGCCGAGACGCTTGGATACCCGCTCCACATGGGTGTCGACAGCAAATGCGGGAACGCCGTACGCGACGGAGACGACGACGTTCGCCGTCTTGCGGCCGACGCCGGGCAGTGTCGTGAGGGTGTCCCTGTCGTCGGGGACGATTCCACCGTATTTCTCAAGAAGGATTTCACTCATTGCCCGGATGTTCTTTGCTTTGTTGCGGAACAGGCCGATCGACCGGATGTCGTTCTGGAGTTCCTCGAGCGGGACAGCCAGATAATCTTCCGGGCGCTTATATTTCTGGAAGAGGTCCTTTGTCACCCTGTTGACCAGTGCGTCTGTACACTGGGCCGACAGCATCGTCGCGACCAGCAGCTCGAACGGATTGTCGTGGACGAGCTCACAGTGTGCGTCCGGGTAGATGTCGGCAATTTCTTCCCGGCAAACATTCCATTGGGCTTTCGTCAGCATGTCCTGGTCCTTTCTGAAACGGCCGGCTCCCGCCTGATGGGAGCCGGCCGTCCGGTTGTTGGTCTGCGGGTCAGTCGCGTTCTTCCAGCCAGTTGTAGAACGGGACTTTCCGTTTGGTTTCATTGCCGGATGCGTGCCGCGGCGGCTGGGACTGTCCGCGGAAATTCCGCGCTTCCCCTTCCGCCTCCTGGACGGTCCGGATATTTTTCTTTTTCCACTCGAAGAGGATCCGGTCGATATAGCGGAGGCTCACCTTCCGCGCAATCACCGCTTCACGGAGTGCCGCCTTGATCAGGTCAGCGGAATGGCCATCCTGATCAAACCACATCGAGATTGTCTCACATTCCATCGGGGAAAGCAGCCGGCCGAACTCCTGCTCGAACAGGGCGAAAATCTCCCCTTCTTCCGCCTGGCGGCTTTCTTCCTCCTTGCCGGAGCATCCGAGCACCTGCGCATCGACGAGGCGTGTCCAGAGCGGCTGGAGGCTGTAGTTTTCATTCAGCACGCCGTTTTCATCCATCGTCCGCTCGATCGTCAGGAATCCTGACTGCATCAGGCGCTGCAGGCCGTGGCCGATTTCCTCACCGGACAGCGACATCCTCGCAGAAATGTCCGACGGTCCGGGAAGGCCCTGGCCGTCTTCAGCAAACGACATCAGCTGCATGACGAGCATGGCATCGAGGTCGCGGATGCCGAGCTGCTTATAAGAGCTAAAAAAGAGCTGGGAAATGGAGACATTCCCCTGCTCAATCCAGATGCGGAGCCGATCCTGACTGTTCACCGAATCAACCTCCTTCATCTTCATCATGGGTAGAGCCTGTTCAGCAGACGCGGGAACGGAATCGCTTCGCGCACGTGTTCCGCGCCGGAAATCCATGCGACCGTCCGCTCAAGCCCGAGACCGAAGCCGGAGTGCGGCACGGAGCCCTGCTTGCGGAGTTCGAGATACCACGCGTAAGCTTCAGGGTCGAGCTGGTGCTCTTCGATCCGCTGCTTAAGGAGCTCATAGTCGTGGATCCGCTCGGAGCCGCCGACGATTTCGCCGTAGCCTTCTGGCGCGATCAGGTCCGCGCAGAGCACGACATCGTCCCGGTCAGGATGCGGCTGCATGTAGAACGGCTTGATCGCCGTCGGATAATTGACGATGAATACCGGCTTGTCATAGTGTTCGGCGATGGCCGTTTCGTGAGGAGCGCCGAAGTCGTCCCCCCACTGGATGTCGTCGAAGCCCTTCTCATGGAGGAATTCGATCGCTTCATCATAAGTGATGCGCGGGAACGGCGCCTGGACCTTCTCGAGTTTCGAAGTATCCCGGCCGAGCACGCCGAGTTCCAGCTTGCAGTTTTTCAGGACGGACTGGACAAGGTGTGCCACATACTGTTCCTGGACCTCGAGGCTTTCGTCGTGTTCAGTGAATGCCATTTCCGGCTCCATCATCCAGAACTCGATCAGGTGACGGCGGGTCTTGGACTTTTCCGCGCGGAATGTCGGGCCGAACGAGAACACCCTGCCCAGTGCCATCGCCGCTGCTTCAAGATGAAGCTGGCCGGACTGGGAGAGGAATGCGTCCTCTTCAAAATATTTGGTGTGGAACAGTTCCGACGTTCCTTCCGGTGCGGAACCGGTCAGGATCGGCGGATCGATTTTCACGAAGCCGCGGTCATTGAAGAATTCATACGTCGCTCGGATAATCTCGTTCCGGATCTTCATGATGGCATGCTGCTTCTTGGAACGGAGCCAGAAGTGGCGGTTGTCCATCAGGAATTCGGTGCCGTGTTCTTTTGGTGTGATCGGATAGTCTTCAGCCTCGCCGATCACTTCGATGCCGGAAACCTGGAGCTCGTAGCCGAATGCGGACCGCTCGTCCTCGACAACGGTGCCGGTCACATACATCGATGTTTCCTGGTTGATTGATTTCGCCGTGGCGAACAATTCTTCCGGAACATCCGCCTTGACGACGACGCCCTGCACGAAGCCGGAACCGTCGCGCAGCTGAAGGAAGGCGATCTTCCCGCTCGAGCGCTTGTTCGCGAGCCAGCAGCCGATGCGGACTGTTTCCCCTACATGCTTCGGCATTTCGTTGATCATGATTTTATCCATAAAGTAAACCTCCGATTTTCGTTCAGTCTTGCCAGCGGGCCTCGACAAATTCACGGATCCTCCGGACGGCTTCCTTGAACTGCGAGAGTTCGGTCGCGTAGCTGAGCCGGATCGTGCCCGGTGCCCCGAAGCCGCTTCCCGGAATCACCGCGACCTTTGCTTCTTCGAGGAGCGCGCGGGCAAAGGCATCCGTGTCTTCGAAGCCTGTCTTTCGAACCGCTTCCGACACGTCAGGAAGCAGATAGAACGCGCCTTGGGGCTTTAGCACCCTGAAGCCCGGGATGTCAGAAAGGAGCGGATATACGGCATCCAGGCGCTTTCCGAAGTCCTTCCGCATCGTCTCGACCGCATCCCATGGCCCGTTATACGCCTCGATTGCAGCGTACTGCGAAGTTGTGACCGGGTTCGACGTGGAATGGCTCGCGAGGTCCGTCATCGCCTTGATGACCGCCCCGTCGCCGCACGCATAACCGATCCTCCAGCCCGTCATCGAGTGGGATTTCGATACGCCGTTGATGACAATCGTGCGTTCTTTCGCATCATCGGAAAGCGTCGCGATGGAAACATGCTCGGCGTCGCCGTATATCAGCTTCTCATAGATCTCATCCGATATGATCCAGATGTCCGCTTCCCTGCAGACTTCCAGGATGTCACGCAGCTCATCCTCCGTATAGATCATGCCTGATGGGTTGCTCGGTGAGTTCAGGATAAACGCTTTTGTCTTGTCCGATACCGCTTCTTTCAATTGCTCTGCCGTGATCTTGAATCCGGATTCAACCGATCCGTCCACGTGTACAGGCACCCCTCCGGCGAGTTTCACCTGTTCGGGATAGCTGACCCAGTATGGGATCGGGATGATGACTTCATCGCCCGGATCCAGGATGACCTGGAAGAGCGTATAAAGAACGTGCTTCGCCCCGATGCCGACGAGCACTTCAGATGGCTTGTATGTAAGTCCGTGGTCCCCTGACATCTTCCGGATGATGGCATCCTTCAGCTCCGGAAGACCGCCTGCCGGCGTGTATTTCGTCTTGCCTTCCTTCATCGAAGCATAGGCGGCTTCGATGATGTGGTCCGGTGTATTGTAATCCGGCTCCCCGGCACCGAGTCCGATGACATCGATGCCCTCTTTTTTCATCTGCTTCGCCTTTGCCGTGATCGCGAGCGTCGAAGATGGTGTAAGCGTTTCTGTCCGTTTTGCAAGTCTGCGGTCCATGCCGGGAACCCCTTCCTATAAGTTCAATATTTTTTTTCGTGTGCTGCCATCCTTGAAACTCATTTGGACGTAATTCAGCTTGTCATCCGGGCCGGAAAAGGCCACTTCCCAGAACGGGCCGGATCCGTCTGTCCCGAGATGGACGTGAATCACGTCCGAGACGTTCATTTCCTTCCGGACAGCCGAGAGCGCCTCTTTGGGGCTGATGCCATCCGAAAGGAGAACGCCGCGGATATCGCCTTTTTTCCCGTCCGGAACAAATACAGCCTTCGGGCGGCCCTCCTTGTCCTTGCCGAGCACCGTGATCGACGGCTCGGCCCCGTTCACAGGGTAGGACCTGGTGATCTCGGCAAGATGGCCTTCTTCGATGGCACGCACTTCAGCCCTCTTTTCCGCATCGCTGATCGGCTTCTGGGCCTGATAAAAGACGACGACTCCGATAAGCGTAAAAAGGGCAAGCGTAAAGATGACGGTAAACCTGATCCAGTTTTTCATGACGCGGTCACGTCCTGTAGATCGTGAAAACAGCTGTTTCCTGATCATCCGGGTCAAGCGCAAGGCCGAACATCAGGTCGTCTTTCTTCAATGTCCGGTTGAGCGCGTCGACAATTTTATAGAGGTCCGGCTGATACTTCACTTTCACCGTGTTCACAATTTCAATTCTGCTCTCCATATTAGACCTGCCTTCTGTCTTCATACTTCGTCATTATACCAACTTTCCAATTCAAGCACCATATCACCGAGGCCGACTTTCTCGACCGGTACCGGCGGCAATGCCCGGATAAAGTCCTTGCCGTATGATTTCTTCTCGATCCGGCGGTCCAGCACAATATAGGCGCCCCGGTCGGATGTCGAACGGATCAGCCGGCCGAACCCCTGCCGGAACTTGATGATGGCCTCCGGCAGCGAAAGCTCCTGGAACGGGTTTTTGCCTGAGGCGGCGACTTTTGCCGCCCGGGCCTTGAACAGGGGGTTCTCCGGGGAACTGAACGGCAGCCGCACGACGATGACGGCAGCCAGTGCATCACCCGGAGCGTCAACGCCCTCCCAGAAGCTGTCCGTGCCGAACAGGACGGAATGGCTGAACCGCTGGAAGGACTTCAGGAGTCTCATCCGGCTTCCGGGCGTGATTCCCTGGGCAATCAGCATGTATTCCGCGAGGAGCTCGCTGTCCACGATCAGCTCGTACGTTTTTCTGAGCATATCATGGGAGGTAAAGAGCACGAAGCACCTCCCGCCTGTCGCGATCACTGCCTGCACGACCGCATCCGCGACAGATTCGATATACTCCTGCTGCGGTACGTTCAGGATGTCCGGCATATCACTTACGATGAACATTTTCGCCCCGCGGTAAAATTCCGGCGGAGCCGTAAACTTTCGGATGCCGACCGTACCGGGCAGTCCGATCTGATCGGCGATGAACCGCTCCCGACCCGGAAGAGAAAGTGTCCCTGAAGTCCAGATCACGCCAAACCGCCCATCCGGGTTCACCGATTTCCGGATCATGCCGGAAACATCCGCCGGCTGCCGTACGATTTTCAGGCTGCCGGGTATGCTTCTCATATCCGCTTCGATCCAGGCAGCCGCATCTTCAAGTCCGGCCGGGCCGAACAGTTCCATCCAGCCGGCCGCCTGCAGGCGAATTTCCCGGATCCAGTGCTGCCACTCCGATAGGAACCTTGCTTCTTCAGGCTGGTGCCCCCCGGCTGCAAGTAGAGGTGACGTAAGTTCCGTCACTTTGTCCAGGTAGGCATACAGCCGGTCTCCCGCCTCCCTGCAGAGGGGGACGAGCGGTTCGAGGTCAGCAAGTGCATAAGTCCGCTTTTGTTCGTGCGGACGGTCTTCGGCCAATGTCTGGATGAGCAGCTGGATGCCCTCGAACGCTGCATCGAATGCATCCATTGCGCGATCATACATGTCTCCTGCCCGGATGGCTTCCCGCTCGCCGGGCACGCCGGTTTTCCGGGCCAGCGACACAAACCGGTCCTGAAGCAACCCTTCTCCGGACCTGCCCATCTGGCCGAGCGTATACTTGAAATCCGTGTAGGAGAACAGCGTCTCCGCATGTGACCGCGCTGCCGTGATGAACTGGTGGGCTTCATCGATGACCATGCCCGAGAGACGCGGAAACGGTGTGTGGCTGCGATCCTGCGCGGATAGAAGCATGGCATGATTGGTGATGATCAGATCCGCGTTCCGCGCCAGATCCAGCGAACGGAGATAGAAGTCGATTTTCTTGAGTTCCCCTTCCCGGACGGCCGCCCGGTATTTGCGGATCTTGTCAAGGAACAGACCGCCCCCGCCGGATACATTGAGCTCCTCCAAGTCCCCGGTCTCGGTGCCTGCCAGCCAGACCACCACCTGCAAGATGGCAAGCGTCTCGTCATAGGACTCATCCGTTGCCGCAAGGATGCGCGAAAACCGCTCGAGATCGATATAGTGCCCGACCCCCTTGAGAAGCGCTGTACGCAGAGGCACACCGACGGCCCGCTCCGCTTTTTCCATGTCCCGTCCGATGATCTGTTCGGTCAGGTGGTTGGTGTAGGTGCTGATCACAGCCGGCTTTCCTTCCCTGAGTGCATGCACCGCAGCAGGGAGCAGATAGGCGAATGTCTTTCCGATACCGGTCGCCGCCTCTGCCGCAAGCTCGGACTTTGACTCAAGGGCGCTGTACACTGCATCCATCATCGCGGACTGTGCCGGGCGCTCTTCATATTGCTCAAAAGCATTCCGGAACAAGGATTCCTTCTTTTCAGGATTGCCGGGATAGGCGATCCGTGCGGAAATGCGTTCTTTTTGGGGGACCGGCTCTTTCATCGCGATGCCTTTCCAGACGAGGTAGCCCCCTTCCGCCGCGGCATGCCTGCGTTTTTGCTTAAGTGCGCCGTAGAACAGGGAGCTCAGGTCCGACTTGAGCCGGAATGAACGTTTATGGAGGATGGACAGCGTCGGCTCGGGCAGGCGGTCGGTCTCTTCCTGGAGCCGGATCAGCAGTTCAGCCGTAGCCTTGGCATCCTCGATGGCACGATGGGCGTTTTCCAGGCCAATGCCGAATTCCGCGGCAATATCCTGGAGCTTGAAGCTTGCTGCAGATGGGCGGATGATTTTCGCGAGTTCCACGGTATCGACTGTTTCCCCGCTCCATTTCGGAAGTCCCGCGCGCCTGAATTCATGCTGAAGGAACGGCAGGTCGAACGAAACATTATGCGCGACGAACACGCATCCTTCCAGCCACTCCCTGATTTCGGCCGCGCGGTCCTCGAACATCGGGGCGTCCGCAACATCCTTGTCCCGGATGCCGGTCAGGCTGCTGATGAAGGCAGGGATCTTCCGTCCGGGATTCAGGAAAGTGGAGTATGTTTTGGTCACGGACCCGTTTTCCACGATTGCCATCCCGATTTCGATCATCCTGTCGCCGCTCTTCGGTGAATGTCCGGTCGTCTCAAGATCCACGACCGCATATCGTTTTCCATCCATCTTTATCATCTCGCTGTCCGTCGGTGTCTTACGGAAATTGTACCACATCCCCGGGCTTTGAATCGCCCGGCCGGCTGCCAAAAGTATGATCGGCCGTCAGTCAAACAACAGAACTCCCGAAGCACCATGTTCGGGAGTCCGCATTTCAATAAACCGTCGCTTCCGGCTCGTGGCCGGTGACAGCGTCGATCCGGTTGTTTTCGCCCATCAGGACAATGTTCGGAGTGTGCCGGGCAGCTTCACCCGCATCGACATGGACATAGCTCAAGATGATGACGATATCGCCGGGCTGGACAAGACGGGCGGCGGCTCCGTTGACACAGATGACCCCGCTTCCCCGCCTGCCCTCGATGATATAGGTTTCAAAACGTGCGCCGTTGTTGTTGTTCACGATCTGTACCTTTTCGTTGGGCAGCATCCCGGCCGCATCCAGGATGTCGCGGTCGATCGTAATGCTGCCGACATAGTTCAGGTTGGCTTCGGTGACTGTGGCACGGTGGATTTTGCCGTTCAGCATGATTCTCATCATGAAGTCTTCCCCTCCAGCGGAACCAGAATGTTGTCGATCAGGCGCGCACCGGAGAAGCGGACCGCGGCGGCAATGATCGCTTCCCCTGACTCCGCAGAAAGCGGCCGCAGCGACGGATAATCGAGGATTTCCGCATAATCGGCCTCCGCATCAGGAATGCGTCCGAGGCTGTTGCGGACCATGCCGAGCACGAGTTCCGGATCGCCCGACTCCCGCAGCATCCTGGCGCCATCTTTTAGTGCTGCATAAATGGCCGGGGCTTCCTTGCGTTCTTCCGGAGTCAGACGGACGTTCCGTGAGCTTTTTGCCAGGCCGTCCTCTTCCCGGACAGTCGCCACGCGGCGGATTTCCAGCGGAAAGTTATAGTTCCTGACGAATGTTTCGATGATGGCCAGCTGCTGGGCATCCTTTTGCCCAAAGTAGGCCCGCTCCGGCCGTGTCAGGTGGAACAGCTTCGTGAGGACCTTCAGAACGCCATCAAAGTGCCCCGGCCGGCTTGCGCCGCATAATACGTCTGCCTGTCTGCCGGGCAGTATCCTGATGTCGCTTTCTTCCGGATACATCTCTTCCGGCGACGGGTGAAACAGGATGTCGACTCCCGCTTTTTCCGCAAGCGCCGCATCCCGCTCGAGATCCCTCGGGTAGCTCTCGAAATCCTCCCCCGGGCCGAACTGAGCCGGGTTCACGAAAATGCTCATGATCACGACATCATTTTCTTTACCTGCTTCCCGGACAAGCGCCAGATGTCCGTCATGGAGATAGCCCATCGTCGGGACGAAACCGATGCTTTTCCCTTCCGCTGCCAGAATTCGTGACGTTTTAGCCATGTCCGCAACCTTTTCAATGCGTTTCAATCGGATCGCCTCCATACAGTTTGCCTGCCTCTTCCTCTTTCATCGAGAAGCGGTGGGCATCCGTTGGGAACGAGCCGTCCCTGACCGCTTCCGCATATGCTGCGATGCCTGCGCGGATCGGCGTGCCGGCATCAGCGAACTGGCGGACGAATTTTGGCACGTGATGGCTGCCGTATGCGATCAGATCATGGAAGACAAGTACCTGGCCGTCTGTTTCCGCTCCGGCTCCGATCCCGATCACGGGGATGGACAGTTCTTCGGTGATCCGGCCGGCCAGCTGGTGGGGAATGCATTCCAGGACGAGCATGCAGGCACCGGCCTCCTGCACTTCCTTTGCCTCCCGGAGCAGCCGGAGCGCGTGTTCCGCCGTCTTGCCCTGTACCTTGTACCCTCCTGTCACACCTGCAGACTGCGGCAGGAGACCGAGGTGCGCAACGACCGGCATCCCCGCCGATACGAGTCTCCGGATGGCGTCCGTCACAATCCCGGCACCCTCCAGCTTCAGGGCGTCCGCCCCGGTTTCACGGAACACGCGGACTGCCGCTTCAAGCGTCCGGTCCAGGCTCCCGTGATAGGTGCCGAACGGCATGTCCACAACTGTGAATGCCTGGCCTGCCCCCCGCCGGACCGCCTTGCCGTGATGGATCATGTCCTCCATTGTCACCGGCACGGTCGAATCGTAGCCGAGCACGACCATCCCGAGTGAATCACCTACAAGAAGCACATCGATTCCGTTTTCAGCGGCTATTTTCGCCGTCGGATAGTCGTACGCCGTCATCATTACAATCTTTTCGCCGTTCTGTTTTTTCTTCATCAGGTCTGCAGTGGTTGTCACCGTTCTTCTCCTTTCCTGGAGAAAACCAAAAGCCCTTCAGCCAAAAAATGGCAGAAGGGCTGAGCATTCATTCCGGTCTTCTCCGTCCCTGTCTTTTTTGGATCAAGGCGGACCAAGTCTTTAGGCGATCCGTCCCGTCGCGGGATGGATTCGCTATTCCGGCCAATCAGCTTGTTTCAGGTGCAGTTCAGTTACGATACCGCCCTTCTCCGCCTCCAATATAGCAGAAAGCGATTTCAGGGCGCAAGGGTTATTCTGCGGGCACGATGTCCGCGGAATAAATGCCGCGGACGGTTCCGTCGTCCGTCCGGATCTCCAAAACGCCTTCTTCGGTAATGCCGATGGCAGTACCTGTCACCGTCTCCCGCATCATGACCGCGTTCACTTTCCGGCCGATGGTGTCGGAGTTTTCTTCCCACAGCGCCTTGATGGGAGCGAATCCTTCTTCAAGATACAGACTCGAGTAGCGGCCGATGTTCCGCAGCACCGAAGCGGCAAGAGCCGCGCGGTCCACAGTCTGGCCCGATTCAATCCGGAGCGAGGTCGCGATATCGGCCAGCTCTTCCGGAAAATCTCCGGGTTCCTGGTTTACATTGATGCCGGTGCCGATGATGATCGCCTGAACACGGTCGGGGTCCGCCTGCAGTTCCGTCAGGATCCCTGTCACCTTGCAGCCGCCGACCAGCAGGTCGTTCGGCCACTTGATGCGCGCTTCGACATCCGCTGTCTCTCGGATCGCCCGGCAGATGGCCACGGCCGTGATCAGGGTGAACTGCGGCGCGCGGTGCGGCGGAATGTCCGGCTTGAGGATTACGCTCATCCAGATGCCCTTTCCGGCGGCTGACGACCACGGCCGGGCAAGCCGCCCCCTGCCTTCCGTCTGCTCCTCCGCGACGATCACCGTCCCGTTTGGCGCGCCGTTTTGGGCTTCCCTGTGGGCGATCGGCATCGTGGAGCCTACGGATTCAAAATGGATGATCTCGCTGACGAACGGATCATCATTCAGATACTTCCGGATCAGCGCGGGTGACAGCCGGTCGGGTGAAGCTTCGAGCACATACCCCTTTTTCCGGATGGACCGGACCGTGTAGCCGTCCTCCTCCAGTTCCCTTACCCACTTCCAGACGGCCGTACGGGAAACGCCCGCCTCATCGGCCAACATCTGTCCGGAGACCGGCTCTCCGCCGGACTCCATGAGCCGCCTGAGCAGGCTCTCTTTATCCTTCACTTTCGATTCCATCTAAAAACCATCCTTTTATGTCTTCCCGGGTGTTTTCCAGGTGCCTGCTGACGACCGCTTCCTCGATGTTGGCCAGCCACTCTTTTACCCATGGCCCGCCTTTCCTGCCGGACCAGGCGATCAGGTCATTACCGGTGATGGCAAGATCTCTCAGGGAAGAGATCGGGAGTGTGTTTTTCAGCAAACTGATCTGATCCGGACTGTCGGGATTTCCAATCTTTCCCGTCAAATGGGCGAACCGTGCGCCTGCCATCAGCGCGGGCTCAGGCAGCCGGTAAGCATCCATCGGGCTGTACGGCCGTTCCGAGCGGATCCGGCAGGAAGTGAGAATGTCCCTGACAGACCGCTTCTCGGCGTTCGACAGCTTGTATGGATTCCCGTCCCTCGCCCCTGCAAGGTGGTAGAGCAGTGCCCACCCCTCCACCGGCTGTACAGGCTTGCCGAATTTCTGCCAGAAGCCAAGATTCTCGCCTGAAAATGCAAGATTCATGAGCGGAAGGCGTTCCGCAAGCCCCGATTCCCCCATGAGTTGTGCCGCCGTGCCTGCCCGGCCGCTTGTCCAGATCTTGTCCATTTCCATCTTGATCCGCTCAACAGAGACATGTGAGATGCTCCCGGCATGCCTGGCGATCGCCGCCCCGGTCCCGGGTTCGATCTTGAATCCCGTCTTTGCGGCAAACCGGACGGCACGCAGCATCCTGAGCGCATCTTCCCCGAACCGCTCGTCCGGATCACCCACTGCACGGATGATGCCCAGCGCGATGTCCTTCTCCCCGCCGAACGGGTCATAGAGGGAGCCGTCCCCTCGGATCGCGATGGCATTCATCGTAAAGTCCCGGCGGCGCAGATCTTCCTTAAGTGAAGTCACATATTCCACATGATCGGGCCTGCGGTGGTCGGTATAGGTCCCTTCCGTCCGGTAGGTCGTCACCTCGACCGGCGGAGACGGATCAAGGACCATCACCGTTCCGTGTGCGATGCCGACATCGGCCGTTTTCGGGAAGATTGCCTTGACCTCTTCCGGCAGTGCCGCCGTCGCGACATCCACGTCATGAGCCGGCAGGCCCATCAGGCGGTCCCGGACCGCGCCCCCGACAATCACCGCCTCATGGCCGGCTTCCCTCAGGCGCCCGACAACTTCAAACGCAGACTGCCAGTGCTTGTCCGTCAAAACCCGTTCCGCTCCAGCAGCTCGTAGTAGGCCGACTCGTATTCACGGACGATCCGCTCCGAGCCGAACCGTTCCCGGACCGATCGGATGGCGTCATGTGAGAAACTTGAGGCCAGATCGGAATCCCTAAGAATGCGGATTGCCGCCTCCGCGTATCCCTCGATGTCCCCGAGCGGGCGGATAAAGCCGTTTTTCCCGTCTTCGATCACTTCGGGTATCCCGCCGATATCCGAGCCGATGCACGGCACGCCGCAAGCCATCGCTTCGATCAGGACGAGTCCGAACGCTTCTTTTTCGGAAAGCAGCATGTTCAGGTCGCTGATCGAGAACAGGTCCGGCAGATCGTCACGCTTTCCGAGAAACAGCACTTCTGTCCCGAGCCCTTCTTCCGAAACAAGCGCATGGATCGTCTCGACCTCCGGGCCATCGCCGACCAGGAGAAGCTTTGAGGGCACTTCCCTGTTAATGATGGCAAAGCTCCTGACGACATCCTCGATGCGCTTGACCTTACGGAAATTGGATACATGGATGACAATCTTGTCCGTCTCGGCGATGCCGAGCCCCGCCTTCATGTGGTGCGCATTGACGGGACGATAGCTCCGTTCGTCAATAAAGTTGTAGATGGTCCGGATCTCGTTCGCCGGCCGGATCAGTTCATACGTCTCTTCCTTGAGAGAATCCGAGACAGCGGTTGTCATATCGGATTTGTTGATCCCATATTTGACCGTACCGGAAAGTGTCCGGTCATGGCCGAGAATGGTTACGTCCGTCCCGTGGAGCGTCGTGATGATCGGGATGGGCACACCCGCCATATCACGCCCCAGCGCAGAGCAGATGGCGTGGGGGACAGCATAGTGGGCGTGCAGGATATCGAGTTCTTCCTCTACGATGACTTCCGATATCTTATTGGCAAGTGCGATGTCGTAAGGGGTAAATTTAAAGACCGCATACTGGCTGACTTCAACTTCATGCACCGTGATGTTGGGCTGGTCCATGTAAAGGCGGAACGGACGGCCCGACGTGATGAAATGGACGTCATGGCCCCGCTCCGCAAGAAGGATGCCGAGTTCGGTTGCGACAACACCTGAGCCGCCGAGCGATGGATAGCAGGTAATGCCGATCCTGAGCTTTCTCATGCCTGGCCACCGCCTTCCGGATTTTTGTTGAGCCGCCAGTCGAGATGATCCTCCGACAGTCCGCGGAGCAGGACCTCTGCCGTGCCCATGTTCGTGGCAAGCGGCACCTTGTACACATCCGACAGGCGCAGGAGCGCCGAAACGTCCGGCTCATGGGGCTGTGCTGTGAGCGGATCGCGGAAGAAGATGATCAGGTCGAGGCGGTTTTCCGCCACCATCGCCCCGATCTGCTGGTCACCCCCGAGCGGTCCTGACTTGAACCGGTGGACATCGAGCCCTGTCGCCTCCGCAACCAGTTTGCCCGTCGTTCCTGTAGCGTACAAAGCGTGTTCCTTGAAGATGGGCAGGTAGGCGATGACGAATTGGATCAGGTCATCTTTCTTCCTGTCGTGAGCGATCAGTGCAATATTCATCCGAACCCCTCCTGTTACCCGATAATCTTGTCTAATCCGTCTATGAGACAGTCCCTGTTCATAACGTCTTTCACCGCAAGCACCATGCCGGACATGTAGGACTGCCTGCTGAATGAATCATGCCTGAGCGTGAGCAGCTGTCCTTCCCCGCCGAAGAGGACTTCCTGATGGGAAAGCAGGCCCGGCAGCCTGACACTGTGGACCGGAATTCCGGAGACATCCGTTCCCCGGCCATCCCCTGTTCCTTCAGTGCTGCCGGTACCGGCCGATTCCGCCATCATCCTTGCGGTCAGCGACGCAGTCCCTGACGGATAATCTTTCTTGCCGTCATGGTGGAGCTCGATGATCTCCGCATCCGGCATGTACTTCACTGCCATGGAGGCAAACTTCATGAGAAGGGCGGCACCGATCGAGAAGTTGGGGGCCAGGATGCATCCGATGCCATGCTCCCCGGACAGTTCGGAAAGTTTCCCGATCTGCTCCTCTGTCAGCCCGCTCGTCCCGACCACCGGGCGTATTCCGTTCATGATGGCATCCCGCGTATTCGGATAGACCGACTCATGGTTGGTCAGTTCTATCAGCACATCCGGCTTCGCCTCTTCCGCGAGCGTCAGCATGTCCGTATAAATCGGGACGGCACCTGCCAGCGTGTCCGCCTTTTCCGCCATCTTCCTGTCCAGGACACCGACCAGCAAAAATTCCCGCCCGGTGATCATCGTCTCGACTGCGAGCGCACCCATGCGCCCGCGGGGGCCTGCTACTGCCACACGGATCATCGTCATTCCTCCCCGATTTTGGTCCACCGTCCGCTATCACGGCGGTTGAACTTCTCCATAACCCCGGCCAGTGCCCGGTCAAGGTCGATCCCGTTTGCATTGGCGAAGCAGACGAGGACGAAGAACAGGTCGCCCGTCTCCTCCTCGAGGGATTTCTCCGCCTCACCGGTTTTTTTCTTTTTCGTGCCGTATACATGCTGCACTTCCCTCGACAGTTCCCCCAGCTCTTCCGTCAGCCTGGCGAGCATCTCCATCGGCGGGAAATACCCCTCCTTAAACTGGGATATGTAACGGTCCACTTCATGTTGCATGTCCTTCATGGTACGAGATTTATTCATTCATCCATCACTCCTTCGTCAATCGTATATAAACCCCTGCTCTATTGTCAAAACTAATTGAATCAAGGATACTTGACGTGGGGTATAGACTTGTTCGGAGGGGTGATGCATTTGTTCCGGGGGATTAAAATCAAAAACCTGATCATGATTTTGCTGGGCGCGGCCATCTTCAGTTTCGGCCTTGTCCATTTCAATATCCAGCATGAGCTTGCGGAAGGCGGATTTACCGGCCTGACGCTGATCCTGCTGTTCGTCTTCAATATGGACCCGGCGATCATGAACCTGGTTCTGAACGTGCCGATGTTCTTTATCGGATGGAAGCTGCTCGGCCGGAAAACGTTCATTTATACCGTCGTCGGGACAGTCGCGGTGTCCGTTTTCCTCCGCATCTTCACGACATACCAGTATGACATTAACATGGAGAACGACCTTCTCCTCGTCTCCCTGTTTGCCGGGGTCTTTATCGGCATCGGGCTCGGGATCATCTTCCGGTTCGGCGGAACGACCGGAGGCGTCGACATCATCGCCCGTCTGGCGAACAAGTACTATGGATGGAGCATGGGCCGCACGATGTTCATCTTTGATGCCGGGGTCATCCTTCTGTCCTGGGCAACCTATCTGACGATGCCGAAAATGATGTACACGCTGGTGGCGGTCTATGTGGGTGCCCGGGTCATCGACTTTGTCCAGGAAGGGGCGTACTCGGGACGCGGAGCCTGGATCATCTCCGAATGGCAGGACGAGATCGCGGATAAGATCACGCAGGAAATGGACCGGGGCGTGACTGTCATGAAGGGCCGCGGCCACTACACCAAGCAGGAGCGCGAAGTGCTGTACTGCGTGGTCGGCAAAAACGAGATTGTCAGGCTCAAAAACATCATCAACAGTGTGGACCCGTCAGCATTTGTCTCCGTGACCGACGTACATGATGTCATGGGTGAAGGCTTTACATTGGATGAGGAAAAAAAGCCGCTTGACTGAGCACAAATCATTCACATACAACAACACCCCGGCATTCCGAGATGGAATGCCGGGGTGTTGTTCATGCAATTATTCGCGGTTCTGGAAAATCAGGACCAGTCGCAGGAGCTCGAGGACAGCGACTGCGGCTGCGGCCACATAAGTGAGTGCGGCTGCACTGAGCACCTTTTTGGCATGGGGCTCCTCTTCGTTCCGGATGATGCCCAGCTCGACGATCTGGTTCATCGCACGGCTCGAGGCGTTGAACTCAACCGGCAGCGTCACAAGCTGGAACAGGACACCGACCGCCATGAGCACGATGCCGATTCCGAGCAGATTGTTCATGCTGGAGAAGAACAGGCCGGCCATGATGAAGATCCACGAGGCGTTCGATGTGATGTTCGCGACCGGAGCCAGCCGGTGGCGGAAGCGGAGGAACGCATAGTCCTGCGCATCCTGGATGGCATGCCCGACTTCGTGGGCTGCAACTGCCGTTCCCGCAACGGACGCATTGTGGTAATTGTCCGAAGAAAGGGCAACCGTCTTGGTCAGCGGGTTGTAATGGTCGGACAGGACGCCCTGTGTCTCAACGACTTTGACGTTGTCAAGGCCGTTGCGGTCAAGAATCATCCGTGCCACTTCCGCACCGGTCATACCGGATGTGGAACGGACACGGGCATACTTGTTGTACGTGTTTTTGACTTTGAACTGCGAATAGAGGGGCAGTGCAATGATGATGATCAGGTAGATCAGGAACATTCGTCTTCCTCCCTTTTGTCTCTCTCTTTATTTTACCGGCTGTGGAGCTTCTGCGGCAACTGATACGTTTCGGCGGTGCCAGGCATATATTGCAAGCGCTATGCAGGCAATCGACAGCCAGAACGTGAAGTAGCCGATGATCCGGATATGCTCCATGATCCGGCCGTAGATCGGCATCTGTCCGAACACATAGTCGATCACGTCATTGTGCAGTGTCCATACCGCAGCAACGGCGATGTGCCAGATGCCGAACGTATACTTCGGAAGGTAAAGGACCGCCTGCACCGCCATCAGGAAGTGGGAAGCGACGAGCATCCAGCCCGTGGCCCCGATCGTTCCGACTTCCACGAGTGTCCAGATGTTCATGACGACTGCCCACAGGCCGTATTTGACGAGTGTGACCAGGGCAAGCGCCTCGATCAGCTTCCAGTGCCTGCCCCAGATCCAGGCAGCGACCGAAAGCGTGAAGAACAGGCTGGCTGTCGGGCTGTCCGGCACAAATAGAAGGAAGACCGGTTCAGTAATCCGCAGCTGCGACTCGTACCAGATATAGCCGTAGATCGTCCCGCCAAGATTGATGAAGAAAAGCAGGATCAGAAAGCGCCGGTCTTCCAGGACCGCTCGGATGTATGGGATCACAGATTGCATGACAAACCTCCGGGTAAGAAAAAAGAGCCAGTCACCTGGCTCTTTCTTCCGGAATTATTGTTGGGTAACAGTCGAGAGGAACTCGGCAAGCTGCTGAAGCTCTTCCTCACTGCCCGAGAATGCGTCAGCCGGCATGGTCTGCTGGCCGTCCTTGACGACGCCGTTGACGGCGATGTCCGCAATCTCTTCAGCTGTGTGGCCTGTACCCGTGAGCGGCACCCCTGCAGGCGTACCTTCGAAGTTCTCGCCGTGGCAGGTGACACACGATTGGCCCATGTAGATTTCATAGCCCGGATCGGATGTGTCGAACTCTGCTTCTTCGACGATTTCACCTTGAGCTTTTGCAGCATCCCAGTCGTGGTTGACGACGGATTCCCATGTCAGGTAAATCATCGCAAACAGTGTGAGAAGCATGAAAGCGGTAGGCAGCGGACGCTTGAACGGACGGCGCTCTTTGGACGTGTCCATGAATGGAACGAGCAGGAGCGCGCCGATTGCGAGGCCCGGCATGATGATGGCACCGATTACGTTGTACGGGCCGGAAGCAAACTCATATTTCAGGAGCTGGTACATCTGAAGGAAGTACCAGTCAGGCAGCGGGATGTACCCGGTGTCTGTTGGGTCGGCCTGCCGCTCGAGCGGCGACGGGTGCGCGACCGTAAGGATCAGGAATCCGACAAGGAAGATGGCGCCAATGATCCATTCCTTCAGAAGGAAGTTCGGCCAGAACGCCTCCGTCTTGCCTGGATACTCTGAATAATCTTTAGGGATCCGGTTCTTCTCGTAAGAACGGATACGGGAATCCCCGACAAATTTCATCCCTTTACCGCGATGCATAGTGTCCCCTCCTCTATAAGGATCTTAGTGTCCGCCAGTCTTACAACGGACCGGAAATACCTTGTCTCCGGATCATGATGAAGTGCGCTGCGAGCAGTCCGAGAAGGGCAGCCGGCAGGAAGAAGACATGAATCGCGAAGAAGCGTGTCAGTGTCTGCGCACCAAGGATCGTGGCGTCCCCGGCAAGGAGGATCTTGATCCATTCCCCGATGAACGGTACGGATGCGGCAATCTCGATGCCGACCTTCGTCGCGAACAGGGCCTTCATGTCCCAAGGAAGAAGGTAGCCTGTGAAGCCGAGGCCGAGCATGACGATGAAGATCATGACCCCGACCATCCAGTTCAGCTCACGCGGCTTCTTGTAGGAGCCTGTGAAGAATACCCGAAGAGTATGGAGGAACATCATGACAATGACAAGAGAGGCTCCCCAGTGGTGCATACCGCGCACAATTTCACCGAATGCCACTTCGTTCTGAAGATAGTAAACGGATTTCCATGCATTTTCGATGTCCGGCGTATAGTACATGGTGAGGAACATCCCGGACAGGATCTGGATGACCGTGACGAAGAATGTCAGGCCCCCGAAACAATAGATGAATGCAGAAAAGTGATGCGCAGGGTTTACGTGCTCAGGTACTTCATGGTCGGCGATATCGCGCCAGATCGGCGTGATGTCCAACCGCTCGTCCACCCAATCGTAGATCTTGTTCAGCACGGTTGTCTTACCCCCTAACTAGATTAAATCAACGTATTCGGTTTTGTGGCCCCAAGATAGAGCAGGTCATCTTCGACTTTTACATCAAATTCGTCCAGCGGCCCGATCGGCGGTGTACCCGCAACGTTCTGGCCGTTCTTCTCGTAGCGGCCCGCGTGGCATGGGCAGAAGAACTGATTCGGGTGTGCCGAATCCCCCGCCCAGTTGACGGTGCAGCCGAGGTGCTTACAAACAGGCGAAAGCGCTATGACTTTATCGCCATCCTTGTACACCCATGCGGTACCGGTCACTTCGGACTCGTACCAGCCGTCAACCTGATCGTACGTGAAGTCGACGCGGACAGGCTCTTCTGTCAGCTCGCTCACCTTTTGGCTTGTCGGGATGAAATCTCCCGCAGCCCCGCCTTCGAGGACAGGGTCCACTGCGAAACGGATCATTGGCATGAGCATTCCGGAAGCCATGAATCCGCCGACGCCCATCAGTGTGTAGTTCAGGAATTGGCGCCGTGAAACTCGAGTATTGCTCATCATGTTCCCCCCTCTTACTAAAGGTTCAGTCCATCGGACAAACTTTTACTGAATAGCTTAGCTAGGACATATCTATGATATCCCAATCAAATTCGAAATTCAACAAAGCATTTGGCGGTACATGGAGATTGTGAACTTTTTTTGTCGACTTTATTCGGTTGTCCACTTGGCTGTCAGAACAGGGATGATCTGGCGCACCTGATCTTCAAGTACGGACTGCTTTAATTTCTTGTCCATGCTTTCAATCGGGATCGAAGGAATCCAGATGGCATCCGCAATGATGCCTTCCCTGGACCAGGACGGATCGGTCGTCAGGTAGAAGACATGCTTGAATGGCATGTCCGAGACCGAGTCGGCCCACTCCGATGCGAGACGGCTTTTGTCATTGCCGTCTGTGTAGCTGAATGGCGGGAACAGGACGACACGCCCCTTGAACTGCCGCTCGATGAATGCGCACAGATTCAAGAGAAATTCCGCCGAAGAGGCACTTTGCTTCATCGCGCCTCCACTGCCGATATGGACAAGTGGAATCAGGGCGGTGTCGATATATTCCTGCTGCTGCATATAAAGATCCAGGTCATTCGCTGTCCAGTTCATACGAAAAACTCCTCCTAAAAGCTTCCATTCAAACAATCCTGCCTTTTCACTTTACCACAAGCAAAAGAAAAAGACTTCATCCGGACGGATGAAGTCACTTGGAGCCGATCTCCTTGATCGATTGGAGCGTCTTGGAGAGGGCGAAAAATTTATCTTTGTCGTTTTGGTCGAGAGCTTCGTCGATCTGGCGGAGAAGCTGCTCCTCACGAAAGGCGAGGACGCTTTCCTCGAGAAGCTGTTCAGCTTCACGTCGGTCCTTATCACTGATCTTGATGTATTCCGGTACATACGGATTGTCCTCCAGCACGGCCGCATATTCCGGGCACGCATGCCGATTTGGGAAGTTGAGCTGAAGGTACATGTTCTCTTCCGGATGGAGCCTCAGGTCATGGAACGACTTTTCGGCGTCCGCAGTCATCAGATTCCCTTTGTAAAAGCGGAATGGGATGCCGTCCGAGTCAGTTGTGGACATGACCATCGCCCTTGGACAGTAGTGCGCCTCATCGACGAAACGCACATGATTCAGCAGCTGATCGTGGCTCAGGAGATAATTCAGGATCCAAACGCACTCCCGCCGTTTCAAATGGTAGGTTTTCAGAAACCACCTGACAAACTCCTTTTTCTCGGCGACCGGGACTGACGCTGTCACACCATCCCCTCCTTTCCCTTACATTTCCGTCTCCAGGAATGAAGACCATCTCGGATCGTCCGGCATGAGGACGGCGAGTTGTTTTATCAATTCGATGGCCTCTTCCCGTTTTCCTTCATCCAGCAGGAAAAGGGAGAATTTCTCAAGGAACTGCGGGTCTTCCCTGAAATCATTATATGCAAGCCGGTAAAATTCATATGCCTCTTTGTATTGCTCTTCGCGCTCATGGGCCGCTGCTGCAAACGGATAAAGCGCCGGCCAGTCGCGGCCCTCCTCACGCAGCTCTTGGATCATTGAAATCATGTCCTCATTCCGCTCCTGATGATCGTAAAGGGACATGAGCGCATGGAGGGCATCCATATATTCGGGATCTAGCGCGACCGCCTCATTGAAGTGGCACTCGGCTTCCTCGGGACGGCCGGTTTTAAGTGCCAGCTTACCGGCCGACAAATAAAGTTCCTTGTCGTATTTGTCCCGTGCCAGCCCTTCCTGAAGCGTTGCGTAGGCCGCCTCGTCCTCCCCTTCCATCGACTGAGCCTGGGCTAGCAGGGCATACGCGGAAAAGTAGTCGGGGTCCATCGCTTTCAGCTCCCCGAGCGTCTTGATGGCTTCTCCGTACTGTTTGCTCTGATATGCGGCATATGCGTAGCCGAACAGCATATCAGGCGTCCTCGCGTCTTCCAGCGATTCCATATAGTATGGCATGGCTTCTTCAAAGGCCGCCCCGGCTGCATAGGCTTCCGCAATTCGGTCCGAAAGCCGTACACCCGCCATTTCCACGGCAGACTGGCGAACCTCCTTGTAGAGCCTTGCCGCCTCCGCATACCGTCCGCCATCCAGCAAAAGCTCCGCTTTCGCGAATTTCACGGCGGGTTCATCGGGAAGCATGCTTTCTGCTTCCTCGACCTTCCTCAGCGCCGCTTCTGCCATGCCGGCCATCTGGTAGTAGTCTGCGAGAACGAGAAGCGCCTGGGGATATTCTTCGTCCTGCCGGCTGACGGATGTCAGCAGAAGGAGGGCCTCGTCTTCCTCCCCGAGCTCGATCAGCACCTGTGCCCGGTCGATCTTCAGCTGCGCCTCTTCCGGCATCAGTGAAATCATGCCTTCATAGAGCGCGTCCGCCTCCTGGAGGAACCCGAACTCGGCCAGGAGGCCGGCTGCCATGTAGCGCGTCTCCATGTCGGAAGAAGCCCCGATTTCAAGAACGAGTGACTCCGCCTTCTTGAAATCCCCATCCAGAATATATTGTTGAAGCTGTTCGATTGTCTCCATCAGTATTCACCCGTCCCCGCCTTTTTCATACTTCAATGCTACTGGATGCAGGGCTTCCTCCACAAGAAAAAAGCCCCTCCGGGGAGCTTATTCTCCGCGGAGGGAATCCAGGTGCCCGAAAAATTCCGGGTAGGAAATTGCGATGCATCCGGGCCCCTTAAGTTCCACGGGGCTGTCCGTGACAAGCGCCGCGACGGCGGCCATCATGCCGATGCGGTGGTCCCCTCTTGAGTCGAGGGAAGCACCCGACAGTTTCGTCGGGCCGTTGATGATCATGCCGTCTTCGGTCGGGGTGATGTCTGCGCCGAGTTTGCCCAGTTCCTCGGCCACGGCTGCGATGCGGTCCGTCTCCTTGACACGGAGTTCTTCCGCGTCACGGATCACGGTCGTCCCTTCAGCCTGTGTCGCCAGAAGGGCGATGACCGGAATTTCGTCGATCAGGCGCGGAATCAGGTCGCCGCCGATCTCTGTAGCCTTCAGCGAAGATGAGCGGATGGTGACGGTTCCGCGCAGTTCGGAGTCATCCGCATCCGACATATCCACTGTAAACTCGGCGCCCATCGCCTCCAGGACATCGATCATGCCGGTGCGCGTCGGGTTCAGGCCGACATTTTCAAGGACCACTTCACTATCCGGAACCAACGCTGCAGCCGCAAGGAAGAAAGCGGCCGATGATATGTCACCCGGTACGTCCACATGGACCGGCACGAGCTCCTGGCCGCCCTGCAGCGTAATGGAGCCATCCTCCGAATGGACCTCCATCCCGAAGTTTCTCATCATCCGCTCCGTATGGTCCCGCGATACTTCCTTCTCACGGATGACCGAGGTGCCGTCCGCTCGCATCGCGGCAAACAGGATAGCCGATTTGACCTGCGCGCTTGCGACAGGCATCTCGTAATTAATGGGGCGGAGCGGGCCGCCCAGGATAGAGAGCGGTGTGTACTGTGCCCCATCGCGGCCGCGGATATCAGCCCCCATCTCGCGGAGCGGGCCTGTCACCCGCTTCATCGGCCGGCGGGCAATCGATTCATCCCCCGCAAGGACCGAATGCACACGCGAACCGGCCAGGATGCCGACCATCAGCCGTGTCGTCGTACCGGAATTCCCTGTGTAGAGAACATCCGCCGGCTCCTGCCACCCGTCAATTCCGGGGCTGTCGATCACCAGATCCGTTCCATTGCGGCTGATATCCGCTCCTAGCAGGCGGAAGCATTCGATTGTGCGCAGGCAATCCTCGCCCGGCAGGAAACCAGAGACCGTCGTGCGCCCCTTGGCGATCCCGCCGAACATGACTGCCCGGTGTGAGATGGATTTGTCCCCCGGCACGGCGAGCGTTCCGCGTAGCGGTATTTGCGGGTAATTCAGTGTCATCTTGTCCATTTGTTCCGGCCCCCTGCCCCGTTAGGTAATGTAGATATCGTAGTTTGTACGGTCGCTTAGCAGTATGCGGCCCTTTTCCCTGTCTTCCGTCGTCTGGAAACTGACAACCATGATCCCGAACACGTCTGTGCGTGATTCGACGATCCGCACGTTCGTGATCGAGATGCCTGCATCCGCCAGATAACCGGCAATTTCGGAAATTGCCCCCGGGCTGTCCGGGATATTGACATTAAGGTCGAACGTTGTATATAGCGCACCCTGCGACTTGGCAGGGAGTGTATCCCGGTACTGCTTCGCCCCGCCATAAAATTCATGGATCGATTCGGAGTCACCCGACTCGATCATTTCCCGTACCGTGTTCATCTCCTCGATCCACAGATCGATCTGCACAATCAGTTCGTCACGGTTCTGAAGCGTGATGTCGCGCCACATGACCGGATCGGACGATGCGATCCGCGTGATGTCACGGAAGCCGCCCGCGGCCAGTTCCCGGGTGAATGGCATTTCTTCCGTCTCCTGTTCAAGACGGCGGACCAGGGAGGCTGCGACGACATGCGGGAAATGGCTGACGACGGCTGTCATGGCGTCATGCTCTTCGGCGGAGACGACTGCCGTCTTCGCCTTGGTCACCGACAGGAAGGATTCCAGCTTCCTGACTGCCGGAGCAGCCTCCCGGCCGGCAGGTGTCAGCAGGTAATAGGCGTTCTCGAAAAGGTGCTCACGGGCTGCGCGGACACCGCTCTTGTGCGAGCCGGCCATCGGGTGCCCCCCGATAAAGACCGCACTGCTTCCCGAGAACCGCCGGGCCTCTTCCATAATCCAGGTTTTCGTGCTTCCCGTATCGGACAGGATGGCGCCTTCTTTCAGGTTCCAGCCGGAAGCGGCCTCTTTCAGCATCCGCACCGTCTCATTGACGGGCGTGGCAAAAAATATGTAATCACAGCCTTCGGCGGCCTCTGCCGCCGATCCGGCAGTATGGTGGATCACGCCGAGCGTCTGTGCTTCACGGAGCGTCATCGGATCGGCATCGAAGCCGGTGACCGTGACGTTTCCGTGACGCTGGATCGCGAGGGCGAGTGATCCGCCGATCAGGCCGAGGCCGATGATTGCAGCTTTCAACTCAGACAAAACCCAACACTCCCATCAAACACTGCTTACGCTTCAGGCACACCCTGCGCAAGCATTTCTTCAAGTGCGGCAAGCAGGCCCTCGTTATCTTCCCTGCTCCCCACGGTAATACGGAGATAGCCCGGTGTGCCCAGCTTGTCGCCGCTCCGCACGATATATCCGCGCTTCAGCAGCTCGTCCGCAGCAGCATCCGCGCTTCCCTTCACTTCCATCAGCACGAAGTTCGCTTCCGATCGAGGGCAAGTCAGCCCGTGTGCCTCGGCAAAACGCGTGTACTGATCCTTGCCGGACTCGTTCTGCTGACGGGTGCTTTCGATGAACGCCTGGTCATCGAGCGCGCGGGCAGCAGCCTGCTGGCCGAGGACGTTCGTGTTGAACGGCGGACGGACAGGGTCCAGCTTTGCAATGACCTCTTCACTTCCGATTGCATAGCCGACACGGAATGCAGCAAGTCCATACGCCTTCGAGAACGTGCGGAGTACAAGTACATTCGGGAAATCTTCGGTCAGATCCAGCGGGTCGCCGTATGCGGGGTCCGTGACGAATTCGTGATAAGCGTTGTCGACGATGACCAACACATGCTCCGGAACCTTGCGGATAAAGGCCTTCAGTTCCTCGTGAGGAATGATTCCGCCGGTCGGGTTGTTCGGCGTGCACAGCCACACGATCGAAGTTTTCTTGTCGATGGCCTTCAGCATGCCGTCCAGGTCATGGCTGAAATCTTCCCGGAGCGGGACTTCCCTGACCTCCGCGCCCTGGATGCGGGCGTTGTGGCGGTATTGCGGAAAGGACGGCCATGGCATGACTGTATTATCACTTTCGGACAACAGCGCACGGGAGATGATGACAATCAGCTCATCCGATCCGCCGCCGAACAGGAGCTGCCGGGGGCCGACGCCCAATTTGGAGGACAGCGCCTCCCGAAGCTCTGTTGCATAGCCGTCTGGGTAAAGTGCGGTTTCGAGTCCCGCTTCAGCGATGAATTTCTTTACTTTTCCGGAACAGCCGAACGGGTTCTCATTTGAAGCGAGCTTGACGATGCGGTGCAGGCCAAACTCCCTCTTGACCTCCCCGATCGTTTTGCCCGGCTCGTACGCCCGCATGCCTTCCAGACGAGGATTCCATCTCATCTTGCTTCCTCCTTTTCGGCAGCCGCTCCTGCCAGGTCCGGCCGCAGGCGGACGGCTTCGTTCCTGTAAATATGTTTGATTTCCTTTTGAGTCTTGGTGGTATTCGCATGCATGAGCAGCCGGATGCAGAGCGGAAGTGCCCCGGGCACATCCATCTCATGGGTGCACATGACCGGCACATACTCCCAGCCATCCATTGTCCGTACCGCCTTTGCCGGGAATCCTGAAGTAATGTCCGTCGTGGTCGAGATGATCACCGAGACGATTTCTTCCGGCTCCAGTCCGTTCTGTTCCGCCATTTCCCGTGCCAGCGCAGCGGTCTCCTGCATAATCTGCTGATCTTCATCTGCCGTGATGCATGTTGCACCGCGGATGCCCCTTACCATCATTCCGGTTTCACCCCCGCGCGTATTCTGAACTCCCTGTCCGCCTCCCTGCAGTCCTCTTCCGTGACACGCCTGACGTCCGGCGCGCCCGCTTCCGGAAGAAGGACGAAGTGGAGGTCGCCGAAGGAAGCCTTTTTATCTTTTTTCATGTATCCGAGCAATTTCTCAAACGGATGATCCGCAATCTCCTTTAGCGGATAACCGTTCCTGCCGGCAAATTCCTGGAGGGCGTCGGTGAGTTCCCTGCCGGCCCCGGCTTTCTGCTCGCTCAGGATCAGTGCATAGATCATTCCGATCATGACGGCCTCACCGTGCGTGAGCCCGCCATAGCCTGCGGCCGCCTCCACTGCATGGCCGTATGTGTGGCCGAAGTTGAGGTATTTGCGGACAGAACCTTCCCGTTCATCCCGGCCGACGATATCCGCCTTCACGCGGATGCCGCGTACAATATGGCGGATCAGTTCCTCTTCACTCATCTTGCCGAGCTCGACCGTGCGGAGAATTTCCGGTGCGTCTTCCTTGGATGATATCAGCACATGCTTGACCGCTTCCGCCATACCCGACCGGATCTCCACTTCCGGAAGTGTCCGCAGGAGTTCCGTATCGTACAGGACTGCGATCGGCTGATGAAACGCGCCTGTCATGTTCTTTCCGCCGGGGAGGTTGATCGCGGTCTTGCCGCCGACAGAACTGTCATGTGCCAGAATTGTCGTCGGGCACTGGATAAAGCGGATTCCGCGCATATAGGCAGCCGCCGCATATCCGGCAAGGTCGCCGCATGCTCCTCCACCAAAAGCAATCAGGACCGATTGCCTCGTGCATCCCGCTTCCAGGAGAAATTGCTGCGCGTTGCCAAACCACTCCAGAGTCTTGCAGGACTCTCCTGAGGGCACATTCAGCCAGGCAACTTCATTGCCCGCATCACCGAGCGCTGTCCGGAGACGGTCCCCGTGGAGAGCCGCCACTTTTTCATCCGCGATGACAGCTACCCGGTCGGCATCCGCAAGAAGTCTTTCAAGCTTTTGGAGCGCGTTCGGACCCACTACCACGTCATAGCTGCGTTCCTTCGTATCTACCCTGACCGTTTCCATTTTCAGAACTCCCGGGAGTAAGCGAGGAATTCCCCGATGTTCTTTTTGAGTCCTTCGATCGTATCGCTATGGAATGTTTCGGAGATGGCTTTCGCCACTTCCCATGCGACGACATGTTCAGCGACAACGGACGCCGCCGGCACTGCGCAGCTGTCGGAGCGCTCGATGCTCGCCTTGAACGGCTCTTTCGTATCGATATCGACACTTTCCAGCGGTTTGTAAAGGGTCGGGATCGGTTTCATGACACCGCGGACCACGATCGGCATGCCGGTGGTCATTCCGCCTTCGAAACCGCCGAGGTTGTTGGTACGGCGGCGGTAGCCGGATACTTCCGTCCATTCGATCTCGTCGTGCACTTCGCTGCCCGGCAGCCGTGCCATTTCAAATCCAAGGCCGAACTCGACGCCCTTGAATGCGTTGATCGAGACCATGGCGCCTGCGATTTTCGAATCCAGCTTGCGGTCGTACTGCACATAGCTGCCGACTCCCGGAGGGCAGCCGTCTACAATGACTTCCACGACGCCGCCGATTGAGTTACCGGCTGCCTTCGCGTCATCGATCGCCTGCTTCATCTTTTCCGATGCTTCCGGATCGATGCAGTAGACATCATCCGCAGACGCAATTTCACGGATCTCATTGACCGTCTTGCCGTTGCGCAGGGTCATGTCGGCCTTCACGCCGCCGATTTCGGCGACATGCGCCGTCACTTCGATGCCCAGTGCCTTCAGGAAGCTCTTGGCAACGGAACCGACCGCGACGCGCATGGTCGTTTCCCGCGCGGACGAGCGTTCGAGCACGTTCCGGAGATCGCGGTGGCCATACTTCATCCCGCCGACAAGGTCGGCATGTCCGGGACGAGGACGCGTCACACGGCGCTTGATCTCATCCGGATCGACATCCTCCGGCAGGGGCTCAATGCCCATGATCTTGGTCCAGTGCTTCCAGTCATCGTTCGTCACGGTCAGCGCGACCGGCGCGCCGATCGTCTTCCCGTGGCGGACTCCCGCCGTGATTTCGACTGTGTCTTTCTCGATCTGCATCCGCCGGCCCCGGCCGTATCCGCCCTGCCTTCTGGCAAGGTCACGGTTAACGGACTCCGCCGTCAGTTCCAGATTGGACGGCAGTCCTTCTATAATTGCGGTCAGTTGCGGACCGTGGGATTCTCCCGCTGTCAAGTATCTCATTCTGCTACCCCCAGGCTCAAAATACATTTAATTTTCTTACCACTATAACACAACCCACCCGGCGAATCATTCGGATTTTCACAGAAAACATAAGGGTTTGGGCCATACCCGCAAATGAAAACGCTGTCTTTTCCAAAAGGCGTGTTTGTAGGTTTCGACGTTGCATTTTTCTGCCAAAACAGTTGAACTTGAATCGGCCTTTGAAAGAGATTTGCATGTGTGACATGGTACAAAGTCGTTTTCCGCTTAAAAAAGACGCCCCAAACGGGACGCCCTTTGTTACTTTCTGAAAAGCTGAACCATCTTATTCAATTCAGCATTTTCGTTCGTGAGGGCTAGGACTCGATCCTGATCGTCATTCATTGCATCTGCCGCCGTATACCCTTCGATCCGAGCCGTCAGCCATTCTTCAAGCGGCGGGAACTCGTTCAGTTCCTTCGCTTCGGACAGTCGGCCAATCATGAATTCCGATCCTTGCGAAGCGTGTCTTTGCGCTCCGCCGTTCGAAGCTGCGTCAGCGATCAGGCCCATGACGGCCCCCGTCGCCTGTTCGGGCGTTGGTTCCGATTTTGTACCGTCGTCATAGTGCTTTCTTGCGACCATTTGCCCGCTGCTCCGTTCGAACATCATGCCGTTTTCATATGCGACAAGTGCGTCAACGTTCACCCCTTTGTACGTCGGATCATCTTTCGGGATTTGTCCTGCTTCGGGAAGTTCGTAGTCAGCAAAGAATTGAG
Source organism: Bhargavaea cecembensis DSE10 (assembly GCF_000348905.1). Taxonomy (GTDB): domain Bacteria; phylum Bacillota; class Bacilli; order Bacillales_A; family Planococcaceae; genus Bhargavaea; species Bhargavaea cecembensis. Next base: position 89,802 of record NZ_AOFT01000002.1, read on the forward strand.
CGATTTCGGGTTCGTATGGTTTCGTCGGGTTCGCCGTTTCACGAACCCGTTCAAGAAGGTTTTCCATTGATAAAAGTACGGGTTCGATCATCGCCTTTCGTTTTTCGGCGTTTTCGATCGCCTCCACTTCCATCAGCCCGTCGATTCTATTCTGCAACCATCCTTCAAGCGGCGGGAACTCGTTTACGTCCTTTACCTGGCCCAATGTCGCTATGACTTCGGGAAGCCCTTCAGGGTTATGGCGCATAGCCATATCCAGGGAATTCGTCGCTTCCTCCAACTTCATGTTGGCGAATGCGGGTTCCTGCCCTTCGATCATATCCCCGCTATCCTTTGCAATGGCGAAAAGTTCTTTCGTTTCACCATCGAAGGAATATCCGTTTTCGTATAGTATGACGGCTCCTTCATCCCAATAGCTGTACAACTCGTGATCTTTCGGAAGTCGTCCTTCCTGCGGAAGTTCGTAGTCCGTCAAGTATTCGACAATCCGTTCTTCCTGCAACGCTCCCGCGTCCTCCTGCGTCGTTTTTGCGGCTTCTGCCTTACCGCTTGCCGCCTGTTCGTCAGAATCCGAACAAGCCGTGAGAAGCCCGCCGACAAGGAACAACGCTCCTGCGGCCAGGACTGCTCTGTAATTCATCACATCAATGACCCCTTTCTGCTTTTGTCCAAACTCAGTGTAACAAAATTGGAAAAGATTTCATCAGAAAGGCCAGAATTTCTGTCATTCAATAGAATCAGGGCAAAGTCCAGACCGCTGGAGAGAAATGGTCCTAAAAACAAAAAACCCGGCAGCCGCCGGGCATCGGGGTCAGTTGACCCAGTTATTGATTTGCTTTTCGTAGGAAACGAGTTCTTCCTGCTTGAAGAACAGGTTGATTTCGCGCTCCGCGCTTTCAGGAGAGTCGGAGCCGTGGATGATGTTTTTGCCGACTGTAACTGCGTAGTCGCCGCGGACCGTGCCCGGTGCAGATTCTTTCGGGTTGGTTGCACCCATCATGAGACGTGCTGTCGAGATGACATTTTCGCCTTCCCAGACCATCGCGAAAACAGGGCCGGATGTGATAAATTCAACAAGCTCGCCAAAGAACGGACGCTCTTTGTGCTCGCCGTAGTGCTGCTCTGCGAGTTCCTGAGGAATCTGCATCAGCTTTGCGCCTGCGAGCTGGAAGCCTTTCTTTTCGAAACGACTGACGATTTCGCCGATCAGGTTACGCTGGACGCCATCAGGCTTGACCATGAGAAATGTTTTTTCCATTTGCATGTACACTCCTTGTGAGTTGAGGGTGTGCGGCGATGCCGCCTTCAAAATGGTACCACTGCAATGGGCGCACTTTCAACAAAAGATGCGCCCGTGCGGTCAGAATTTACGCTTTCCGATAAACTTCGCGATCCGGATCAGGGAATCGCGGTCAGGGAGATCCGGCAGGGACTCCGCCTCCCGGAGCGCTTTTTCCAGATAGCGGTCGCTGATGCGCACCGATTCACGGATCGCTTCGGAATCCCTCATGCTGTCGAGCAGCTGTGCCATTTCTTCTGTGCCCATACGGCCTTCCAATGCATCGAGCAGCTGAGGACGGAGGCCCGGATCACGGAGGCCAATAATGGCCGGCAGTGTGATATTGCCTGACAGGAGGTCTCCGCCCGCCGGTTTGCCGAGCTGCTTCTCCGAACCCGTGAAGTCGAGCAGATCATCCGTGATCTGGAAAGACATCCCGACATAATAGCCGAAGCGTTTCAGCTTCCTGACCGTCCGCGGGTCCGCACCCGCTACGAGGCCGCCAAGCTCACAGCTGGAGGCGATGAGCAAAGCGGTCTTTCGCTTGATCCTGCGGAGGTAATCCCTCAGATTCTGCTCTGTCGCGAACTTGTCCTCGATCTGGATAATTTCTCCTACGCAGATCTCGATCATGGTCTGCGAAAGCACCCGGTGGATTTCCGGATCTTCAAGCTCTCCGATAATCTCCAGCGACCGGCCGAGCAGGAAATCACCGACATACATCGCCGCATGGTTTCCGTACATGGACTTGACCGTCCGTTCTCCGCGGCGCAGGTCGGCATCGTCGATGACATCGTCATGGACGAGTGAGGCCATATGGATCAGCTCAAGCGGAACGGCCGCCTTTGCCGTGACAGCCGGGTTGTAGTCACCGAATTTGGACGCGAGGAGCGTGAAGACCGGGCGGATCCGCTTGCCTCCGGAACCGATCAGTGCCAGGCAGGCTCCTTCCAGCATGGGAGAATCCGAGTGGACCGACCGGTTCAGCTCTCGCTCTATATATTCGAGATCCGGACGGAACTCTGAGTAGATGGACTTGAGTTTCAACTTCTCCAAGAGAAAAACCTTCCCCGCTTTTAGTTCTCGTTATCTCCGTTTGTATCCGATATGCCCCGCAGCCGCTCCGCCGCTGAACGGTTTGTAGCGGATGCCTTCAAATCCGGTATCCGCAAAGAACCCGGCAAGCGTGCGGGCGTCCGGGAATGAGTCCGCGGATTCCTGCAGCCACTGGTACTCTTTGTAGCTTTTCGCAAACAACCGGCCGAATAGCGGCATGATATGGTTAAAGTAGAGCTTGAAAGCCTGGCGGTAACCGGGCAACGTCGGCTGGGAGGTTTCCAGGCAGGCAATCATCCCGCCCGGCTTCAGGACCCGGTGCATCTCGAAAAGTGTTTTCCGGAGATCGGGAACGTTCCGGAGGCCAAAGCCGACCGTGACATAGTCGAAACTATTGTCCGGGAACGGAAGGTCCATCGCATTTCCTTCGACAAACCGGATATTTGTACGGCCTTCGGTCTTTTCTTTTGCCACACTCAGCATGTTGGCCGAAAAATCGAGACCAGTCACCTTGCCCGACGGCCCTGTTGCATCGGCGAGTGCAATGGTCCAGTCCCCTGTTCCGCAGCACACGTCAAGCGCGGATGCCCCTTTGGTGACATCCATCTTTTTCATCATTTCTTTTCGCCAGGCCTTGTGCATCTGGAAACTGATGACCGAGTTCATCGTATCGTAGTTATCCGAAATCTTTTCAAACACGTCATGGACCCGTCGCTCTTTTGGTGTCTCCAAACTGCTCAATCCTTTTTTCCCGTCTGTATGGAAGCCGGTTCGGTGATCTCGTAGATTTCTGCAATTGCCGAAACCAAATCTCCTGTACGGTTTCCAAACGTTGCGGTTTCTTCAATCAGCCGGCCGGCGTGAAACAGGCGGCTGCGGTCCAGGATTCGGGCCGCGGCCGCCGGCTTGCCGTCGATCCCCCCTGAACGCAGAAAGGCATCAAGAAACGGCGTGCGCCCCCCTTCATGGAGGGTTCCGGATTCTGCCTGGAGCCGGCAGGCGGTCAGCCCATGGCGCGCTGCCGCCTCATAGGACCCATATCCCCGTTCCAGGAGGAAAGCGGAAACCGTCCCGGCTTCAATTGTTTCGATATACGACAAAAGGTCTTCCGGCGAATCTCCTTCACGGTGTTCATAGAGCCGGATTTTCCTTTCGCTCATCTTGGTGACAGATGAAGAGAGCCGCCGGACCAGCCCGATATCCTCCATCTCCGCAAGGATGCGGTAGTGAACACCGCTGTAGTAGTCGCCGGCCAGGACGGTCAGCTGTCCCTGCCGGCTTTCCGACGCCTCCCCGCCGATCGAATCGTGTGCGGTGAACGCAGCATAAAGCGCTCCTGCCGCAACAGCCGAAAGCCGGTCCCTTTCCTCCCAACGTTCGCCGAACAGCTTCGGCAACAGAAGGGAAGCCAGGACCGGTACCGGGATGTCCGGCCGCCCGGTATGCTTCAGAAGTGTCCGGTTCGCAAGCTTGCGGCTGATTTCGTCGTTTAATTGTTCAACTTCTGTATGTAGACTTGTTGGATTCATCTTCCGCCGCTCCATTTCCGCACGGATCAGACGGTTTGCCGGCCGCCATCCGGACAGCCGGACGGCTGCCCGTCATTTCCGTGATTCGCCCTTCACCACGCCATGTGCAGTATGCACTTCTGCATCGCCCCGCACTTTAATGGCAGAAACATGCTCGGTGAACTGAGCGACCAGAATTTCGCCGCTGTCCAGTTTCTCCGAATGACCGAATTTAGTGTCCGCCCCACGGGTAAGGCCGATGACCTGGACACCGTCTTCCTGGGCTTTGATGACGACATAATCGTTTTGTGACATGTTCAGTCTCCTATCTATAATCTTTCCTATCATATCACAGTAGGGAAGAAGCCCGCAAAATGCCGGACGTCAGGACATCTTGATGAGAGAAATGACTTCCGCCCGCTTGCTGTCATCCTGGTCGAAAATCCCGCGTGCAGCCGCGGTGACCGTCTTCGAACCCGGCTTCCGGATTCCGCGCATCGTCATGCACATATGCTCGGCTTCGACAACGATATAGACGCCGAGCGGGTCGAGCATCTCGGTCAGCGCATCTGCCACTTCCGCAGTGATGCGCTCCTGAAGCTGCGGCCTGCGTGAAACGGCTTCGACCGCGCGTGCCAGCTTGCTCAGGCCCGCCACTTCCCCGTTGCGCGGGATATAAGCCACATGTGCCTTGCCATAGAACGGAAGCAGATGGTGCTCGCACATCGATTGGAAATGAATATCTTTTACAAGGACCAGCTCATCGTGGTCTTCATGGAATACGGTCTTAAAATATTCACGGGGATCTTGGCCGATGCCCCCGAACACTTCTTCATACATTTTGGCAACCCGTTTCGGCGTATCCAGCAGACCTTCACGATCCGGGTCTTCCCCGACCGCCTCAAGAATCAGCCGGACCGCTTCCTCAATCTTGCCATGGTCCACTTTTCCCATAATCGTCCCTCCATATACGGAAAACACCCGCCGCAAAGGGCGAGGAAGCCCATTCGGCTTCTTTTCCGCAGTACTCCTAAATGTTAGCACAACCGGGGTCCGGGTACAATTCACCGGTTCATCCGGAAACATGTGACTTCATTCCCTCTTTTGGGCATATTTTGGAGCGCATAAAAGGACGGTCCCTCTTCCGGAACCGGAAGTGTGGGACCGTCCTATGTAGTCAGGATATCATTTCACCGCATCTTTGAGAGCCTTTCCTGGTTTGAACGCAGGAACCTTGCTCGCAGCGATTTCGATTTCCTCACCCGATTGCGGGTTGCGGCCTTTGCGGGCTGCGCGCTCGCGTACTTCAAAGTTGCCGAAACCGATCAGCTGGACCTTCTCACCCTTTGCAAGCGCATCGGAAATTGTGCTGAATACGGATTCAACTGCATTAACCGCGTCTTTGCGGGAGAGGCCTGTCGCTTCCGCTACGGAGTTCACCAAATCTGTCTTGTTCATACCATTCACCTCCTCTCAAAGAGAAAGTTTGCTTAAGCATGTTCAAACTGTATCACAACCAAACCCGCACCGCAACAGGTTTCACGGGCTTTCCGGGCCTTTTGCGGCCCTGTTTCTCATGCTTCCCCCGAATGGTGGATGCTAAACTGCCGGATTGTCATTTTTCGTTCATAAAATAGCGGAAATACAGGCTGGATACCGATTAAAAACAGCTATTCATAAATTCCTCCGGATTTTCCGCTGCGGGCCTTCGCTTTCCGCAGGAGTTGCCTCAGCCGGCGCCAGTACGAAGACTGGCGTCTGTGCGCATCGCGAAGCGTTGCGCAACATCCGGCGGGGTCTTCAGCTGACGCTATTCCCGCAGGAGTCTTCGGCCCTCCGCTTCAATCTGATTTTGAGCATGTTAGGCTGAAGGAATCTGACTCATAAATTGAACAGTATAAATAAAAGGATGATGAATTACATATTCTTGTCTCCTCAGTGTTACACACGTAGATTTAAGACGGCATGAGTTCTAAATGTACAGGTTCGTATTCAGACTCTTGCCATATTCAACAAAGCTATATATGGGTTGTAGCAAAGTGTAGCAGAGAGTGATTAACACACCTAATGTACGTTGCGAGAAGTATATCGCACAATGTCTTAGGATGGTCTCATATTACCAACCTGCAGATCGCCCAAAAGGAATCGTAGGGGCGGAAATTCGAAGGATATCCCGTCTTACTATTTGTATTTATTTCCGCAAACCAAAAAAGGCACCTCCACGGGTGCCGGGATGAGTTCATAGGATGAACGTGACCATGCCTTTGTTTCCGTCGTTGACCATCTGCTCCATGGTTTCGCGGATCCGGTTTCTTGCGCGTTCCGGGACCGCGGTTGTCTTGAAGCGGATGCTTTCTTTCATCACCTCATGCAGCGGCGTGCCGAACAACTGGGTGGACCATAGGGCTTCCCGGTCGTTCAGGTAAGCTTCCTTCAGGTCTTTCAGCAGCTGGAGGCTGTGGAACTCCGAGCCGATGAGCGGCGAGAACTCTGCTTCCATGTCAATTCTCATGATATGGAGCGATGGGGCTTTCGCCTTCATCCGGACACCGAAGAAGTTGTTTTGCTTGATGAGTTCCGGAGGCGTCGGTTCAAAGTCGTGGATGACCGGGAGGGTGACCCCGTATCCCGTTTTCTTGGCGGATTCGATCGCTTCCTCGTATTGCCCGAACGCTTCCTTCGACTTGACCGCGTCGCGGATAAACAGCAGCCAGTCTTTCTTGGTCCGGATCGGTTCGCCCATCATCTCATCACACACTTCATGGAAGACGCCGTCTTCTGTTTCGACGAGGATGTTCGCCTTGCCCTGGCCGGCATCAACACCGACCACTTCCGCACGGCGGACAAAGTCCTCCTCCTGGATGGAAGCGGCGAGCCGCTGGACGTCACGGATCTTGGAAACCGCGGACAGCCCATCATCGAGCCTGCTCCTGATGGATGTGTTCAGATAATGGTCGTCTGCCAGGACATCCATCCATTCGGGCTTCTGCAGTTCGATCTCAGAAATCGGGAACTCGAACAGCGCTTCCTGCAGGATCAGCTGGATCTCATTGGCATTTAGCTGGTCCGCGCTGATGGCGATGACCGGAACCTCGTACTTATCTGTCAGCTCATCGCGGAGCGCAACCGTCTCCGAGTGGGCCGGCATCCGGCTGTTCAGGACGATGACAAATGGCTTTCCGATTTCTTTCAGCTTACCGACGATCTCTTCTTCCGCCTTGAGTGCTGCAGCCCTCGGAATGTTGTTCACCGTGCCGTCCGTTGTCATGACAATCCCGATTGTCGAGTGATCACGGATGACCTTGTCGGTGCCGATGCGCGCGGCTTCCTCAAATGGCACGGGCTCATTATGCCAAGGCGTGTGGACGTATTTGGGGCCGTCATCATCCATATGCCCCTTAACCCCATCAATCACATACCCGACACAGTCCGCAAGGCGGATCTGGAACGTCAGGTCTCCGTCACCGACCGAGATGCCTGTCCCCCGTGCCGGGACGAACTTCGGCTCTGCCGTCATGATGACCGGTCCCGGCGAGCTTTGCGGCAGTTCATCCTGCGCCCGGGTCCTGTCCGCTTCCTCGACCATGTTCGGAATGACGACTTCTTCCATGACCCGTTTTACGAACGTCGACTTTCCGACCCGTACCGGGCCGACAACGCCGATATAAATATCACCGTCTGTGCGTTTTGCCAATTCTTCATACAATGCTTCGCTCAAACCTTTCGCCCTCCTTTTCTGCGCAATTCATTGTATGCACGCAAAAAGCGCTTCATGCAAAAGCATGAAGCGCCCGGATTATTTCTCTGTCATGAAGATGACATTGCCTTCATCATCCACTGTATACGGCAGGCTGTAGGCAGGGAGAACCGGGTTCTCATCGTACAGGATATGCCGGATATCCTCGCCAGGTGCAACATCGGCTCCGGCGCTCACTGCATCATGCAGATCCGCCGTGTAATCGATGTAGAAATTACCGTCCGCAGACAGGACAATCGGCAATTCCCTGTCGCTGTATGGACTTTTCACTTTTGGTGGTTCACTCAGGCCCATTGCGGAGAAGTTCGGCAGGAAGACATCTTTCGTCAGCATCTCTTCGATCGGCACATGGCCGTTGACACTTTTACGGAGGTTCAGTTCCCTGATCCGCTCGGGACCGTTCAGGTCGACGAGCTTCACCGTCGGGTTTTCTTCTGCGTCCATGATGACGTACTGATAGATTCCGCCGGTCTCATAAGCATTCGACGGAATCTTCTCGAGATGGGCCGGAACGATTTTCGAGAAATCGATCGGATACTTGATGAACGCGTCCACTTCCTGGTCGCGTGTCTTGATCGGCAGCAGGCCGCCGCTGTTTTCCCGGTACTGTTCGACCGCGGATTGGACGGACCTCAGCTGCTCCTCATAGGGAATCGTGCTTTCGGCACGTTCATTGTCCGGATACATGCACCCAGACAATAGGAGTACAGCAGCGGACAGAAGGATGACCCAAAGTTTTCTCATGCCGGTCATCCTCCCGTCGGCCCGCTGAAGACAATATAGACCATCGAGAAAAATGCAAAGAGGAGCAGCAGCCAGGCAGTCAGGCTGAACACGAATTTCAACAGTTTATTATTAAGCTTATTGCGGCTGATGCTGATGAGGATCATACAGACGAACATTGCCCCCATTGCATAGAACGACAGCCACATTTTATCCAGGGATGACAAAACGGGTCCACCTTTCAGGACCGGTCAGGTTCAGGACCAGCCGGCCAGATCTTCTGTTTCATGTTTTTTCATGCGGCCCATGAGGAGATCCACCATATCGCGCGGCTTCTCCCCTTCGAACAGGACCGCATAGAGCGCTTCCGTAATCGGCATCGGCACCCCGCATTCCACGGAAAGCTGATGGGCGGCTTTTGTGGTCCGGACACCTTCAACGACCATGCCCATGCTGTCGAGCACTTCTTCCAGAGTCTTGCCCTGGCCAAGCATATTGCCTGCCCGCCAGTTCCGGGAATGGACACTCGTGCATGTGACGATCAGATCACCGAGGCCGGAGAGTCCGGAGAAAGTGAGCGGATTCGCCCCCATCGCGACACCGAGGCGGGTGATTTCTGCCAGGCCCCTGGTAATGAGGGCTGCCTTTGCATTGTCGCCAAAGCCAAGGCCATCCGTGACCCCTGCCGCGAGTGCGATGACGTTCTTCAGCGCTCCGCCGATCTCCACACCGACCACGTCATCATTTGTATAAACACGGAAGTCCTGGTTCATGAACAGGTCCTGGACTCTTCTGGCATGTTCCATATCTTTTGCCGCGGCCGTCACAGTTGTCGGCTGGTTCCGGATCACCTCTTCGGCATGGCTCGGACCGGACAGAACGGCAATGCCTTCGCAGACCGCCTGGTCCAGTTCCTCTTCCATCACCTCGCTGATGCGCTTGTGCGTATCGGGCTCGATCCCCTTTGAGACATGGGCAAACAGGACCGGCCTGTCCAGCACGCCGTTCAGCGCACGGCAAACTTCACGGATTCCCTTGGTCGGGACGGCCATGACTATAACCGATGCTCCGCTTACAGCTTTCGCGAGGTCGTGTTCCGCCTTTAGCAATTCCGGGAGCACGGCTCCCGGCAGATACTGCTCGTTCGTATGACTTTCTGTTATTTCTGAAGCCTGCTCCGCCCGGCGGGACCAGAGCGTGCAGTCGTGTCCGTTGGATGCGAGGACGGCGGCGAGGGCGGTGCCCCAGCTGCCGGATCCCAGCACGGCGACTTTGGTCATGATGTTCAAATCCTTTCCGTCATCAGCTGCGTTTTCTTGTGATGAGGCGGATCGGCGTTCCCTCGAAACCGAAGGCCTCACGGAGCTTGTTCTGAAGGAACCGCTCATAGGAGAAGTGCATGATTTCCGGATCGTTGACGAAGACAACGAAGGTCGGCGGCTTAACCTGGACCTGGGTCATGTAGTAGATCCGGAGCTTGCGACCCTTATCGGACGGTGCAGGATTCCTTGTCACGGCATCTTCGATGACTTCATTCAGGATGCTGGACTGGATGCGCAGCGTATGGTTTTCACTCACCATGTTCACGGTTTCGAGGATGGCCAGCACACGCTGTTTCGTCTTCGCGGATACAAAGACGATCGGTGCATAGTCAAGGAATTGGAAGTTTTTCCGGATTTCTTCGGTCATCCGGTTCATCGTCTTCTCGTCCTTCTCGACCGCATCCCACTTGTTCACAACGATAATGACACCACGGCCTGCATCATGCGCGTAGCCGGCAATCCGCTTGTCCTGCTCCCGGATGCCCTCTTCGCCGTTCAGGACGACGAGGACGACATCAGATCGCTCGATGGCACGGAGTGCGCGGAGAACGCTGTACTTCTCGGTCGATTCGTATACTTTCCCCTTTTTGCGCATGCCCGCGGTATCGATGACTTTGTACTTCTGTCCGTCGTGTACGAAATCGGAGTCGATCGCGTCCCGCGTTGTTCCTGCGATATCGCTGACGATGACCCGTTCTTCGCCGAGGAAAACGTTCGTCAGGGAGGATTTGCCGACGTTCGGACGGCCGATCAGGGAGAAACGGATAACGTCATCCTCAATTTTTTCCTCCTCATTTTCAGGGAAGCTGCGGACGACTTCATCCAGCAGGTCGCCCAGACCCAGGCCGTGGGAACCGGAGATTGGGAACGGCTCGCCGAAACCGAGCGAATAAAAGTCATAGATCATGCTCTGCATATCCGGATTGTCAATCTTGTTGACGCCGAGTACGACCGGCTTTTTCGTGCGATAGAGGATTTTCGCTACCTGCTCGTCCGCTGCGGTCACGCCTTCACGGCCGTTCACCAGGAAGATGATGACATCAGCTTCGTCCATCGCGATTTCTGCCTGTTGCCGGATCTGCTCCAGGAACGGCTCGTCCCCGATGTCGATGCCCCCTGTATCAATCAGGTTAAATTCATGGTTCAGCCATTCTGCCGGGCTGTATATCCGGTCTCGCGTCACGCCCGGGACGTCTTCGACAATCGAGATCCGTTCGCCGACGATGCGGTTAAAGATCGTTGACTTGCCGACGTTCGGCCGCCCCACGATCGCTACAATCGGTTTGGTCATCTGTTCCACCCTTCCGGTTTCTTCTTGTGTCATTATACAACAAAACGTTTCAGTAAACAGATGATAACATCTGCTGTCACAGAACCTTGATATTACAGCTTTTCTGAACATTCTCATCCATTCCCGCGCAGGTTGCGGATCACATGGGGAATTTGATGAACCGGTGCCTCCGACACATAAGATGATTTCATCCCATCCGCCATCATACAATGCGGAGAAGGAGTGAACTTCATCGTTAAACGGATTGACGTGGCTGTCTCTAAACATCAATTAAGGCTCTTTGATGGAAACAGGCTGATAAAGGTTTACCCTATCGGGGTCGGAAGAATACTGACGCCCACACCGACCGGAACCTACACGATTATTAATAAGCAACTCAATCCGGGAGGCCCGTTTGGGGCGCTATGGATGGGGTTATCAAAACCTCATTATGGGATACATGGCACGAATAATCCGGCTTCTATCGGCAAGCATGTCTCACACGGCTGCATTCGGATCCATAACCATGACGTAATGGAATGGTCCTCACAAGTACCTGTTGGCACCAGGGTTACCATTCATCCATGACTCTCAGTATCCGGCCTGCAGCTGGAAGGGAAGATCCGCAAACAAAAAAGGTGATGGCGCAATAGTCGCCATCACCTTTTGGTTTGTTCATAGAATTGTCCTGGCTCAGTCCTGGAAGCCTTTCAGCTTGTCGCCGATTACATCGCTGATCGAGAAGCCTTTGGACTCTTCAGGCATCTCGTATTCGTCAGGCTGTGCTTCGCGGCGGTCTTCGCGCGGCAGTGTCTCCTTGATGCTGAGGGAGAGGCGCTTGTCCTGCTTGTTGACGTCGAGCACTTTCACCTGGACGGTCTGGCCTTCCTCGATCACTTCATGAGGCGTGCCGATGTGGTGGCGGGCCATCTGGGAAATGTGGACGAGTCCTTCCACGCCCGGGAACACTTCTACAAATGCGCCGTAGGAAACGATTCGCTTGACGACGCCGTCAAGAACAGAGCCCTTTGGCGCCTTTTCTTCGATGTCTTCCCATGGTCCGGGAAGGGTTTCCTTGATGGAAAGCGAGATCCGCTCGTTGTCGCGGTCAACGGAGAGGACTTTGACATTCACTTTATCGCCTTCGGACAGGACATCGCTCACCTGCTCAACGTGGCCGTGCGCAACCTGGGAGATGTGGACAAGCCCGTCCACGCCGCCGATGTCGACGAATGCGCCGAACGAAGCGATGCGCTGGACTGTCCCTTCGATAACATCGCCTTCCTGGATGTTGTTCAGGACTTCACCCTTCTGGGCATCCTTCTCTTCCTCGATCACGGCGCGGTGGGAGAGGATCAGGCGGTTTTTCTCCTTGTCCATCTCCACGATCTTGAACGTCATTTCACGTCCTTTGTAGTCGTCGAACGACTCGACATAGTGGTCTTCAACAAGGGATGCCGGGACAAAGCCGCGTACACCGAGATCCACAACGAGACCGCCTTTGACAACGTCCTTCACTTCGGCAGTGATGGTCTCGTTGCTGTCAAACTTCTCCTTCAGGCTATCCCAAGCAGCTTCTGCATCGACTTTGCGCTTCGACAGAACAAAGTTCTCATTATCGTTTTCTACTTTGAGGATGATGAGTTCCAGTGTGTCGCCAACCTGGACTGCATCGGATGCCTTTTCTATATGGAGGCTCGACAGTTCGCTGATCGGGATGACACCGTCAAACGGTGCTCCGGGGATGGTAACCGTCACCGATTTATCTTCGATCTTTTCGACTTTCCCCGTAATGCGATCTCCTGTTTTGAAGTCGCGGATTTCTTGTTCTTCCATGTGTTGCTCCATGTTATTCATCTCTTCACTCATGCCTAAGTCCTCCTCCATAAAGGTTCCTTACCCCATTTTATTAGAAAACGCCTGTAAAAACAAAATATTAAGCTTATTTAGCCGATTTTTCTTTTTCTATCAGCAGGCGTATTTCTTGCATGATCGCTTCTGTCACTTCTTCCGCCCCTGCTTTCCGCTCCCGGAACGGTGTGATATCAAGGGGCCTGCCATACCGGACCTTCACTTTCCTCAGCGGGCGGTATGGGCCGATGATGGCACATGGGACGACGACTGTGTCGCCGCCCTTCAATGCGAAAAAGCCGGCTCCGGACATGCCCTTGCCGAGGGTTCCGTCTTTTCTCCGGGTTCCTTCCGGGAACATCCCGACAACCTGTCCGTCTTTCAGCAGGCTGATTGCCGTACGGATGGCATTCCGGTCACTGAGCCCGCGCTTGACCGGGAAGACGTGCAGGTTCGGCAGCAGGTTTTTCAGGATCGGGGCTTCAAAAAGTTCGGCCTTCGCCATGAAATTGATCGGCCTCGGGGCGGTGATCCCGACAACCGGGGGATCCAGATCTGCAATATGGTTGGAACAGACGAGGACGCCCCCTTCCTTCGGGAAATGTTCGGTCCCCTTCACGTCCAGCCGGTACAGCGGCTTGAGCACGCCGTAGACGACCGACTTTGCGAAATGATAGAAGTCCATCAGTCCACCTTCTCCCTGACAAGCTCCATAATCGCTTCTGCCGCTTCCCTGATCGTCATCGACGTCGTGTCAAGCAGCACTGCGTCTTTTGCCTGGGTGAGCGGAGAAAATTCGCGTTCGCTGTCTTTCTTGTCGCGGAGAGCAATTTCCTGTGCCAGCTGCTCCAAAGAGGAATCAAATCCGCGGCTCAGGTTTTCCGCATGGCGCCGGCTTGCGCGCTCCTCCACACTTGCTGTCATGAAAATCTTCAGTTCGGCATCAGGCAGTACGGCCGTCCCGATGTCACGCCCGTCCATGACGACAGCGCCCTCTTCCGCCATCCTGCGCTGGGCATCCACCATGTAGGCACGCACGCCGGGATGGGCAGAAACGGCGGAAACACCGTTTGTCACGGCATCCGTCCGGATTTCATCCGTTACATCCCGGCCATCCAGCCAGACGGTCTGCCCCTTGTCTCCGGCTTTCAGGACAATTTCCGTCCCCGGCAGAAGAGCTTCCACATCGGCGGCCTTGTCCAAATCTATGCCCGCCCCGATTGCTTTATACGTCAGCGCCCGGTACATGGCGCCCGTATCGATATATGTATAACCTAATTTCTCGGCTACTAACTTCGCAATCGTACTTTTTCCCGCTGCGGCGGGTCCGTCAATCGCAATGCGGATTCCGTTCGTCATCTCGTTCAACTCTCCTCAAGTCAATTCGACCCCATTGTACCATACCAAAAAACGAAAAGCCCCCAATGGCGGGGACTTTTCACCGGTTCAGTTCAGGATTTCGCTCTTCAGCACTTCCCCGGTTTCTGTATCAACCATCAGCCTGTAGGTGTCCGTCCTTCCGCCTGTCTTCTTGGTGACGACAAGCAGATGGCAGAGGCGCTGGACAAGCTCACGGTTGGCGGTATATCCGAGCTCTTCCGATTGGACCTCAGTCCCGTCCGTGAAGAATTCTTCCGGATCGAACGGGTTGATCGGCTGGGCCTCGAGCTTTTCTTCCTGGATATATTCCATCGCGTTGACACCAAGCACTTCACCGTCATCCTTCGCGAGCTTGACCTGGACACCGTCGGCAAACACCTTCCCGCCGGTATCAGGATCGACACGGACAAAACTCAGGTGCCAGAAATGGCTGTTTTCACGGGATTCTTCGTAGACAAGATCCGTATATCCCGCATGTTGGAGAAATTCTTCCGCGCGCTTCCGGATGTCCGCCTCAGGCAGGGTATCCTCGCCTACCGGCCGCTCGACCAGAAGGGACAGCAGATGGCCGCCGCGTTCCGTAAAGTCGGCATAGCCGATCCTCGCCCCGTCCTGGAAGCGGATGTGATAGAACGGGTAAGGTGCATCCGGCTCACTCTGGCTTACATGGACGGTGGCGCCGTCATAGTCCGGGAAGATTTCCTTAAACCGGCTGAGCGCCGCGTCCCTGCTGATCGGTTCGTCCTCCAGAATCTTGAGTTCTTTTTTCTTTTCCTCGTCATGCTCACTTGCCGTCAGCGGAAAATCGCTTTCCGAATAGGTTTTGACTGCCTGGCCGAGATCTGCCCAGCGTTTGTCGGGCTTCTCGCTTTCAAGCTGGGCAAACCACGTGTCCGGCCCGGTGCCTCCCGCAAACATCCCCTGCGTCACGGAGGACCATTCGTCGGAAAACTCATCAAGGTTCGCGGCCGCGTTGCCGAGCGCCTTTTCCCACTTGTCCTGCGGGATCGCGCCGGTTTTGGCCAGGTCTGCATAATCCCCGAGCCTCGTGAGGTAATTCATCCACTCCGAGGAAAACTCCCGGTCAAGCGGCAGTGAGGAAAGATTATTCCGGATCTCCGAGGACAGTCTCCAGATGTTGTCGAGCGGCTCCGCTGCCGAAGTGTGATCCTCGTAAAGCAGGACCTTCCTCACTTCCTGTTCCAGTTCATTCATCTGTTCGGTGGCCTCGGTCAGTTTGTTTGTATACTGGCCGTTCAGAAGCAGGGTCAGCCTGTCGTTTTTGGCGGAGGCTGACCAGGAAAAGATGGCCAGGGCGGCAACAGTATAGGCAAGTACAAATATCAGTTTTTTCATGGGGATCCCTCACATGCAGAATATATGCTGCCCGATTTTTTTGATCTGTGGTCTCGACCAGATCCATTCGCTTGTTGCCGTGACCGGGTTAAAGTAGTAGATGGCGTTTTCCGTAGGGTCCCAGCCATTGATGGCATCGATGACCGCTTCTTTGGCCCGCTCGTTCGGAGTGAGCCAGATCTGTCCGTCCGCAACTGCCGTGAAGGCGAGAGGCTGGAAAATGACTCCGCTCACAGTGTTCGGGAAGTCGGCATGCTCCAGCCGGTTCAGAATGACCGCTGCAACCGCTACCTGCCCTTCATAGGGCTCACCGCGTGCTTCTCCGTACACCGCATTGGCCATCAGCTGGATGTCCTGATCACTGTAGCCGGGAGGGATATTGGCTGTTTGTCCGCCTCCGCCGTTTCCACCGCCACCACCGGCTCCGCCGCCTCCACCTCCGCCTTTAACCTGGGCGTCAAGCGGCGTGCCGCCATAATGGGTGAATGCCTTTCCCGCAGCAATATTGCCCATGACAAAGTCTTTGTGATATTTTGAAACAGATACAAGCTTTTCTTTCGTCGCCGCCCCGGCCACACCGTCGATCGGGAGGCCGTACGACTGCTGGAAATTCCGGAGCGCCCAGTATGTCCCATAACCGAACTTCCCGTCGATTTTCCCGTCATAGAATCCCGTCCATTGAAGGCGAGCCTGCAGTTCGATGACATCATCGCCGAATGCCCCGCGCCCGATGTTCTGCGCGGAGAACGCGTCCATGCCGGCCGGGACGGATAAGGCCATGACCAGAACCAGCACCGCCAGGACGGGCCTGCGCTTTCGGCGCGCCGATTTCGTTTGCACATGAATCCCTCCTGTGATTTCCATCGCCCGCCCCGGAGATTCCGGGAGGGTCTTTTGCATAGCGTGTGCAAAAATAGGGGGATTATAAACAGGGAAAGACAAATGAAAAAAGTTTGCTTGCCGGGAATGGCTATTCGTTCACTCTTAAGGATCAATGTTTTATTGTTGCCGGAAAAGGCACAAAAAAACCCGGCTCCGGCCGGGTCATCGCACTGTACGCTGTTTTCGTATATATTGGTCCACACTCAGACTGTGCGCCTGTTTTACACGCTTGAGGGCAAACCACCATAAGAAGAGCATAAACGGGATCAGCAGGTACATTCTCATGCCGCCTGTCATGACAAGAGCATTATAGACGAAGTGGAGACCGAATGCGGTAAAGAATGCCAGGAACAGCATCGGCTTCGTGCCGGACTCTTCTACGAACCTGGCGCGGCCCAGATAATAGCCCATGACTACGCCGAACAGCGCATGGCTGGAGACGGGCAGCAGCGCACGGATCAGTGCCTCATCCATTCCGAAAGTCAGAAGGAAAAGGATGTTCTCGACAGTTGCAAAACCGAGCGATACTGATGCACCGAACAATATGCCGTCATAGGGATCCTCAAAATCCACATGACCGTATACGACAACAAGAAGGACGAGCCACTTGAAAAACTCCTCCAGCCCGCTTGTGAACAGGACATTACTGACAAAGAGCGAGTCGAAAACCCCTTCCTCCTTAAACACATATTGAATGAAGAGGATTGGAAATGTCAGCATCATTCCATATATATAGGTCTGAAGCAGGCTCCGTGATGGCTCTTTATGGATCTGCTTGCGCAGGTAAAAGTAACTGAAAAGCGCGAGGCCCGGGGCGATCGCCACCGTCAGCAGCATAAACAAGGGCGTCTCCCCCTCCTTGCGAACTACATCCATCATCCTATTTTAACATGTCAGAATCTACCGGGAGGTACCAAAATGACAAAAACCCTACTGCTGGTCCATACGGGGGGCACGATATCAATGACCACCGACGAACGGGGAGCCGTTACACCGGGACTGAGCAACCCGCTCCTCGGCGAAATCAACAAGCTCGGACTTGCTGACGAGATCATCGAGACCGAGGCCTTTAATCTGCCTTCCCCTCACATCACCCCTGCCCATATGCTGGAGCTGAAGAAACTGATTATGCGATTGCTCAGCGAACAGACAGCAGACGGGATCGTCATCACCCACGGCACGGACACGCTTGAAGAGACCGCCTACTTCCTGGACCTGACTCTGGACCTGGAAATCCCCGTCGTCCTCACCGGCGCGATGAGAAGCGCCGATGAGATCGGTTCAGACGGCGTCCACAATGTTCTGTCTGCCATCCGGGTCGCCTCGGATGAAGGTTCACGCGGCAAAGGTGTCCTTGTCGTTCTGAATGATGAAATCCATACGGCCCAGAACGTGACCAAGACCCATACCTCAAACGTATCTACATTCCAGAGTCCCCAGTACGGACCGATCGGCCTTGTGACAAACGGCCATATCCATTATCATCATGCCCCACTCCTCCGCACCCGCTTTCATGTGGACGAGCTCGGCGGTCGGGTGGCACTCCTGAAAGTGTATGCGGGAATGGATTCCGAATTCCTTTTCCATGCGGCAGACGCAGGCTATGAAGGAATTGTTCTCGAAGGGCTCGGACAGGGAAATGTTCCGCCTTCACTCATGCCGGGAATTCAACGACTGCTGGATGATGAAATCCCTGTCGTGCTTGTTTCGAGATGCTTCAATGGAATCGCCCAGCCGGTGTACGGCTACGAGGGGGGCGGTAGGATGCTTCACGAAAAAGGGGTGATTTTCGCCCACGGGCTCAGCGGGCAGAAAGCCAGGATCCAGCTGCTCCTCGCCCTGTCGTCCGGCATCGGCCCCGAGCAGATTGCAGAATCGTTCAAGGGGCATTGAGGACCGCTCCATCACTCAAGACAGAAAAAGGACTTAGTTTACATAAAACTATTATGTGAACGGAATAAACAAAAGCCGGAGCTGATGGCGGGAAATTCCCGATTTCAGCTCCGGCTTTTCTTACCTCACATATTCTATCGCTTTCTTTGCGATGAGACCTCCATGGAACCGTCCGTTTTCTATAAAGATCTCATTTGCGTTATTCCCCGCCGCAATGACACCGGCTATGAAGAGGCCGGGCACTGACGTTTCCATCGTCTCCGGATCAAAATGCGGCCGGCCGGTTTCCCCGTCGATCCCGATTCCCATGCTCCGCAGGAAGGTATGGTCCGGGTGATAGCCGGTCATGGCAAACACAAAATCATTGGGAACCGGAATGATCCGGCCCTCTTTATCCTCAAGCTCGACGGAGTCTCCGGTAATCCGTACAGGCGCCGTGCCGAACCGCATATCGACCGACCCGTTCCGGACAAGTGCATCAAATTCCGGCAGCACCCACGGCTTGACGCTCGGAGAGTACTCCGTCCCGCGATAGGAGACCGTAACACGGGCACCGGCTTTGTTCAGCTCGATGGCGGCATCCACAGCCGAGTTTTTGCCGCCGATCACAAGTACATCCGTATCGAAAAACGGATGCGCTTCCTTGAAATAATGGAAAACCTTCGGCAGGTTCTCCCCGGGGATACCCAGATAGTTCGGATTGTCATAATACCCCGTTGCTACGACCGCGACAGGTGTCCGATAATAGCCCTTATCGGTTTTGATGTTAAATCCGCCTTCCGATTTTTCCACGTGTTCGACCCGTTCGAACCGATTGACCCGGAGCTGCTTTCTCCGCACGACTTCCCGGTAATAGACCAACGCTTCGTTTCGTTTCGGCTTCAGCCGTTCGGTGATGAAGGGGATATCGCCGACAGACAGCTTTTCACTTGAACTGAAAAATGTCTGGTGGGTCGGATAATGATAGATGGCATTGACGATGTTGCCTTTTTCGATGATGAGCGGACGGATGCCTTCATCCTGCAATGCGATGGCCGCAGCGATTCCGCATGGCCCTCCCCCAATAATGATTGCTTCTTCCTGAATCATTTTTACAACGCTCCATTACTGTGCTTCTTTTTTTGCCCGCAGCCTGATTACATGGCTTTCTGCCGGGGCTCCTAGCCTGAGCGGAACGAGAGAAGTCCCGTAGCCGTTGCTCACGAGTTCCACCTTCCCATTATCCGACCGGAAGCTGCCCTTTTCAAGCATCCCGAACCGCCCCAGCCTAATCTGGCCCCCGTGGGTATGACCGGCAATCCGGACTTCCGGGTCCCTAGACCCGAGCATATCGAACACACGCGGCGAGTGGGAGACGAAGATGACCGCATCCCCCTCCCTGACATTCCGGAACGCCTGATTGACATTGACATTGAAAGAAGATGTATCATCCGTACCGACAAGCATCCAGCGGACGGGACCTGACATCAGTTCGTCTGATTCATTGTCAAGAACGGTTCCGCCTGCATCAGAGATGGCAGAACGGATCAGGGCCTCACCGACTTCACGGTCATTGTTTCCCCATACATAGTATATCGGACCCAGCGCGGAAAGCCGGCTGATGTTCCTGCGGATGCGCGATTCCGGGACGCCGCCTTCCGCAAGGTCCCCGCCGATGATCACGGCATCAAACGGACCGCCAGCCTTCGCTATGAGTTTCTTGGATATACGGCGGCGGTGGATATCCGATATAAAAAAGATGTCAGGACCTTCCGCATCCTGATCCGTATGGATGACAGCCTCATGCTTCCTGAGCATCGCCAGCTTGGCGCTGGCATACATCGCGGCGAGCGCAGTGCCCGCCGCTGCCGCCAGAACGGCGGCAGCAGATTTTAATTCCATTGCATCAACTCCCGTTTTTCGGGGGCTTTTGGACCCTTTCTTCATAAGACGCCCGCCTTGGCCTAAAGTATGCGCCAAAGCGGATTGCGCTTCACAGAAAGTGGGATCACGAAAAGATTTCCCGACAAAAAAGCAAACGGCAGCAGCTCGGGTCGCTCACCGGAGGCCGCTGCCGTCGCTATGAAATTCGTTTTTCAGTCTTCCTCATGGATGTGCAGCACGCGGAAACCGATTTTCTCAAGCTGCTTCAGGAATTGTCCCAGGTTGTCGTTTTGCTCGACTTTGAGGACAATCCGCCTGATCAGCTTGTCGGTCTCATCAAAGGTGATCAGGGAAATGACGGACTCGTGGTATTTGTGGAGCAGTTCTCCGAGACGGGCGATCTGACCTTCCGTCTCCACCGAAGTGAACGTGATCCGCACACCCTTCCGGCTCATTCCGAATGCGCTTTTCACCTGGTTGACGATGTCCGGGCGCGTGACGATCCCAAGGAACCTGGGTCCATCGGTGACAGCGATAATCGGAAAATCGCTGATTTCAACGAATGATTTCTCGAATACATCATCGAGGGTGAGCGTGATGTCCTTCCGGATGATGATGTCGTTAAGAGATGTTTCCGAAAGATAGGATTGCCGGTCCTTGCCGGAGTGGAAGTAAGCCTCATACGTCAGGTACTGGTTGATGATGCCCTTATACTCATCGCCATCCAGTACCGGCAGTGCATCAATGTCCTTTCGGCGTAGCAGCTCAAGAACGTTTTCGAGTGACTCGTTGATCTGGATGGTCACACATTTCTCTTTTGGAATCATGACGCTTCGTACAAACATCGTCCCACCCCATCTTTTTGATATCTGTGTCCTGGATATTTTTATTCGGCAGGCGGACCGGTCATTCCTTTAATTATTCCGGCTGTTTAAGGGATGATTAGTGTTTGTCCGACGGAAATTTCATTGGAGGAAAGTCCGTTTGCGCGCTTGATCTTTTCGACGCCGTCACCTGAGCCGTAATAATTCACCGAAATGCGGTAAATTGTCTCTCCCGGCTGCACGGTGTGGGTACCGCGCTTGGCCTGTTGCTTTTCTTTTTCCTGCTCCTGCCGCTGCTTTTCAAGGCGCTGCTGTTCCTCGAGTTTTTTCTGCTCGGCAATCCGGGCCTGTTCTTCTTTGCGCTTTTGCTCCTCGAGCCGCTTCTGCTCTTCGAGTCGCTTTTGTTCCTCGAGTTTTTTCTGCTCCTCAAGTTTTTTCTGCTCTTCCAGCTTCCGCTGCTCTTCCAGGCGTTTTTGCTCCTCTTGCCGCTGCTTTTCCGCCTGTTTTTCCTCTTCCTGCTCATCTGCATCAGAAGCGGGAGCGCCTTCTGCCGGCGGCTCGGCATCTTCTCCGGCGATTGAAGTCTCGATCTCGAGGTTCTGCTCGAGTTCGGCCGCATTGCTGCTTTCCATCGGATCGTAAAATTTATAAACATAGATAAATAGCGAAATCGGAATCAACATAAACAGAATCAGCAACGTGTTGATCAGCGTGCTTCCCTTGGGCCTGTTCTTTTTTCCGACTGCCTTGCCGGCCTTCTGCTTTTTCTTGGCTGACGGTTCCTTACGGCCGAACAGTTCAGCTCTTGTCATCGGCTTGTCCGAGGCGTCCGTATCGTCTGTCACCGCGATTTCCTTGCGGTGCTGCTCGAACTTCTGCCTGAAGTCATCATTCGTCATCGCCGTCACCCTCCAATAAAAGGTACGTACACATATTATGACGAAAGATGTCGGAAAAGTAAACGTTATTCACTGCTTTAAACTCCGAACAAACCGCTAATCCGTTTCCTCCAGTCAAGAAGACCGGGGGTGTTTTCGGCGGATGTCCTGGCGATTAATATTTGGGGAGGTTCAAGACCACATTCCGAACAGCAATGGGCCGGACGTACTGCCGGCGAGTAGCCGAACAGGCCCATGGCCCTGGAACGGATGCAGCCCCGTCCTTCCGCAAACCGGACCATCGCGATAATTTCATTCCGCTTTCCTGCCGCAAGGCTTTCCATCTGGCTTGCGGCCTTTTCTGTTCCGAGTCTGCCCAGCCAATAGGAGACGACACGAATCGCGGTTTCTGAAAGACCCGCCCGCTCTCCCGCTTCCGCGATGTCCATGCCTTCCGCTGCACACCTGCCGATAAAGCGGACGGTTTCCGGTTCAGGCAGATCGTCCATTGCAATAAACGCCGCTGTATCGGCATCGCTTTCCGAATATAGGAGGGTGGACAAAGACTGCCCGCCATCCCTTCCTGCCCTGCCGATTTCCTGGATATACTGTGCCGCCGAAGGAGGCAGATGATCATGGATGATCCACCGGATATCGGGCTTGTTGATGCCCATGCCGAATGCATTCGTCGCGCAGATCCATTCCAGCTCCCCATTCAGGTACTGCTGCTGGACAAGGATTCGGTCTTCAGTCTCCATTCCGGCATGAAAGGCGGCCGCACTGATCTGCCGGCTTCTCAGGAGGTCCGCAAGTTCTTCTGCCCGCTTCCTCGACTGGACATAGATGATTCCCGGCCCCTTCCAACGTGAGAGGTTTTCAAGAATCCATTCCGTTTTTTCCTCCCTGCCGTCAAGACCGATCAATTCCATTGCAATATTGGGCCGGTCCGGCGGGTGAATAAACAGCTGCGGCTGCTTCATCAGAAGGTAGTCCGCGATATCCCGGATGGCCTTTTCCGAGGCAGTCGCCGTCAATGCCAGGACAGGGGGCCTGTTCTCCAATGCCTCGAGCCATTCCCTCAGCCTGAGATAGTCCGGCCGGAAGTCAAAGCCCCATTGGGAGATGCAATGCGCTTCGTCCGCCACGATATAGGCAAGCTTAAGCTGTTTGATCCGACCGGAGATATAAGGCTGGATCAGCATCTCCGGGGAGATAAAGAGATATCGGTACCTCCCAAGATTGGCCAGCACATCAGACCTCTCCTTTGGAGCCAGGAACGAGTTCAATGCCGCCACCCGCTTTTCGCCCTTCATCTTCAGCTGGGCGACCTGGTCCTCCATCAGCGACAGGAGAGGGGACACGATCAGTACCGTCCCTCCCAGAGCGTGGACGGGAAGCTGGTAGCACAATGACTTGCCGGCACCGGTCGGCAAAACGGCGATTGTGTCATGGCCGCAAATCACCGAGCGGATCACCTCTTCCTGGCCTTCACGGAATTCATCAAAGCCCGTGACCTGTTTTAGCAGGCTGTCCAGGTTTTCCGGGATCGTCATATCCATCTTGACCGTCCTCCTTTCCGAGCCGGGCGAGGATCAGGCGCAGCTGAAAATAGCTGAGTCCCGGAAACGATTTTTTCAGAACGCTCAGTTTGCGGGTGGCCAGGCGGTCCGCTTCGTTTCTGACGGCCTCGATGTCCTCCGGCGCTGCAAATTTCCGCAACGGAAATGTCGGATCGTTGATTGCAATCTCAACAAAATGGTCTTCAATTGTACTCATTTTCAGGTTTCTGCGCTGCGCGATTTCGGGCATTCCCATCCCGGCGCGGTACAGCTCGTCCGTTTTTTTCGCGGAATCTGTCAGCGGACTTTCCGCCCGCACTCCCCGTGATAGTGCAGAAAGGATCGGAGTCGGGTTATCGGCAATCGCATCAAGCCAGATATGGAGGCTTTCCACCCATTCCACCTTCAGGTCCATTTCGGACATGCCGGTCAGTCCGGAAAGCTGATGCCAGGTCATGCCGGACATGCCCTTTCCCGTCAGTCGGGCGGCAAAACGGGAAAGACGGTCATCCTCCATTCCGGTGGATTCCAGTCCTTCACAGATCTCCAGTGCTATTTCCACGGGTTTCCGTCCTCTCAGGACAGTCCCGAACAAATTCCTCACGTCTCTCTGGACAGCCGGATCGGCGGATACCGGCATGAACATGCGGTCCCCCGCAGACACATGGGAAACCGTCTGGATGGTGAGGGCGAGCCTTGCAAAAAACACCTGTTCCATGCCCCTGTATACCCAGCCGTTCAGCCGGACCGGCCCAAGCGAGGAGGCCCTCTTTCTTCCATCCGCTGTAAGAAAAACGGTCCCATCCTCTTTTTCAGCGATCAGGCCCGATGCCATGAGACGCTGATAGCACCGGTTAAAATCATTTGCATGCAAAGAAGGCAGCATCCCGAAAAATGGGTGCAGCCTGTAATACTCCGTATCCTGCAGCGTCTGGCCCGACCGCTTCCCCTTCATCAGGTGGAAGGCGGCGTGCTTGTAGCGCTCGCCGTCCAGACGGCTGATGATGTTCAATAAAATGTCATCGAAGCTCATGGCACGCCTCCGCGGGATAAAGTGTTATCATTAGTAGTGATGCAAAACCGGTTCTGCCAATGCGGAACTCGAGATTCATTGATTAAAGGAGAGACCCACTATGCCGAAGTACACGATCGTTGACCAGGATACGTGCATCGCATGCGGGGCCTGCGGCGCAGCCGCCCCTGATATATATGATTACGATGATATGGGCCTGTCGTTTGTTATCCTTGATGATAACACGGGCACTGTTGAAGTTCCAGAACTGCTCATCGAGGACATGGAAGACGCCCTCGACGGCTGCCCGACAGACTCCATCAAAATCGCCGATGCCCCGTTTGACGGCGATCCGCTGAAGTACGAAGACTGACCCGAACATCCCGTCAGGACTGCAGATAAAGTGAGCAGATTGCTCCTTTGTCTGCAGTTTTTCTTTTCCGGAATACTCCGGTGGCAGCCCCCACTTTTCGACGCAAGCTTCTCGGATTCATACGTAAACTTATCCAAATCTTCACTCATGCCCCTTTACTGTCCCAATTCATTGGAGGACTTCTGCGCATTACTGGCGCCGGGCTTTAATATTCCGTGAAGAATCACCACGGTTACAGAAAGGGACCGGTCCGGTTTTACCCGAATCGGTCCCTGAATAGGTATAGTGGATGCTGGCCGCCCCGGGGAATTATCCCTGGAAGACGGCACGCTGTTTTTCGATCCAGCGATGCATGCTGCGGAACAGCAGCAGGATGATGGCTGCGAGGATAATGCCCTTCAACAGATTGAATGGCAGGATTCCGAGTACGATCATCTGGTACAGTTCTTCGCCCGACATGACCGGGAAGTTCATGAACTTCACATAAAGCGGGAGGAACAGCACGTAGTTCAGCAGGCTCATGCCGATTGCCATCGAGAACGTCCCGAGGATCAGACCGGTGGTCATTCCTTTGGCGGTGGACAGGCGGTGGTACACCCACCAGACAGGCAGGATGAACAGGACACCCGTCGCGAAGTTGGCCATATGGCCGACCGGAACGCCGGTCGGGCTTCCTGAGAAGACCCAGTCGAGGACGTTCTTAAGCAGTTCAACGAGGATACCGGCAACCGGTCCCATTGTGATTGCCGCGATGATGGCCGGCACTTCACTAAAGTCGACTTGCAGGAATGCAGGGAACGGCGGCAGCGGGAAGTTGAACAGCATGAGCACAAACGAGATACTGCTCAGCATGGCGATTGCGATCATCGACCGCAGGCGCAGATTTTTCTTCATAACACATTCTCTCCTTCTGTTGATCCTCTTCAACGAAGGAAGGACGACGGCCCCCGAATAACTGCCCCAAATCAAAACCCCTGAACGGAAATCCGTCCAGGGGAGAAAGGCAAGTTTAATACAGGCGTCACCTGTCCATAAAACGCAGACAGAAACGGCCGTGCCTTCACCTTCTCCCATCCAGACTTTACTGTCGGCTTTGGAATCTCACCAAATCCTGCCTTGCGGCTCGCGGGCTTAGGGGCCTATGCCCCATCACCGCCGGTCGGGAATTTCACCCAGCCCCGAAGATGAATCAATATGTGGTTATTTTTTATTACAACCCTATCATACGAAAAAGCAGATGATTTGTAAACCGTTTTGTCCGAAGTTTTTTCGGCAACTATCACCGGAAAATCACAAAAATTCAGTTGCCGGTTACCAGATTCATTCCGTTTGGTCCCGCAGGAAGCGGAAGCGCTTCTTCAAGCCGGTAGCCGTCAGGCGGGTTGACTGCATTCTCAAAGCGGACCCGAAGCTCATATTCAGCGGCTGTCAGAGCCATGCCGTCGATCATCCGGGCGGCGTCCTGTGCTTCCATTCCGCTGAAGTCAAATGGTTCTTTAAAGCGGACTGTCATGACATCGCCATCACCATCGCCCGGCAGTTCTACCGTAAAGTCGGCATCCTCCGGAACAACCGGTTCATATAGATCGTTCGTCCGGTTCTTCATCAGTCCGATTGCCTCGGCCGGGCCGGCCGGACCGAGATGCCGGTCCGGTGCGAGGACGGTGGACCCGTCATTTTTCTCATAGGCGAAGTACACGG
This sequence comes from Bhargavaea cecembensis DSE10, assembly GCF_000348905.1. Taxonomy (GTDB): domain Bacteria; phylum Bacillota; class Bacilli; order Bacillales_A; family Planococcaceae; genus Bhargavaea; species Bhargavaea cecembensis. The sequence continues at coordinate 116,289 of NZ_AOFT01000002.1, forward strand.
CCCCTTCCCTTTCAAGCGGAATCTCCGGGAATGGGCCGATCTGGTCAAATTCCGCAGGAGCGCCGCCCTCATCCAGCAGCCGGACTGACTCTTCGCTCCCGAATGTCTCCTGTACCGACTCCGTGAAAGCGCCTATTGAGGCGCTTGCGATGTCGTAGGAATGGCCGCCGGAAAGGGTCAGCGTCACTTCCCCGCCGGCGCCGCTGACGTTCGCGTCATACGGATGATAGTCGTCAAAACCAAGTGCTTCTTCATCGATCTGCGGCGCATAGCGGTTATAAAGTTCGACCTGTCCGGGCATTTTCCCGCCGAAGTCAGCACCGATCGTCTCTTCCGGAATCAGGATCGTCACGGGAATGACATTCGCCGCTGCGACCAGGCCGATCCTGAACGGAACGATGCCGTTCAATTTGTCGGGATAAACCGCACCGGAGACCTGCCCATCCATGGATGTGTCCGCACTAAAGAGTTCGTTCCCTTCGTCATTGCTCTTATCCGGCAGCGCACGGCTGTCCTCCACTGAACCTGTTTCCATCCGGCTGCCGGATTCCGTGGCCATCTGTGCGGCATCCTCTGCTTGTTCGGTGGCAGAGTCATTCATGCTCATTTCACTGCCGCCGTCCATCATTGACGGAATCAGGATGCCCGCCGCCAGAAGGGCCGCGGCGGCAACTCCGGCCGGAATCCATTTCCGGTTCCGGGACGGCTGTTTTTCCCGGAGCCGGGGGTCGTCCTTCAGCCGTGACAGGATATCCTCACGGCTCCTCATGTCTTCGGGTTTAGGTACGGACTTCAGCCAGCGGCCGACTTCCTCGTCTCTCCAGTTGTCATTGCTCATCGTCCGCCACCTCCCTGTCCGTCCGATTTCTCCAAGAGTTCTCTGGCTTTCTTTACTGCCCGGTGCTGGGTCGTCTTGACTTTTGCTTCCGTCCAGCCCAGCACCTCTGCCGTTTCTGCAATGGACAGTTCCTGGAGGAATCTCATGATCAGCACCATCCGCTGGTCTTCCGTGCAGGCATCCAACACTCCGAACAGCCGGACCATTTCATCTCCGTGAACAGCCGCTTCCTCGGGTGTCGGGCCCCGGTCGGCGGGCTGCTCCGTCTCCCAGTCATACGACTCGTCTGTCCGCTTTCTCCGGACGGATGCCCGTCGGAAATGATCAAACGCCACATTCCTCGCAATTGAAAACAGCCAGGTCCGCTCGCTGCTTTTTCCCTGAAAGCTGCCGAATGATTTCAGCACACGCACATATACTTCGTGCAGCAGATCTTCGGAGAGCGTCCGGTCCTTTGTCAGATAGATGAGGAACCGGTAGACATCCTGGTGGTATTCCTCATAAATCCGGTGAAACACGGATTCATCCATGAGCTGCCCTCCGTTCACTGGAATTGGTCGCCCGAATGGCGAAAAAGTTTCAATGCTCTTCATAAGGGATGCTGAAAGTCATCGTCGTCCCTTCTCCAAGGCTGCTTTCTGCACGGATCCAGCCGCCGTGGGACTCGACGATGTTCTTCGCAATGGCAAGACCAAGGCCTGTGCCGCCCTTTCCTCTTGTTCTGGCCTTGTCGGCCTTGTAGAACCGCTCAAACACGTATGTCAGGTCTTCCTCGGCAATGCCGGAGCCGGTATCGGCAACAGCCACTTCAAGCAATCCGTCGGAAGCGGAGGATCTGACCTCGACGCTTCCGCCTGAAGGAGTATGCCGGATGGCGTTGTCAATCAGGTTGGTCATGACCTGTTCGATCCGGTCTTCATCCAGTTCGACAATCGCTTCCCCGGCACCTGCCGAATCGACGTGGAGCGAGATGTCGGCATCTTTCGCTTTCTGCACGAACTTGGACGCAATGCGTTCTACCATCGGACGAACAGCGACGGGTTCCTTGTAAAGCCGCATGTACCCCGATTCGAGACGGGTCAGGTCGAGCGTATCATTGACAAGGCGGCCCATCCGCATCGCTTCGTCACGGATGATCTTCATCATTTCCTCACGGTCTTCTTCCGTCTCGACAATTCCGTCGCTCAGCGCTTCCGAGTAGCCGACCAGCATGGAAATCGGGGTCCTCAGCTCATGCGAGATGTTAGCGAGAAAGTCGGTCCGGACCTTATCCAGGCGGTGCTGTTCCGTCATGTCACGGAAAACCGCAACCGCGCCACGGATATAGCTGCCGCTGTAGAGCGGGCTGATCGTGATGTCAAAATACTGTCCGTCCAGCGCCAGTTCGTCCTCGACTTCTTCAGAGTACATGACGACATGGTTCAGCATGCCGGTGATTTCGTCCGGGATGTCCCCTTCCTGGTCTTTCCTGGCATCCCGCCACTTTCTGAGGAGCCGGTCCGCCGGCGGATTCGTAAGCAGGATCGAACGGTCACGGTTAAATGAGATCACCGCATCCGTCATCGAAGTGAGGATGTTCTGAAGCTGTTCTTTTTCCTGGCCGATCACTTCGAGGTTGTGCTTGACCTGCTTCCCCATTTTATTGAAGGCTACGGCCAGGTCGCCGATCTCATCGTGCTGGGGTGTGGGAACTTCCGTGTCATAGCGGCCTTCCGCAAGGCTGTTCGCCGCTTCCTTGAGTTTCCTGAGAGGAGACGTGATTCGGGAAGACAGGAAAAACGCAAAGAATGTCGTCAGGACAAATGCGATAAAGGCGGACAACAGGACGATATACGTGGTCTGCCGGATGGTATCATGAACGGCCTGCATGCTCTGGTAGACGAATACCGCTCCGTTCAGCTCATCCCCTTCATGAAGCGGGGCAGCCAGGATGGAAAACGTCTCCATCCGATCCGAATCTTCCGCAGACGGGAGGTTCATCTCCTTGACTACAGGAGAGTCCTCCAGGAACACGCGTGAAAGCTCTTTGTCCTCCAGGAGGATTTCGCGTATTTCTCCTCCGTTGTCTTCCTCATGAAAGGCACTGATCACCTCACCCTGAGAGTCAGCGATCACCGCACTTGTATCCTCGCCCAGAAGATCATCGATCACATAGATCGAGGTCGTCGGGTCCTCGTGCTGATCGACAATCTTGGAGATTGTAACGGCCTGCTGACGGAGCGCATTCTCCGCCTGGTTCCCATAAAAGTTCCCGAGGAATTCGAGGAGCAGGACACTAACAATGAACAGGACAAATGAAACGAGAAGCAATATGGTTGCCCATAGCTTCCCGACGATGCTGTTCCATATTCTATTCATTGCCTGCCTCGAACTTGTAGCCGAAGCCCCAAACGGTGACAATCATCTTCGCCGCACGCGGAGAGACTTTCGTCAGCTTCTCGCGAAGCCGCTTGACATGCGTATCCACTGTCCGGAGGTCGCCGAAGAATTCATAGTGCCACACTTCCTTCAGCAGCTGTTCCCGGTCGAATACCTTGTCCGGCGTCTTCGCGAGGAAGTACAGCAATTCATATTCCTTCGGCGTCAGGTTTACTTCCTTGCCCTCCGCCGTCACACGGTGCGCGTCGTTGTCAATCATGAGATGAGGGAAGACAACCAGGTCCTTCGGCGCCTGAGGATCGACCGAAGCATAGTTCGCCGAGCGCCTCAGCACGGCCTTGACGCGGAGCACAACCTCACGCGGGCTGAACGGCTTGACGATATAATCATCCGCGCCGGCCTCAAATCCCTGGACGCGGTTCGCTTCCTCACCTTTCGCCGTCAGCATGATGACCGGCGTCATTTTCTCTTCCCGGAGCGCGGTGCATACCTCCACGCCGTCTTTGCCCGGCATCATGATGTCGAGCAGGATACAGTCATAGTCACGGCCAAGCGCCATCTCCAGCGCCTCATCACCGTCGACTGCCTCCTCAACTTCATAGCCCTCGCGCTCAAGGTACATTTTCAGCAGTCGCCGGATGCGTTCTTCATCATCGACGACGAGGATGGAAACCTGTTCAGTCACAAACCATTTCCCCTTTCAACTGCACTGCTCTTCACTTACCATTGTACCGTTCGGAGCCGGAAAATGAAAACGAATCGCTGTGCTGCGGCGTTTTAACCGATGCTTGGTACAGAAGCATTCCGGCGCAGAAAGAGCCGCAAAAAGACCCTCCGGAAAATCCGGAGGGTCCAATTGATTATGCATAGGAGTGGAGGCCCGCAATGACGAGGTTGACCGCCACCAGGTTGAACATGATGATGGCGAAGCCGATAACTGCAAGCCATGCCGATTTGCGGCCTTCCCACCCGCGCGAAAGGCGGAGGTGGAGATAGGCGGCGTAGAACAGCCAGGTGATCAGCGCCCAGACTTCTTTCGGGTCCCATCCCCAGAATCGGGACCAGGCTTCATGTGCCCAGATCATCGCGAAAATCAGTGCCCCGAGGGTAAAGACCGGGAACCCGATCAGGACGGACCGGTAACCGATCTCATCCATGAGCTGGGAATTGGCCTTGACCGCGAGAGGCTTTACCAGTTCCGCGATGCGTCGTCGGGTAATCAGCCGGATCAGGAAGTAAAGAATGGTCCCCGCAATGACCGACCAGGTGAACGTCGTGAGCGTCTTTGCATTGATGATCGGCGGCATTTCCGCCAGCGGGTCCATTGTGCCTTCCGTTTTTGCATTGTATTCGTTCATGCCGAACAGCGGAGGCATATGGTATACCACTTCTGCCTGCATGTCGTTCTTGTCAACGTAGTCGAATGCCGCTTCATATCCCGCAGCGCGGAAGCCGACTGTGATCACAATGAAGCCGAGGACGACCACGAGCGTATACATGATGAATTCCAGCCATTTCCGCTCTTTCGACTTTTTCGTCAGGTCGATATTCTTCAGAAGATAGATAAGGCCGACAACAGCCGAAATCGCGAGGATTGCCTCGCCGAGTGCCGCCGTGATGACGTGGATCGTCAGCCAGTGGCTCTGAAGTGCCGGGATCAGCGGCTGGATGTCCCTCGGGAACATTGCCGCATATCCGAGGATCACAAGCGCGATCGGGAGTGCGAATAGGCCCACGAGCGGTGTCTTATAGAGAAAGTAGAACAGGATGGCCGCTCCGACAAGCAGCATCCCGAAAGCTGTGGTGAATTCGAACATGTTGCTGACCGGCGCGTGGCCCGAGGCCATCCACCGGGTGATGAAGTAGCCGAGGTGTGCAAGAAAACCGATGATGGTCACCGTGATGCCGAGCTTGCCCCAGCGTTTATTGGAGGCGGAAGCCTCGTTCTTCGACCCTTTCACCGCGCCGCCGAACAGAATCGTCCCGGCGAGGTAAGCGATGAATGCAGTGAAGAGGAGATTTCCGCTAAGGTCAACTAGGTTCATGATTTGGAATCTCCTTCCGGTTTATCCGTTTGTGCTTCCTTGTCTCGCTGGTCGGTATATGCAGGAAGTCCGGCATATTCGGTTACCGCATCCAGTTCACGCTGCAGGGCCACCCAGTTCTTGCTTGTGTGGCCGGCAACCATGACCTGTCCGTTTTCAGACTTCCTGATCCAGAACCTGCGGTGATTAAAGTAGGACCCCTGCACAAGGCCGATCATGAAGATCGTTCCGCCCAGAACGATGACCGGAATGGTCTTGTCCTTTCGGATCGTCAGGCCGGACACATCGCGCGTCTCGGCCTTCTGGAAGGCCAGCTTGTGGGTGTTTTCTCCGAGTGGCTCAAGCGTCTGGCGGATCGCCACGAAGCTTGTCTCGCCCTCCGGAGTTTCCGGAGTCGTCATTTTGAAAAGGAATGCCGGATTGTTCGGCACAGGCGTCTTCGTTTGCGGCTCCCCGTTTTCAAATCCGTCGAAATCCGGGTAGTAATCGAGCAGTTCCACTTTGGCACCATTTCCGAGATCGTAATCCTTCTGCGGATCGTCCAGGTTGACGGTCAGCTCCCCGAGGGATTCACCGGTTTCCTTGTTCTCGAGTGCAAACGTCATTGCGCTCAGCTCGTCCAGCTTAAAGTCCATCTGGAAGATATGAAAGCCTTCATGCTTGAGCGGTTTGTTGACGACGATGGAGTACTCTTTGACGAGCTCTGCGTTGGTCGAACCGGGCAGTGCCCCTTCCGGTGTCTCGTAAAGCGCGACATCCGTCTGGTAGTTTGAAGCGACGGTGCCGACGCGGTCGATCGCCTCGCTGAACACTTCGTCCGTGTTTTCCTGTGTATACACGTCGAATGTGAACCCTTTGTTCTCCAGGTAAAGCCCGGGCGCTCCTTTGACCGCAAGGATCTCCCCTTCACGGATCCACATCGACTCATCGACATAGAAGCCGGGAAGTGCGCGGAGCATGACCCCGAACAGGAAGATGATCAGGCCCAGGTGGTTCACATAAGGGCCCCAGCGCGCCCAGCGTCCCTTCTCGGCCAGCAGGGCACCGTTCTTTTCCCGGATGTTGTAACGCTGTTCCTTCAGCTTTTCGGCAGCTTTCTTCATGACGGCATCCGGATCATCGACCTGGCCTTCGCCGTATAGGCGCTGGCGCTTCAGGAAGCTCGGGTGACGGTCGACGCGCTGATTCTTGAGCGACTTGTAGAGCGGGATCCCGCGGTCGAGACTCACGACGACGAGAGAAATGCCGAGCATGCCGACAAGCGTCATAAACCACCAGGATCCGTACAGGTCGCTCAGGCCGAGCGCGTTGTAGATCTGGCCGAATATACCGTAGTTGTCTTCGTAGTACTGTGCTGTCTGCGCCTCATTGGCACCGCCGCCAGGGATGTAGAACACCTGCGGCAGGATTGTGCCGACCGCTGCTGCGACCAGGATGGCGATAATGATGCTGACACCGATCTTAACGCTGGAAAAGAAGTTCCAGATTTTGTCGACCACCGTACGCTGGTGCGTCTTTGAACGGATGGCGGCACCGTCATAGCGCATGTCAGCCAGTTTTTTTGATTTTTCTTCGGTTGAAAGCGGCCGTCCGCAGTTCTGGCAGATATCTGTCCCTTCCGGGTTGAGATGGCCGCATTCACATTTGATCGAACTCATGGTTGTCAGGACTCCTTAACTGGGCATGATGCTTTCCATGTAGGTTTTGATCTCTTGTTCGCTCATCTCCGTCTCGATGATTTTTTTCACTTTTCCATCGGGACCGACAAGGAATGTTGTCGGAAGAGGCCTTACATTATAGGCATCCCTTACGCTGTTCGTCTTGTCGATGACGATCGGGAACGTCAGGCCGTAAGTATTGGCGAAGGACTGTACTTTCAGGTCAGACTCGGAGATGTTCACCGCGAGGATGTTGACGCCCTGGTCTTCAAACTCGTTATAGTACTTTTCCATATGCGGCATTTCTTTTTTGCACGGACCGCACCAGGTGCCCCAGAAATTCAGGAATACGCCTTCACCACGGTAATCGGATAGCTTGTGGGTGTTCCCCTCGAGGTCGACCAGCTCGAAGTCCGGAGCCGTGTCGCCGACCTCGACGATATCTTCATCTTTCGTGACGTTGGCAACGATTGTATAAACAATGGCAATTCCCAGAACGGCCAGAATAGCAGTCCGGATGATCTGCTGCCTCTTTCGCTTTTTTTCCCGTTCCTGCTGCTTGCTCATCCGAATGTCACCTCGTTTTCATAAATACAGGATTGGAAAGATCCCTTCCCATTATAACAAAGGCGGAACATGCCGAAATCCTTACATATGAAGGGTTTGTGAACGTTCCGGTTCAGCGGATCTTCCCGGTTTCGGCGAGCACCCGCAGCTGCTTGACTTCATGTGCGGTCAGTTCCCTGCGGTCACCGGCATTCAGGCCGTGCAGGTCAAGGAAGCCGAATGACTCCCGCTTCAGCTTCTGCACCGGGCAGCCGATCGCTTCAAACATACGCTTTACCTGCCGGTTCTTTCCTTCATGGATCGTCAGCTGGACAATTCCCTTGTCCGTTTTTTTGTCCATGCTGAGAAGTTTGGCTTTCGCCGGAGCGGTCTTGCCATCTTCCAGGACGATGCCGCGCTCAAGTTGTTTCAGCTTCTCCTTTGTCGGGATTCCCTTTGTCCGGGCGACATACGTCTTTTCAATCTCGAATTTCGGGTGGGTCATCAGATAAGCGAAGTCCCCGTCATTTGTAAGAAGAAGAATGCCTGTTGTATCGAAGTCCAGGCGGCCGACCGGGTACAAACGCTCCTCCACTTCCGGAAACAGGTCGACCACGGTCTTCCGGCCCTTGTCGTCGGATGCCGCCGACAGGACACCGCGGGGCTTATAGAGGAGATAGTAGACCTTTTCCTCCCGCTCAAGACGTACACCGTTCACTTCTATTTTGTCGGATGCGCCCACTTTGGTTCCGAGCTCTGTCACGGTTTTTCCGTTCACCGTCACACGGCCGTCGGCAATCAGCTGCTCCGCCTTTCGCCGGGATGCAATTCCCGCCGCCGCAATTACTTTCTGAAGTCTTTCCATCAGGTCACCCCATCACATTTACTGCACAAAATTATGTCACAACCATAGTGAAATGAAAAGAAGACCGCATCGGCAGCGATGCGGTCACCTCCTTGATATCTTCAGTTTGGCTGTGGCGATCGGCACGCCGTCCAGCCTCACCTGCCAGATGCCTTCACCGGCGCCGCGCGGTATGATCGCGGCGTGGGAAACCTCTTCAATCTCTTTTTCCGATAATAGAACGGCCAGCGGCTTCTCCAGCTCTCCCCGGATCCCGGGGAGGATCTGATACGTCCCTTCCTCCGCCAGGATGACTTTCTTATAAGTCCTGAAAGCTTCCCCGGACAGGTTGCGGTGCGTATTCCAGTCGTCCCCGTCGTTAAGGGTGACGACAATCACCCGCTTGCCGTCTTTCTCGAACAGTGTCGCGAGCGTCCGCCCGGCGGTTTTGGTGAAGCCCGTCTTCCCGGCGACCGCATCCCCTTCCGCCCTGACCAGCCGATGCTTATTCTGCCACCCGCCATCCCCGTAATTGTAAAGAGTGGTGGATGAGATTTCCTTCAGCCGGCTGTTGTCCATCGCGTGTTTCAGCATGAGGGCCGTGTCATAGGCCGTCGACAGATGCCGGTCATTATGGAGCCCGGACGGATTGGTGAACTCCGTGTTTTTAAGTCCCGCCAATTGCGCCTTTTCGTTCATCATGTCGACGAACCCTTCGACAGACCCTCCTGCATCTTCGGCCAGTGCCGTTGCCGCATCGTTTCCGGAGCGGAGCATCAGTCCATACAGCAGTTTCTCGGCAGGAACCTCTTCCCCGGTACGGAGGTAGATGGATGAACCTTCCTGGTTCGTGGCGTTTTTGGAAACCGTGACCGTGCCGTCCGTCCCGGCGGCATCGATGTAGGTGAGTGCCGTCCAGATTTTCGTCAGGCTTGCAATCGGCAGGCGGGCATCCTCATTCGCCCCTTTCAGGAGTCTGCCGGTCTCCGCATCGATCACGGCATAGGCCTGGGCCGCAGATGCTGCAGCAGGAAAAGAACATACAATCAGGATCGAAACCAGCAGCGCGGATATCTGCTTTTTCAAGATCCACCGCCTTCCGTCAGATTATTCGTCAGTTCCTTCTTCATCGAACGCTTCTGTGAAATTGGACATGAACAGATCCATTTCTTCATCTGCAGCCTCATCTCCCGCATCATTCAGGGGAGGGAGATCCTTCAGGCTGGCCAGCCCGAAATGGTCGAGGAACGTGTCGGTCGTTCCGTAAAGGATAGCACGCCCCGTCCCTTCGGCACGCCCTGCCTCCTTGACCAGCCCCCTCGACACGAGTGTCTGGATCGGCCTCTCCGACTTCACGCCCCTGATTTCTTCCACTTCCACCCGGGTGATCGGCTGTCGGTAGGCAATGATCGCAAGCACCTCCAGCGACGCCTGCGTCAGAGCCTGTGTTGTCGGGTTTTCTAGAAGGCGGCGGACCGCATCTGCATGCTCCTGCTTTGTCGCAAGCCGGAACGTGCCGGCCAGTTCCACAACCCGGAGTCCCCTTCCCTCCGGCCTGCTCGCTTCGCTGATCTGTGCAATTGCCCGCTCGACAGCCTCTTTGTCGGTGCCCGTCAGCTCGGCCAGCTGTTTTGCCGTAAGGCCATCGTCGCCCGCTACGAACAGCAGGCTTTCGACCTGTCCGGCTAGCTGATTTCCATTCTCCAAAACTACAAAACTTCCTTCCTGAGGACGACGGTCAGATCGTCAAAATTCCGTTCCTGCTCGACAGTGATCCGCTGTTGTTTCATCAGCTCCAGCAGCGACAGGAATGTCACCACCAGCTCCGCCCGTTCGCCTGTTTCAAACAAGTCGGAGAACATCGCCCGGCCGCCGGTTTCCCCGAGGCGCCCGACCACTTTCTCCATGGTATCCGCTATGGATATTTCCTGGCGGGTGATCCTTGTCCTGAGAGGCGCCCTGAGTTTTTTCCGCTCCATCATTTTGCGGAAAGCCGCAATCATGTCGTGGACATTCAGGCCCTCATCCGGGAGGGCAGCTGCCATACCGGCAGCGGCATGCTCCGCCGGCGGCCTCGTGAAGCTCCTGCCCCTCTCTTCCCCGTATTCCTTCAGTGTTGCCGCGGCTTCTTTGTATCTCCGGTATTCGATCAGCCGTTCCACGAGCTCGTCCCGGGGATCGGGACCGTCTTCCGCAAAATCATCGATGTCCGGGGCTTCTTCCTCATGGACAGGCAAGAGCATCTTGCTCTTGATGGCCAGAAGTGTTGCGGCCATGACGAGGTACTCACTCATTTCGTTCAGTTCAAGTACCTTCATCGTATGGATATGGTCGATATACTGGCGGGTCAGTTCCGCCATCGGGATGTCGTAGATATCGATTTCCATCCGGTTGATTAAGTGCAATAATAGGTCTAGGGGGCCTTCAAACGCCTCCAACTTCACCAAATAGGACATGGATTCACCTGCAGTCGATTCGTTGCGGAAGGGAGGACGATTCATGAATCCGCTCCGTCATCCGCTTTTCATCAAGTTTATTGCGTACTTTAATGAGAATCAAGATTATTTTGAGTGCCACGAAGTGCTTGAGGATTACTGGAACCTCGTCGCGCCGAGGGACCGCACGCATCCGCTGGTCGGCTATATCCAGGCGGCTGTCGCGCTCTACCACTGGAGGCGCGGAAATTTCCGCGGCGCCGCCAAGCTCCTTTCGAAAGCGGAGCGGCTGCTCCGCATGGCGCATGACGGCGGTTCGCCTTTCTCGCATGGCCTGGACCTGCCCGCTTTTCTGCGGGATCTCCGGCAAGCCGGGAATGCCGTGGACGGGGGCCGGCCTTTCAAGCCGTTCACCATCAGAGTGGCCGACCCCGCAATCCGGGATGCCGTCTCGGAACTGGTCAGGAGCGGAGCCGTCCCGAACTTGACAGGGGCCCGTCTCATTCATAAACATATGCTCCGGGACCGGAGCCATATTCTGTCGGAACGCGAAAAAAGGAGGAGCAGTCGTCATTGACGGTCTGCTCCTCCTTCGATAATTTCCTGGCACTTTTCCAGAAACGGGCGTGTGGCTTCTGTCGGGACGATGGTTTTGCCCGGCATGATCGCCGCCAGCTTTGAGACCATCTCTTTTCCGACACCCTCGCCCCGGTGGGACGGGTTGACGGAAAGATGGCAGACGGTGACGCGGTCCCCGTCGAGTTCCACGCCGACCAGGCCGATATAATCCTCTCCGGTCTTCCAGAGATAGAGCTGGCTCTGGTCGTCTGTCTCGTATCGGGTGATCGTCTCCTTCAGTTTCTTCACATCTTTTTCGCCGGGCATGAAGGACAGGAGGCCCATCGCGATTTTTTCAAGTGATTTTTTATAGCGCAGTAACATGGTCGGCTCCCTCTCTTCCGTATTCTCCGCTCGCTGTCAGCTTGTCGGAGGCCCGAAATTCGGGGCTATGAAAATCCAGTACACGGCCCCCCAGGCCAGCGCCATGAGGAGGATGACGATGAACAGGAGGATGTTCCTCTTCCTCAACGCACCTCTTCCTTTCCGATACCGGCCGCCTCCAGCTCGAGACGGATCAGGTCATCATACGTCTCTCGCCGGATTGCGGCACGGTGGTCCCCGTCCTCAACGAACACAACGGCCGGGCGCGGCATCCGGTTGTAGTTGCTTGCCATGGCGTAGCCGTATGCGCCCGTGCAGAAAACAGCGATCAGGTCGCCCGGCTCCACGTCCGGAAGATAGGCCTGCTCGATCAGCTTGTCACCTGATTCGCAGCATTTGCCGGCGATCGTATAGGCCGAAGTGTGCGGCTCGTCCATGCGCAGTGCCGCGGCGGACGAATAGGCTGCACCATACAGGGCCGGACGGATATTGTCGCTCATGCCGCCGTCGACGGACAGGTAGGTTCGGGTTTCGGGAACTTCCTTCTCGGAACCTGCCGTATAAAGCGTGGTGCCTGCTTCACCGACGAGGGAGCGTCCCGGCTCGATCCAGAGCTCCGGTACCGGATAGTCAGACTCTGCAGCGGCTTCCTTGACCGTACGGATCATGGCGCGGACGTACTCTTCCGGTTCAAGCGGATGGTCTTCATCCGTATAGCGGATGCCGAATCCTCCGCCGAGGTTCAGGACCGGGCATGTGTATCCGTCCTCTTCCCGCCATGCGGCGACTTTCCGCATCAGCGAGCCCGCAGCAAGGTTGAATGCCGCCGTATCGAAGATCTGGGAGCCGATATGGCAGTGAAGGCCAAGGATCCGGATGCGGCTGATGCCGGACAGCAGACGGAACGCTTCGTCAGCCTGTCCATTATTCAGGTCAAAGCCGAACTTGGAATCTTCCTGGCCGGTGGTGATGAAGTCATGCGTGTGTGCTTCGATCCCCGGCGTGACGCGGATCAGAACATCCATCGGCAGTGCCAGCTCTTCCGAGATCTGTTCGATCATGCCGATTTCATGGAAGTTGTCCACTACGATGCAGCCGACGCCTTCCCGGAATGCCATCCGGATTTCTTCTTCGCTCTTGTTGTTCCCGTGGAAGTGGATCCGTTCAGCAGGGTAGCCGGAGCGGATTGCGGTATAAAGTTCTCCTCCCGAGACGACGTCGAGCGAGAGGCCTTCGTCCCGGACGATCCGGAACATCGCGATGCTCGAAAACGCCTTGCTCGCATAGGCGACCTGTCCGCTGACCCCTTCTTCTTCAAATGCTTTCAGGAACGACCGGGCGCGGTCACGTACGAGCGCGATATCATAGACAATCAGCGGGGTGCCGTAGATGCGTGCCAGCTCTTCCGCATCCACCCCGCCGATTTCAAGATGTCCGTTGCTATTGATCTTCTGTGTTCCGTATAGATGCACAATGCCTCATCCTTCCGGCTTAGTCTATTAAAACTTTACCATGAAGGGGGCGAACGTGCAATCGGTCATCAGCTGCGCTGCCGTCTCGGAGAATCCGTGATGTACGGCCTCAGCGAGCTTCCGATCATCGGATACCGGACGATGACCCGGCCGAATGCCTTCGGGAAAAACGGTGCAAGCGGCCAGAGATACGGGACGCCCATCGGCTTGATGGAACAGAGATACCAGAACAGGATCACGCCGCCGGCGAAGAAGCCGGGCGGCCCTGCCAGAGCCGTCAAAATGAGCAGCAGCGTCCTGAAGATTTTTGCAGAAATGCTCAGTTCATAGGAAGGGATTGCGAATGTCACGACTGCCGTCAGTGCCACGTACAAAATGACTTCAGCAGTGAACAGTCCGACATCAACCGCCATCTGCCCCAGGATGACCGCTGCGATCAGGCCGAGTGCCGTAGACAGCGGCGTCGGGGTATGGATGGCGGCAAGACGCATGAATTCCACTCCGATGTCCGCCGCGATAATTTGGAACAGCAGCGGAATTTCTCCGCTTTCCTTCGGCCCGACAAAATCCAATGCCTTCGGCACGAACTCCGGATGCTTGACGAGCAGGTACCAGAACGGCAAGAGAAACACAGCCATCAGAATCCCCGAAAAGCGGATGGCACGGACGCCGGTACCGATAAGCGGTGCCTGACGGAATTCCTCAGCATGCTGAAGGTGATGGAAGATCGTCACAGGGATCAGCAGTACCGACGGAGACGTATCGACGACAATTGCAATATGGCCTTCCAGCAAATGGGCTGCTGCAATATCCGGCCTTTCCGTGAAGCGCACAAACGGCACGGGATGGAACTTCTGCTTGAACAAAAGCTCTTCCAGCTGCTTGTCCGACATCGTCAATCCGTCGTGGTCAATTTCAGCCAGGCGCTTTTTGAGCATATCCAGATGCTGCTCGCTTGCGACACCCTTCAGGTATCCGATTGCAATGTCTGTCCGGCCGCGCTCTGTTACCCGCTGGATTTCAAAGCGAAGCTGCGGATCCCGGAGCCGCCTTCTGATCAGCGCGGTGTTCAGGATGATGTTTTCCGTGAAGCCGTCCCTCGAGCCGCGGATAACCTTTTCATTGTCCGGCTCTTCCGGCTGCCTGCCCGGGTACTCCCGGACGTCGACCTGGAAAACGGAACCGTCCTCCATCACGAACACGAGCTGGCCGCTCAGGATGGAGTCGATCATGGCGTTTTTGTCTTTGGCCGGTTCAACGGCATGGAACGGGAAATAGGTCAGGAAGTTTTCCCGGGTGATCTTTTCCTCCAGCTCATCCCAGATATCCGACATCTGCATCGAAGTCAGAAGCTGCGCTGTGACATCCGAGCTGATCAACCCGTTCATGAAGACAATCGTGGCAGGCTCCTGACGGATATGGATGTCCAGCATGACGAAATCGTAGGACTCTCCCTTTCCGAATAAGCCGCCCAGCTCTTCTTTTGCCTGTTCTCTGCTGTCATATAGCCGTTCGATCGTCACCCTTCTCCCTTCGTCTCCACCGGCTCTTTCATCAGGTCGGGCCTCATGTATGCCTTCATCTTTGCAAGGATCTTCTTCTCAAGCCGGGATACCTGCACCTGGGAGATTCCCAGCCGCTCCGCGATGTCGCTTTGCGTACAGTCCATGTAAAACCTCATGACGATAATGGTCCTGTCCCTCGGATCCAGCCTGGAGATGATGTCCTTCAGAGGAATATGCTCGAACCCTTTTTCCGAACGCTCATCCCGGACCTGGTCCATCAATGTGACCGAATCGCCCTCCCCTTCATATAGCTGTTCCTGGAGGGACGCCGGGTCCTTCATCGCATCCATCGCAACGATGACATCGGAAACCGGAACATCCAGTATCGCGGATATTTCGGAAATCGTCGGGGAACGTTCATGATCCTTCAGGAAGTCGTCTGTCGCATGGCGGATCTTGAAATTCAGCTCCCTGATCGACCGGCTCACTTTCACCATGCCGTCATCACGGAGAAAACGCTGGATCTCCCCGATGATCATCGGCACGGCATAAGTGGAGAACTTCACCTCAAAGCTCAGATCGAACTTATCGACCGCCTTGAGGAGGCCAATGCAGCCGATCTGGTACAGGTCATCCAGTTCCACTCCCCTTGAAGAAAAGCGCTGCACGATGGACCAGACGAGCCTTGTATTGCCCTCGACCATGACCCGTCTGGCTTCGGCGTTTCCCGCCTGGGCTTCGCGGATCAGTTCTCTCATCGTCTCCTGTGTCAAAAGTGGCGGTTTACGCTGCTCCACATATTCCTGCATCCGTCATCCCACCGAGGAGCAGGTTTCCTGCACAGGAGAGAATTTCTTCTTGAACGTGACGGTTGTCCCGCCTTCTTGGCCGGAGTCGACCGAAAGGCTGTCGGTGAAACTTTCCATGATGGTGAATCCCATTCCGGAACGCTCCCGTTCGGGCTTTGATGTGTACATCGGCTGCATCGCCTCTTCCACGTTCTCGATCCCGCCGCCCTGGTCACTGATCGTGACCGTCACCTCCCTGCCGTCCAGCGCCGCATGGACCGTGACGATACCGGAGCGATCCTCCTCGTACCCATGGATGATCGCATTCGTTACCGCTTCGGAGATGACTGTCTTGTATTCCGATATTTCCTCAAGCGTCGGGTCAAGTGCCGCCACGAAGAAGGTGAGCGTCATGCGGGCAAGTGCTTCGTTTTCACTGATTGCGGCAAACGATAGCGTCATTTCATTTTCCATGAAGGATCCCTCCCAGCCGTTTTATCGCATCTTCTTGAGTACCTTCCAACAGGTGGCTGCCCAACCCGGACAGCTCAAACATTTTCTTCATCGTCGGAGACGGATTCAGGATTACCGTCCCGCCTTCGACTGCACCGAGATCTCTCATCCTGCCCAATATCAGCCCGATGCCCGCACTGTCCATAAACTGCAGGCTGCCGAGGTCCCAGATGACTGCACTTGCCTTCCCGCCGAAGATGAGACGGCTTACCTCCCGCTTGATGCTGTCTGCTGTATGGTGATCCAATTCTCCTGCAGGGCGGACAATTACGATGCCGCCCGATGTCAATGTAATCTGATTCATATGGATGCCCCCTTTCGGCTCGTAATTCAACGGCCGCTTTCCGGATTCCTTGTACTCGACGAAAGTAGTGGAAATCCGGCAATTTTCGGCCATGACGGCCTTCGCCGTCCAAGCCTGCCCGAGAACGGACCCGAATATACGTGGAAATTACAGTTATCGGGGAGAAGTGGCGGGCCGCCATGCAGATTGCATGAGCCTTTTGAATTCAGCTGTAGGCTTCTCTGCTTCAATCCGTTATGGGCTAGTTGGAGAAAAGGGTAGTAACGGGCTGCCACTTGGAGTTAGGTAGTCTGAATTGGAGCAACGGAGGCTCAATTGGAGCATGGGAATGCAATCTGGAGCAACGGGAGCTCAATTGGAGTATGGGAATGCAATCTGGAGCAACGGGAGCTCAATTGGAGTATGGGGCTGCAATTCGGAGCAACGGAGGCTCAATTGGAGTATGGGAATGTAATCTGGAGCAACGGGAGCTCAATTGGAGTATGGGTATGCATTTTGGAGTAACTGGATTCAGTCGCACGCGAACTTCTTCGATTCATACGCAAATTTTATAATCCCTAACTTTCAATACACATCTCCTGATACGACAAATCGGACCCAGAATGATTTTCTCTGGGTCCGATCTGTTTCCTTAATTTACTGAATATCGCCGTGGATGAGCGCCGGTGCGTCGGCTTTTTCGGGACCGACAATGATATGCTCACGGAGCATGCCAATCGCGGTGTCGGTGCCTTTGCCGTTTGTGTGGATCTCGGCAAGCGGCTCACCTTTCTCCACGGCGTCTCCTACCTTTTTCTTCAGGACGATGCCGACGCCAAGGTCGATCTGCTCATCCTTGGTCGCGCGTCCCGCTCCGAGGTGCATTGCGGCAAGGCCGATGTCATCCGCGCCGATGGACTGGACATATCCGTCCGCCTCGGCCTTGAACTCGATGACTTCCGATGCCGATGGAAGTTTCGCAGGATCGTCGACGATCTCCGGATTCCCGCCCTGTGCCTCGATAAACTTGCGGAACAGGGCAAGTGCCGAGCCGTCATTGATCACTTTTTGGATCATGCCTTCCGCTTCCCCGATGCTTCCGGCTTTTCCTCCGGCGACGACCATGCGGCTGCCGAGTTCGACGCAGAGACGGGTGAGGTCTTCGGGACCTTCTCCCCTGAGTGTCTCGATCGCTTCTTTCACCTCGAGTGCGTTTCCGATTGCGTAGCCGAGAGGCTGGCTCATGTCAGAGATGACGGCCATCGTCTTGCGCCCGACGGCATTGCCGATGCCGACCATGGCTTCGGCAAGACGCCGTGCATCCTCTTCCGTCTTCATAAAGGCGCCTTCGCCGGTTTTAACGTCCAGAACAATGGCATCTGCCCCAGCAGCGATTTTCTTGCTCATGATCGAACTTGCGATCAGCGGGATGCTGTCGACGGTTGCCGTCACATCACGCAAGGCGTATAGCTTCTTGTCCGCCGGGGTGAGGTTTCCGCTTTGGCCGATGACCGCGAGCTTCAGGTTGTTCACCTGATCGGCAAACTGCTTTTCCGTGAGTTCGATATGGAATCCGTCAATTGATTCCAATTTGTCGAGCGTCCCGCCTGTGTGGCCGAGGCCGCGTCCGCTCATCTTGGCGACCGGCACGCCGCAGGCCGCAACAATCGGCCCGAGGATGAGTGTGGTCGTATCCCCGACGCCACCTGTGGAATGCTTGTCAACGAGGGTACCCTCGATGCCGGACAGGTCGATGCGGTCACCCGAGTCCACCATGGCTTCTGTCAGCAATGCCTGCTCTTCTTCGGCCATTCCCTCGAAATAGATGGCCATCAGCAGCGCGCTTGCCTGGTAGTCCGGTACCGAATCATCCGTGATCCCGTTGATGAAGAACCGGATCTCCTCCTCCGACAATCTGCCGCCGTCCCGTTTTTTTGTGATGATGTCAACCATTCTCATGTCGTTCAACCCGCTTTCATTTCAAAAATGGAAGATAGCTTTCGCCGAACTCCGGCATTTTCACGCCAAAGTTGTCCGAAACGGTCGCACCGACGGAAGCGAAGGTTTTCTGGAGCGGCAGTTCGCCGCCCTGTGCAAATCTCGGAGAAGCCATGATGATCGGGACATACTCACGCGTATGATCGGTCCCTGGAGCCGTCGGGTCGTTTCCGTGGTCCGCCGTGATGATCAGGAGATCGTCCTCACGGAGGGCATTCATGATCTCGGGGAGGCGCGCATCAAACTCGGCGAGTGCGTTGCCATAGCCTTCCGGGTCACGGCGGTGGCCGAATAGTGCGTCAAAGTCAACTAGATTGGTGAACGACAGACCATTAAAATCACGGTTCATCACTTCAAGCAGCTTGTCGACACCATCCATGTTTGAAGAAGTGCGGACCGCATCGGTCACACCTTCACCGTTATAGATATCGGATATTTTCCCGACCGCGATCACGTCATAGCCGCCGTCCTGCAGCTCATTCATCACAGTGCGTCCGAACGGCTTCAGTGCATAGTCATGCCGGTTTTTCGTCCGGGTGAAGTTGCCGGGTTCCCCGATGAACGGGCGGGCGATGACCCGGCCGACCAGGTACTCGGGCTTGAGTGTGATTTCTCTTGCGGTCTCACAGATTTCGTAAAGTTCCTCGATCGGGATGACGCCTTCGTGCGCAGCAATCTGCAGCACCGGATCCGCCGATGTGTAGACGATCAGATCGCCGGATTCCATATGGAGCGGCCCGAGCTCATCGATGATGACGGTGCCGCTGGCGGGCTTGTTTCCGATCACACGGCGCCCCGTCCGCTCCTCCAGCTCACGGATCAGCCCATCAGGAAAACCTTCCGGATACACTTTGAACGGCTTGTCGATGTTCAGGCCCATGATTTCCCAGTGGCCGGTCATCGTGTCCTTGCCGACAGATGCTTCCTGCATGCGCCCGTAATATCCTGCAGGCTTGTCCGCCGTCTCAAGTCCTTTAAGCGGACGGATATTGGCCAGGCCGAGGCCTGCCATATTCGGCATGTCAAGCCCGCCTGTGGTCTCGGCGATATGACCGAGTGTATCTGCCCCTGTGTCACCGAATTCGGCAGCATCCGGTGCTTCGCCGATGCCGACCGAATCGAGGACAATCAGATGAATTCGATTAAATGGTTGCGCTGTCATTGTCGCAAAACCTCCTTGGCACTACGTATACCCATTACAAGAATACTGTACCACAAATCAGAGGTCTGACGTCACATTTTACCCGTGTCAGGCACGGGGATGAAACTTGCTGTAGACATCCTTCAGACGGGTCTTGCTGACATGGGTATAAATCTGTGTCGTCGAAATGTCCGCATGGCCGAGCATTTCCTGGATGGCGCGGAGGTCTGCCCCATTTTCCACAAGATGCGTCGCAAAGGAATGCCGCAGGGTATGCGGAGTGAGTTCTTTCGTGATGCCCGCTTTTTTCGCGTGCAGGTTCAACAGCTTCCAGACTCCCTGGCGTGTCAGGCGGCCGCCCCTCGCATTGACGAATAGTGCATCCTGCGCCCGGTCTCCCTTCAGCATCAATGGCCTCGCCTGCTCGATATAGGAGGTGACCGCGTCGATCGCATTCCTGCCGAGCGGTACAATCCGTTCCTTGCCGCCCTTGCCGAATACGCGGGCAAACCCCATTGACAGATGGACGTCACCGGTATTCATCCCGATGCACTCACTGACCCGCATGCCGGTACCGTAAAGCATTTCCAGCATCGCCCTGTCCCGTACGCCCGCGGGCTTCGAGCGGTCCGGTGCCCCGATCAGCGAATCGACCTCCCCGACGGACAGCACCCTCGGCAATTTCATCTCGAGCTTCGGAAGATCCAGCTGGATGGTCGGATCAGACGTCGTGACCCGCTCCCTCACGAGGAACTGATGGAAAGACCGGATGGAGGAGATGTGCCGGGAAATGGTCCTCGGCGATTTCCCGCCTTGTTCCAGAACCTCCAGGTAACCGAGGATATGGGGGCGGGTGACGCCGTCCAGGCTGCCCGGCTGCACCTCCTTTTCCAGATGGCGGACGTAGCCGAGCAGATCACTTTTATAGGACCCGATTGTATTTTCCGCCAGTTGCCTTTCGACTCTCAGAAAATGAAGATAGTCGTTCAGCGCATCTTCGGACTCTTTCATGTTCTCTCCCCTTTCCGGACTTATCCGTATGAAAAAAGGACAGCTTTCGCCATCCTGTCCGTTTCTGTTATTCGGATTCTTTTTCTTCATTTCCTTTACTGCAGCGGCTGCAGATTCCGTGGAATGTGAGCCTGTGATCCTTGATGCGGAAGTTCCAGCGGTCCTCGACAATCTGTTCGACGTCACCGAGCAGGTCCTCCTGGATCTCATCCACCGCGCCGCACTCGATGCAGACGAGGTGATGGTGGAAATGGGCGGCACCTTCCTGCCGCAGGTCAAAGCGGGATACCCCGTCTCCAAAATTGATTTTGTCGACGACTTTCAGTTCGGTCAGCAGCTCCAGTGTCCGATAGACAGTTGCAAGCCCGATTTCGGGCGACTTTTCCTTGACGAGCAGATAGACATCCTCTGCGCTGAGGTGGTCTTCCTCATGCTCCAGCAGTACAGAGACCGTGGCTTCGCGCTGGGGCGTCAGTTTGTATTTCGCATTGTGGAGCTGCTTTTTTATGCGTTCAATCCTGCTTTCCATGAGACGCCCCCCTCAAACTGTACTTATTATATCAACCAGGCCGGATGGTTACAAGAGTTCCAACATATTAACAACAATCATTACAATATGATAATCATTTTCAATTATCAAGGAAAATGAACAAACCGATTTCCACTGCAAGGATGGCGGCCGACAGGGCGGCGACCCTGATCACCGCTTCTTTCCGGTGCCTGCTAAAATATTTCTTGAGCATGAACGGGGGCGAGAGATTCATGCAGAACAATATGAACAGCAGCGTGAGGAGAAGCTGTGCCGGAAACCACCAGCCTGCATAAAAAGTGAGCGCATTTTCCTGGCTGATCAGGTAAGTCGAGGCAAAGCCGAAGAAGACAGCTCTCAGGCCTGCGACAAACATGACCGCATGCCGGAGAGCGGCGTGCGAAGCCAGGAACAGGGCCAGCGCATGGAATGCCAAGAAAGCCAGAAGGGCCCGGTAAGGCTTGGCCGGAGCCGCAAGGTCGAGGCGCGGATCAAGAAAGACGGTGACCGTTTCGGCCATGCCCGCTTCCGCAAAGCGGAACAGGACGGTCCCGCCCGTAAACCCGATAATCAGTAGTGTGAGCAGATAAAGAAAAGGGAGCGATCGCTGCATGGGCTGCACCTCCGGAGGATTTGTACAACCTATGCCTGTCCGCTCCCTGACATGTCTTTACCTTCTTCCCGAACGATCCGCCCAAAGAATGGAGAAAGCCGTTTTGGCGTCCCGGATTTTCCCCTCATCCAGCATCGAAACCGCTTCCTCCAAAGGGATTTCAAGCAATTCGACGAACTCATCTTCATCGCCCGCCGCCGGATTGTCGATTTTACAGAGTCCAGTTGCGGCAAACAGATGGATTGTCTCATCTGCAAATCCCGGCGAGGTTGCAAATGTTGTTACCGGCTCCAGGCGGCCGCAAGAGTAGCCGGTTTCCTCTTCCAGTTCCCTACGGGCTGTCACTTCAGGCGATTCACCGGGCTCGAGTTTGCCTGCCGGCACTTCAAGCAGGGTCATTCCGAGCGCCTTCCGGTATTGTTCGACCATCACAAGCTTTCCGTCATCGGTAATCGGAATCAGAGCCACTGCGCCCGGATGCCGGACGAGTTCCCTTTTCGCCGGCTTCCCGTCGGGCAGGATCACATCATCGATTTCAAGGCGGATGATTTTGCCGTCATAAATCGTCTCCGTATGTACTGTCCGTTCCTCAAACTTATCCATTGGACCATCCCTTTCTGTTGGTCGTCCTTGCGCATTCATTATACTATGGATTCGGGAGGGGATACGATGAAGACACGGAAACTCGGTAAAACCGGTCCGCATATATCGGAAATCGGACTCGGCTGCATGTCGCTTCCGGATGATGTCCGCCAGGCGGAGCGGATTGTGGCAGCGGCACTGGATGCCGGAATCAACTACTTCGACACTGCCGACCTGTATGGGAAAGGCAGAAATGAGGAATTGCTCGGCCAGGCGCTCGGAAACAGGCGTCAGGACATCATCCTGGCCACCAAGGCGGGAAACCGCTGGACGGATGGCCGGGACGGATGGGAATGGGACCCTTCTCCAGAGCATATCCGCAAGTCCGTCCATGATAGCCTCAAGCGTCTCGGCACCGACTATATTGATGTCTACCAGCTCCACGGCGGAACGGCGGATGATGACCTCGGTGCCGTTATCGGGGTGTTCGAAGACCTGAAGCGGGAAGGGCTGATCCGCCACTACGGCATTTCATCCATCCGCCCGAATGTCTTTTTGCCATTCCTAAAAAACAGCGAAGCAGTATCCAACATGATGCAGTTCAGCCTGCTTGACCGCAGGCCGGAGGAATGGTTGGGCGGCATCAGTGAGGCGGGGGCTTCTGTTGTCGCACGCGGAACGTTGGCAAAAGGGCTCCTGACAGCTGAAGGGGAAAAACGCACAGAAGCAATGAACGGATACCTATCGTACTCGTCAGGTAAGCTTCTCGAACTGATCAGGGAGTTCGGCAGGCTGCCGGGGACACTCCATTCGGCGGCTCTCGCCTTCATCCTCGAAAACAGCACGGTGGCATCCGCCATCACGGGGGCAAGCAGCGAAGAACAGCTGAACGAGACGCTCAGCGCGTATGACAGCATGCCTGACAGCGAAACCGTCCGGGCCTATGCCGCCCTGACAGCAAAAGAGCAATATGAAAAGCACCGGGATTGATGTCCCGGTGCTTTCCGTTTGGCCGAATGGCTTTTAATACTTGGAACCCTTCTCGCCGTATTTCTCGAGAAGCTCTCCGAACGACATGTTCTTTTCCCGTTCACGTCGTTCCTTGGCCTTCTGTGCAAGGCGTTTTTCCTCTTCTTCCTTTTCGGTCTGGAGAAGTGCCTGCTTTGCCTGTTTCAGCTTATCCAGTGTATCCCCGCCGAGCCCGTCGGCGAGTGTCGGGCGGCTGTCCTGTTTCTGGACGGCCGCTTTCCGCTGCTGCGGTTTCTTTTTGGCCACAGACTCACCTTCCTTCAGTCATTCAGGGACGGCGCACGACTGTCGCGACACCCTGGCCGCCGCCGATGCAGAGTGTGGCAAGACCCGTCTTGGCGTCACGTCGCTTCATCTCATGAAGCAATGTCACGAGAATCCGCGCACCGCTGGCTCCAATCGGGTGTCCGAGCGCAATCGCGCCGCCGTTTACATTCAGTTTATCATGGTCGAATTCAAGCTCGCGGTCGACGGCGATCGACTGGGCCGCGAATGCTTCGTTCGCTTCAACGAGGTCCATGTCCCCCAGTTCCAGTCCGGCTTTGTCCAGTGCATTTCTGACTGCCTGGACCGGACCTATGCCCATCACGGCCGGATCCACGCCTGCATTGCCATTGGCGGCAATGACCGCGAGCGGCTCTACGCCTAGCTCTTCCGCCTTTTCTTTGGACATCACCACAAACGCTGCCGCGCCGTCATTAATGCCGGAAGCATTTCCTGCAGTGACGCTCCCCTCTTTTTTGAATGCCGGGCGGAGCTTCGCCAGTTTCTCGGCAGTGGAGCCCGCTTTTACGTGTTCGTCCGTGTCAAAGACGATCGGGTCACCTTTGCGCTGCGGAATTTCGACTGCCACGATTTCTTCCTTGAAACGGCCTGCCTCGATGGCAGCTGCCGCCCGCTCCTGTGAACGTGCCGCAAACGCATCCTGCTCCTCACGGCTGATGCCGTAGCGGTCGCAGAGGTTCTCTGCAGTGATGCCCATATGATAATCGTTGAATGCGCACCAGAGTCCGTCCGAAATCATGCTGTCGACCAGTTTCTGGTCCCCCATCTTGAAGCCGTCACGTGCCCCTTTCAGGAGATGCGGAGCCTGGCTCATATTCTCCATGCCGCCGGCCACGATAATATCGGCATCCCCGGCCTTGATCGCCTGGGCAGCCAGATGGACCGCCTTTAGCCCGGAACCGCATACTTTGTTGATGGTCAACGACGGTACCGTCTCAGGAAGTCCCGCTTTGATGGATGCCTGGCGGGCGGGGTTCTGGCCGAGTCCTGCCTGGAGGACATTCCCCATGATGACTTCGTCCACCTGTTCCCCGGCAACGCCTGCACGGGAAAGCGCCTCCCGGATTGCGGTGCCTCCAAGTTCAGTTGCAGGGATATCTTTTAGCGACCCAAGGAATGTGCCGATTGCCGTACGGACCGCACTTGCGATTACCACTTCTTTTGTCATTTCCCCATCTCCCCTTTCCACTCATCTGCTTATTGCCTTGCCCCGCCCCGTCTGCATCCTTACAATGAAAACAAGGAGGGGGTTTGTCATGTTAAGTCTACCAAAAAAAGTTGAGATTATCGAGGTGGGGCCAAGGGATGGCCTGCAGAACGAAAAGAACCGGGTCCCGACGGAGGTGAAGCTCCGGTTCATCCGCGCCCTGCAGGATGCCGGGGTCAGTGAA
The DNA here is from genome assembly GCF_000348905.1 of Bhargavaea cecembensis DSE10. Lineage (GTDB taxonomy): Bacteria > Bacillota > Bacilli > Bacillales_A > Planococcaceae > Bhargavaea > Bhargavaea cecembensis. Next base: position 141,116 of record NZ_AOFT01000002.1, read on the forward strand.
ATGGAGCTTACCTCATTCGTATCGCCGAAATGGGTGCCGCAGATGGGGGATGCGGCAGACATCATGGCCGGTGCAAAGCGGACGGGCAGACCATTCGTACTTGCGCCAAACGAGCGGGGAATCGCCGATGCGAGAGCCGCAGGGGCGGAAAATATCGCCGTGTTTGTCGGCGTAACGGATGCATTTAATAAGAAAAACATCAACAGGACAACCGAAGAAAGCATGAAGCAGCTGGCTCCGCAGATCCGGAAATTGAAGGAGGACGGACTTTTCGTACGCGCGTGCATCTCGACCGCATTCCACTGCCCGTTTGAAGGTCCGGTAGACACGGAACGCACGGTCAGCCTTTGCAGACGGTTCGCCGAACTTGGCGCAGATGAGCTGAGCGTGGCTGATACGATCGGGATGGCGACACCTGAAGAGAGCTACCGGCTGTTCAGCCGGCTGAAGGAAGAACTGCCGGACATCCTGCTGACGGCACACTTCCATGACACACGTAAAATGGCACTTGCCAATATATTTGCGGCACTCCAGGCCGGCGTCAGCCGGTTCGACACATCGGCCGGCGGACTCGGCGGCTGTCCGTTTGCACCGGGCGCTACCGGAAACGTAGCAACCGAGGACGTGGTCAATATGCTTGAGCGGATGGGTATCGAAACCGGTATTTCGGTTGACGGCATTTGCCGCGCGGTCGATGAAGTGGTTTCCCACGTTTCGCGCCCGATTGCCACGGGGATGTATACACTGTATAAGAACGGACAACGTATAGGATAAGAACTAATCAAACGGAAAGGAGGCCATGAAATGGGAAATCGCACGAAGCGTTGGCTGACGGCCACCGGCATCGTGACGGGTATCTCTGCTGCTGTCGGATCGGCCATCGGCCTCCTTGCAACAAACCGCCTGATGTACATGAAAAAGAAAGAGGACGATGTGATCCTGCAAAGGGAAATTTCCGCGAAGCGCTTTGATGAAGGCTGGTATAACGCCGTCAGCAAAACAGAACGCTGGGTCGACTCGCCCAACGGATACCGGCTCAAGGCCGTGCTTCTTGAGCCCCTGGTTACGAGCCATTACGTCGTCATCTCCCATGGCGTCACGGAAAACAAGATCAATTCGGTCAAGTATGCCCGGATGTTTGAGCGGCTCGGATTTAATTCCGTTATCTACGACCACCGCCGGCATGGGGATTCTGAAGGACGGACGACCAGCTTCGGCCATTATGAAAAAACGGATCTCGGCGCAGTCATCGATGAACTCCGGAACTATGCCGGCGAAAATGCCATCATCGGCGTGCATGGGGAATCCATGGGGGCTGCGACATCCCTACTGTATGCAGGAAGTGTCGGAGACGAGGCCGACTTTTACATAGCCGACTGCCCGTTCTCGGATTTCACCGAGCAGGTCCTCCATATCCTTAGACGTTCCACACCGCTCCGGACAGGTTTCGCCATCAGGCTGGCCAATATGTTCCTAAAGGTGAGGGACGGCTATACGCTCGACCTCGTCTCCCCGAGGCAATCGGTCGCCAACATCCGGAGGCCGGTTCTCTTCATCCACAGCCTGGAAGACGACTTTATACTGCCGGAGATGACCAAAGAGCTCTATGAGCTGAAGCCGGAGCCGAAATCGATCCGGCTGTTCGAGAAGGGCACCCATGCCCAGTCCTATAACGAAAACACCGAGGAATACGAACAGACGGTAAGGTCGTTCCTTGAAGAATACGGCTTGCTTCCCGGCGGTGCCGACAACCGGTCGGGAATCGCCTGATCAATGATTGATGGGACGGGTAACGGATTGTGTACATTCGCGAAAATTTAACGATCGTCCATCGGAGCATATCAAAAAGAGGCATCATGGAAAGTCAGTGCCACCTGACTATCCATGACGCCTCCTTTTGTGTATCCGCGGGAAACCAAAAATAAAACGCCCTTCCGCGGGGAAGGACGCTGTCTTATTTGTCGTTCATTTTGTTCATCTGTGCCAGCATCTGATTGATTTTCTTCTGGGAAGGTTTCATTCCCATCTGCATCATCAGCATACGCAGCATCTGTTCGTTGATCGGCGGGTTCTCTTTCAGGTAATTCATCATATATCTGCGTGCGATGAAAAAGCCGAGAGCCACCCCGGCGAGCAACGCGACGATGAGCAGAATGATCCACCAAACGGTCGCCATTGTGGTTCCTCCTTCGTGCCATCAGTTTCACGGAATGTGCACCAAGGAGAAGTATACAACATTCCGAAGTCAGATACTACTATTTCCGCATAATTGGCGGCTTGTCCCGACACCGTTTTCCCAGAATCTCACCGGCTTCAGCCAGCCGCATTCCCCGCTTCCCCCGCGGACCGCAAAGTAGCCCCCGCTGATTCCGGACAGTCCGGCAAACAGGTCCAGATCAAGCATCCTCGTGCCTTCGCACCGGGCAGTGATGCTGTATTCGCCGAACCCGATCCGGATCGTGCCCTTCACAGGGTGGTGGAGACGGAGCAGGCCCCCCTCCCGCCCCACTTCCGGAAACCGCCTGTCCATTCTGCGCTTCAGCTGGAACATCAGCCGATCGGGATCGACTTCATGACAGAGATACCGGACTTCCGGGCTTTCCTCCCCCTCCATAGCCAGCAGTTCTTCCAGCATCCGCTCCCGTCCCAGAATAAACGGCTGGTGGTCGTTTTTCACTTCGTATATGATGTATTCGCGCATGACTGCCACCCCTTTTTCAACATCATATCCCGTTATGTGAAAAAAAGATGTCAGAGTGCGGAGAAGAACCCCTCTAGTTTTGTCGAATTATCCGGAGGCGGGCGGGAGCCCGTCTCGATGGAAATGAAAAAGGAAGGCCCCCAAACGGGCACCTTCCTTTTCCTTGATCAGAGTTGTTTAAAGCGGGCTGCCACATTTTCAGCAGTGAAGCCGTATTCTTTCACGACTGTACCGCCCGGCGCGCTTGCACCGAATGTATCGATGGCGAGCACATCACCTTCGAAACCGGTGTACTTGTGCCAGCCGAGGGAAGCGCCCATCTCGATCGCGAGACGCTTGGTCACGGACTTCGGAAGGACTTCTTCTTTGTAGGCGGCATCCTGTTCCTCGAAGCGGTCCCATGACGGCATCGAGACAACACGGACACGGACGCCTTCCTCAAGAAGCTGCTTTTGTGCTTCGATTGCGAGGCTGACTTCCGAACCGGTTGCAAGAAGGATTCCGTCCGGGTTTCCTCCATCCGCCTCGGAGACGATATAGGCTCCCTTTTCGACGCCTTCCATCGCCCGTTCCGCGGAATGTTCGAGGATCCGCAGGTTCTGGCGGGAAAGCACAAGGACCGTCGGCTTGTTTTCCGAGGAAACTGCCAGCTTCCAGGCAGCGGCCGTCTCGTTTCCGTCCGCAGGGCGGATGACCGAGAGGCCCGGCATTGCGCGGAGGGAAGCCAGATGCTCGACCGGCTCGTGGGTTGGGCCGTCTTCACCGACAGCAATGCTGTCATGCGTAAACACATAGGTGACCGGTACACCCATCAGTGCCGACAGGCGAATTGCAGGACGCACATAATCACTGAAGACGAAGAACGTGCCGCCGAATACCCGGAGTCCCCCGTGCAGTGCCATCCCGTTGAGCGCGGCCCCCATCGCAAATTCACGGACGCCGAACCAGATGTTGCGGCCGCCATAGTTGTCCGGCAGGAAGTCACCCGCCCCCTTGATTGTCGTCTTGTTCGAACCTGCAAGGTCGGCACTTCCGCCGAACAGGGAAGGAACCGATTCCGCCAGGGCGTTGATCATATCGCCGGACGCACTGCGTGTCGCAACGGACTTTCCGGTTTCATAGGCCGGCAGGTTTTCTGCATAGCCTTCGGGAAGTTTGCCTTCAAGCGCAGCCTTCAGCCGGGCCGCTTCTTCGGGGTAAGCTTCCTCATATGCCGCAAAACGTTCGTTCCACTGTTTCTCGGCCTGCTCGCCGTTTTCTTCCGCTGCCTTGCGGAACGTATCGTACACTTCTTCCGGTACGTGGAAATCTTCCTCGAACGTCCAGTTGTAGTACTCCTTGACGAGTTTCATCTCATCTTCGCCCAGCGGAGCGCCGTGAACGTCCGCTTTGCCCGATTTGTTCGGCGAACCGTAGCCGATGATCGTCTTCACCTCGATGAGGGTCGGACCGCCCGCGTTCCCTTTTGCCTCTTCGATGGCACGGGATACGGCATCGATGTCATTTCCGTCATCAACACGGAGATAGTTCCAGCCGTAAGACTCAAAGCGTTTCCGGACGTCTTCCGAGAAGCTCATGTCGAGTTCCCCGTCCAGGGAGATGTCATTGCTGTCATACAGGACGATCAGCTTGTCCAGCTTCAGATGGCCGGCAAGGGAGATGGCCTCGGAGGCAACCCCTTCCATGAGGTCCCCGTCGCCGCACAGTGCATACGTGTAATGGTCGACAACCTCATGGCCGTCCTTGTTGTAAGTTGCAGCAAGATGGCGTTCTGCCATCGCCATGCCTACCGCCATACCGATTCCCTGGCCGAGCGGCCCGGTGGTCGCTTCCACGCCGTCCGTATGGCCGTATTCCGGGTGGCCCGGTGTCTTGGAACCCCACTGGCGGAAGTTCTTGATCTCGTCCATCGGCAGATCGTAGCCGCCAAGGTGGAGGAGGGAGTAAAGGAGCATCGACCCGTGCCCTGCGGAGAGGACAAAACGGTCCCTGTTGAACCACTGGGGGTTCGATGGATTATGCTTCATGTGTTTTGTCCAGAGGGTGTAAGCCATCGGAGCGGCGCCCATCGGGAGGCCCGGGTGGCCGGAGTTGGCTTTCTCGATCGCGTCGATGGACAGAGTCCGGATCGTGGTGATTGCAAGTGCATCGGCATGATTCGCCATCTTTCGACATCCTTTCACGAACAAATAGTTGAACCTTTTTAAGTGTAGACGAGCCCGGCATTCTTTACAACCGGATTCCGTCCGCCCCGTGGGCTCAGTTCGGGAATTTGTTGGATTTGAGCCTCTTTACCTTGTCCGGGGTGATGTCATTCCCCTCCGGATCGATGACTGTGACGTTTTCAATCGTCTTCTTCATATTCGAACGGAAGACATCCAGGTATTCCTTGCGGAGCGAGGTTTGCTCTTTCGCTTCTTCCATCGTCAGTCCGATTGTCTTCTTCTTTTTCGCCAATTCATTGATGCGGGCGAGCTTTTCGGGTGAAAGCATGAAATCTCCCCTTTCCATTTCTCCTAAAGATAAGAAAAAAAAGAGACGAGCGCAACTCATTCGCTCGTCTCCAGTGTTTCTGCATATTCCCTGTAACGGCGGTGCACCGTCGCTTTGCTGACGTCATGGCCGAGCCCCCTCAAAGTTGAGGCGATTTCCTCGAAAGTCAGTCCTTTCTGCCTGAGGCTGACTATCTCTGCGAGCGGGACATCGATCCGCTCGCGGCCTTCCGGGTTGCCCCGCTTTTTTAGGTTCCGTTCCGGCCGGTAACCCTTTTCCACTGCCCTGCGCATGCCCCGACGGATTTTCGCGTTGTGCATCTTCCTCTGATATTCCTCGACAATTGCAAGAATATCAAGAAGCATCGTGTCCATCTCGTTCAGGGCTGCGGGCCCCTTGTCCGTATATGTATAGGTTGCTGCTCCCGCCTTCTGCAGAAGATGGAGGACGGCGACGCGGGCATTTCCCCGCCCCAGACGGGTCTCATCCTGCACGAGGACAATGTCTGCGGCACCTTCACGGACATGGTCGATCAGGTCCAGCAGGCCGTCCCTCTCCATATCATATCCGCTGTGGCGGTCCGTGAATACGCCGGTCACCGACAGGCCCAGCTCACCGGCAAATGCGTGCAGTTCTTCCTCCTGCCGCCCGAGCGACATGTCCTGCGTCTCCTTTTCCGTACTTACCCGGCAGTAGATTGCGCATGTGCGTCCCGGCTTCACTCTCCCTCACCGGCCAGCTGGATATCATCCGAATAACTCACTTTTGCGGGAATGAGCAGCGTCTCCCCGGCAAGGATCGTTGCATCTTTCTTGCCGTTCAGCTTGAGCACTTCCTCTATCCATAGCTCGGCAGGAAGTGATGTGCCGGCTTCCTGATGGAGGGCGAACAGCGTATCGCCATGGTTCACCCGGATTTCGGCTGTCTGCACCGGCTGTTCTTCCTCCTGCCCGGGAAGCATCGCTACTGAAACAATGGCGATCAGGAATAGAAATACAATGTAAGAATAATTTCGGATAACGTTCACGTCGGGTCCCTCCTCAAATTAATTCGAATGTCTGTTCGCATATTATCTTCATCGTAATGCGAACAAATGTTTTTGTCAAGCCGTTTTCTCGAACCTATGTTTGCATTTCATTGAGACGGCTGATATACTTGTACCAATCAGATAACGTGAAAAGAAGAGGTGAATCCGTTTGAAGAAAATGTCGAAGAGGCAGGAAGCGATCCTGACATTCATCAAGGAAGAGGTCAGGACAAAAGGCTATCCGCCATCCGTCCGTGAAATCGGTGAAGCAGTTGGGCTCGCTTCCAGCTCGACGGTCCACGGCCACCTGGCTCGGCTGGAGAACAAAGGGCTCATCCGCCGCGACCCGACCAAGCCGCGCGCCATTGAGATCCTGGAGGCTGGCGACACGATTCCGAAAGCAAGTGTTGTCCAGGTGCCGGTCGTCGGCAAGGTCACTGCCGGTCAGCCGATCACGGCTGTCGAGAACATCGAAGAGTACTTCCCTCTTCCCGACCAGTACGGCAGCTCGGATGACCAGCTCTTCATGCTGGAGATCATGGGAGAATCCATGATCGAAGCCGGCATCCTGAACGGCGACTATGTCGTCGTCCGCCAGCAGAGCACCGCCAATAATGGTGAAATCGTTGTCGCGATGACAGAGGACGACGAAGCGACCGTGAAGCGCTTCTTTAAGGAAGCCGGACATTTCCGCCTCCAGCCGGAGAACGCCTCGATGGACCCGATCATTGTCGAACAGGTGTCCATCCTCGGAAAAGTCGTTGGTGTCTACCGCCACATCCAGTGAAATTCGCATACACACACAGCCGACAGCGTCTCATCGCTGCCGGCTGTTTTTGATTCCCGGAAAGAAGCTTTTCTTTTTGAACCCGCAGACCGTTCCGATATAGTGGAATCATCAGCGGGAAAGGAGAGATGGACGAATGAACGTACTGGTTATCGGAGCAAACGGCAAGATCGGGAAGCAGCTGGTGAAACTTCTGAGCGAGAGCGGGGAGCATACACCGACCGCCATGATCCGCGACGAAAAGCAGAAGCCCGACTTTGAAGAAATGGGGGCCAAAACTGCAGTCGCCGATCTGGAAGACCGGACAGAAGCACTTGCTGCGGCAATGGACGGAATGGATGCAGTTGTCTTCACGGCCGGCAGCGGCGGCCATACCGGCCCGGACAAGACCCTTCTCATCGACCTCGACGGTGCTGCGAAGGCAGTCGAGGCCGCCAGCCAAAAGGGCATCAGTCGATTCCTGATGGTCAGCGCAATCGGAGCGGATGACCGCGGTCGCTGGTCGGATCAGATCAGGCCCTACTTCGTGGCCAAGCACCATGCCGACAATATCCTACGTGAAAGCGGACTGGATTATACCATCGTCCGGCCGGGCCTGCTGCTGGATGAGGCGGGTACGGGCCGCATCTCAGCCGCAGAACACCTGGAGCCGGGCGGTGTGCCGCGGGAAGATGTTGCGCGTGTCCTGTTCGAATCACTGCGCACGGAAAACACCCGCAACCGTTCCTTTGATGTCGTATCCGGAGAGACCCCGGTAAGTGACGCACTGGAAAAGTTATAAATGAAAAGGGAGCGCAGCATCGTTTGCTGCGCTCCCTTCGCTATGCATCAGTACATTTTCATGTACTGCTCTCTTTCCCATGGGTGGACAGTTGTCCGGAACATGTTCCATTCCGCTTCTTTCGTGTCCACGAAGTTTTTGTAGATGTGGCTGCCGAGCGCACTCTGGATCACCTTGTCATCGGCAAGTGCGTCAAGCGCTTCTTTCAGGCTTGCCGGAAGATCCTCGATGCCCATGCTCCGGCGCTCACGGAGGCTCATTTCATAAATGTTCTGGTCGACGGACTCCGGCGGCTCCATGCCGCTGCGGACGCCTTCGAGTCCCGCTCCGAGCAGGACCGCCATCGCCATGTACGGATTGGCGGCCGGATCGACCGAACGCACCTCGATTCGTGTGCTCAGCCCCCGGGATGTCGGGATGCGGATCAGCGGGCTCCGGTTCGTCCCCGACCAGGCGACATAGACCGGTGCCTCATAGCCCGGCACCAGGCGTTTGTACGAATTGACGGTCGGGTTGGCGATTGCCGTGAAGCCGTGTGCGTGCTGCAGCAGTCCGGCCATGAACTGGTAAGCGACACGGCTCAGGCCCTCCTCTCCGTCCGGGTCCTCAAACACATTTTCGCTTCCCTTGAACAGGGACATGTTGACGTGCATGCCCGATCCTGCCACTCCGAAAAGCGGCTTCGGCATGAAGGTGGCGTGGAGGCCATGTTTACGGGCGATTGTTTTGACGACAAGCTTGAATGTCTGGATGTTGTCGCACGCCCGGATGGCGTCCGCGTATTTGAAATCGATCTCATGCTGGCCAGGGGCGTTCTCATGGTGGGAAGCCTCGATTTCGAAGCCGAGCGCTTCCAGTTCGAGCACGATATCCCGGCGGCAATTTTCGCCAAGGTCGGTCGGCGCAAGGTCAAAGTAGCCGCCATAGTCGTTCAGCTCGAGGCTCGGTTCCCCGTTCATGTCGAGCTTGAAAAGGAAGAATTCCGGCTCCGGCCCGATATTGAATTTGGTGAACCCGAGCTCTTCCATTTCCTTGAGCACGCGCTTCAGGTTGCTTCTCGGGTCCCCTTCAAACGGTGTCCCGTCCGCACGGTGGACGTCACAGATCAGACGTGCCACTTTACCTGAACCTGTATCCCACTGGAAGACCGTCCAGGTGTCCGGGTCCGGCACCAGGTACATATCAGATTCCTCGATCCGCACGAATCCTTCGATTGACGAACCGTCAAACATCATTTTGTTGTCCAGCGCCTTGTCAATTTGGGATACCGGGATCTCAACGTTCTTCACGGTCCCGAGTATATCCGTAAACTGCAGGCGGATAAAATTCACATTCTGCTTTTGTATGTCGTTCTTAATATCTTCCTTCGTAATTTTGGCCACGTTACCATCCTTTCAATTTTTAAAGCAGGTCTTCCTCCAACAGCGCGCCAAGGGCGCCAAGAATCGCGATCTGTACATGTTCGTATGTAAGACCGCCTTGGATATAAGCGGTATAGGGCGGACGGATCGGACCGTCTGCCGTCAGCTCGATGCTAGAACCCTGCACGAATGTGCCGGCCGCCATGATGACGTCATCTTCATATCCCGGCATATAAGACGGCTCGGGCGCAAAATGCGCGTTGACCGGCGAATTCGCCTGTATCTCCCGGCAGAATCGGATCATCTGGGCTGCTTCGTTGAATGAAACCGACTGGATCAGATCTGTGCGGTCCGCGGAATAATGCGGTGAAGTCGTCATGCCGGCTGCCTCGAGCATCGCCGATGTGAAAATCGCGCCTTTGACGGCCTGGGCCGTCACATGGGGCGCCAGGAAAAAGCCCTGATACATATCCGGGAGCGTCCCAAGAGAAGCTCCCGCCTCTGCTCCTATACCCGGAGAAGTCATCCGGTAAGCACATTTTTCAATCAGTTCTGCACGTCCGGCCAGATACCCGCCGGTTTTGGCCAGCCCTCCGCCCGGGTTTTTGATCAGGGATCCGGCCATCAGGTCAACACCTGCCTCGGTCGGTTCCATTGTCTCGACGAACTCACCGTAGCAGTTGTCAGTGAAGATAACGGCATGTGGTGCAAATTCACGGACCTTCTTCACCATCTCCCCGATCTGACTGACTGTAAAACTGGGACGGAGCGAGTAACCCTTCGAGCGCTGGATCGCGATCATCTTCGTCTTTTCTGTAACAGCCCCGCGCACAGCTTCAAAATCGACTGAGCCGTCCTCTTTCAGATCAATATGGCGGTAGGAGATCCCGAAATCGCTCAGGGCGCCGGTGTCCTTGCCTTCAGGGCCCGATACGATCGAAGCGAGTGTGTCATAGGGTTCGCCGGTGATGTAAAGCAATTCGTCACCCGGGCGCAGCACGCCGAAAAGCGCGATGGAGATCGCATGGGTGCCGGAGATGATCTGATTGCGGACCAGTGCCGCCTCGGATCCGAACGCGGTCGCGTATACCCGCTCCAGGACATCCCTGCCCTCATCATCATAACCGTACCCGGTCGACGGATTCATATGATGGTCGGATACCCGGTTCTCCCTGAAGGCTGCGAGCACTTTTGCCTGATTCGCAAGCGCCACCTCATCGGTGCGTTCCAGGAAAGGCGCGATCTTCCTTTCCGCCTCTTTCCTCCAGATCCCGATTTGTTCTGTGTGATTCATGATGTCGGCCATCAAACTCTTTCCTCTCTGTTGCATAGTCACCATACAAGTATACCGCATTGGCATGATCCTGCACCCGGGACACAGATGCCTGGAGAGTCACCCTCGGACACAACGGACGGGCTGCCCGGAAGCATGGCACATCTGCTTCCCGGCAGCCCGTCTGTTTTCATACCGTTTCTTCGGCCTGCTCTTCCCTCGGGGCAAGATTGACCGGCCGTGCGGGGACGAATGTGGAAATCGCATGCTTGTAGATCAGCTGCTGCTTCCCGTCTGTTTCGAGCAGTACCGTGAAGTTGTCATACGACTTCACCTGCCCCTTCAGCTGAAAACCATTGGTCAGGAACACGGTTACATAAACCCCGTTTTTACGGATCTGGTTCAGGAATGTATCCTGAATGTTTGCCGACTTCATTACACCTATTCCTCCGCTCTCTCTTTATATTGCCCAACGCTTGCGCTTTTGGGCACAGTCGCCGTACATCACGGCGCCGCTGCCGCGGTAGTTGGCATGGGCCCTGTTTTATGTATTCCGTCCCGGCGCCCCAAAATCCTTCATCAATGCGAGTATTTTTTGCGTATTCTGACGGGTTCCTCCCAAAGCATCCAGCCAGTGCACGTCCAGCTTGTTCCGGAAATAAGTGAACTGCCGTTTGGCATAGCGCCTCGTGTTCCGTTTTGTCAGTTCAAGCGCCTGCTCCAAATCCATTTCACCTTTCAGATAAGAGCCGATCTCCCGGTATCCGATTGCCTTCATGGACTGGCTGTCTCCGAAACCGGCGTCCACCAGGCGGCGGACTTCCCCGATCCATCCGGCATCCACCATCAGGTCAACCCTTCGGTTGATCCGTTCATAGAGAACGCTTCTGTCCATGGCAAGTCCGACAAGCAAATGGTCATACAGCGCCCCGGCCCCGTCCATTCCTTCGGCTTCCTTTTTCGTCTTTCCGGTCAGGGAGGCAATCTCGAGAGCGCGCATCACCCTTCTCGTATTGTTGGGGTGGATCTCCGCGGCGGACACAGGGTCCTTTTCCATAAGAAGCTGATGGAGACGCGCCGGCCCCTCTTCCCTGAGGATCTGCTCAAGATCCATCCTGAGTCCCGGATCATGCTTTTGTTCGGTAAAGCGGAAGTCATACAGGACCGACTGCACATACAGGCCGGTGCCGCCTGTGATGATCGGCAGGCGTCCCCTGGAACGGATCTCTGAGATTTTCTCCCTGACAAGCCGCTGGTAATCGGCCACTGAGAACTCATCCCCCGGCCCGAGGAGATCAAACAGATGGTGCGGCACGCCCCGCATTTCCTCCATCGTGATTTTGGCGGTGCCGATATCCAGGCCCCGGTATACCTGGAACGCATCACCATTGATGACTTCCCCGCCTGTTGCTTCCGCAAGGCTGACACTCAGGTCGGTCTTGCCCGATGCCGTCGGGCCGACGATCGCGATGACTTCAGGACGGATTTCGCCGTTCATGCTTCCAGCCACTCCGTGATGTACTCAGTGATCCGGCCTTTTTTCGGTGAATGAAGAATTTCATGCCTGCCGTCTTCCGCCAGATAGACGGTCACATTGCGGACTCCGTTTGCCGCATACTGCCGCGCGACATTCCAGATTCCGTCTCCGTTCTTCCCTACCGGATCCGCCGCACCGGATATCATGAGGATCGGAAGGTTTTCAGGTGTTCTGCGGATTTCACGGTCAGCATGGATCAGGTCCAGGCCGTCAAACAGATCGGAGAAAAATCCGGTCGTCGAGACGAATCCCGAGTCCTCATCATCCAAATATGCCCTGACCGCATCCTCATCTTCGTTAAGCCAGTCAAATGGCGTCTTCGCGTCCGGGAACTGAAGATTGTAGCCGCCGAATGTCAGGGAGTTCAGCAACTGATTCGGCTCTTTTTTCATCCCTGCAGCAACATATCCGGCGGCAATCATGCGTCCCGCCCTGATGGCCGGGCCGGGATGGTCCCCCGACCCCATGAAAATCGCACGGTCCAGCATATGACCATAGCGCTGCGAATATCGCCTCGCGACAAATGACCCCATGCTGTGCCCGAAAATCGTGAAGGCAGGAGAGGGATGGCTATCCCGGAGAAGTGATGTCACTTCGTGCACGTCCTGCACCACCCGCTCGAAGCCGTCTTCCTCCGCGAAAAAGCCCCTGATCCCGTTTAGCCTGACTGTCCTTCCGTGGCCTCTGTGGTCGTGTCCGCTTACGATATAGCCGGCCTTCCTGAGTGCACCGGCAAACTCTGCGTAACGGCTGATATGCTCCGCCATCCCGTGAAGCAGGTGGATATGGCCTTTCGGCGGCCCATCCGGCTCTGCCAGAAAAGCGCTGACCATATGGCCGTCGGTCATGTGGATGGTCATTCTGTCCAATCGTTCATCCTCCTTGCAGACCTGCCGTCTGTCTGATGGCATGGTCCAGTTCATCAAGCATCCTTGACTTCTCCCCCGGCTCCAGGAAAAGCAATTCTGCCATGTAATCTGAAATTTTCTCCCTATCTTCCCGTGCCCTGCCGGCATTGAAAAACATCCATCCTGTTCTCCGGACAAGGAAATCGGCCGGCGTAGCTGCCATTTCTCCGTGGATGGCATAAAGGACCCTGCCCCTTACAGAAGCACTGAGCCCGCCGCCATCCCCCGCTGCGTGGGCAAAACGGAACACCACATCGGCATTTGTTCCATAGAAAGCAGCGATTTCACGTCCTTCTTTCCGTGTCAGGCCGTAGAGTTCCGCTTCATTCGCCTTGCCTTCGATAAACGTTTGAAGTTCATCGGGATCATCGAAATCGCCGCCCGACAAACGGAGTGCTTTGGTGATGCACGGTCCAAATGTGCGGTCCTTTGAACGCCGGACAATACGGTCAACGACATCCTCGGCCATTTTCCTGTAACCGGTAAGTTTTCCTCCGGCCATCGTGAGGAGGCCCGAATCCGACTCCCAGACTTCGTCCTTCCGTGATATCTCCGAAGGATTCTTCCCTTCTTCATGGATCAGCGGACGGACGCCTGCCCAGGTGGACTCGACATCCTCCCTGCTCAGGCCGATGCCCGGGAACATGCCGTTTGCAGCCTCGAGGAGGTAATCTACATCTTCACCGGTTGCCGCAACCTCTTCAGGGGCCCCGTCGTAGAACGTATCGGTCGTGCCGACATATGCCTTGCCATCTCTGGGAATGGCGAAGATCATCCGGCCGTCGGGACTGTCGAAATACACAGCCTGCCTGAGCGGGAAGCGTGACTGGCTGATGACAATATGGACACCTTTTGAGAGCTTGAGATGCTTATCATTGTCGATGGCATCCAGAGCCCTTACTTCATCCACCCATGGCCCGGCGGCATTGATGACGTGGTCGGCATCCGCACGGAACCGGCTGCCGTCCAGCCGGTCCCGGATCTGTGCACCGGCCACTTTTCCTTCCGCGTCATAGACCAGTTTTTCCGCCTTGCAGTGGTTCAGGCAGAGTGCACCTTTTTCAGCCGCTTTTTTGAGAACCTCGATGGTCAGGCGGGCATCATCCGTCCGGTATTCCACATAGTGGCCACCGCCGAGAAGGCCGTCCCGCTTCAGCAGCGGTTCCAGCCGGAGGGTTTCTTCCGGGCTCAGCATCGTCCTGCGTTCGGCTTTCCCGACCCCTGCCAGTCGGTCATACACAGCAAGCCCGGCGGAGGTCATGAGCGGTCCGAACGTTCCGCCCTTGTGGAACGGCAGCAGCATCCGCTCCGGCTCTGATACATGGGGGGCGTTTTCATAAACGATTTTCCGCTCGCGTCCGGTTTCCGAAACAATCTTCAGCTCCATCTGCTTCAGATATCGGAGCCCCCCGTGGATGAGTTTTGTGGACCGGCTGGATGTACCTTCCGCAAAATCCTGCATGTCAACAAGCAGGACGGACATTCCCCGGGTGACGGCATCCAGCGCAATTCCTGCACCGGTGATCCCGCCCCCGATCACCAGGAGGTCAAAACGGAACGTTGAGGCATGCTGCTTCATCTTCGGCCTGAGCAATGTCGAGAACATGGTCGCCACTCCCTTCACAATCTAAACGAACGCGTCGCTTCCACCGCTTTTTGCCAACCCGCATACAGGCGATCCCGCTCTGCAGTGTCCATCTTCGGAGAGTACAGCTTCCTGGACCTCCACATCGAAGCGATCTCGTCACAATCCTTATAGAATCCGGTCGACAGCCCCGCCAGATAGGCGGCGCCCAATGCGGTCGTTTCGCTTAGTTCGGACAGTTCAACATCCGACTGGAGGATATCACTCTGGAACTGCATGAGGAACCCGTTATCAACGGCACCGCCGTCCGCGCGGAGATGCTTGACCGGTATGCCCGCGTCTTTCTCCATGGCATCCAGCACGTCCTTTGTCTGATAGGCGAGAGACTCGAGTGTGGCACGGATAAAATGCTCTTTCTCCGTCCCTCTTGTCAGGCCGAAGATGGCGCCGCGCGCATCTGAATCCCAGTATGGCGTACCGAGCCCGACAAACGCAGGCACGACGTAGACGCCATCCGCCGAATCGACCCGGGCGGCATACTGTTCGCTGTCCCCGGCTTTCCGGAGCATGCGCAGGCCGTCACGCAGCCATTGGATGGCGGAGCCCGCGACAAACACGCTGCCTTCCAGGGCATAGACCGGCCCCTCCCCGATATCCCAGGCGACGGTCGTCAATAGCCCATGATTGGATTGGGTTGGCTGTTTTCCCGTGTTGATGAGCATGAAACACCCTGTGCCGTACGTGTTTTTCGCCATGCCCTTCTCAAAGCAGGCCTGCCCGAACAGAGCCGCCTGCTGGTCGCCCGCCGCTCCGCCGACCGGCACCTTCCCGCCGAAAAAGACCGAAGGGTCCGTATGGGCATATACTTCGGATGAAGGCCTCACTTCCGGAAGCATTTTCATCGGGATGTCCAGGATGTCGCACAGTTCCTCATCCCACTTCATGTCATGGATGTTAAAGAGGAGGGTCCTTGAGGCATTTGTCACATCGGTCACATGGACGGCTCCGCCGGAAAGCTTGTAGATCAGAAAACTGTCGATTGTGCCGAACAGCAGGTCCCCCGACTCTGCCCGGTCCCTGGCACCTTCGACTTTGTCCAGAATCCACTTTACTTTCGTTCCGGAAAAGTAAGGGTCCAGCACCAGACCCGTCTTTTTCCTGAACAGATCCTCATGCCCCGACTTTTTCAGTTCATTGATGATCGGCTGTGTCTGGCGGGATTGCCAGACGATGGCATGGTGGACCGGGCGCCCGGTTTTCCGGTCCCAGACGACGGTTGTTTCCCGCTGGTTCGTGATGCCGATCGCCCCGATCTGTTCATGTCCGACGCCGCTTTCGGTCATCACTGCGGCGATGCAGGAAAGGACCGATCCCCAGATTTCATTGGCGTCATGCTCCACCCATCCGGGATGCGGAAAAAACTGCCTGAACTCCTGCTGTGCGGAATGGACCACACGTCCTTCCCGGTCAAACAGGATGGCGCGTGAACTGGTCGTTCCCTGGTCGATTGACAGAATATAAGTTTCCAATTGGCTCTCCCCTTTCGTGTCACATCACACGCTTGAACATCTTCTCGATTTCATATGTGGAGAAATGGATGATGACCGGCCGGCCGTGCGGGCAAGTGTACGGATTCTCGGCCTGCCCGAGATCTTGCAGCAGCCGCTCCATATCCGCCCGTGTCAGGTAATGGTTCGCCTTGATCGAGCGCTTGCAGCTCATGAGAATGGCCGTCTCTTCAAGGAACTTGCCGATGTCGGCCCTTCTATCGGCCAGTGCCTGTTCGACGAGCGCATCGATGATTTCTTCTTCGGAACCCGCCGGGAACCAGGCGGGGTGCTCACGGACAACAAACGTCCGGCTCCCGAATTCCTCCATTTCCACACCGACTGACGCCAGTGTGCCGCGAAGTTCACGGATCCTTTCCATGTCGTCGGGAGGATAGTGGAATGTCATCGGAATCATCAGTGCCTGGCGCTCATTGCCATCCGCACGCTTTACCTTTTCGCGGAAATACTCATACTTGATCCGTTCCTGGGCGGCATGCTGGTCCACCAGGTAAAAACCGTCGGTGCTCTGGGCGACGATGTAGGTCCCGTGAATCTGTCCGACTACCTCCAGCTCGCCGAACGGCACTTTCCTGGCATCCCCTTCTTCCACCTGTTGCTCCTCAAAAGGAGGATCATCGAGAGGTTCCGGAGCGGCCGTCTCTGCATTATGGGCAGGTGGGTCGGCAATGATCTGTGCCGCCGGATGCCGGCGGGCTGATTCTTCCTGCAGCCTGCCCTCTGTTGATGGAAGTCGCAGCCCGTTCCTGTTTGGCAATTCCGGATCGGTTGGATCATGATCCGTCACCCGGACTTCCGGACTATGAGAAGCCGGACGATAAACAGTCCTCGCGGTTTCCGGAATGACGCGGTTTTCCCTTTCCTGCTGGTGCCAGAGAGAAGTCTGCTCCGTTTTCGGCCGCGCTTCCTTCGGCGGCTTTGCAGCCGGCGCGCCAATCGCTCCGGACACTGCCCTGCGGACCGCTTCACGGATCAGCGCACAAAGTTCCGGTTCCTTGCTGAGGCGGATCTGCTGCTTCGCAGGGTGCACATTCACATCCGTCAGATACGGATCGCCCTGGATGTCGATGACGGCAATCGGAAAGCGCCCGATCGGCAGATAAGTATGGTACGCGTCAATCACGGCCTTCGTGATCGCATAGCTTTTGACCCAGCGGCCATTCACCAGGACAGTCATGTAATTTTTAGAGGCCCGGGTGATCTCCGGAAGCGCGCAATAACCGGACACCTTATAATCTGCAGACTCCCCGCCGAATTCGAGCATTTTTCGTGCGGTCCCCGGCCCGTAGATGTCCGAGATGACTTTGAGGAGATTTCCGCTTCCCGATGTCCGGAGATGCTCCTGGCCGTTGTGGACCAGCCGGAATGCGATATCCGGATGGCTGAGAGCGGCCCGGTTCATGTAGTCGATGGAATGGCCCAGCTCGGTCTGGATCGTCTTCATGTACTTTAGCCGGGCCGGTGTGTTAAAGAACAGCTGTGAAACCGTGATGTCGGTCCCCCTGCGATAGGCGGCCGGCTCCTGTTCGACAAGGCGTGTGCCCTCGATGCGGATCCTGCACCCTCCGGATTCACCGTCGGACGTCTGCATATCCACCTTCGAGACGGCGGCGATACTGGCCAGGGCTTCCCCCCGGAAGCCGAGCGTCCGGATCCTGAACAGGTCATGCTCGTTGCCGATCTTGCTGGTCGCATGCCGTGAAAAACAGAGAAGGGCATCTTCCGTATCCATGCCCCTCCCGTTGTCTGTCACACGGATCGAAGAAAGCCCGGCTTCCTCCAGCCTCACCTCGATGGAAGTCCCTCCGGCATCAATGGCGTTTTCCACGAGTTCCTTCACGACGGATGCCGGTCGCTCCACCACCTCACCGGCCGCGATTTTATTGGACAGCGGTTCATCCATCAGAACGATTTGTCCCATCCGATCACCTTCCGTTCCGTTTCAGTCGTTCCTGCATGCCGTGGAGCCACTGGAAAGCGTCCATCGGCGTCATGCGCAGAAGGTCCAGCCCTTCAATTTCGCCGGCCAGGCCGGATTGTGAACCGGCCGGCTTGGCGGAGTCCGTCTCTTCACCGGCTTCGTCAAACAGCGACAGCTGGCCTTCCGGTTCCGTATAAGGCTCGGAAGCCGGTTTCTCGGCCTCGAACTCACCCAGCAGTTCGTCTGCCCGCCGGATGACGCTTTCCGGAAGCCCTGCAAGCTCCGCCACCTGGATCCCATAGCTCTTGTCCGCCGCCCCATCCTTCACCTTATGAAGGAAAATGACCCTTCCGTTTTGTTCGGCAGCGGCCACATGGACGTTTTTCAGACGGCCGAGCGTCTCGGATAGTCCGGTCAGTTCATGATAATGCGTGGAAAACAGTGTATTGGCCCCGATATGGTCGTGGATGTGCTCCATCATCGCCTGTGCAAGCGCCATCCCGTCATAAGTGGACGTTCCCCTCCCGATCTCGTCAAAGAGCAGCAGGCTGTCCGGCGTCGCGTTCGCGAGTGCCAGCCGGGATTCCATCATCTCAACCATGAATGTGCTTTGGCCGCCCGCCAGGTCGTCGGCCGCGCCGATACGTGTGAAAATCTGGTCGGTCACGGGAAGTTCGGCACGGTCGGCAGGGACGAAGCATCCGATCTGCGCCATGATGACTGTCAGTGCGACTTGTCGCATGTATGTACTTTTCCCTGACATGTTAGGTCCCGTGATGAGCAGCATGTTCGAGCCTTCATCCAGGATGCAGTCGTTCGGCACATAAGTGCCGTCATCCAGCATTTTCTCGACTACCGGGTGCCGGCCCCCGATGATTTTCATTTCGCGTCCTTCATTGAAGACGGGCTTAACGAACCTGTATTTCTCGGATACTTCCGCAAACGCGGTCAGGACGTCCAGCGTGCTGAGACAGTCGGCCAGGGCCTGGATGGAAGGGATATGCCGTCTCACCTCATCCCTCACCGCCTGGAACAGTTCCGCCTCCAGAATGAGGGCTTCCTCATCGGCATTCAGGATGATGGCTTCCTTTTCCTTGAGTTCCGGCGTGATGTATCGTTCCGCGTTGGCCAGTGTCTGCTTCCGTTCGTAGCGTTCCTGGTCAATCAGGTGGACATTCGACTTGGTGACCTCGATATAGTAACCGAATACCCTGTTGTATCCGATCTTAAGCGATTTGATGCCGGTCCTGCTGCGCTCTTCCGCCTCCAGTGCGGCGATCCAGTCCTTGCCGTTCTTGGAGGCATCCCGCAGTTCGTCCAGGCGTGCATGATACCCTTCCCGGATCACACCGCCCTCTTTATTGCTGATCGGCGGATCGTCCGTAATCGACCGCTCCAGGATGGCGAGGACGTCTGTGCACGGATCAATGGAGCCGGCCATCCGCTTTAGCTTTTCTCCCCCGGAAGCCGCCAGTGACCCGCGGATCGGACCGGCCTGTGACAGGGAGCGGCGAAGCTGGGCCAGCTCCCGGCCCGTTGCATTGCCGAGCGCCACCTTACCGGCAAGCCGTTCGATATCGTAGACACCCTTCAGAAGTTCCCGGACTTCGCCTCGGACAAAAAAGTCTGCAATCAGTTCTTCCACGGCGTCTGTACGCTCCAGGATGGCGTCCTTCCCGGCAAGCGGCTCATGGATCCACTGTTTAAGCCTCCTGCCGCCCATTGCCGTGACCGTTTCGTCCAGCAGCCAGAAAAGAGAGCCTTTCTCGCCGCCTCCGCGGATGGACCGGACCAGCTCCAGGTTCCTTCTGGAGTTCGGGTCGATTGACAAAACGGATTTCTGCTCACGATAGACAATCGGCTGCAGGTGGGACAGGGACCGCTTCTGAGTGCGCTCCAGATAGCGGAGAAGACGGGCAGCCGAAGGCCGGATCGGAGCGGGGCAGGCATCCGTCAGTGCCGTCTCCCAGTCCCGGTCTGCTTCCTCATTCTCTATGGACAGCAAAATAGAACGGGCCTGGGCCTGCTCGTGCAGATCCAGGTAAAGCTCGTCCGGCACGACAATCTCCCGGATCTGGAGTGCTTCCGCTTCCGAAACCAGCGATTTCGGATCACGCCCCGCGTAGGTCGCCGTTCCCTCGCCGGTCGAAAGATCGATGCGCACAAGCGCATACTCTCCCTCACCTGTCCTTCCTGCAGAGCCGATATAGACGTTCGACTTCTCCCCGACCGTGCGGCCTTCCGTCAATGTCCCAGGCGTGATCAGCTGGATGACTTCCCGCCTGACGATGCCTTTGGCCAATGCCGGGTCTTCCGTCTGCTCGCAGATCGCCACCTTATAGCCCTTCCTGACAAGCGTCTCTATATATCCTGCGGATGAATGGTACGGCACACCGCACATCGGAATCTTTCCGGTCTGGCCGCCGTCCCTGGATGTCAGGGTGATTTCAAGAATCTGAGATGCATTCAGCGCATCCTCGAAAAACATTTCGTAAAAATCGCCGAGCCTGAAAAACAGGAACGCGTCCTTATAATCTTCTTTGATCTCCAGATACTGTCTCATCATAGGTGTCAATGTTTTCACTGCCATCGTTGCTACAACTCCCGTAAACCTCAGTATTCCTTCAATTATATCAGAGACCCGGCACAACAGAAAAAGCCGGGGAAGCTCCCCGGCCTCTCAGTACGAACTCGAATCCTTGTCTGAATCGCCCTTCTCCCCGCCAAAGTCCTTTTTGAAGTCATTGCCGTCCCCGTGTCCTCCGGAAGAAGATGAACTTTCGTCGTCAAAACGCCATTCTTCCTCAAAGTCGTCCGGGTGGACCTGTACGCAAATCTTCGTCTCCCCAACCACCTCGGCAAGGAGTTCGCGCTCGACCGAAACGCTAAATTTTTCTCCGCATTTGGTAATGATCGCTTCGGTGCAGTTCGGCTGCTGGATGACCTTGGTGTACACATCTTCCTGGCCGCCGGTCGCACCATCACGATAGTGGAGGCGGACTCGGTCTTTGTAGCTGATGGTTTCCGTGTAGACCGACGTCTTCGAATGGTCATGGTGGGAATACCAGACGTTGATGTCGAACTTGCCGGACACCTCGCAATACTTGCCATACTTCTTGGACTGATGGGTGTGGTTGATGATCCAGCAGCCCAGGATGCCCGACGGCTTATTTGGCGGCCGGAGCACCTCCGTCGACTCCGTTCTCTTCTTTCCTTTGGCGACTACCGCTTTCGTGACGATCTGCCGTAAGTTTCTCAGGGTCAACCCTCCTTCTTCGGTTCACTTCCATCCTATGCAACATTCGCCCAGGAAGTGAAAAAAGCCCAAAGGAATTTCTTCCTTCGGACTTTCTTTTATTTTTTGCCGCCTGGAGCGTTGCGGACCATGGAGCCGGTCTCGCCGCGGAGTACGTCGCCTCCGGTCGATTCGATGATGTGGTTGGTCACATTATTTGCTATCGTGTTGGACACAAGCTGGAGCAGCTGGTTCACTTCTACCTGGGATTGCTTGAACTCCTGGACGATCGGCACTTCGTCGATCTCTTTCTCGATTTGCTCGATTTTATTTTCCACAAGTCCGAGTGCGCGTTCCTTGCCGTACTGCTGGAAGTTCACTGCCTGTTTTTGGAGGCTCTTCAGGCTTGCGATTTTTTCCCGGATCTTCTGGTTTTCATTGATCTGCGCTTCTGCACGCTTAAAGAAGTCCACTTCCTCCGTCTGCGCGATCATTTCGGCCAGCTCTTTCGCCTTCTCGATGATCTCGTGTTTCGTGTATGTGTTTTCCATGATATCCACCTTTTCTGCCGTCCGCTGTTTGCCGGGGCGGCAATCGGACAAATTTAACCGGCCGGAACCGGGATGTTTTCCCCATTATACGAGACCGGGCTGCGACCAGACAAGCCGGGTGCCCGAATGTCGGCACATTGACACATCTGGAGGGCCGTCCGGATATAAATCCGAAAACCGAACGGCCTCCCGCATCGGGAGGCCGACAGTTCATCGTTTTCTTTTTTCCACTAGCAGCTTCATCGCCGTCCGTTCCTCTCCTGCGATCAGGATGTCGGTGAAGGCCGGCGAGCAGGTCAGATCATTGCCGCTCGGTGCGACAAATCCTCTTGCGATGGCGACGGCCTTGACGGCCTGGTTGAGCGCTCCGGCCCCGACAGCCTGCATTTCCGCATACCCTTTCTCCCGGATGACCGCGACGAGTGCTCCTGCGACAGAATTCGGATTGGAGCGTGAGGATACTTTCAATGAGTCCATGCCTATCCCTCCTGTTTTTCCGCTTTCATGGAACCGGACTCTTCCATGTCTTATTGTATGCGGGGCGCGGATAGCGCATGAACACACAACCGGAGTGGCCGGATCATCCTTTTAGCGGGTGGTCATCATTGACGAGTATGCGTTCACAGCGGATCGCCTTCCCGGATCCCGCATCGGCCTCAACGAAAAAGCCACCGAGCTGCGTACGCCCGTTTTTCGGCACTTCAAATCTGGCCGGCAGGTTTGTGCGGAAGCGGTACAGCACCTCTTCTTTCTTCATGCCGAGGATCCCGTCGTATGGTCCGGTCATCCCGGCGTCCGTCAGATAGGCGGTCCCGCCAGGCAGGATCCGCTCATCCGCGGTCTGGACGTGGGTATGGGTTCCGACCATGGCCGTCACCCGGCCGTCAAGATGCCAGCCCATTGCAATTTTCTCGCTTGTCGCTTCCGCATGGAAGTCGACGAACACCAGCGGCGACTCTGCCTTGGCCTGGGCGATCAGCCGGTCAGCCGCCTCAAACGGATCATCATGGGGCGGCATGAATGCGCGTCCGTGAAGGTTGATGACCGTCAGCAGGCCCGCTTCCTTCGAGATGGTCGTCATGCCGCGGCCCGGCGCTTCCGGCGAAAAGTTCGCCGGCCGGATGAGTGAGTCCGCCCCGTCGATAAAATCGAAAATCTCTTTTTTGTCCCACGTATGGTTTCCCATCGTAATGACGTCCACGCCACCGAAGATCAGGTCGTCATAATCCTGGCGCCTCAGCCCCTTGCCCGATGCCGCATTTTCTCCGTTGGCGATCACCACATCAGGCGCATACTTTCTCCGCAGGCCCGGCAGCGTCCGCCGTACCATTTCCATGCCGGGCTCGCCGACAATGTCTCCGATAAACAGAATTTTCATTTGGTGCTCTCTCCATCCTGTATCAGCAATGAAAAAGGCTTCCCGGACATTTCCCAGGAAGCCTGTTTATGCTGTTATTTTGCGTATTCGACCGCCCGGGTCTCCCGGATGACGGTCACTTTGATGTGGCCCGGATAATCGAGCTCGCTTTCGATCCGCTTCCGGATATCCCTTGCGAGCCGGTGGGCCGTGATGTCATCCACCTGATCCGGACGCACGATGATGCGGACTTCCCGTCCTGCCTGGATGGCATAGGACTTCTCGACACCATCGTAGTCTTCGGCGATTTCCTCGAGCTTTTCAAGACGGCGGATGTAATTTTCCAGCGTCTCGCTTCTGGCACCCGGGCGCGCTGCCGACAGGGCGTCGGCAGCCGCCACGAGGATGGCGATGACCGATGTCGGTTCCGTGTCCCCGTGGTGGGATGCGATGCTGTTGATGACAACCGGATGTTCCTTGTACTTGCTGGCGAGCTCGACGCCAATTTCGACGTGGCTGCCTTCCACCTCGTGATCAATCGCCTTGCCGATGTCATGCAGCAGTCCCGCGCGCCGTGCAAGCGCGATGTCGGAATCCTTGAACCCGAGCTCGGCCGCGAGAAGTCCGGACAGATAGGCCACTTCCTTTGAGTGCTTCAGGACATTCTGGCCATAGCTTGTCCGGTATTTGAGGCGGCCGATGATTTTGATGAGATCCGGGTGGAGATTGTGGATTCCCAGATCGAATGTCGTCTGCTCGCCCGCTTCGCGGATTTGCTCGTCGACTTCCTTGCGGGATTTCTCCACCATCTCTTCGATCCGGGCCGGATGGATCCGCCCGTCCTGTACAAGCTTCTCAAGGGCCAGCCGCGCGATTTCGCGGCGGATCGGATCGAAGCCCGACAGGATGACCGCTTCCGGTGTATCGTCGATGATGAGATCGATTCCGGTCAGGGTCTCCAGGGTACGGATATTCCGCCCTTCACGCCCGATAATCCGGCCCTTCATCTCATCGTTCGGCAGATTGACCACCGATACGGTCGTTTCCGCCACATGGTCGGCAGCAAACCGCTGCAGGGCCAGTGACAGGATTTCACGGGCTTTCTTGTCCGAGTCTTCTTTCGCCCTCAGTTCGGCCTCCCTGGTCATGACGGCGATGTCCGTTGAAAGCTCTGTTTCCACTTCCGAAAGGATCAGCTGCCGTGCCTCTTCCCGGGTAAGGGCCGATATGCGTTCAAGCTCAGTCTGCTGTTCGCTCATGAGCTGTTCCGCCTTGCTCTCCATCTGTGCGATATGCTGTTGTCGTTCGGCCAAAGCGTCTTCCTTGCGCTCCAGACCCGCTTCACGTTTGTTCAGCGCATCCTCCTTGCGGTCAAGATTCTCTTCCTTCTGCAACAGCCGGTTTTCCTGCCGCTGGAGTTCTGCGCGGCGTTCCCGGATGTCCGATTCGGCTTCTGTCCGTAGTTTGTGAGTTTCATCTTTCGCTTCAAGTAGCGCTTCTTTTTTCAGTGCCTCCGCTTCGCGCCTGCCATCCTCCACGATGGATTCGGCAGACTGCTTCGCACCGGTCACTTTGGAATCGTTCACTTGTTTTAAGGCAAAATAGCCAACAACTGCACCGACGATGAGTCCGAGCAAAGCGGAGATGATCACTTCAACCATTGAGGTCACCTCCCCCTGCTTTCATTCGTCTGTTAAACCATTCCGGCGTCATGCCGGGCATTCATGCTGTTCATGCCGGTCTTGCACAAAATCTGTCATGATGGTTATTGGATAAATCTATCCATCTTCAATTGTACCGGCGGCAAAAAGCGCTGTCAAGGTTGGAACTGCGCCGTTTCCCGGCATTTCCCGCCCCTTTCCGCGGCCTGTCCCGGTGCAGGCCGCCGCAATAAAAACCGGCCGGCAGCGACACCTCTTTCTCAGGGGGAAGAGGGCGCCGCTGCCGGCCGGGACCGGTCCAAAACCGGGCTTATTTTTTTACTTTTCCTCGTCGATGAGCAGGTCGAAGATCTCGTCCTCGGACTCCTCTTCCTCTTCCGCGGCAACCTGAGGGCCGTTCAGGCCATAGGCTTCACGGATCTTACCGGCGATCTCCTGGCGGATATCAGGGTTTTCCTTCAGGAACTGTTTCGAGTTCTCGCGGCCCTGTCCAAGGCGTTCGCCATTGTACGAGTACCAGGAACCGCTTTTCTGGACGACATCGGTTTCTGCTCCAAGGTCAATGATTTCGCCTTCCTTGGAAATCCCTTCACCGTACATGATGTCGACTTCCGCCGTGCGGAACGGCGGAGCCACCTTGTTCTTGACGACCTTGATCCTTGTGCGGTTACCTACGAAGTCGTTGCCCTGCTTGATCGCCTCGGCGCGGCGCACTTCAAGGCGGACCGAACTGTAGAACTTCAGCGCACGGCCGCCAGGAGTGGTTTCCGGGTTACCGAACATGACGCCGACTTTCTCACGGATCTGGTTGATGAAGATGGCGATGGTCTTCGATTTATTGATCGCGCCGGAAAGCTTCCGGAGCGCCTGGGACATGAGGCGGGCCTGGAGGCCGACATGGGAATCGCCCATTTCGCCTTCGATTTCCGCTTTCGGCACGAGTGCCGCGACGGAGTCGATGACGATAATGTCGATCGCGCCGCTGCGTACAAGCGCTTCTGCGATTTCGAGAGCCTGTTCTCCCGTGTCCGGCTGGGAAAGGAGCAGCTCATCGATGTTGACGCCCAGCTTCTGCGCGTAGACAGGGTCAAGGGCGTGCTCGGCATCGATAAAGGCTGCCGAACCGCCTGCCGCCTGCGCTTCCGCGATGGCGTGTAGCGCAACCGTCGTCTTGCCTGAGCTCTCGGGTCCATAGATTTCGATCACCCGGCCACGCGGGTACCCGCCTACTCCGAGCGCGGTGTCAAGCGTGAGTGAACCGCTCGAAGACGTCGAGATCACACGGTCCGTCTGCTCGCCCAATTTCATGACGGAACCCTTCCCGAATTGTTTTTCAATCTGTTTCAGTGCCATATCCAATGCAGCTTTGCGATCGCTCAAACTTGTTCCTCCTCATGGGTGTATACTGGTTTTCTTTCTGTCTCTACTATACTCGGTTATTGAGAAAAACACAAGAAAAAAGCGAACATCCATTCGATTTTCATGCAGGTCATACTTGAAAATCGAGCAGCCCCGGCGCCCCGTTTTTGGATTTCGGCATGAAAAAAGGCACCGAAATCGAAATTCCCGGCGCCTTATCTTTTTTATTTATGCCCTTCAGCCGTGTCGCCGATCAACCCGATCAGCATATGCAAAGCTGATTTCACGGCCCGGATGCGGTTTGTGTTCCGCATGCCCGAAAGCAGAAGTTCCCGTGTCCGTACTTCGTTTCCGGTTGCGATGGCAACCCAGACGGTGCCTCCCGGTTTGCCGTCATGGGGATCCGGCCCGGCTGCCCCCGTCAGTCCGACGCCGATATCGGTGCCGAACTTTTCCCGGACCGCTTTCGCCATTGCGGAAGCCGTTTCTTCGCTTACGACGCCCTTTTCATCAAGCAGGGAACGCTGAATGCCAAGCTGCTCCATCTTTGCCTCTGCGGTATAGGTCACGACTCCACCGGCCAGTGCGGCGCTGATGCCGGGCTGTTCGGCAAGCTCGGACATGAACAGGCCGGCCGTCAGGCTTTCCGCAGCGGAAATGGTCAGGCCATTTCCGATCAGGAGAGAAGCGGCCTTCGAGACCAGTGTTTCGTCATCATAACCGTACAGGTACTTGCCGACAATCTTCCGGATCTCGGCTTCCGCCCCGTCCAGCAGACCGGCCGCCTCTTCCACTGTGTCCGCCTTCGCGGTTGCGCGGATCGTCACTTCACCGTCTGAAGCAAGCGGAGCAAGTGTAGGATTCGTCTGATTGTCCAGCAGATCCGACAGCCTGTGCTCCAGTTCGGCTTCCCCGATGCCGTAAAAGCGGAAAACGCGCGAAGCGATCGGTCCTGTGAAGCCTGCAAGCCTGGCAAGAAGCGGTTTCGCCTGCACGGTGAACATCGGTTCCATTTCCTTCGGAGGACCCGGCATCAGGAGATAGTGGCGGCTGCCTGCGGAGAACAGCATGCCCGGCGCCATGCCGTGATGGTTCTGCAGAACGGCTGCCCCTTCAAGGATCAGGGCCTGCTTTTTATTGTTGTCCGTCATCTCACGCCCCATGCGCTCGAACCAGGCACGGATCGATACGAGCGCCTCATCGTCATACACGAGCCGGGTGCCGGCGTGGCGGGCGATCGTTTCCTTCGTCAGGTCATCCTTTGTCGGGCCGAGCCCGCCCGTGAAGATGAGCAGGTCAGCCCGGGACTCGGCGATCCGGATCGCATCCTCGAGCCTGCCGGCATTGTCCCCGACCACGGTATGGAAATGGACGCTGATGCCTAGTTCGGCGAGCCCTGCTGAAATGTATCGGGCATTCGTGTTATTGATCTGCCCGAGAAGCAGTTCGGATCCAACAGCAATGATTTCGGCTTTCACGGTGACTCCCCCTTACATAGAATCAAGCAGAACACGGCGGTTTTTATAGAAGTAATCCACGCCCGACCAGACCGTGAAGATGAGCGCGATGTACAGCATGATGGTTCCGAACGGGATACCGGCCGCTTCGAAGAAGATATTGTGGAGCAGCAGGAAGATGGTTGCAAGAAGCTGTGTGGTCGTCTTGATCTTTCCGAGCATATTCGCCGCCACGACTTCCCCGCCGCCCGCCAGGATCAGTCGCAGGCCGGTCACCGCGAACTCGCGGGAAATAATGATGATCACGACCCACGAAGGCGCAAAGCCCATCTCAACGAGAATAATGAGCGCCGAGGAGACGAGGAGCTTGTCCGCCAGAGGGTCCAGGAACTTGCCCATGTTCGTGACAAGATTGTATTTGCGGGCCAGGTGTCCATCGAACCAGTCCGTCAGCGCCGCGATGATGAAGATGATGCCGCCGATCAGATGCTCAACCGGAAGTTCAACGCCGCCTGCCCGGATGGTGCCCATGCCGAAATCAGCCAGCATGAACAGGATGAACACCGGGATGAGAAGAACTCTCGCCACGGTGATTTTATTAGGTAAATTCATCAATTATGCCCCTTTCAAAAAAAATAAGTCATCCCTAGAGATGACTATTGTGCAGCACCAAGCTGGATGATGATGTTCTGTGTAACCCGATCCGTTCCGGGAACTGCGTAAGTGAGCGGACTTCCGTTCACGGTGATCTCCACGCCAGGCACATAGCCGATGCGGAAACGCAACCACTGTACGCCCTGTGCCTCGATGGTCTCTGTCTGTCCGTTCTCGAGGCTCTTGCTTAAGTACTGCTTCCCGGTATTGTCTGTCACGGAAATCCAGGAACGGCCTTTCCCGTTCAGCGTGATGCTCGCCTTGTCGGTGCCGGACAGGTTGTAGAAGGTGTTCTCGCCTTCGGTCCTGTCGACTGCAAGTGCGGCTTCCGGCTCCGCCGGTTCTTCCGTTTCCGCAGGCTCTTCCGCTTCTTCAGCAGCCTCTTCTTCGGCAGGATCCGCGTCTTCGGCAGGTGCCGCGTCCTCAGCATCTTCAGGACCGACCTGTTCCACCTGCACGGTGCTTTCCGTTTCGTTGATTTCTTCGGCCGGTTCGGTATCCGCCGCCTGGTTGGCCTTCAGGAACCAGACGATGCCGATGGCCACCACGATGAACAGCGCAAGAATGACCTTTGGCATCGCTTCGGCTGCCTTGCCCGCACGCCTCATGGACGTGCGTCTCATCGTCGGGGCGGACATCCCCGCCGAGTCTCCCGTGATAAGCGGTTCCGGAGCCTCCGCCTTGTACATGGCCAGCATCTCATCGGCATCCAGGTCGACCGCTTCCGCGTACTGCTTGATAAACGCCCGGACATAGAATGTGCCGGGCATGATGCCGAACTTGCCTTCCTCGATGGCGGCAAGATAACGTTTCTGTATTTTTGTGATTTCCTGCAAATCTTCAAGCGAGTAGCCTTTCTCCATCCTCGCCTGTTTTAGCCGAGCGCCCAATTCGGACAACCAAAACACCTGCCTATCAAATATTGAATCCGAAATCCATCCCGCTCCGGCTCGACATCCTGTCGTTTTCTTCCAGCTTCTCGTAAGTGATTTCTTCATCTTCATCACGGCGGATCTCGATGATATAGTCGAAATCATCCATGGTGTACTCAGAAAGACGCACAAACATGTCAGGATGTTCCACAACTTTTATCGCAGGCAGGCGCATAATTTCCCGGACAAGCTGCATATGCCGCTCGTCGCTCGCCTTCCTTGTCACGATCCCGTCGAGGATGAAGACATTATCCGGTGAAAATTCGTCGCCGGCCAGCTGGCTCCGGACCGTCTGGCGAAGCATCGTCGAAGAAAGGAAAATCCATTTCTTGTTCGCGCTCACACTCGCCGCCACGACAGACTCCGTCTTGCCCACGCGGGGCATGCCGCGGACGCCGATCAGTTTGTGGCCTTCCTGCTTGAAGATTTCAGCCATGAAATCGACGAGAATGCCGAGCTCGTCCCGCACAAAGCGGAATGTCTTTTTATCATCGGCATCTCGCTGGATGTACCGGCCATGCCGGACCGCCAGGATATCCCGGAGCTTCGGATGCCTCAGTTTTCTGACATTGATCATGTCCATCGTCGATGCGATCAGTTCAAACCGCTCGATGGCGTCATCGTTCTCGGTCCGGAGCAGCATGCCCCTCCTGCCCTGGTCCACACCGTTGATCGTCACGATGTTGACACGCAGGAGACCGAGGAGTGAGGAAATTTCCCCCAGAAGCCCCGGCCGGTTCACTTCGATTTCGTATTCCATGTACCACTCACTCAATTTGGGTCGCCTCCATCGGCGCCGGATGCGCAATGTATTTCTATCATATCGGATTTGTCATTTGAAGAAAAGGGTTAGCCGGGGGGATTTCGGAACCCACGAAAGACTTTGATCCCCTATTAACCGTGAATCAGGCAACAATATCTTAAAATATGAAAATCATTCAGATTGCCGTTTCATGTGCATGCTTTTGCAAAGCTCCATTGGAATCTTTCTTCCATCTAATTGTCAGATCACGGTAAGCACCCATTAAAAAGCGGACCGGGCTTTTGTGCCCCGGTCCGCCGTTGGTTCAGATATACCATCCGCCGTTGACTTTGATGATTTCTCCGGTGATGTAGAGGGATTGTTCGCCCAGCAGGAAATCCACCGTACCGGCAACGTCTTCCGGAGTGCCCGGGCGCATAAGCGGAATCTCGCCGAACGCCAGCCTGCGCTCTTCCTCATCCAGGTGGCTGTTCATCGAAGTCTCGATCCAGCCCGGAGAGATGGCATTGACCAGGACATTCGAGGCAGCCGCCTCTTTCGCATAGGCCTTGACGAACGAGTGGACTGCCCCCTTGACGGCGGAGTATGCCACTTCCCCGGCTGCTCCCGTGTCACCCCAGATCGAGCCGATCATGACGACGCGGGAAACAGGATGGCGGCGCAGTTTTTCAGAAACCAGGCCGATATAACGCATCGGATTTGCTGCATGCACGCGCCATAGTGCGTCCAGGTCATCCATTCCCGTGTCCGAGAGCAGCTTGGTCATTCCCTGGCCGGTGCAGGAGATGACCGCCTGAAGGTCGCCGGTAGAAGCGGCCAGGCGCTCCCCTCCGTCCGGGGCGGCAAAGTCCGCCTGTACCGCGATGAATCGTTGGTGCGGGTAAGCCTCTGCGAGCCGCTTCTCGAGTGCCAGTGCGGAATCCCGTGAGGAATTGTAATGCAGGTAAAGGGACCAGCCGGAAGCGGCAAGCCGCTCCGCGACTGCGGTGCCGATCCCTCCGGAGGCACCGAGCACCGCTGCGGACCTGAGCGGGGTCACCCTCCGTTCGCCGGAGGTTTTACCGTGAATACGGTGCGCGCCTTCTCATCTGTGAGCGGCACGAGGACTCTCTGGAGATCCTTCACTTCCAGCGCCTCCAGTGCGGTTACGGTGTCAAACAGGTTCATCCCATTGAATGCATAGCGGGTGAACTGGTTCGCAATGTATTCGACCGAGTTCAGCGCGCGCATGAAGAAGCCGATCCGTCTCCTGCGCTGGCGGTCCAGGTCTTCCTGGCCGAACGGAAACTTTTCCGACGCCCACTGCAGGGTGTCCTCGATCTTCTTCGTCAGCTCCTCGGGTTTGGCACTGTCAGATCCGATCACCGAAAAGGCAAATCCTTCTTCTGCAGTGAAGTCAGTCGAGAACGATTCGTCAATCAGGCCTTCCTCGTAGGCTTCCGTATAGAACTTGGACGTTTTTCCGTACAGGAGGTCGATTAAGATCTGGTAAGCCAGCTCCTGCTTCAGCCCTTCCAGCCCTTCTTCTGCAAGTGCAGGAAGCTTGATTCCCACATGGACCTTCGGCTTGGAAACATCCATCTCCAGGCTGCCTTCCTTCACTGCTGATTCCATCTTCTCCTGCGGGAACTGCCGGACGATCCGCTCCGGCTTGTCGAACGTCTTCCCAGCCTGATTGTCCCGGATAAAGTCCATCATCTCTTCAGGGTCGACCGCTCCGACCGCAAATACAAGCATGTTCGACGGATGGTAGAACGTGTGGTAGCACTCATACAGGTGATCTGC
Source organism: Bhargavaea cecembensis DSE10 (assembly GCF_000348905.1). Lineage (GTDB taxonomy): Bacteria > Bacillota > Bacilli > Bacillales_A > Planococcaceae > Bhargavaea > Bhargavaea cecembensis. The sequence continues at coordinate 172,812 of NZ_AOFT01000002.1, forward strand.
TGTGATTTTCGATATCGACTCGACCGTTCCGGCGATGTCGATCTTCACAGGATGCTCCTTGTACAGGTTTTCGATCGTTCCGAAATACGAGCGCCAGTCCGGCAGGTCATCGTACATCGTGATCTCCTGTCCGATGATCCCTTTTTCCTTTTCAACGGTTTCCTCCGTGAAATAAGGCGCCTGGACGAAATCCAGCAGGAGTTCCGTATTCGGATAAAGGTTCTCCGTCGCGGAAAACAGATAGGCGGTACGGGTAAAGGACGTAAAGGCGTTTGCTGATGCCCCGTTCATCCCGAACTTCTGGAACACATCCCCGTCTTCCTTTTCGAACATCTTATGCTCGAGGAAGTGGGCGATGCCGTCAGGGACCCGGACGACTTCGTCTTTGCCCAGCGGAATAAAGGTATTGTCAATGGAACCGTACCTGGTCGTAAACGAGACATAGGTTTTCGAAAAGCCGGATTTCGGCAGGATAAACACCTGCAGCCCATTCGGCAGAGTCTCATGATAAAGCGTTTCGTTGACGCGGCTGTACTCAAGCATTTTCATCAGCCGATTCCTCCTTTCCGGAAAGCAGATAGACAAGCTGGCGATCGATCTTCCCGGCCATTTCCCGGATATCATCGGCCGTCACAGGCTCCCATTTCGCGATCCATCCTTCAGGCGTGAAACCGCCGGGGAGGTCTTTGTACTGGTCAAAGATCTCAATCTGGCCCCTTGAGGAATCCAGCGCTTCACGAAGCTGGTTGGCAAGCATCGCTTTGGTCTGGCTCAGTTCGGTGTCCGTGATCTCCCCGGCTCTCATTGCCTCAAGCTGTTCGTCGATCAGCTTCGTCGCTTTGTCGGCGAGGTCCGCGTCGATGCCGGCTGAAACGGTGATGAGCCCGTAGCGGGACAGATAGGAGCTTGCGGCATAGTAGGCCATGCTTTCCTTTTCACGGACGTTCATGAACAGCTTTGAATGAGGGAAGCCGCCAAAAATGCCGTTTGCCAGCTGCATCTTCGGGAAGTCTTCCGTGCCGAACATCACAGGCGTGCTGAAACCGATGTGGAGCTTACCCTGCTTCATGTTCTGCTTTTCCGAAATCCGGCCTTCCTTTCCGGTTCCGCGGGCCGCTTTTTCGGGCAGCACGGCCGGAACACGCCCCTCGAAGTGGAAAGCTTCTTTAAGTGAGGAGGTGATGGCCTCCTCATCAACTGCTCCGACGACGTAAATCTCGATCTCGTCTTCACCGATCATCCGGCGATACGCTTCCATGACTTTCTCGGGAGTCAGCGCTTCCAGAAGGGTTTCTTCGCCGGTGGCCCTGATGGATTCGGGCCCTTCAGGCCTCAGCAGCGTCAGCAGCCGGTGCTGCGCATAACGGGTTTTATCATCGTAAAGGGAGCGGACTCGCTCAAGAACCGTCTGCTTTTCCCGCTCGAACACCTGGGCTTTGAAGACTCCGTCCTGCAGATTCGGGCGGAGCACGGCATCTGCAAGGAGCCGGATTGTCCAGTCCGCAATGTCTTCGTCACGGATCAGGCGGTCGTCCACACACTCGGCGTTAAACGACAGGTAGTGGTAGCCTCCGCGTTTGCCGACATCTGTATAGTAAAGGGTTCCGTACATGGTTTCGAGCGCCTGCCGGAGTGCCGCCCGGCTCGGATAGGTTTCTGTGCTGTCTTCCAGGATGTTGGCCAGGACAGCCCGCTCGGAAGCCCCTTCCGCTGTCAGCGGCTGCTTGAAGCGGATGGAGAATGTCAGCGTTTTGAATTGTTCCGTCCTGCGTACATACAGGCGGACGCCTTGAGTCAATCGAGTTTCCGTAAACATGGGACACCTCGTTTTCATTCAAATTTGTATCAAGTATTCACCAATTTAACTATACCCAACCCGGCTGAGGCATGGCAAACTTTGGAGAGGTTTTAAGAACAAAAGTGCAAGCGCCCGTTCAGCAACGTACAAACTGGTGCCCTTCGCAATGAGATAAAGGAAACACGGCGAGGAACGGACTGATGTTTAGGCTGTAGACAAAGTGAGTAGCTTACTCCGTTCTCTGCAGTTTTTTCTATTCCTGAAAAATCCTACGGATTTCCGCTACGGGCCCTCGCTTACCGCGGACGTAGCCTTAGCCGGCGCCAGTACGAAGACTGGCGTCTGTGCGCATCGCGTAGCGGAAGATCTCCTGCGAGCAAAAGCGCCAGCATTGCGTAACATCCTGCGTGGTCTTCGGCTAACGCTTTTCCCGCAGGTGTCTCGGGCCCTCCGCTACAATCCGCCATGAGGCTTATTGAGACGAACGGTACCTGTTTATATAATCGAATTAACAGTTTACAAAACGGTTGATGGATATGCTGTCAATATCGAATGGAATTAATCCTGATCAACTGGAAATGGTCTCACTGGATGAGATGGTCCTTTGAGGACCACCTGGTCAGTAAACTCGAAAGCCATCGACTTTTCGTTCTTTTACGATTTCGTATAGGATTTGTATTCAGACCGTGGCCGTCTAGGGGTAAAAACACGATAAATATCCAAGTGAATGACAAAACGGAGCTGTCCGAAAATCGGTTTCAGCACATGGTAAAGCAAACGGCACGGACGCCAGGAGACACCTGCAGGAAAAGCCGGGCTGTCGAGATCCGCTTTACACGGAGCTCGGCGCCGGCCCGCGGTAAGCGACCAGAGTCCGTGCCGTTTGCATTTTTCGTCGTGTTATTGACTTATCAGAAAGCCCCGTTTTGTCTACAGTCTGAACACGGCGAGGAACGAGCCGATGTTGACTGATCGAAATGGCGAAGGGTGAAGTTTGCTGGTTGCAGGGCGCTGGAACCGGATGTGGGCGACACGGGAATAATAATTGGCCACAGCGTGAAGTTTTATCATTTCCTAAGCCAAAAATAAAAAAACGGGCCCGTGAAGGACCCGCTCCGGCCGGAGTTACCGGCTGCCTTTGATATATGGTTTTCCGTTTGCCTTCGGTCCGGTCGCTTTGCCGATAAAGCCGGCAAGGGCGAGGATCGTGACGACATAAGGGAGCGCGTGAAGATAGCCCGTCGGAATTTCTTTGATGAGCGGAATGCTCGGGCCGACCACTGCCAGCGCCTGGGCAAACCCGAAGAAGATGGCCGCGCCCATGGCACCGATCGGATGCCATTTCCCGAAGATCATTGCGGCAAGGGCCATGAAGCCCTGGCCGTTGATGGTCGCATGGCCGAAATCACGGGTCATGGTCTGGGAATAGATCGCTCCGCCGATTCCGGCAAGTGCACCGGAAATGATGACGGCGATGTACCGGATCTTGTTGACGTTGACGCCCATCGTATCCGCTGCCATCGGGTGTTCCCCGACGGCGCGGAGACGCAGCCCGAACGGCGTCTTGTAGATCACGTACCAGGTGATGACGGCCACCGCGATCGCCAGGATGCTCGAACCATAGATGCCTTTGAAAAGCATCGGCCCGATCACCGGGATGTCCGACAGGAACGGCACGTCAAAGTTCGGGATCGCTTTCTTAATGAAATCGGTCTGTCCCTTGTCAAATATCATCTTAGTCAGGAACAGGGCGATGGCGAGGCCGAGCATGTTGATGGCGACGCCGGAAACGACCTGGTCGGCACGGAATGAAATCGATGCGACCGCATGCAGGATGGCAAACACGCCCGATACGATCATTGCGGCAATCAGGGCGATCCAAGGCGTCCATGCACCGAACGTCTCAAAGAAAAACAGGTTAAACAGGATGCCGATAAATGCGCCCATCACCATAAGGCCTTCCAGCGCGATGTTGACGACACCCGAACGCTCGGAAAAAACTCCGCCGAGCGCTGTGAAGATCAGCGGCGCCGCATAGGCGATGGACACCGGCACCATAAAGTAAAGGATATCGAGGAAGCCCATGTCACTTCGCCTCCTTTTTCTTGGAGATCTTGGTCAGGAAAAGACGGATGGCATAGCCGCACGCCACAAAGAAGATGACGAGCGCGATGACAATCTGGACAACCTCTTCCGGAATCTGTGCGGCGTTCGGCATATTGAGCGCCCCGTATTTCAGCGAGCCGAACAAAACCGCACCGAAAATGACGCCGAGCGGAGTGTTCGCCCCGAGGAGCGCAACAGCGATCCCATCAAACCCGATGCCGGTGAACCCGCCGCGCGTATACATATTGCCGAATGTACCGAGGCCTTCCATCGCTCCCGCGAGACCGGCGAATGCGCCGGAAATGACCATCGACAAGATGATGTTCTTGCCGATTTTCATGCCCGCATACTCGGATGCATGCTCGTTGAAGCCGACCGCCTTCAATTCAAAGCCGGTTGTTGTCTTTTCAAGGATGAACCACATGACGACCACCATCAGCAGCGCCACGAGAATCCCGTAGTGAAGCCGTGAATAGTCCGTCAGGGAAGAAAGGAATTCGGAACGCAGGGATGCCGATTCAAGGATCCGGTCGGTTTTGTCCCCGCCGCCCGACCATGTTTTAATCAGTGCGTTGACAACGTGCAGCGCAATATAGTTCATCATGATTGTCACGATGACTTCGTGAATCTTCATCTTCGCCTTCAGAAGTCCCGGCAGGAAGGCCCAGAGTGCACCTGCCGCCGCCCCCGCCAGGATGGAAAGCGGAAGATGGATCACTTTCGGCAGGTCAAATGCAGCACCGACGTAGACGGCCGCGAACCAGCCGACGATCAGCTGCCCTTCGACCCCGATGTTGAACAGGCCGGTGCGGAAAGCGAAGGCTACCGCAAGGCCCGCCAGGATGTATGGCGTGATCTGGCGGATGGTTTCACCGATGGCATAGGAGTCTCCGAAAATCCCCTGCCAAAGCGCGATATACCCCGCAACCGGATCATAGCCGCTCACGAGCATGACGATCGCCCCGACCAGCAGGCCGAGGATGACGGCGATGGCCGGCACGAGGAGATTGATCATTCTATTCGACATGGTTGTTGACACCTTCTTCCGCCTGCCGGGCAGCCGCTTCTCTCGAATGGCCGGCCATTAGCAGGCCGAGTTCCTGTTCGTCCGTCTCCGACGGCAGTACTGTATCGATGATCGAACCGTCATAGATGACCGCGATGCGGTCGGAGACATTCATCACTTCATCGAGTTCAAACGAGACGAGAAGGACCGCCTTGCCGCTGTCCCGCTGCTCGATCAGACGGCGATGGATGAATTCGATGGCCCCGACGTCAAGGCCGCGGGTCGGCAGTGCTGCAATCAGGAGATCCGGGTCCCGTTCGACTTCGCGCCCGATGATCGCTTTTTGCTGGTTCCCGCCCGAAAGCGCACGCGCAGGTTCGTGGGGGCCCTGCGTACGGACATCATACTGGGCAATGATTTCTTCCGCTTTTTTGTCGATTGCCGTGTAATTGATGATTCCGCCTTTCGAATAAGGAGGCCGGAAGTAAGTCTGCAATCCGATATTATGCCCGATCGGGAAATCCAGGACGAGGCCGTGCTTATGACGGTCCTGAGGAATATGGCCGATGCCGCTGTTTGTGATTTCCCGCGGCTTGCGGTTCGTGATGTCCTTACCGTTGATCAGGATATTGCCTGATTTCGACTTGCGCAGGCCGGTGATTGCCTCGATGAGTTCCGACTGCCCGTTGCCGTCGATACCGGCGATGCCGACGATCTCGCCTTTTCTGATGCTCAGGTTGAGGCCTTTGACCTTCGGAACTCCGCGCGAATCTTCGACGGTGAGCCCCTCGATCTTGAGCACTTCCTCTTTCGGGTCTGCCGGCCCCTTTTCGGTCTTGAATGTGACCTGCCGGCCGACCATCATCGATGCCAGCTGCTCTGGATCGGTCTCTGAAGTCTCGACCGTACCGATCCCCTTGCCTTTACGGATGACCGTGACGCGATCTGAAACATCCATGATTTCCTGGAGTTTGTGGGTGATCAGGATGATGGACTTGCCTTCGGCGATCAGCTTTTTCATGATGCCGATCAGTTCGCTGATCTCCTGGGGAGTCAGTGAAGCCGTCGGTTCGTCGAAGATCAGGATGTCCGCCCCCCGGTAGAGCGTCTTCAGAATTTCGGCGCGTTGCTGCATCCCGACCGAGATATCCTCGATCTTGGCATTCGGGTCGACATTGAGACCATATTGTTTGGACAGCTCCGCCACTTTCTTGGCTGCGCTGGAAATATTCACACTGCCGTTTTTTGTCGGCTCATTGCCGAGGATGATGTTTTCGGTGACCGTAAAATTTTCGACCAGCATGAAGTGCTGGTGCACCATGCCGATTCCGAGTTCGTTTGCGACGTTCGGATCGGTGATGTCCACTTTCTTGCCGCGAACCCGGATTTCTCCCCCTTCCGGCTGATAAAGGCCGAACAGGACGTTCATGAGTGTGGATTTCCCTGCGCCATTCTCACCGAGCAGGGCATGAATCTCCCCTTTCCGGAGTTGCAGGGTGATGTTATCGTTAGCCACGAAATTGCCGAACTCCTTGCGGATGTTGAGCATTTCGATCACGTATTCCAATGGATTCACTCCTTTGTCCTTAAAACCTGCCAAACACCTGTAAACTGATACAGGAAAGACTTCCTGTCAGGAAATCTTTCATCTACCAATTACAAAAATGGCCCTTACATAATTAAACATGAAGGCCGGAAAGTCCGGCCCCCATGCTCAACACATTCATGCTTACTTCGGTTCTTTGCCTTCCGGGTATTCCTTGACTTCGATTTCGCCGGAAGCGATCTTTTCCTGGTACTCTTCGATCTGCGCCACGACATCTTCAGGGATGTTGCCGCGGGAATCCGCAAGTGCAACGCCTTCATCCGCGATGCCGTAAGTGATGACTTCGCCGCCAGGGAACTCGCCGTTTTTCGCTTTTTCGGAGATGTCCTTAACCGCTACGTCAACACGCTTCAGCATCGAAGTAAGTGTGACGTTCGTGTCGCCGACCGCACCCTCGTCGTACTGGTCGGAGTCAACGCCGATGACCCATACGTTTGCATCGGGGTCGTTCGACTTGCGTTCTTTCGCTTCGGAGAAGACACCGTTGCCCGTGCCGCCCGCAGCGTGGAAGATCACATCAACGCCGCTGGAGTACATGCGGTTGGCTGTTGTTTTTCCGAGCTCTGCTTTGTCGAATGCGCCAGTGTACTGGATATCGATCTCGATCGACGGGTCAACTGCTTCGACGCCCTGTACAAAACCGGACTCGAAGCGGTGGATGACTTCGTTTTCCATGCCGCCGACAAAGCCGACTTTCTTGCTTTCTGTCGTGAGTGCCGCTGCGACACCCGCGAGGAAGGAACCTTCATGCTCTTTGAAAAGGAGGCTGACCGTGTTTGGCTGCTCGACAACTGCGTCGATGATCGCGAACTGAGTGTCTTTCTGCTGGGAAGCGATCTCATCAAGCGCATCCTGCATCATGAAGCCGACACCGAAAACGAGGTTGAAATCACGTCGCGCCAATGCGTTCAGGTTCGGGATGTAGTCTTCTTCACCGGCAGACTGGAGATAATCAAAGCCGCCGTCGCCTTTTTCGAGGCCATTGTCTTCGCCGAACTCCTGAATCCCTTTCCATGCAGCCTGGTTGAACGACTTGTCGTCAACGCCGCCGACGTCAGTGACCATCGCTACGGAAAACTCGGAAGCGGACTCGCCGCCGCCGGAGTTGTTGCCTTCGTTCTGTGCTTCTTCACCGTTGTCGGAGCCGCATGCGCCGAGGAGCGTGCCCGCAGCCAAGAGAACCGACAGCGCAAGACCAAACTTGCGTTTTGCCATTTGTGGTACCCCCTAAATGTTGTGTTGTAAATGTACTTTTTGATAGCAGGAAGGTTGTCTGTTTTACATCCGTTTCCGCAAAACGTGGAAATTGAATTTATCGCCCTTGAAATAATTGCGGGAGTAGAGAATGACCTCTTCCCCCTCCGCGTAATGCGACTGCCGCAGCATAAGCAGCGCGGTCTCCGGTTCGCATTCGAGGATCGGAGATGCTTCCTCGTCGTATCCGACCGGTTCAATCTGGGCCACCGCCTGTGTAATCCTCAGGTTTCCCGTCCGTTCAATCGCCTCGAAGATGGATTCATTTTCCTGTTTCAGAAATTCCTCACCGACGTAACGTGACGGGAAGACATCGATGCAGTAGACAACCGGCTCACCATCCGCCGTCCGGACCCGCTTGATCGTCATGATCCGTTCATCCGGTCCGCACCCGAAACGCTCCATGTCTTCTTCCGTCGCAAGTTCTTCGGAGGAGCTGATGAAGTTCGTTCCCGGGGTCATGCCGACCTGGCGGATCATGTCCGATACGCTTGCCAGCTCTTCGATGCCGGCTGTAAACAGCGGCCTCGGATTGACGAAAGTCCCGACACCGTGTCTTCGGACAATATAGTGTTCTTCCTCAAGCAGGCGGAGCGCCTCCCGAAGAGTCGCCCTGGACACGCCCATGATCTTGGCGAGTTCAAACTCGGATGGGAGTTTTTCTTTTTCTTTAAACACACCCGACGCGATGTCCCGCTTGAGCTGCTCGATAACCTGAAGATACAAGTGCCGGTGGTCCGCCTTTACCGTCATGACATCACCACCAAATTAAAGAGATCAGACATCTGATGTAAAACCTTCCTCCTAATCAGACATACTATATCATTTTTGCTACCCTAGTGGAATACCTTTCTTTCTAAATATGAAGACAAATTCGTACTTATGCCCCATCCATGTAAACAAACTGCCATGATAAAGCGCTTACTTTTACAATAAAGCGTTTTCAACATTTCATGGAGATTTCATAAGAGGTCCTCCTAATTTACAAAAGGTCCTCCGGTTTCTTGCAGACACCACGAACAGACATGTGCTGATCGGTCGCATGTGCCAACGGGTCACAAAGAAGACTGCATAAAAAAACTGCAGACAAAGGAGCACCGGGCTTCACTTTGTCTGCAGTATGGATGGCGGTTTATAGCGGACTGCCTTTACCCGATCCTGCCTGTTTGGCGGTTCACGGTTCGTCCGGATGGTCCTGGATCAGGACCTGGCGGGGTTTGCTGCCTTCGTGCGGCCCGACAACTCCGCGCATCTCCATCTGGTCGACGATGCGCGCTGCACGGGAATACCCGATCCTGAACCTGCGCTGCAGCATCGAGACCGATGCCTGCTGCATGCTCCGGACCAGGTCGACCGCTTCGTCATACAAGTCATCCGTTTCTTCTTCGGGTGCGGTTTCCTCCACCTCGGTCGGGATCATCGACTCCTCATACTGTGCCTTCTGTTGGCTGATGACGAAATCCACGACTTCCTCGACTTCCTGGTCGGAAAGGAACGCACCCTGGATCCTTGTCGGCTTGGAGGCCCCCGCCGGCAGATAAAGCATATCCCCGCGTCCGAGAAGTTTCTCCGCCCCGCCGGAATCCAGGATCGTCCGCGAATCCACAGCCGATGAAACGGCAAATGCGATCCGGGACGGAATGTTTGCCTTGATGATGCCGGTGATGACATCGACACTCGGGCGCTGTGTAGCGATGATCAGGTGAATCCCTGCCGCCCGTGCCATCTGGGCGATCCGGGTGATCGAGTCCTCTACATCGCTCGAAGCAACCATCATAAGGTCTGCCAGCTCATCGACGATGACCACAATGTAAGGAAGGCGAGGATGTTTTTCTTCGTTTTCCTCATTCCACTCGTCAATATGATGGTTGTAGCCTTCGATATTCCTCGTGCCGGTGTGGGAGAAGAGGTCGTACCGCCGTTCCATCTCCGCAACCACTTTCTTGAGTGCCTGGGATGCTTTCCGGGGATCCGTGACGACCGGTGCAAGCAGATGCGGCACACCGTTGTATACATTCAGTTCAACCATCTTCGGGTCGATCATCATCATCTTGACTTCATGCGGCTTCGCCCTCATGAGGATGCTGATGATGATACCGTTGATGCATACACTCTTCCCGCTGCCGGTCGCCCCGGCAACGAGCATATGGGGCATCTTGTTGAGCTCGGCCATGACCGCCTCACCGGAAATGTCCCTCCCTAGAGCGACCATGAGCTTGGAATCCGGCTTGTTGTTGTTCCTCGATTCCAGCACTTCGCGAAGCGAGACCATCGCCACTTCGGTGTTCGGGACCTCGATGCCGACTGCCGACTTGCCCGGAATCGGCGCTTCGATCCGGATATCGCGCGCGGCAAGCGCAAGGGCGATGTCATCCGCCAGACTGACGATCCGGCTGACTTTCACGCCCGTGGCCGGCATCACTTCGTACTTGGTGACGGCCGGGCCGAGATGCACTTCCGTGACGCTCGCCTTCACGCCGAAGCTGTGGAACGTCTTTTCAAGCTTTTCGGCATTGTGCTGGATCATATTGTATTCGCCGCTCTGGTCGTTTTCAGGCGGCGGGTTCAACAAGGAAACAGGCGGCAGGACAAAATCTTCGTTTACAGGCTGTGCGTCGCCGATATCCCGGATCTCTGCATCCATATCCTGTCCTTCCTCTTTCGTGTTGGCTGCAGGCTTTTCTGCGCCGGGCTCTTCCCTGACCCGTTCGGTGAAGGAAGAGATGATCGGCTGCACGCGGACCGGTTCGGGTTCTGCCGGACTGCCGTAGGCGCCCGCCGCGGAATCTGGTTCAGGTGCCGCGATGCCGGCGGAAGCCGCTTCCTCATCAGCGGCCGCACGCCGGGACTTCCGCGGCTCTTTCGGCTGCTTCACTTTCTCCTGCTTTTCCGGCTTCGGACGGGCGGGCTTGCGTTCCCTTGTCATCCATTCCCGTACCGAATCCATCGCTTCCGGAACTTTTTCTGCCAGATACGGGACAAGCGCTTTGCCGGTCAGCAAAATCAGGCCCATCGAAAGCATGATGATTCCCGCAATGGTGGCGCCTGCCGAATCAAACAGCACATGGAACATGGCAAACAGGAATCCTCCAACAATCCCGCCGCCGAGGGAAACGGCCGGATCCGTGATGCCTCCGTCAGTGACCAGGATGAGCCATGTTTCCTTCAGTGCGGAAGTGGTCTGCAGACGGCCGCTTTCATAACGCTCCGTGAACAGCAGCACATGGCTGAAAAGTGTCAGGCTTCCGAGTATGAGAAGCAGTCCTCCGACAATGCGGTTCCGCAGATCCGGGATCTCCCGCTTCACCATCAGAAGAAGCGCGAATATCAGGAACAGGAACGGAAGTGCGGCATGCCAGTTCCCGAACAGGAACCGGGCAGCACTGCCGAGTGCCCTCCCGACAAATCCGAGATCAAAAAATGTGATGATGGCAAGCCCGGTCATGACGAGGCCCGCCAGCTCGTACCCGAGCGGATAAAGTCCGGATTTCTTCTTTTTGGCAGAGTTCCTGCGCTTTTTCTTCTTGTTGCGTTTGGTTGCCATCTGGTTCACCCCCATCGATGAAAACGGGATTTCCCGCCAGCGACGGCGTAGAAATCCCGTTTTGTTCTATCTCTGGTGCTCCGCCTCAGTATTCCATGATAATCGGAATGATCATCGGGCGGCGCTTCGTCTTCTGGTAGAGGTATGAATTGAGTGTATCGCGGATTTCCTGCTTGATGCTCGTCCATTCGAACGATTCTTTGTTGGAATATTTTCCTACGATCTTCTTCACGAGTTCGCCGGCCTCGCCGATCAGCTCGCGCGAATCCCGCACGTAGACAAATCCGCGGGAAAGAATTTCCGGCCCGGCCGCGATCGTCTTTTTCTTGCGGTTGAGCGTAATGACGACGATGAAGATGCCGTCCTCGGAAAGAAGTTTCCGGTCGCGCAGGACGATATTGCCGATATCGCCGACACCGCTTCCGTCGATCAGCACGTTTCCGGCGGTCACCCGTCCGGTCATTCGCATCTTGCCGTTCTTGTATTCGACGATATCCCCTTTGTCCGCGATGAAAATGCGTGACTTCGGCAGGCCGGTCTGCTGTGCCAGCTTGGAGTGGGCGATCAGCATCCGGTACTCTCCCTGGATCGGGATGAAGAATTTCGGCTTCATCAGGTTGAGCATCAGCTTCAGGTCTTCCTGGCTGCCGTGCCCCGATACGTGGACTTTGCGGCTGGAAGTCAGCACATCGGCGCCTGCCTTGGCCAGCTCGTTCATCGTGTTGTACATCCCGACTTCCATGCCCGGCGACGGAGTGAACGTGATGAGGACCGTATCGGTCTCCTTGATTCGGATGTCCTTGTGCTGGCGCTTCACAATGCGCTCAAGCGCATGGAGCGGCTCGCCTTGGTTACCTGTCACGATGATCGCCACTTCGGAGTCATCGTACTTGCCGATTTCCTTGACCGGGATGACGAGGCCGTCCGCGACGTCCAGATAGCCGAGCTTCATGCCGACTTCGAAGTAGATCTCAAGCGACTTTCCGATCACAGCGACTTTGCGTCCCGATTCGGCTGCCCGGTCGAATACCTGCTGCATGCGGATGAAGTTGGAAGCATAAAGGGCGATGAGGATGCGCCCCTGCGCCTTGTGGAATGTCTTGGACAGCTGCTCCGCGACGACGGACTCAGGTGTCGTATGCCCCGGACGCTCCGCTTCCGATGAATCGGACATCAGGATGAATACGCCTTCGTCCCCGATTGCGGCCATCTTCGAGATGTCGGGCCGGTATTTGCCCTTTGCCGACTGGTCGAACTTGAACTCTCCCGTGTGCACAATGGCACCCTCACTTGTGTGGAACACGATCCCGAGGGAGTCCGGAATGCTGTGCGTCGTATGGAAGAAGGTTACATACGTCCTGCCGAAGTTCATCCGGCTCCTGCTCGAAACCTCGAAGAACTTGATGTTCTTGGGTGCCTGCTTGTCCTTCAGATGTTCCTTTGCCAGGGCGATGGTCAGTTTCGACCCGTAGACAGGCGCCTGGACTTTGCTGAGCAGATAAGCGATCGATCCGATCGCATCTTCATGGCCGTGGGTCAGGAAGATCCCTTTCAGCCGGTCTTTGTTTTCTTCGATGTAGGTCATATCCGGAATGACGATGTCGATGCCGAGCATTTCCCCTTCAGGGAACATGAGCCCGCTGTCGACGATAAACAGTTCATCATCGATTTCGACCACATACATCGCCTTTCCGATCTCCCCCACTCCTCCGAGGGGGATGACCCTGATGTTTTCATTTTTTGTCTTGGTCAATGGTTCTCCTCCTAAATCATACCCGTTCCATATCCGCTAACCCCCATTATACGGTAGCCGTACAATCTAGACAAATTAAAAAAGTGCCGAATTTACATTCAAGTCTCGAGATCCGCGCACCGCCGGAAATCAAAAAGCGGACACAAGGGACCGCAGTCCCCGGCGTCCGCCGGATCCATTTCTTTTTGGACGATCGGGCACGGCGTCCCGGACATCCATGCACGTGAGGAACAGACATGCCGATTAGGCGCCTGCTGCCGAACGAAAGTCACCCATCGCCTTTCCGATGATTTCTGCACCTTCATCATCAAGAGAAGTGATCGGAAGACGGACCGGTCCCGTGTCCATGCCGGCCAGTTTCAGGGCATGCTTGACCGGTGCCGGGCTCGGCCGGCTGAAAAGCGCTTCTGTCAGCCGGCTGATGATGGCATGCAGGCGGGCAGCTTCCCCGGAATCGCCGTTCCGGTATGCCCGGATCATCCGCTGCATTTCGGGGCCGGCGACGTGCGAGGCGACAGAGACCACACCGTGCCCGCCAATGGCAAGCACCGGGAGTGTCAGGCCATCATCCCCGCTGTACAGGAGGAATCCGGGGTCAGTCCCGGCGATGATGCGGGTCATGGCACCAAGATCCCCGCCTGCTTCCTTCACGGCCCTGACGTTCGGAATACGGGACAGCGCGGCGACCGTTGCCGGCTCCAGGCGGGACGCCGTCCTGCCCGGCACATTGTAGAGCATGACTGGAAGCTTCGTGCTGCCGGCCGCTTGCGTGAAATGCGCAACCATCCCCCGCTGGTCGGGACGGTTATAGTAAGGGGCCACCAGCATGATTCCGTCCGCTCCCGCGGTTTCGGCCCTTTTCGTCATGCTGACTGTGCCGGCGGTGCTGTTGCTGCCTGTGCCGGCAATGATGGGAATCCTTTTGCCGGCTGCCTCAACGGCCAGTCGGATGACCTGTTCTTTTTCATCATCTGTGAGTGTCGGTGCTTCCCCGGTCGTCCCGCAGACGACAATGGAATCCGAACCGTTTTGTATCAAATAATTGACGAGGGCATTCAGACGGCCCTCGTCAACTTTTCCATCTTCACCGAACGGCGTGACCATCGCCGTCGCTATATTGCCGAGTTCCATCGGCTTTGTCCCCTTTCAGCAACCCGTCCGCAATGAGCGCTTCCGCGATCTGGATCGAGTTGAGGGCAGCTCCCTTCAGGAGGTTATCCGCGACCACCCAGAAGTGGAATGCGCCTGGGGTGTCGAGATCCCTGCGAAGGCGGCCGACGAACACATCGTCCTTGCCTTCCGCGAAGAGCGGCATCGGGTATGCCTGATTGTCCGGATCATCCATTACGGTGATGCCTTCCGCATGTTGCAGGGATTCCCGGATGCCGGCCGTATCGGCTGACGGATCTCCCGTTTCGAAATAGACCGATTCGGAGTGGCCGGTCACGACCGGGAGACGTACACATGTTGCAGCGACCGACAGTTCGGGCATGCCCATGATTTTCTTTGTCTCATTGATCATTTTCCACTCTTCGAAGGTGTAGCCGTCCTCACTGAAGACATCGATCTGCGGCACCGCATTAAAAGCGATCGGGTAATGTTTCTTGTCACCCTTGACCGGCAGAAGCTCGGCCTCCGCTCCGGTCCTGTTCTCCATGTCCGTGCTCTGCTTTTCCAGCTCGCCGATCGCGGCGGCGCCCGCTCCGGAAACCGCCTGGTACGTCGAGACGATGACTTTCTTCAGGCCATACTTGCGGCGGACCGGTTCCAGTGCCGCCACCATCTGGATTGTCGAGCAGTTCGGGTTGGCAATCAGGCCCCGGTGCTCCTTGAGCGCCTCACGGTTGACTTCGGGAACAACGAGCGGAGTGTCCGGGTCCATACGGAACGCGCTCGTATTGTCGATGACTACCGCTCCGCGGCTGATCGCCTCGTGCGCAAGCTGTTTGGACACGCTGCCTCCTGCACTGAAGAAGGCGATGTCCACACCGTCAAAGCGCTCAGGCAACGCTTCTTCAATTGTATATTCCTTGCCGCCGTACTCCACTTTGCTTCCTGCTGAGCGGGCTGACGCAAGGAAAAGAATTTCATCGGCGGGGAAATTCCTTTCTTCAAGCTTTTTGGCGATCCTTTGGCCGACTGCGCCTGTAGCGCCGACAATTGCAACACGATATCCCATGATTAAACACTCCTCAGTTTCATGATCGAATGTTCAGTATTATAGCATGTTTTCATGTATGTTTGGAGATATATTCGTCTTTAAGTATTTTCATGCCTGATCAGGAGGGGCTGAAGCTGTTCTCCTCTAAGTGCAGCCTCGACCGTATCGACCATCTTTGTGAAATCACTGATGAGGGAGTTCGGTTTTTTGACGGGGTCATCCTGTCCGAACGGGATGAAGTAAATGTTCTTGGTGTTCAGCAGTTTCATGATATTCGTCCCGTTCAGGCCGAGTGCGTCATTGGTTGATACGCCGATCACGACCGGCGTGCCGTTCCTGAGCGTCGCCTTGGCTGCCATCAGCACGGGTGAGTCCGTGATGGCGTTGGCAAACCGTGAGATGGAGTTCCCCGTCATCGGGGCAATCACCATGCAGTCGACCGGTGTTTTCGGTCCGAACGGCTCAGCCCCCGCGATGGTCGAGATGATGTCGGCTCCGGCCACCTCGCGGATTTTCGCCATCCATTCCTCGCCTGTCCCGAAACGGGTCGCGGCGGTCAGCACAGAGTTGGTGATGACCGGCACAACCGTCGCCCCCCTGTCGGTGAACGCCTTGATTTTCGGAATCACATCCGCATAAGTACAGTGGGATGCGGTGATGCCGAAACCGATTCTTTTGCCTTCGAGCATCCTGACTCTCCTTCCGCTAGCTGTCCATTCTGCACAGCGCCTCCGAGAGGACCCGGGCGGCCTCGTCCGGAAAAAGCCGGCCCGGAAGCGCAGGCAGTAACCTATAGTATTCATGGACGGCACCGGGCTTTAGGCACCCGGGCGCAGAAGCCAGGTCGTAGATGCCTGCAGGGTCAAACGGGCCGTCGGGATCCAGCCATTGCGCGGGGATGGTGTTGACCAGGTTCCAGCTGTTTTCCGGCATGCCGGCCCCGTCAAAGTCCAGAGTGCCGAATCCTTCTGTCAGGGCTTCAGCCGTCTGTGACGGTGAGCGGGCAAGCACGGAAACTTCCGCACCCATCGCACGCATCAGCCGGGCCGTGGTCTTCCCTACGCGCCCGTAGCCGGCGACGACCCACTGACTGCCGGCTACCGGCCCTCCCCCCGATTCATAGAACATGGCGAGAAAACCCTCTGCCGTCAGGCTGGCATTTTCCCAGATGAACCGTTCCTCCTGAAGGTAGAGCCGGGGCAGTTTCTCCGCGGTCTCCGCCGCCTTTTCCCAGGCAGCATCGAGCCTGCCCGCAAACAGCCGCTCCGCCTGATTGAGCACACCGGGAGCCGGCGTTCCTTCCGGCGGATGTATCGGAAGCACGACCCGCACCGGCTTTTCTTCAAGCAGGAGGGCATCCGTCTTGCTGTCCCACCGGTCCCGTGCGTCGTGGAGAACGATAAACCCCTTTTTCCGCAGGTGTTCCGCAGCTTTGGAGAACCGGGCATCGGATCCGACGATCAGCCAGTCCGGCCGGGTCATTCAAATAGCCCCTCATGGATCGGGCGGGTCCGCCTGAACAAAATCCGATCATCCCCGATCAGGACGATCTCCTCCCAAGGGATGTATTCCGCTTCTCCGGACGATTTCCGGCCACCCTGCAGCCAGCCGGTCCGGCGCTTTAGTTCGAATCCGTAGATCCTTCCGCTTTTCGGATCAAACAGCATCTCTGTGTCGGCAAGGAGCCCGTAGCGGACGCCGTCTTCCATCTGGATCAGTTCTTTTTCGGCCATTGTCGACAGCAGCATGTTCCACTCCCCCTTTTCCTAAACTATATGCGCCGCCGGGGCGGAAGTTCCGTCCCCCAAATGTCCGGGTTATACAAAAAACCTGAAGGCATCTGCCCTCAGGTCCTGTTTCAGTTCGGAATGATGATCGATTCTGCCGGCGTTCCGGAAAAGATCCTTTCCGCAATGCGGCGGATCTGCCTGCCATCCACACGGCGGAATTCTTCCATCACCTCGTCAATATCTTTATGTTCTCCGGTAAAAAGCTCGTTTTTCGCATTCCGGCTCATCCTGGAGGCGGGTGTTTCAAGGCCAAGCAGGAGGCTCCCCTTCATCTGGCCGACAGCGCTCCCGATTTCGGCATCGGATACCCCATCCTGGAGCAGCCGGGAAACTTCATTCCGGATGACCGTCCGGGTCTCCTCCAGACGGGACGGCGAGGTGCCGGCATAGATGGTGACCGATCCCGAATCGGTATGGGACGAATGGTACGAGTACACGGAATAGGCAAGGCCCCTCTCTTCACGGATCCGCTGGAAGAGTCTTGAGCTCATGCTCCCGCCGAATAGGGCATTGAGGATGATCATGCCGTAGATGTCGGGGTCGTTCACGTCCATTCCCGGATAGCCGAGACACAGATGGGCCTGCTCCGTGTCTTTCCGCTTGCGGACCGCGCCGGGAGTAAATTCCGGCCGTTCCGACTGAATGGCAGACTCGGCTCCTGCCGTGAATGTTCCGAAGCTTTTTTCAAGCTGTCTGATCAGCTGATCATCCACACAGCCTGCAGCGGATATGACGACCCGCTCCGGCCGGTACTCCCGCTGCATGAATGAAAGGGTCTCTTCCCTCGTAAATGCGCTGACCGTTTCCGGATAACCGAGGATCGGGCGGCCCATCGGATGGCCGGGATACATCGCGGCCTGCAGCTGTTCATGTACGTCATCGTCGGGCGTGTCGGCGACCATGGCGATTTCCTCGAGGATCACAGACTTTTCCTTGCGCATCTCCTGCTCGTCAAAGGCCGAGTTGAAGAACATATCCGCCAGTACATCGACCGCTTCAGCCGCATCCTCCGTGAGCACATTGACATAAAAGCAGGTTTCTTCCATGGC
Organism: Bhargavaea cecembensis DSE10; assembly: GCF_000348905.1. Lineage (GTDB taxonomy): Bacteria > Bacillota > Bacilli > Bacillales_A > Planococcaceae > Bhargavaea > Bhargavaea cecembensis. Next base: position 190,879 of record NZ_AOFT01000002.1, read on the forward strand.
GGTGTAGGCGTTGATCTCCCCGCCTGTCCGGTCAATCGCTTCCGCTATGTCCTTTGCCGTCCGGACGGAGGTTCCTTTGAACAGCATGTGCTCGATAAAGTGCGCCATGCCGGCTTCCCCCGCGGTTTCATTTCTTGCACCGGCCATGACCCAAATGCCGATCGCCACCGAACGGACATGCGGCATCTGTTCTGTGACGATCCGCACGCCGTTTGGACATTTTCTGGTCTGGATCATCTTCTCCCCCCTTTAGTTATTTTTATGTTTGCGGCACGCCCATAAGAGCCCTGCCGGTAAAAAGAGGGCCGGCCGATCCCGGCCGCCCTCTGGTGATGGTTATTCCGTTTTGCCGGCCTCTTCGGAAGCTTCCTTCTCTTCTTTCAGGACCGCCTTTCGGGACAGGTTCACGCGGTTGTGGTTGTCGATCTCGACGACCTTCACCCGCACGACGTCGCCGATCGACAGGACGTCCTCGACTTTGTTCGTCCTCTGTTCCTGGATTTCCGAGATGTGGAGCAGGCCGTCCTTGCCCGGGAAGATCTCAAGGAATGCACCGAATTTCTCGATCCGCTTGACCTTGCCGTCATAGTATTCGCCGACCTGTGCCTCTCGGACGATGTTTTCAATCATCGACTTCGCCTTTTCGTTCATTTCCTGATCGATCGAGGAGATGTAGATCGTTCCGTCCTGTTCCGTATCGATCTTGACTCCGGTCTCTTCGATGATCTTGTTGATCTGCTTGCCGCCCGGGCCGATCACGTCGCGGATCTTCTCAGGCTTGATCTGGATGACGATGATCTTCGGAGCGTGGTCGGACAGCTGCTTGCGCGGTTCGGAAATTGCGGACATCATGTTTTCCATGATGTGCAGCCGGCCCGCCTTCGCCTGTTCCAGCGCTTCCTCGAGAATCTCGCGCGACAGTCCCTCGACCTTGATGTCCATCTGCAGGGCGGTAATGCCTTTTTCGGTTCCCGCCACCTTAAAGTCCATGTCACCGAGTGCGTCCTCCATCCCCTGGATGTCGGACAGGACGGTATAGTTGTCGCCCTTCTTGACAAGGCCCATCGCAATACCTGCGACCGGTGCCTTGATCGGAACCCCGGCATCCATCATTGCCATTGTGGATGCGCAGATGGACGCCTGGGAAGAGGAACCGTTGGATTCCAGCACTTCCGAGACTAGCCGGACCGTATATGGGAACTCATCTTCGGACGGGACGATCGGTGCGAGGGCTCTTTCACCGAGCGCACCGTGCCCGATTTCCCTGCGGCCGGGAGAGCGGATCGGGCCGGTCTCGCCGACACTGAACTGAGGGAAGTTGTAGTGGTGCATGAATCGCTTGGATTCCTCGAGCCCGAGGCCGTCGATGATCTGCACGTCCCCGAGTGCACCGAGCGTACAGATGCTGAGCACCTGGGTCTGTCCCCGGGTGAACAGCGCGGAACCGTGTGTCCGGCCAAGGATTCCGGCTTCGGAGGAAAGCGGGCGGATTTCATCCGGTTTCCGTCCGTCCGGGCGGATTTTCTCGTCGGTGATCAGGCGGCGGACTTCATCTTTGACGAGTTTGTCGAGGATGGCCCTGACCTGTCCGAGATCTGTTTGCTCATCCGCTTCGGCATAGGCTTCGGTTACGGAAGCCTTCACTGCCTGGATGGCTTCTTCCCGCGCGTGCTTTTCTTTTGTCTGGATGGCATCAAGCAGAGGCGCTTCCGCTTTTTCGCGTACTTCCTCCGTCAGCTCCCGGTCCAGTTCAAAGAGGGGGATTTCCTTTTTCTCTTTGCCGGCTTCCCGGGCAATCTCTTCCTGGAAGGCCACAAGCCGTTTGATCTCTTCGTGGCCGAACATGATCGCTTCCAGCATGATGGATTCCTCGACTTCGTCCGCGCCGGCTTCCACCATGTTGATCGCGTCCTTTGTCCCTGCGACAATCAGATCAATATCGCTTCTGGCTTCCTGCTCGACAGTCGGGTTGATGATGAATTCACCATCAATGCGGCCGACCTTCACACCTGCAATCGGGCCGCCGAACGGAATGTCCGACACCATCAGGGCAAGTGAGGAACCGAACATCGCAGCCATTTCGGATGAGCAGTCCTGGTCGACCGACATCACCATCGAGATGACCTGCACTTCATTCCGGAAACCGTCAGGGAAAAGCGGGCGGATCGGACGGTCGATCAGCCGGCTGGTCAGGACGGCCTTTTCGGAAGGACGGCCTTCCCGCTTGATAAATCCGCCCGGGATCTTCCCGACCGCGTACAGACGCTCCTCGTAGTTGACGGTGAGCGGGAAAAAATCCAGCGGTTTCGGCTCCTTTGATGCAGTCGCCGTCGACAGGACAGCGGTATCGCCGTAGCGGATCAGCACGCCTCCGTTCGCCTGCTTCGCAAACTTGCCCGTCTCGACGATCAGCGTCCGGCCGGCCCAATCAAATTCGTACGTTTTGTGATTCTCGTTCATCATGGGGCTCCTCTCTTCTGTGCATAACGCTATACCGGGTGCCTGTCCGTCTGCATGCGCAGCCAAATCGGAGCGGAGGCAGGCCGGGACAGCCGTCAAACGTATGTACTCACTCCCCATAGTGTACCAAAATTCGCATAGTGATGCGAAAGGATTTGCGGTGGAACGCACTTAACGGGAATGGATTTCATGGCAATAAAAAAAACGGGCCGCAGCCCGCTTTTGTATGTGCGATCTTATCGGCGAAGGCCAAGCTTCGCGATGAGGTCACGATAACGCTGAACGTCGTTTTCACGAAGGTACTTGAGCAGATTCCGGCGACGGCCGACCATTTTGTAAAGGCCGCGGCGGGAGTGGTGGTCTTTCTTGTGTGTGCGCAAGTGTTCGTTCAGGTTGTTGATCTCTTCCGTGAGGATAGCGATCTGGATATCAGGAGATCCCGTATCCGATTCGTGTGTGCGGAACTCTTGGATGAGTTCATTTTTACGCTCTTTTGTAATTGCCATCCTGTTCACCTCCAAATCGTTAGTTAAAAATCCCCAATTCCCGAGCAAACGTTGGTGAGTCGATTGCCAAGCAATGGTTAGTGCATCAGCACATGAGTATCATACCACAGCACGGAGGCTGATTCAACTGTCATGTTGCGCGGCCAGGATGAGCCGTGCCTCTTCCCTGTCGCGCCCGATCTGGGCTTTCAGCTCATCGATCCCGGCGAATTTCCGCTCTTCCCGGATCCGCCTGATCCATCGCACGCGCACAGGCTTATCATAAAGTTCGCCTTCAAAATCGAGCAGATGCACCTCGACCGAAAGGAAGGTGTCGGACGGATCCTTGAAAGTGGGACGGTAGCCTGCGTTGAGAACACCGGCATGGAGCCTGCCGTCCGTTTCGAAAGTGACGGCATACACACCAGGCGCGGGAAGGCATGAGCCAGGCACCGGATCGACATTTGCGGTAGGGAACCCGATCAGCCGTCCCCGCTTGTCGCCTTCGATGACCGTACCGTCGGTCATGAGCGGGCGGCCGAGAAGCTGTGCAGCCCCGGACACATCACCCTCGCTGAGCATCGAACGGATGCGGGTCGAGCTGATCTTCTCATCTTCCTCGGTTACTTTTCCGATAACGGACACTCCGTAGTCCCCTTCGGACAGCCTTTCCAGATCATCAGGCTTCCCCTTGCCGAACCGGCCGAAGGAAAAATCAAAGCCGCAGGTGATGTGGCGGATGCCAAGCCTCCGGATATAGCACTCGACAAACTGTTCGGGAGTCATCGATGCAAATTCTCCCGTAAAGCTGATGACGAACACCGTGTCCGTCCCCATTTCTTCAAGCAGCTGCATTTTCTGCTTGTACGGTGTGATATAGGTGACTTCCTTCCGGTTTCCGAGTACGGCAGACGGGTGCGGATCGAACGTCATGACTGCCGGAGAAAGGCCTTTCTCACGGGCCACGTCCATGGCATGGCCGATCACTTCCTGATGCCCCCGGTGGATGCCGTCAAAAAATCCGGCGGCCACCGAGTATTCATTGCCGCCCGTCTCCGGAATTTCGGGATATTTAATGTGATGAATCTTCATTATGTTCACCTCTTGTCTTCAGCCATGCCGAACATTTTCTCGGGTTTCATCAGCCCGTTTTTTTCAGGATGGCGGCGGTATACGGCCACCGCCCGGCTACCGTCATAAAAGACGATCCGCGGGTGCGCGGACAGCAGCGGATGCGCGGACAGCACCTGGCCGTTCAGGATCTTCGGAAGAAGCCCGTCATCAGCAGGCACCGAAGGAAATTCGGACAGCGCCCGTTCAACCGGGAGCAGGGCTGCTTCCAGGATGCCGCGATCCCGCTGCTGTTCCACTTCGGACAGCGTCAGGCAATCCTCCGCCCTGAAGGGTCCGGACGCGGTACGGACAAGTGAAGCCATATGTGCCGGATAACCCAGCTTTTCGCCGATCTGCACGGCAAGCGTACGGATATAGGTCCCCTTGCCGCAGACGACCCGGATGCGTAACTCAACTTCGGTTCCTTCAAAAAGCTGTCCGCCGGACAAAAGGCTGATTTCCCTGATCAGCACTTTTCGGGACGGCCGCTCAACGGACTGCCCCTGACGGGCATACTCATACAGGCGCTTGCCGTTCACCTTGACCGCCGAATACATCGGGGGAATCTGCGTGATTTCCCCGGTGAGCGATTGGAGGACGTCCAGGATCTGCGCCGCGGTGAAGCGCTTCGGAGCCAGGTTCTGCTCGACGGTGACGCCCGATGCATCCTCGGTTTCCGTCGATCGGCCGATGCTGACCACGGCCTCGTATGTCTTGCCCATGTCCGTCACATATTCGGCAGCCTTCGTCGCACGGCCAAGACAAATCGGAAGGACGCCCTCGACATCGGGATCAAGCGTGCCCGTATGGCCGATGCGCTTCATCCCGAGGATCTTCCTAAGCCGGAAGACACAGTCATGTGAAGTCATGCCCTTTTCTTTCCAGAGCGGCAGAATTCCCTCAAGCATGGCGTACTCCTCCTTTCCTATGTACGGAAAACAAGCCTGCATGCCGGAACGGCTGCAGGCTTATTCTCAGTCTTCCGGATTCGACTCGTTCACCTCGCGGAGAAGCGACTCGATCCGGTTGCCGTAGTCGACGGACTCATCAAATTCAAAAAGCAGCTCCGGCGTCTTTCGCAGGCGGATCCGATTCCCGATTTCAGAACGGATGAATCCCTTGGCCTTTGTCAGGCCTTTTAGCGTATCTTCCTTTTGGCGATCATCGCCAAGCACAGAGATAAACACTGTCGCCTGCTGAAGGTCACCGGTCACCTCGACATCCGTCACCGTGACGAACCCGATTCTCGGGTCCTTCAGCTTGCGGCCGATGATGTCGCCCAATTCTTTTTTCATCTGTTCCGCCACGCGGTTTGCCCTCATTGTCATATGGAACACCTCGGCTTCCGCTATAAATGATACTTCTTGCTGCTTGTCATCTCCCAGCCCGAGTGGGACATCAGAAAGTTCAGCACCCGGTCGATTTCACGCTCTGCCACCGTCCCCGAAGAAGAGGCGGCAGCCAGGGTGATGCCGGCGCGCTGCCAAAGATCCTGATGGTCCGTTTCGGCGATGGAGACGTTGAACTGCTGGCGGGCCCTCGTGAGCATGCGCTGCAAAATCGCCCGCTTTTCCTTTAGCGAATGTGTATCGTACAGGAAGAATTCACATTCGGCGGCGACAATCACTTCCGCTCGACTTCTTCCATGACATACGCTTCGATGACATCGCCTTCTTTGATGTCATTGTAGTTTTTGATTGTCAGGCCACATTCATACCCTCGTGCGACTTCTTTGACGTCGTCCTTGAAGCGCTTGAGTGTATCGAGTTCGCCTTCGAAGACAACCACGCCGTCACGGATCACGCGTACCCCGGAGTCTCTTGTGACTTTTCCGTCGGTTACATAGCCGCCGGCAATCGTGCCCACTTTGGAGACTTTGAACGTTTCGCGCACTTCCACCTGTCCGATGATCTTCTCCTCGAACTCGGGATCAAGCATGCCCTTCATCGCGGATTCGATCTCCTCGATTACTTTGTAAATGATCCGGTGGAGGCGGACATCGACGCCCTCCTCTTCGGCAGCGCGTTTCGCATTGACATCCGGACGGACGTTGAATCCGATGACGATGGCATTGGATGCAGCCGCCAGTGTAATGTCCGATTCCGTAATGGCTCCGACACCGGTGTGGATGATCTTGACATTGACGCCTTCAACCTCGATCTTCATGAGGGAAGCGGCAAGCGCCTCGACCGTGCCCTGCACGTCCGCTTTGACGATCAGGTTGATATCTTTCATCTCGCCCTGCTTCATATGCTCGAACAGATTGTCAAGGGTGACGCGGTTCTTTTCGCCGCGCTGTTCCTGGAGGTCATCCATCGCACGGGATTCACCGACTTGGCGCGCCGACTTCTCGTCATCAAATACGACGAAACGGTCACCTGCAAAAGGCACATCATTCAGGCCCGTGATTTCGACAGGGGCAGAAGGAAGGGCTTCCTTCACCCGGCGGCCGACATCGTTGACCATTGCCCGGACACGGCCGAAAGTGGAACCGACAACGATCGGGTCGCCGACCTTGAGCGTGCCTTCCTGCACGAGGAGGGTCGCAACGGCGCCACGGCCTTTATCAAGCTGTGCCTCGATGACGGTGCCGCGGGCATTCTGGTCAGGGTTGGCCTTGAGCTCTTCCACCTCGGAAACTAGTACGATCATCTCAAGCAGGGTATCGATGCCTTCGCCTTTCAGTGCGGACACCGGCACGAAGATCGTGTCTCCGCCCCAGTCTTCCGGCACGAGGCCGTGCTCGGTCAATTCCTGCATGACCCGGTCAGGATTGGCCGTCGGCTTGTCAACCTTATTGACCGCCACAATAATCGGTACTTCCGCCGCCTTCGCATGGTTGATCGCCTCGACGGTTTGCGGCATGACACCATCATCCGCCGCGACGACGAGAATGGTGAGATCGGTGATTTTCGCACCGCGCGCACGCATCGTTGTAAAGGCCGCGTGTCCCGGTGTATCGAGGAAGGTGATTTTCTTGCCGTTCGCTTCAACCTGATAGGCACCGATATGCTGTGTGATGCCGCCTGCTTCGCCCTCGGTCACTTTCGTGTTCCGGATGGAGTCAAGAAGGGTCGTCTTCCCGTGGTCGACGTGGCCCATGATCGTGACGACCGGCGGACGTTCTCCCTTGAGCTCTTCCGCGCCTTCCTCTTCCTCAAAGTAGGTTTCGAGGTCGGTCCGGTCAATGCGGATCTCTTCTTCCACTTCCACGCCGTAGTCTGCACAGATCAGTTCGATCGCGTCTTTATCAAGCTCCTGGTTGATCGTCGCCATGACGCCGAGCATAAAGAGCTTCTTGATGATCTCTGATGGTTCACGGCCGAGCTTTTTCGCGAGTTCCGCTACGCTCAGCGACTCGTAGAATGTAATTTTCTCCGGCAGCGGCTTTGGTGTGCGAGGTGCCTGCTGCTGGCTGTAGTTTTTCTTCTTGCCCTGGTGGGTACCGCGGATCTTGCGGCCGCCGCCCCGGCGATTTCCTCCGCCCTGGCCCCCCGGACGGTTATTGCCGCCCGGACGGCTGTTGCCGCCGCCCTGGCCGCCTTGGCGATTGCCGCCGCCTTGACCTGCCGGACGGTTGCCGCCGCCTTGGCCGCCTTGGCGATTGCCGCCGCCCTGGCCTGCCGGACGATTGCCGCCGCCTTGGCCGCCCTGGCGGTTTCCGCCGTTTTGGCCTGCCGGACGATTGCCGCTCTGGTTGTTCGGACGGCTCCCGCCCTGACCGAATTTACGGTCGAGTTTCGAAGTCACATCACTGTCAAGTACCGACATGTGGTTTTTGACATCCACCTTCATTTTGTCCAGCTCGTCAATGACCTCACGGCTTGACTTGTTTACCTTTTTCGCATATTCATGAACTCTCATTTTCGTCATTCAGTCAGTCCTCCTCTGGTTCCTCAAGCAGGCCGGACAGCTTTTTCGCAAAGCCGCTGTCCATAATCGCCAGTGTGACGCGCGCCTCCTTTCCGATTGCATGGCCCAGTTCGTATCTCGTTCCGAACTCATGCACTGGAATCCCGTAATGGGCACCCTTGTCTGTAATTTTGCCGCGGGTGTTGTCCGAAGCATCGGCAGACAGGATAACAAGCTTTGCTTTTCCCGAACGGATCGCTTCGATGGCGAGGTCTTCGCCGGTTGCGATTTTGCGCGCGCGCGCCGCCAGCCCCAATAGGCTGTATATCTTTTTCTCGTTCATAGCAGTTTTTCTCTCAGTATGAGGCGCAGGACCTCATCATAGATTTCTTCAGGAACTTTGACGCCCAGCTGGCTGTCCAGCGATTTTCGCTTTTTTGCCTGTTCCACGGCTTTTTCCGATTTGGAGATGTAAGTCCCGCGTCCTGACTTTTTGCCTGTCGGATCAACGGAAACTTCGCCTTCCTTTGTGCGGACGACTCGGATCATCTCTTTTTTCGGGAACATTTCGCCGGTTGCCGAGCATCTCCGGAGAGGGATTTTCTTGCCGTTCCCCATTGCTCCCATCCTTTCAAGAGTCAGTCTTCTTTTGATTCATCATCTTCCTGCACATCTTCGTACAGGTCGATGTCTTCCGGCTCAAGTTCTTCGCCGGTGCCCTGTTCATCATACAGGTCGGCACCGTCTTCGGTCCATTCGCCGTCTTCCCACTGCTCTTCCGGCTCGTCGGTCACCGTGCGGGGATAGATGCCGAGTTCCGTAGCATCCGCCTCGCTCTTGATGTCGATTTTCCAGCCGGTAAGCTTTGCCGCAAGACGGGCGTTTTGCCCGCGCTTGCCGATGGCGAGGGAAAGCTGATAATCCGGGACGACGACCGTCGTCGACTTGTCCTCTTCATTGACGAGCACATCCAGCACTTTGGCAGGGCTCAGGGCATTCGCCACAAAGATTTCCGGATTCTCGGACCATTCAACGATATCGATCTTTTCTCCGGACAATTCATCCACAATCGTCTGGACGCGGTTGCCCCGCGCTCCGACACAGGAGCCGACCGGATCGACGTCTTCATCATGGGCATACACGGAGATTTTGGAGCGGTCGCCGGCTTCACGTGCAATCGACTTGATCTCGACGATGCCGTCATAGATTTCCGGCACTTCCATCTCGAAGAGGCGGCGCAGCAGGCCGGGATGTGTCCGCGAAACAAATACCTGCGGACCGCGGGCAGCCCGCTCCACTTTCGTGATGTATACCTTGATGCGGTCATGCGGACGGTAAGTTTCGGAAGGGATCTGCTCGTTTTGCGGGAGGACCGCTTCCACCTTGCCGAGGCTCACATAGATGTTCCGAGGATCCAGGCGTTCGACGACACCATTGACGATATCATCCTGTCGGTCCACGTATTCATCGTAGATCATGCCCCGTTCCGCCTCGCGCACACGCTGCGTGACAACCTGCTTCGCTGTCTGAGCCGCGATGCGGCCGAAGTTGCGGGGGGTCACTTCCTCCTCAAGCACGTCGCCGATCTCATACAGCGGATTGACTTTGCGCGCTTCCTCAAGCGAAATCTGCAGCCGGTCGTCCTCGATCTCCTCGACGACATCCTTGCGCGAGAACACTTTCATCGTCCCGGCGTCCATGTTCAGATCGACGCGGACGTTCTGTGCCTGATTAAAATTTCGGCGGTATGCTGTGACAAGGGCGGTTTCAATCGCCTCGACAAGAACATCCCTCGAAATGCCCTTTTGTTTCTCAAGGGCGTTGAGCGCTTCCAGAAGATCGCTGCTCATCTGTATTTCACTCCTATCCGGACATTATGCCGAAAAATCGATGGCCAAACGTGCAAACGCAATTTTGTCCTTCGGTATCAGCACTTTTACTTTGCGTGTTTTCACTTTCATTTCAAGTTCCGCACCCTCTTCGCCGTAGGAGAGGAGGTAGCCTTCAAACTCTTTTCGCCCGTCGATCTGCTCATATGTCCTGATGTGGACATATTGGCCGACCGCGCGCTCCATGTCCTGCTCTTTCTTGAGCGGACGCTCGGCTCCCGGCGAGGAGACTTCGAGAAAGTAGTTTTGCGGAATCGGGTCCGTCTCATCAAGCCTGACGCTCAGCTGTTCGCTGACAGCCGCACACTGCTCGATGTCAATGCCTCCGCCGGGCGTGTCGATGAACACCCGGAGGAACCAATCGCGTCCCTCTTTAACAAATTCGATGTCGACAAGTTCCAGATCCTGCTCTTCGAGGATCGGCGCGACCAACATTTCGACTTCTTGTGTGACTTTGCTCATAAGGACCTCCTTGTTTACAGGGAATTTCCCCCGACAAACAGAAAAGAGCGGGGGACCCCACTCTTCTGTGCGCGACTATCCGAACTTGTTGAATCCATTTTACCATAGCCGCACGGCTGTTGCAACAAATCAGAAAAGCGAGAGCTGGTTGGCTTCAGGCATGCCATCAAGGCAGCCGAGCTCATCCAGGTAGTCGATGATGGCCCGCGAAACACGTCCGCGCTGCTGGAGATCTTCCTTGGAGAGGAACTCTCCATCTTCCCTTGCCTCCACAATTGCGCGGGCCACGTTGTTCCCGAGGCCGGGTACCGCGTTAAATGGCGGAATGAGCGAATCTCCCTCGATGACGAACTCGGTCGCCTTCGATTTGTAGAGATCCACCTTTCCAAACTTATACCCGCGTTCGCACATTTCAAGCGCGAGTTCGAGCACAGTCAGGAGACTCTTTTCTTTCGGTGATGCTTCAAGGCCCTTTGCTTCGATTTCATCGATCCGTGCCTTGATCGTCGCTGAACCCTTGTTCATCGCGATCAAGTCAAAGTCGGAAGCGCGGACGGTAAAGTACGCGGCATAGTAGAACAGCGGTTTGTGGACCTTGAACCAGGCGATCCTTACAGCCATGAGGACATAGGCTGCGGCGTGCGCTTTCGGGAACATGTACTTGATCTTCTTGCAGGAATCGATGTACCAGTCCGGCACGCCATTTTTCTTCATCTCCGCTTCAAACTCGGGAGTGAGTCCTCGTCCTTTCCGGACAAACTCCATGATCTTGAAAGCGAGCGACGGCTCGAGCCCCTTGTGCATCAGGTAGACCATGATGTCATCCCGGCAGCCGATTACTTCGGACAGGACGCAGGTCTTGTTGTGGATCAGTTCCTGTGCATTGCCGAGCCAGACGTCGGTACCATGGGAGAGCCCGGAAATCTGGACGAGTTCGGAGAACGTGGACGGACGTGTGTCCTCCAGCATCTGGCGGACGAACCGGGTTCCGAATTCCGGAATACCGAGTGTACCGGTCTTGCACCGGATCTGCTCTTCGGTGACGCCCAGCGATTCAGGTGAGCTGAAGATCTTCATGACTTCCGGGTCGTCAACCGGAATCTCTTTCGGATCCAGGCCGGACAGATCCTGCAGCATCCGAATAACCGTCGGGTCATCATGGCCGAGGATATCCAGCTTCAGCAGGTTGTCGTGGATTGAATGGAAGTCAAAATGGGTCGTCTTCCACGACGCCTCCTGGTCATCCGCCGGGAATTGCACGGGGCTGAAATCGTAGATATCCATCGTATCCGGCACGACTATGATTCCGCCAGGGTGCTGTCCGGTGTTCCGCTTGACGCCGCTGCAGCCCTGGACAAGCCGGTCGATCTCCGCGTTTCTCATCGTCAGGCCATTGTCGTTCATGTAACCGCGCACGTAACCGTAAGCCGTCTTTTCGGCGACCGTGCCGATGGTTCCCGCACGGTACACATAGTCTTCACCAAACAGCTCTTTTGTATAATTGTGCGCGCGGGGCTGGTATTCGCCGCTGAAGTTCAGGTCGATATCCGGGACCTTGTCCCCCTTGAAGCCGAGGAACGTCTCGAACGGAATATCATGTCCGTCCTTTGTCATTTCAACTCCGCATGTATCGCAATCCTTTCTCGGAAGGTCGAAGCCGGAGCCGATGGAACCGTCCGTGATGAATTCCGACTTTTTGCAGGATGGGCATACATAGTGCGGCGGAAGCGGATTGACTTCGGTGATCTCCATCATCGTCGCGACAAATGACGAGCCGACCGATCCCCGGGACCCGACCAGGTAGCCGTCGTCCAGCGACTTTTTAACCAGTTTGTGCGAGATCAGGTAGATGACGCCGAAGCCGTGTCCGATGATCGATGTCAATTCTTTCTCGATCCGCCCGGTGACGATTTCCGGCAGCTCCTCCCCGTAGATCGAGTGCGCCATCGTATAGGTCAGGTTGCGGACTTCATCGTCCGCCCCTTCGATGACCGGTGTGTACAGTTCGTCCCTGATGACCTGGACATCACCGATCAGGTCCGCGATTTTCTGAGGATTGTCGATGACGATCTGCTCCGCCTTTTCCTCGCCAAGGAATTCGAATTCTTTCAGCATTTCGTCAGTTGTGCGGAAATGGACATCCGGAAGGCTATGGCGGTTAAGCGGATTGGCCCCTCCCTGCGAACCGACGAGGATTTTCCGGTAAGCCGCCTGATGCTCGTCGATATAGTGAACATTGCCCGTTGCAACGACGGGTATACCGGTCTTTTTGCCGAGCTTCATCATTTTTCTGATGATGTCTTCGAGGTTCCACTCATCCCTGACCAGCTCCAGTTCGATCAGATGCTGATAGACCGGTTTCGGATGGACTTCCAGATAATCATAAAACTTGGCGATCTGCTCAACTTCATCGAGAGGCTTCTGCATGAGCCCTTCGAACACTTCGCCTTTGTCGCAGCCGGAGCCGATCAGCAGCCCCTCCCTGTGCCGCTGGAGCACCGACCTCGGAATCCGGGGCACCCGGTAAAATGTCTCGGTGTGCGAATGGGAAACCAGCTTAAACAGATTTTTCAGGCCGACCGCATCTTTGACCAGGATCGTGCAATGGGACGGCCGTGCGCGTTTGTACGAATCCCCCCCGCCGATATGGAGGTTGAATTCGTCATGGCGCCGGATTCCGTAATCCTGCTCCGCTTCCTTCAGAAGATGGATCAGCAGATGGCCGGTCGCTTCACAGTCATAGATCGCACGGTGGTGCTGGGTGAGTTCGATGCCGAACTTTTTGCATAACGTGTTAAGCCTGTGGTTTTTCAGCTCCGGATGGAGGAGCCTTGCGAGTTCCAAGGTGTCAATGACCGGATGCTCCCGCTCCTCAACGCCGGCAAGTTTATAGGCTTCGTAGAGAAAGCCCATATCAAATGTGGCATTGTGGGCAACAAGGATGCCGTCACCCGCAAAGTCGCGGAACCTTCGGGCTACTTCTTCGATGGCCGGTGCGCCGCTCACCATGTCATCGGTGATGCCGGTAAGCTCAATGGTCGTCGCGGACAAAGGATGTCCCGGGTCGGAAAAGCTTTCGAATGTATCAATGATCTCTCCGCCCTTCACCTTTACCGCGGCAAGCTCGATGATCTTATCGTAGACCGCAGACAGACCGGTCGTCTCCACGTCGAAGACAATGAATTCCGCATCTTCCAGATCCCTGACGACCTCATCATAGGCAATCGGGATTCCGTCATCGACCAGATTCGCCTCGAGCCCGAAGATCACCTTGATGCCATGTTTCTTCCCGGCCGTGTAGGCATCCGGAAAAGCCTGCACATTTGAATGGTCCGTAATCGCAATCGCGGGATGGCCCCATTTGGCAGCCTGTGCGACAAGCTCTCCCGCAGGCACAACAGCGTCCATCTGGCTCATGTTGGAATGGGCGTGGAGCTCAATGCGCTTGCGGCCTTCCGGAGCTTCATCTTTTCTCACTCTCGGGGCGATTTCCATGATGTCATTCGCCATCATGACGAGGTCGCGTATAAAGGTATCATTCTGGATCGACCCTCTTGCGCGGACCCAGGCCCCTTTCTTCAGGGCCGTCATCATTTCGGCGTCTTCCTTATCGCGGGAGAACATCTTCACGAGAATGGAGTCCGTATAATCGGTCACTTTCACCGTCAGAAGAGAACGGCCGCTCCGGAGCTCACGGACTTCCACATCGAAGACAACGCCTTCGATCGTGATTTTCCGTTCTTCGTCCTGGATCAGGCGGATGCCCGTGATCGGCTCATCCGGCTTGATCGGCAAGCCGATTGAAAACGGCCCCTCCGGACCGGAGGATTCCTTTTTCTCCTTCTCCCGCTTTTTCATGTCCTCCAGCGCGCGGTTGGCGAGGGCTTCTTCTTCAATCCTGCGCTGCTCGAAGAAGGCACGCCGTGCTTCTTCTTCACCGTTATCTTCTTCTCCTAGAACAAAATCGACAGACAGCCCGGTAAAACCGAACGAATCATAGGATTCCGAGATCAAAGTGCCGTATTTGCCCTTCATTGTCTGGAGCTCGAGCTCATTGCCGCATTTCAGCATGAGCGTCTGGCCGTTCCATGCCGGGAGCTGCGACGCTAGCCGCTCCCGCACGGGCGGGGACATGTCCGCGATCTCTCCGACCGCAAGCTCGTAGTAGTCGCGTATCCTCTGTTCGTCAAATGCCGGATTTTTGGCACGGATATTCAGCAAAACACGTGCAATCGGGGAAAACGTGGCATCGATCCGCTTTCTGAACTCCCTGAAGATCGCAGCCGGCAGGATCGAAGGCACGGTCACCCGGAACCGCCAGACGCGCGATTTCGTATGTACATCAAGCCGTTCAAGGGAGGCACCTTCAAAGTGGCGGGCCACCGCATCCTCCGTCATGCCGATGTGCTGGAGCAGAATATTGAAGCGCATTTTCGGGTCTTGTTCCACAGAATATTCCTCCTTTCCGCCAGAACCGAAAAAAGAAGGGAAAAGCCCGAGGGCTTTCCCGTTCTTCCGGTTCCGTCTTGTTTATCAGCCGAAGAACGAACGGAGCTTGTCCGTGAGCTCTTCTTTTTTCCACTCCGCTGTTTCACCGGTTGCGCGGAATTTCACTTCCACGATTCCCTCGGCGGCCTTTTTGCCGACCGTCAGGCGAATTGGGAGGCCGATCAGATCCGCATCCGCAAATTTGACCCCCGGACGCTCCGGACGGTCATCGAACAGCACGTTGTATCGGTACGAGGACAGAAGGC
This sequence comes from Bhargavaea cecembensis DSE10, assembly GCF_000348905.1. Lineage (GTDB taxonomy): Bacteria > Bacillota > Bacilli > Bacillales_A > Planococcaceae > Bhargavaea > Bhargavaea cecembensis. The sequence continues at coordinate 205,894 of NZ_AOFT01000002.1, forward strand.
CATACATCTCTTCAGCCAGTTCCCGCTGGTCATCATCCTTCATGTTCACAGGGATCAGATGGATATCGGCAGGCGCAAGGTCCTTCGGCCACTTCAGGCCATCGTCATCATTAAACTGTTCCGCCATCGCGGACATAAGGCGTGATACGCCAATACCGTAGCATCCCATGATGTACGGCTGCTGGCGCCCGTTGTTATCGAGGAAGTTCCCTTCCATCGGTTCCGAATAGGTCGTGCCCAGCTTGAAGATGTGCCCTACCTCGATTCCCTTGGCGAACCGGATGGTCCCGTTTCCGTCAGGAGACGGGTCACCCTCCTTGATGAACCGGAGGTCTTCGTAGGAATCCACGGAAAAGTCCCGCTCAGGATTCACGTTGCGGTAATGGCGGCCGTCTTCATTGGCGCCCGTCACTGCGTTGCGCATGTTGCGCACGGCATGGTCCGCGATTACCTTCAGGCCTGTAGGCAGTTTGACCGGGCCAAGGGAACCGATCTCCGTTCCGGTTGCATCCTTGACCTGTTCCGGTGTGGCCATCTCGACAATTGACGCATCGAGTGCGTGTTTTACCTTGATATCGTTGATTTCATGATCACCGCGGGAAAGGACGACGACCGGTTCATCATCGACGATGAACACGAGTGTCTTGATGCAGTCTTCCGGACGGACGTCCAGGAAAGCCGCCACATCCTCGATGGTCTTCACATCTGGCGTGTCGACCTTCTCCACCGTGAGTTCTTCGCCTTCGGGTTCCGGATAAGCGACATTGACTTCCGCCATTTCGATGTTTGCTGCAAAATCGGAAGAATCGCTGTAGGCAATCGTATCCTCGCCGACCTCGGACAGCACCATGAACTCATGCGTATCCTTTCCGCCGATTGCGCCGGAATCAGCGATGACCGCACGGAAGTTCAGTCCCAGCCGGGTGAAGATGTTCGTGTAGGCCTGCTTCATGTCCTCATAGGTGGCATCCAGGCTTTCCTTGGTATCATGGAAGGAATAGGCGTCCTTCATGATAAACTCCCGGCCGCGCAAAAGTCCGAAGCGCGGGCGCTTCTCGTCGCGGAATTTTGTCTGGATCTGGTAGAGGGTGAGCGGCAGTTTTTTATAGGATTTGATTTCGTCGCGAAGGAGTGATGTAATCACTTCTTCATGTGTCGGGCCAAGTGCGAACTCACGGCCATGGCGGTCATTGAGTCTCATCAGCTCGGGGCCGTAGGTGTACCAGCGGCCCGTTTCCTGCCAGAGTTCCGCCTGCTGGAGGGATGGCATCAGTACTTCGGAACCGCCGATCGCATCCATCTCCTCACGGATGATCGACTCGATCTTCGTGAGCATTTTCTTGGCCAGCGGCAGGTAGGAGTAGACCCCGCTCGTATTCTGCCTGATATATCCTGCACGGAGCAGGAGCTGATGGGACTTGAGATCCGCATCAGACGGCGTTTCGCGCAATGTTGGAATAAACGTTTTGCTTTGTCTCATCGGTATAGCACCCCGGATATTCAATATTATGGATCAGAAGAAAAATCTCTGGATATCGTTCCAGGTGACGACGATCATCAGGACCATGAGCAGCATGATGCCGACAAAATGGACCATGCCCTCTTTCTGCTTGTCGATCGGCCGGCCCCTGAGCGCCTCAAAGCCGAAGAACAGGAGCCTTCCCCCGTCCAGTGCCGGGAGCGGAAGCAGGTTCATTATGCCGAGGTTGATCGACAGCACGGCGGCCCAGTTCATCAGATTGAAGACTCCCGCCTGTGCAACCGCACCCGTCGCCTGATAGATGCCGACCGGTCCCGAAAGCGCCTCGATCGTGAACTGGCCGGTCACCAGCATGCCGAGCAGCTGGAAGATCCGCTTGAACCAGAACCATGTCTGTTCAGCGCCATACGCAACCGTGCCGAGTACATTTTTCTCATACTGCGGTTCATACAGGACCCCGATCTGGCCGATTGTCTGGCCTTCGACATCAATGGAAGCAGGCGTGACATTGACCTCTTCCACAGAACCGCCGCGCTCCAGTCCGATCGTCAGCTCCTCACCCGGGCTGTCCTGGATGATGGCCGAGAAGGCATTCCAGGAACCGACTTCGCGACCGTTGACGGAAACGATCCTGTCCCCTTTCTCGATGCCTGCGGAGATGGCCGGGCCATCATCGGTCACATCCGCAATGACCGGGTCATCCTTTGGAATCCCCTGGACCAGTCCGAGGATAACAAAGATGAAAAACGCAAGGATGAAGTTGAAGAGCGGGCCCGCAATGATGGTTGCCGCACGGGCTCCTAGAGACTTCGACTCGAATTGCCGGTCATGCGGCGCGATCAGTGTTTCAGTTCCTTTTTCGGAGATGATCGCCTTTCGGGAGACCGGGTAGCGGACCCTCCGCTCTTCTTCGTCATATCCGTCAATATATAATTCCTTTTCGAGATCTGCCTGTTCGACTTCCATATAGAGCATGTCCGGTGTCCGGTCATTCTGGTTCAGGACAATGCGCTCGGCACGGCCGTCCCTGTCCAGCAGGAGACCGATCCGGTGTCCGGGCTGAAGTTCGACTTTGTCAAAGTCCTCTCCCGCCATCCGGACATAGCCCCCAAGCGGCAGCAGCCGGATCGTGTAGAGCGTCTCCCCTTTATTGATGCCGAGCAGTTTCGGCCCGAACCCGATGGCAAATTCCCTGACCATGATGCCGGACCGCTTGGCAAGAAGGAAGTGGCCCAGCTCATGGAAGAAGACGAGCGAACCGAAAACGACAATAAATGCAAGGATTGTCTGCATGTGCACCCACCTTCATCCGGCTTTCCGCCGGAATTCATATCGTCCTATTTTACCATATCGAGGACGGCTTTTCTCGTCTCCGCATCCACGGCAAGCACGGTCTCAAGGTCCGGCTCCGCGATCAGGTCATGCCGTCCGAGTGCCTGTTCAACCAGCGGCTCAATCTCGGTGAAGGTGATGCGGCCTTCCATGAAGAGGGCGACCGCCACTTCGTTCGCCGCATTCATGACGGTCGTCGCCGTTCCTCCGGCCCTGCCGGATTCAAAGGCGATCCGCAGTGCCGGAAAACGGTCAAGGTCGACTTCCTCAAAGTGAAGCAGACCGATTTTGGCCAGATCCAGTCTTTCGGTTCCCTTTCTCGGAAGCCTGTCCGGATAAGTGAGTGCGTACTGGATCGGCACCCTCATATCCGGTGAGCCAAGCTGTGCAATCACGCTCGTATCCTCGAACTCGACCATGGAGTGGATGATGCTCTCCCTATGGAGGAGGACATCGATCCGGTCATAGGGCATGCCGAACAGATGATGCGCTTCGATCACTTCGAGCCCCTTGTTCATCATGGTGGCGGAGTCGATCGTCAGCTTGCTTCCCATCGACCAGTTCGGGTGGGCCAGCGCTTCCGCGACGGTCACGCCTTCCAGCTCGTCACGGGACTTGTCCCGGAAGCTGCCGCCCGATGCTGTCAGAATCAGGCGGTCCACCCGTTTCGGATCCTCGCCGTTCAGTGCCTGGAACAGGGCCGAGTGCTCGCTGTCAACCGGCAGTAGCCGCACGCCATGCTTTTCCGCTTCCGAAGTGACAATTGAACCGGCAGCAACCAGTGTTTCCTTGTTCGCAATGGCAATGTCCCGGCCGCTCCGGATCGCTTCAAGCGTCGGCTCGAGACCGACGCTGCCGATCACCGCCCCGACAACGATGTCCGCTTCGGTACCGGCAGATGCCTCGAGAAGGCCTTCCCTGCCCGAACCAAACCGGATTCCGGGAAATTCCGCCCTCAGTTTTTCGGCATCCGCTTCATCTGAAACCGCTACAAACTGCGGTTTTATCCGGGCCAAAATCTCCCGCAGCTTTGGCAGGTTTCTTCCGGCTGCAAGGGCTGTGATTTCAAAGCGCCCCGGATCCGCCAGGACGATGTCGACAGTCTGTGTCCCGATGGAACCGGTGGCGCCCAATAAACTGATTTTCTTAACCATGATATGCTACTTCCTTTCCGTTCATCCGACAAAGTGAAGGAGGTTCAGTACCGGCAGCACAAAAAGCAGGCTGTCGAACCGGTCGAGGATCCCGCCGTGTCCGGGCAGGATGTTCCCCGAATCCTTCACGCCGTAGTGCCGTTTAAGCGCCGATTCCACGAGGTCGCCGATCTGCCCGGTCACCGAAGCGACGATTGTCACAACGATGAGGAACAGATAGGAGTCGGTCACCGGCATGAACAGCTGGAACAGGCATGCTGCAATTACCGCAGCCGCAATGCCGCCGACAAATCCCTCCACGGTCTTGTTCGGGGAGATTTCTGGCCAGAGTTTGCGCTTGCCGAAGCTTCGGCCAGTGAAATAAGCACCCGTGTCTGTCAGCCAGACGACGATGAGCGCATAGATGATGTATTCGATCCCCGCGTCACGCGTGACGATCAGGTAGTAGAAGCCGATTCCCAGATAAAGCATGGCGAGCACCGTAAAAGCCGCATGCTCGAATGTGAACCGGTTTTTCACGACAACGGTATACACCAGGAGCAGAAGTACGGTCATATAGACCACTTCAATTTTCGTATAACCGGTATACTCTGTAATTACCGCCGCCCATTCCGGTTTCAGCAAAAAGCTGAACAGGGCAAGCACGGCAAGCAATCCGGGAATGGAGAAGATGGAAATCTTCTTCATCCGGAGCAGTTCGTACATCCCGACCGCCGCAAGCAGGAAGACCGCCAGCGTGAACGGCAGCCCCCCGATGATGACGAGCGGGATGAAGAGAAGGGCAGCCACCACGCCCGTGATGATTCGGGTCTTCAATCCGTGTCCTCCTTGTCAACTCCGCCGTACCGGCGGTTCCTTGCCTGGTATACAGCGATCGCCTCCTGCAGCCGGCTTTCGTCGAAATCCGGCCAAAGCGTATCAGTAAACCAGAACTCTGTATAGGCGAGTTGCCACAGCATGAAGTTGCTGAGCCGGACTTCCCCGCTCGTGCGGATCAGCAGGTCGGGCTCGGGCAGTTCCGCGGTCATCAGCGCTCCGGTGATCATCGATTCATCGATGTCATCCGCGCTCATCCGGTTTTCAGCCACCGCCTGTGCAATTGAACGGACAGCTTCGGTAATTTCAGCGCGGCTGCCATAGTTCATTGCGAAATTCAGGATCAGGCCATCGTTGTCCGCCGTCGCTTCCATTGCCCGAGTAATGGCACGCCGGGTATGCGGAGGAAGATGCTCATGATCGCCGATCATCCTTACACGGACATTGCGTTCCACAAGCTCCGGCAGGTAGGTCCCGAGAAACTCTTCCGGCAGCCTCATCAAAAATTCCACTTCAGGCTTCGGGCGTTTCCAGTTCTCCGTGGAGAAGGCATAGAGAGTGAGCACTTTTATGCCCAGACGATCCGCTTCCCTGGTGATCTTGCGGACAGTCTTCATTCCTTCATGGTGTCCCGCAATTCTCGGAAGCGACCTCTTTTTTGCCCAACGGCCGTTTCCGTCCATGATGATGGCGACGTGCCGCGGAATGATGGCATCATCCGGTTCCACCTTGGCTCCGCCGCCTTTTTTGCGGATCAATTTATCCAACATAATCAGATTTCCTCCACTCAACAACAATTCGGAATCCATGCTTTTACTATCATAGCAGTTTTTCCACAAGTAAAAAAGGCGTCCTTTTAGTTTAGGACGCCCTTGTGGGGTTTTGGTTCTTTCGTTATACTTCCATGATTTCTTCTTCTTTTTCCTTCGCGACGTCATCGATCTGGCGGATATGATCGTCCGTCATCTTCTGGATGTCATCACTGTAGCCGCGCTGGTCGTCCTCCGTGATTTCGCCGTTTTTCTCCAGTTTCTTAAGGGAGTCATTGGCATCCCGGCGGATGTTGCGGATGGAGATTTTGCCCTCTTCCGCTTCCTTCTTGACGAGCTTGACGAGTTCTTTCCGGCGTTCTTCCGTCAGTGCCGGCACCGCAAGACGGATCACATTGCCGTCGTTTGCCGGCGTCAGCCCGAGGTCAGATTTCAGGATTGCCTTTTCAATGTCGCCGATCACCGATTTGTCGTACGGCTGGATGACGAGAAGGCGCGCTTCCGGAATAGAAATTCCGGCCAATTGGTTTACCGGGGTCGGCGCACCGTAATAGTCGACCGAGATCCGGTCGAGCAGCGATGCGTTCGCGCGGCCCGCACGGATGGAAGCCAGCTCGCGCCGGAGCGACTGTAAAGACTTGGCCATGCGATCCTTTGTTTCTTCAATCAGTTTGTTCACCATTATGCATTCCTCCTGACAATCGTTCCGATTTCTTCACCGAGGACGGCTTTTTTGATGTTCCCCTGTTCCATGATCGAGAATACAATGAGCGGTATGTCGTTGTCCATGCAGAGCGAGGAAGCCGTCGAATCCATCACCTGAAGACCTTCCTTGATGACGTCCAGGTAAGTGAGGGTCTCATACTTCACCGCGTCAGCATTGGTCTTCGGATCATCGCTATAGACGCCATCCACATTGTTCTTTGCCATCAGGATGACATCCGCCTCGATTTCCGCTGCGCGGAGAGCGGCTGTCGTGTCCGTCGAGAAGTATGGGTTGCCCGTGCCGGCAGCGAAAATGACGACCCGCTTTTTTTCGAGATGGCGGATGGCGCGTCTCCTTATGTACGGTTCAGCAACTTGCCGCATTTCGATGGACGTGGCCACCCTTGTCTCGATGCCCAGCTTTTCCAGGGCATCCTGCATCGCAAGAGAATTCATGACTGTGGCGAGCATCCCCATGTAGTCGGCTGTAGCCCGGTCCATACCCATTTCGCTTCCGACTTTGCCGCGCCAGATGTTTCCGCCGCCGACGACTACGGCGACTTCCACGCCAAGGTCGACAACATCCTTCACCTGTTCGGCGACAGATTTGATGATTGCCGGCGAGAGCCCGAAGCCCTGCTCTCCGGCCAGTGCCTCCCCGCTTAACTTCAGGACGACTCTTTTATATTTCGGTACGCTCATGAGGTCTCCTCCATCATCTCTGTTTTTTATCGAAAAAGAGGGAACACCTGGTTCGTGTTCCCCTCCCAAATTTGGTATTGGATCAGTTGCCTTTGACCTGGTTCATGACTTCATCGGCAAAGTTGTCTTCGCGCTTTTCGATGCCTTCGCCCACTGCATAGCGGACGAACGACTTCAGCTCGCCGCCGGCCGACTTGACGAAGTCACGGACTTTCTGGTCGGAGTCCTTGACGAACGGCTGGTCGAGGACGACAACGTCTTCGAAGAACTTGCCGAGGCGGCCTTCAACCATCTTCGCAACGATGTTTTCCGGCTTGCCTTCGTTGAGTGCCTGTTCCGTGAGGACTTTGCGCTCGCGCTCGACTTCTTCTTCAGGAACTTCGTCGCGGGAAACGTATTTCGGATTGATCGCAGCGATGTGCATCGCTACGTCTTTAGCCGCTTCTTCGTTTGTTGTGCCTTCGAGGAGAAGGAGAACGCCGATGCGGCCGCCCATGTGGAGGTAAGCGCCGAATGTGTCGTTGTCTGTCTTCTCGATGATTTCGAAACGGCGGAGCGTGATTTTCTCACCGATCTTCGCTACGGCGTTGGAGATGTGGTCCTGTACCGACAGGCCGCTTTCCATTTCGGAAGCAAGTGCTTCTTCAAGGGATGCAGGCTCTGTTTTAAGAAGATGCGTACCGATTTCGGAAACCAGCTGCTTGAAAGCGTCGTTTTTGGCAACGAAGTCTGTTTCAGCGTTGATTTCGAAGATGACTGCTTTGTTGCCTTCTGTTTCAACGGAAACCGTACCTTCGGCCGCGATGCGGTCCGCTTTCTTCGCTGCGCTCGCGAGGCCTTTCTCGCGAAGGAAGTCTACTGCCGCGTCCATGTCGCCGTCAGTTTGCGTGAGAGCCTTTTTGCAGTCCATCATGCCTGCGCCTGTTTTTTCGCGAAGTTCTTTTACCATTTGTGCTGTTACTGCTGCCATTTGTCATTCCTCCCGGTCGATTCAAATTGTTTAGAAAAGGCGATAAGGACTGGGGAGCCGCTTATCGCCTGAACATACGGTCTTACTCTGCTGCGACTTCTTCGCCTTGAGCTTCGACTTCCGTTTCTTCTTCGCCTTGTTTCGATTCGACGAGAGCATCCGCCATCTTGCTTGTCAGGAGGCGCACCGCGCGGATCGCGTCATCGTTTGCCGGAATGACGTAGTCGATTTCGTCCGGATCGCAGTTTGTGTCGACGATGCCGACGATCGGGATGTTCAGTTTTTGTGCTTCCGCAACGGCAATGCGCTCTTTGCGCGGGTCGACAACATACATGACATCCGGAAGACCGTTCATGTCACGGATGCCGCCGAGGAACTTGACGAGGCGTTCGTGTTCTTTCTTGAGCTGGATAACTTCTTTCTTAGGAAGGACTTCGAAAGTGCCTTCTTCTTCCATGCGCTCGATTGCTTTCATGCGGTCAACGCGCTTCTGGATCGTACCGAAGTTCGTCAGAAGGCCGCCGAGCCAGCGTTGGTTGATGTAGTATTGGCCTGCACGTTCCGCTTCTTCACGGATCGCGTCCTGAGCCTGTTTTTTCGTTCCGACGAAGAGCACTTTGCCGCCTTCGGCACCAGTCTGGCGCATGAAGTCGTATGCTTCCTCGAGTTTCTTGACCGTCTTTTGAAGGTCGATGATGTAGATGCCGTTACGCTCCACGAAAATGTATTTCTTCATCTTCGGGTTCCAGCGGCGTGTTTGGTGACCGAAGTGGACACCTGCTTCAAGAAGCTGTTTCATTGTGATTACTGCCATTTTTGTTACCTCCGATTGGTTTTTTGGTCCTCCGCATCCATCAACCGGCGGGCAGCCTATTCGGCACCGGCCCTTCCGTCAGGATACGTGTGTAATCGCACCATTGGTCACTATACCACGTGTTTACCCGTTTTGCAATACAAAACTCTTTGCATGCAAATCCCGATTCTCCCGTCCCCGGTTAAGGGTTTTTCTACATATTAATTGGCCATGCATCCGGTTTGGCAGGTTCCCGTAAAAAAGAACCGGAAGTCATGCTCCCGGCTCTTGAGGTCCGCCAATGCAAAATGCCAGGCAGGATTATTTGGATTTGAGTTCGTTGAGCTGGACGAGGAATTTGTCGTTCAGGACTTTGATGTACGTACCCTTCATGCCAAGGGAACGGGACTCGATGACGCCCGCGCTCTCCAGTTTGCGGAGTGCGTTGACGATTACCGAACGTGTGATGCCGACGCGGTCCGCGATCTTCGATGCAACGAGGAGGCCTTCAGTGCCGTCGAGCTCGTCGAAGATATGCTCGATCGCTTCGAGTTCACTGTAGGAAAGGGAATTGATGGCCATCTGGACGACCGCTTTCGAGCGGGCCTCGGTTTCGATCTCTTCCGCCTTTTCGCGGAGGATCTCCATGCCGACAACTGTCGCACCATATTCGGCAAGCACCAGATCATCGTCGGTGAACTCATCTTTCACACGGCCGAGGATCAGAGTGCCGAGGCGTTCGCCGCCTCCGATGATCGGAACGATGGTCGTGAGCCCTTCTTCAAAGAGGTCCTTGTTCTCGACCGGGAACACGGTGTGCTCGTCATTGATGTCGAGGTTCGGGGAGGTTTCCGTTACATTGAAGAGGTTTTTCGTGTATTCCTCAGGGAAACGGCGCTCCTCCAGCATGTTCTGGATCCGTTCGTTCTGGATTTCCTGGTGAACAGCCGTGCCGAGCAGCTTGCCCTTCCGGCTGACGATGAAGACGTTGGCCCCGATCACCTTGGACAGCGTCTCGGACATTTCCTTAAAATTAACCGGCTTCCCGGCAGACGCCTGAAGCATGGAGTTGATCTCCCGGGTATTTTGCAATAGTGACATAACACAATTCCTCCTACTGGATATATGGATTCAAGAATATTCTAAAGGTTTGTAATCGTTTTTGGAAACGATAAGGTGTGCCTACAGAATAAATTGTGACAAATCTTTGTTCGTTGCAATCTTTTGAAGCTTTTCGTCGACATATTCCGGTGTGATGCGTATGGACGCGGGCGAGATGTCGGACGCTTCGAAGCTCAGGTCCTCAAGCAATTTCTCCAGAACCGTGTGCAGCCTGCGGGCCCCGATGTTCTCCGTTTCCGCATTGACCTCCGCGGCGATTTCCGCAATGCGGCCGATCGCTTCGTCGGTAAAGTCAATTTCGACCCCTTCCGTCGAAAGCAGCAGCCGGTATTGATGGATCAGGGAGTTGTCCGGTTCTTTGAGGATACGGACAAAGTCATCCTTCGTCAGTTTATCCAGTTCCACCCGGATCGGGAAGCGGCCCTGCAGTTCAGGTATGATGTCAGACGGCTTGGAAACGTGGAAGGCCCCCGCCGCGATGAAGAGCATGAAATCTGTCCGGACGGGACCATATTTCGTGGTTACCGTCGTCCCTTCCACAATCGGCAGAATGTCCCGCTGAACGCCTTCACGGGAGACGTCTGCAGAGGTGCCATTCCCCTGCTTTGACGCGATTTTGTCGATCTCGTCAATGAAGATGATTCCCTGCTGCTCCGCCCGTTCAATCGCCACTTGCGATATTTCTTCACGGTCGACGAGTTTTTCGGCTTCCTCCATGGCTAGCACCCGGCGGGCATCCTTCACGCGCATCTCCCGCTTTTTCTTCTTTTTCGGCATCAGGTTAGAAAGTGCGTCTTGCATATTCATGCCCATCTGCTCCATACCCGAACCCTGCATGCTGTCAAACAATGACGGCATATTCTCGGTCACTTCGACCATGACTTTCCTGTCTTCCAGGCGGCCGGCCTTCAGCTCTGCCCGGATTTCGGAACGCTTCATGCGGACCGAGGCATCCTCTTCCTCTTCCTCGGAACGGTCCTGCATCTGGCCGAGAAGCATTTCCCACGGGTTTTGCCCGGTTTTCTCTTTTTTCATGGAAGGGACAAGCAGCTTCACCAGACGTTCTTCGGCCAGTTCCCCGGCGCGGTCCGCCACTTCTTCCATCCGCTCGCTGCGGACGAGGCGGAATGATGCCTCGACGAGGTCACGGACCATCGACTCAACATCCCGGCCGACATATCCGACTTCCGTGAACTTTGTCGCCTCCACTTTAAGAAAAGGGGCGCCGGCCAGCTTGGCGATCCTGCGCGCGATTTCTGTTTTGCCGACACCGGTCGGCCCGATCATGAGGATGTTTTTCGGAATAATCTCGTTGCGCTCTTCTTCCGGCAGCCGGCTGCGCCGGTAACGGTTCCGCATCGCCACCGCGACGGCCCGTTTTGCTTCATTCTGGCCCACGATGTAACGGTCAAGCTGCTCTGTCAGCATGCGGGGTGTCATCTGCTCCATCTTCATTCCCCGATCACCTCCAGGATGATTTGGTGGTTCGTGAACACGCAGATATCGGCAGCGGTCTCCAGGGCTGCCCGAGCGATCTGCTCGGCATCCATGCTTTCGCCCGCGTGCATCTTAAGGGCACGGCCGGCAGCCAGCGCATAGTTGCCTCCTGATCCGATTGCGAGGATGCCGTCATCCGGCTCAATCACTTCTCCGGATCCGGATACAAGCAGCATCGTGTCTTTGTCCATGACGATCAGCATGGCCTCCAGCTTCTGGAGCATTTTGTCCCCCCGCCATTCCTTGGCGAGTTCAACAGCCGCGCGTGTGAGGTTCCCGTCATACTCGGCAAGCTTTCCCTCGAACAGTTCGAACAGCGTGAAGGCATCCGCGACAGAACCTGCAAAGCCCGCGACGACTTTCCCGCCGAACAGACGTCTGACTTTCTTTGCGGTATGTTTCATGACGACCTGGTTTCCGAGTGTCACCTGTCCGTCACCGGCCATTGCGGCCTTCCCGTTGTGCCTGACTGCGAATATCGTGGTTGCATGAATGTCCATTGCCTCTCCCCCTTAAGCTCTAGGATGTGCGTTCATGTACGTCTTTCTCAGATGTTCTTTCGTCACATGTGTATAGACCTGTGTCGATGACAGGCTGGCATGGCCGAGAAGCTCCTGGACCGAACGCATATCCGCACCATTATTGAGCAGGTGCGTAGCGAACGTATGGCGGAGCATGTGCGGATGGATCGAAATATGGAGTGAGGCCTTTTTGACCATCTCTTCCAGGATGTGCCGGACTCCGCGGTCGGTCAGCGGAGTCCCCCTCATATTGACGAAAAGCCGGTCATGTTTGTTCCCCTTCATGATGGCCGGGCGAGCACTGTCCAAATACCTGCCAAGCGCATCGGCGGCAAAATGGCCGAACGGGATGTAGCGCTCGCGGCGGCCCTTTCCCATGACCCGGACAATATCGAGCTCAAGGTCGGCATCCTGTACGGCAAGTCCCGTCAGTTCGGACACCCGCATGCCGGTTGCATAAAGCAGCTCAAGCAGTGCGGTGTCCCGGATCTGTTTCGGGGAGCTGCCCGCATTCGCTTCGAAAAGCTGCTCCATTTCTTCTTCATAGAAGAACTGGGGCAGCTTTTCTTCTTTTTTCGGATGATACAGTGATCGGAATGCCTGGTCATCGATGCCGAAGCGGGTGTTGGCGAATTTAAAGAACGATCGCAGGGAAGAGATTTTCCTGGAGATTGTCGCCCGTTCGAGCTCCCGCTCGTAAAGACGGGTCACATAAAGACGCGCCTCCGGATATCGGATATCCTCTCCCTCGCCGATCCCCTCGGATTCCAGGAAAGAGAAAAACTCTTCAAGGTCTTTCCGGTATCCTTCCACGGTCAGCGGAGAAAAGTTTCGCTCCAGGCGGATGTAGGACTGGAACTCCTCTGCCGCCTGTTTCAGCCTGGCATTCATCCCGTCACCTCCGGAAATATACAAAAGCCTCTAAAGTATAAGGCATTCAGAGGCTTTTGTTCAATCAATGTGCAATTGTATTCTTGAAATTTCGAATTGTATCCAGCGCGCGCCCGGCCTGTTTTTCCGCGCGCTCCGCTTTTTTCCTGACTTTTTCACCGAGAGAAGGGAAAAGCCCGAAGTTCACGTTCATCGGCTGGAAGTTGCCCGGGTCTGCCTCGCTGATATAGCGTGCCATGCTGCCGAGTGCCGTTTCCGCAGGGAAGACGACAGGCTCCTCGCCCAGCGCGAGGCGTGCGGCATTAACGCCTGCAATGAGGCCGCTGCCTGCGGATTCCACATAGCCTTCGACGCCGGTCATCTGCCCTGCAAAGAACAGGTCTTTTCGGGCCTTCAGCTGATAGGTGCGCTCAAGCACCCTCGGCGAGTTGATGAACATGTTCCGGTGGATGACGCCGAAGCGCACAATCTCCGCATTCTCCAGTCCCGGGATCAGCCGGATGACTTCTTTCTGCGGACCCCACTTCATGTGGTTCTGGAAACCGACGATGTTGTAGAGGGTCGCCGCCGCGTTGTCCTGGCGGAGCTGTACGACTGCATAAGGGGTCTTGCCGGTTTTCGGATCCTCGAGGCCGACCGGTTTCATCGGGCCGAACCGGAGGGTATCACGGCCGCGCCGTGCCATTTCCTCCACCGGCATGCAGCCTTCAAAATACTTTTCTTCCTCAAAGTCTCTGAGTGCGACCGTTTCGGCGGAGATCAGCGCCTCGTAGAAGCGGTTGTACTCCTCTTCGGTCATCGGGCAGTTCAGATAGGCGGCCTCCCCTTTGTCATAGCGGGATTTCAGATAGACCTTGTCCATGTCGATGGAGTCCTTCTCGATGATCGGCGCCGCCGCATCGTAGAAGTACAGGTCGTATTCGCCGGTCAGGCTGCTGATCTGTTCAGCAAGGGAGGAAGAAGTGAGCGGCCCGGTCGCGATGACCGTGATGCCCTCCGGAATTTCCGTCACTTCGCCATTCACCACTTCGACGAGCGGGTGGTTTTTGACCGTTTCCGTGACGCGCCCCGCAAAGTCATGGCGGTCGACTGCAAGGGCACCTCCTGCAGGCACCGCACTGGAATCCGCGGACTGCATGATGACGGAGTCAAGGATCCGCATCTCCTCCTTGAGGACGCCCACGGCATTCGTGAGATTGTTGGCGCGGAGGGAGTTCGTGCAGACAAGCTCCGCAAACTGGCCGGTATGGTGAGCCGGCGTCTGCCGGACAGGGCGCATTTCGTGCAGGCGGACCCTGACGCCGCGGCTGGCGATCTGCCAGGCAGCCTCGCTGCCCGCAAGGCCTGCGCCGATTACGTTGACGACTGGTGTCATGTTGAATCGTGTCTCCTTTTACTGTTGCGGTTGTTCTTTATAATCGCATTCCGAGCATTGGATCTGCTTGCCCTTTTTCAGCTTTTTCTCGACCAGCATGGCGCTGCATTTCGGACAAGGACGGGAAACCGGCTTGTCCCATGAGATGAAGTCGCATTCCGGATACTGGTCGCAGCTGTAGAAGATGCGTTTTGTCTTGCTCTTGCGCTCCACGACCTCTCCCTTTTTGCATTTCGGGCAGGTCACGCCGATTTTCTTCAGGATCGGCTTGGTATTCCGGCAGTCGGGGAAGTTTGAGCAGGCCATGAACTTGCCGTAGCGTCCCATTTTGATGACCATCGGGGATCCGCACTTTTCGCAGTCCTCGCCGGCCGGCTCATCTTTGATGACCACCTTTTCCATTTCCTTCTCGGCGACTTTCAGCCGCTTTTCGAAATCCTTGTAGAAGGAGTCGATGACATTGACCCACTCGTTTTTCCCGTCCTCGATGCTGTCGAGGTCCTTCTCCATCTCCGCCGTAAACTCGACATCGATGATTTCAGGGAAAAACTCGCTGACGAGGGAGTGGACGATTTCGCCGAGTTCCGTCGGGATGAAGCGCTTGGCGTCGAGGGACACATAGCCGCGTTTCTGGATCGTATCAAGTGTCGGCGCGTAAGTTGAAGGCCTGCCGATGCCGAGCTCTTCCATCGTCTTGACAAGGCGCGCTTCCGAGTAGCGCGGAGGCGGCTGGGTGAAGTGCTGCTTCGGATCGATCTTGAGACTCTTGACGATATCGCCCTTCTCAAGAGGAGGAAGCATTTTCTGCTTCACATCTTCCTTGTCATCCTCACCTTCCACATAAACTTTCATGAAGCCCTGGAACTTGACCTGGGAGCCTGTCGCCCGGAACACGACATCCCCCTGGCGAAGGTCTGCCGTCACGGTATCCAGTACGGCCGGCGCCATCCGGCTCGCAATGAACCGCTCCCAGATGAGCCGGTAAAGCTTCATCTGGTCATTCGATAGCACGGCCTTCAGAGAAGCCGGTGTCCTTAGGACGGATGTCGGGCGGATCGCTTCGTGCGCATCCTGGGCATTTTTCTGTTTAGATGCCCGCTCCCCCGGAGCCATGTATTCCTGGCCGTATTCGGAAAGGATGAAGTCGCCTGCTTCTTTTTTCGCGGTATCGGAAATTCGGGTCGAGTCGGTCCGCATGTAGGTGATGAGACCGACGCTTCCTTCTTTGCCGACATTGATCCCTTCATAAAGTTGCTGGGCGAGCATCATCGTTTTGCGGGCCCGGAAGTTCAGCTTGCGCGCAGCTTCCTGCTGGAGGGAGGACGTCGTGAACGGGGGCGCCGGGTTGCGCTTCCGTTCTTTTTTCTCCAGCTCGGCGACTTCAAAGTCGCTGCCGTCGAGCTTGGCGAGAATTGCATCGACTGCCTGCCGGTCCGGCAGCTTGATTTTCTTTTTCCCGTCGCCGTGGAAGGCTGCCGTGAATTCTTTTTTCCCCTTGCCGAACAGCCCGGTGATCGACCAGTACTCTTCCGGCTTGAAGTTCCGGATCTCGTTTTCCCGGTCGATGATCAGGCGGAGGGCAACGGACTGCACCCGTCCCGCAGAAAGCCCCTTCTTCACTTTCTTCCAGAGGATCGGGCTGATGTTATAGCCGACCAGCCGGTCCAGGATGCGGCGAGCCTGCTGGGCGTCCACACGATCACGGTTGATCGCGCGGGGATGCTTGAACGCTTCCTTGACGGCATCCTTCGTAATTTCGTTGAACACGACGCGGCATTCGGAATCCTCGTCGATGCCGAGGGAGTGTGCAAGGTGCCAGGCGATCGCTTCCCCTTCTCGGTCGGGGTCGGATGCGAGAAAGATTTTCTTTGCTTTCTTGGCCGCGCTTTTCAGTTCCTGGAGAACCGGTCCTTTGCCGCGGATGGTGATGTACTTCGGTTCATAATTGTTTTCGACATCGATTCCGGTCTGGCTTCGCGGGAGGTCCCGCACATGGCCGACCGAAGCTTTTACTTTGTATTTCTTCCCTAAATATTTCTCAATCGTCTTTGCCTTCGCAGGCGACTCGACGATGACCAAATAATCTGGTGCCATTGATGTGCCTCCATTCGAGGTGAACGTTACCTAAAGAAAGTCCTGATGGAAAATGTAAACTATCTTCTATATAATTGCAACCATTTTCGGCTCCGCGCATTTTCCCCGAGAGGAAGCCGCCGGTACATTCAGACCGGCTCCCGGGGCAGCCCGCCGAGAATGGTATAGCCGTCAAGAGCGGGAGCAGCGCCTTCCAGAATGAGCCGGTTGGGCCCGGCGGAAAGAGGCGAATCGATCGGCCCCGGAACGGCGTGGACATCCTTGCCGTGCTCCAGCGCATGGTCGATTGTGCTCATCGTTCCGCTCGGGCGGGCCGCTTCTGTGACGATGACGATGCCGGAAAGACCGCTGATGATCCGGTTGCGCATCGGGAACTGCCACTTTTTCGGGCCGGCGTAAGGCGGATATTCGGTGATGAGCAGATGCCCGTCCTGCATCACCTCATAAAGGCCGCTGTTCTGCTTTGGGTATCTGTGCGAAAGCCCGGTCCCGAGAACACCGATCGTTTTTCCGCCGTGGCGGATGGCCGCCTCATGCGCCATCGCGTCGGCACCCATCGCAAGGCCGCTTACAATGGCATAGCCCCGCGCGACGAGCGGCGGGATAATCTTCTCCATGGCAAGCCGTGAATAGGCGGTCGCCTTCCTCGATCCGATGATGGCCGCTTTGTTCCGCGTCGCAAGCAGGGATGTGTCGCCCGCGGCATACAGGACAGCGGGCGGGTCGATCAGCTGGGTGAGTGAATGGGGGTAAAGTTCGTGGGTATACAGGATGGGGGTGATGGAGCTTGCGGCATACACTTCCGTGTATGGGGGGTCCGCGCTGCGGCTGAGCTTCCTCTTTAGGAGCGCCGCCCTGTCCGTGTCCAGATCCAGCAGAAACGCCAGCTCGGCGGTTCCCATGTCCGGGAGCGCCTCCAGCAGGGGGTCTGCCGCAAGAAGCCGGCCAAACCGGTTCAGCGGAGCCGGAAAAACGTAATGCAGTGCCAGCAGACGGTCTTCGAACCGATCGATGATCACTACCTCCTGTCCCGGATATTTCCGGAAATAGTAAAAGTGCGGCACCGATGTGCCGCACTTTCATTTTAGTGGGTTTTGCACTGTTCGTACAGACCTTTTTCCTTCAGGACGCTGATCATCGTCTCACCGATGACGGATGGTGTCTCGGCAACCTTGATGCCTGCCGCTTCCATCGCTTTGATTTTTTCGGCTGCAGTTCCCTTGCCGCCGGAAATGATGGCGCCTGCGTGGCCCATCCGTTTTCCTGGAGGTGCAGTCTGGCCGCCGATAAATCCTGTGACCGGCTTTTTCATGTTGGCCTTGACCCACTCTGCCGCTTCTTCCTCGGCTGTTCCGCCGATTTCGCCGATCATGACGACAGCGAGCGTTTCAGGGTCTTCATTGAATTCCTTGAGGACATCGATGAAGTTCGTGCCGTTCACCGGGTCGCCGCCGATGCCGACAGCAGTTGTCTGGCCGACACCCGCTTCGGACAGCTGATGAACCGCTTCGTACGTCAGTGTCCCGGAACGGGATACGACGCCGACATGGCCCTTTTTGTGGATATAGCCCGGCATGATGCCGATCTTGCATTCGTCCGCCGTGATAACGCCCGGGCAGTTAGGGCCGACGAGACGGGTCTTTTTGCCTTCCATGTAGCGGACGACTTTGACCATATCCAGCACCGGAATGTGTTCCGTGATGCAGATTGCCATATCCAGTTCCGCGTCTGTAGCTTCGAGGATTGCATCCGCTGCAAATGGAGCCGGAACGTAAATGACGGAAACATTCGCACCCGTCGCCTTGACAGCCTCTTCGACCGTGTTGAAGACCGGAACGCCTTCAACTTCCGTGCCGCCTTTGCCCGGCGTTACACCTGCAACAATCTTCGTGCCGTATTCGATCATTTGTTTCGTATGGAAAAGGGCAGTGGAGCCCGTGATTCCCTGTACAAGTACTTTTGTATCCTTATTGACATAAATGCCCATCGTTTTCCCGCCTTTCTTAGCCTACGAGTTCGACAATTTTTTGTGCACCGTCGGCCATGGAGTCAGCCGAAGTGATGTTCAGACCGGATTCGTTCAGAAGCTTCTTGCCTGCGTCAACGTTCGTTCCTTCGAGCCGGACGACGAGCGGCACTTCAAGGCCAAGCTGCTTCGTTGCCTGGATGACGCCTTCCGCGATGATGTCGCACTTCATGATGCCGCCGAAGATATTGACAAAGATCCCTTTGACGTTCGAGTCGGAAAGGATGATCTTGAACGCTTCGGTTACTTTTTCCGCAGTCGCGCCGCCCCCAACGTCCAGGAAGTTGGCAGGCTTGCCGCCGTAGAAGTTGATCGTGTCCATCGTGGACATCGCAAGGCCCGCACCGTTTACCATGCAGCCGATGTTGCCGTCGAGGGAAACGTAGCTGAGGTCGAACTTGGACGCTTCGATCTCTTTCGGATCTTCTTCGTCAAAGTCACGGAGCTCAACGATATCCGCATGACGGTAGAGCGCGTTCGCATCGAAGTTGAACTTCGCATCCAGTGCCACGACCTGATCATCACCGGTTACGACCAGCGGGTTGATTTCAAGGATGGATGCGTCCTTGCTGATGAATGCCTCGTAGATTCCGAGGAACAGCTTCGCTGCCTTGTTGACGAGCTTCGCAGGGATGTTCATGTTGAACGCCATGCGGCGCGCCTGGAATCCTGTCAGGCCGACAACCGGGTCGACGACTTCCTTGAAGATTTTCTCCGGTGTTTCTTCCGCCACTTCTTCGATGTCCATGCCGCCTTCTTCGGAGCCCATGAGGACAACGCGGTCAGTCGCACGGTCTACGACGAGGCTGATGTAGTATTCTTTGAGGATGTCGGAACCTTCTTCAATGTAAAGGCGCTTGACTTCTTTTCCTTCAGGGCCTGTCTGGTGTGTCACCAGGACTTTGCCGAGAAGTTCTTTCGCGTATTCGCGTACTTCGTCGACCGTTTTCGCAATCTTGACGCCGCCGGCCTTGCCTCGGCCGCCTGCGTGGATCTGCGCTTTCACGACATAAACGCCGGTGTCGAGTTCCTTGGCCGCCTTGACGGCCTCTTCAGGGGAAAACGCAACGATTCCGTTCGGTACCGCGACGCCATACTCGCGAAGAATCTGCTTCCCTTGGTACTCATGGATATTCATCTTACATCCTCCAATCGAACTGCTTGAATAGTTTCTTGCCATCCCCCATTGTAATCAACCCGTCACAGGTTGTCCATAATTGTCTTTTCCTGAACCGGCTTTCCGCTGGTTCCGACAAGAAATCCGGCCACCGGCGCGAATGTCTTCCGGTGTTCCGGGCAGGGGCCATGCGCTTTTAGCGCCTCCAGATGTGCGGCAGTGCTATATCCCGCATGGCGGCAAAAGCCGTATGCAGGGTATTGTTCATGAAGCCTGTCCATATAGGCATCCCGCTCCGTCTTGGCCAGAACCGATGCTGCCGCCACACACAGGCTTTGCGCATCCGCCTTTACGACCGGATGGCAAGGGACATCCGCTTGGAGCGCCATGGCATCGGCGATGACCGCATCCGGCCTTACGGAAAGGCCGGCCACCGCCCGTTCCATCGACTCGCGCGTGGCCCGGTAGATGTTCAGCCGGTCGATTTCCGCCGCCGGCTGGACATGGACCGACCAGGCGACCGCATGCTTCCGGATTACCTCTGCCAGGCGTTCCCGCGCCTCACGGGACATTGCCTTCGAGTCGTCCAGTCCCGCCAATTCCGGGCAGGACGGCGGCAGGATGACGGCAGCCGTCACCACAGGGCCGGCAAGCGGCCCCCTCCCCGCCTCATCCACGCCGGCCACCGGTGAATCCGTGCTCCGCCGGAATCCTGCGTCGAACCGTTCCTTTTCAAGATGCCGCTCTAGTTCGAGCCGCTTTTTTTCCATTCTGCGGGCATAGGAAGCAAGCAGCTTCCGGACGCCTGCCCGGCTGTCGTTCCTAAGCTCGAGGAAGTACGGATCCCCCTCTTCCGCTGTCTCCAGCCATGCCCTCACTTCACTGATTGTCATTTTCGCCACTATGAATCAGGCCTTTCCCGTCTTATGTATGTTCCCGGAACCATCCGGAACCGGGCATGAAAAGAGGCACGCCCCGCTGCGGCGGCGTGCCTGTTCACTGATCTTCCGAAAAGTCAAATGTCAGTTTGCCGAACTGCTGGTCCCGGACGTCCCGGACAATCAGTTCTGACACACTGTCATAGTCGATGGTGCCGCCTTTTTCGTAGACCTTGCGGAGTTCGCCGATCCGCTCATAGGCCCCCGGTATGTCGCCGTCCAGCGAGCGGAAGCCATAGCGTTCCTCCAGGCGGTCCGGATAGTGGCCCTCAAGGAATTTGAGCGCATAGACCGCCAGCTCCTGCTGATCGGTGATGGCATCCTTGATCGCCCCGGTAAGCGCCAGTTTATAGCCGGCCTCCGGGTCCTCGAATTTCGGCCAGAGAATGCCCGGCGTATCGAGAAGCTCCAGCTCCTTGCCGACCTTGATCCATTGCTGGGCCTTGGTGACGCCGGGGGTATTCCCCGTCCTTGCGATATTCTTTTTGGCGAGACGGTTGATGAGGGTCGACTTCCCGACATTCGGGATGCCGACGATCATCGCGCGTATGGCCCTCGGGCGGATGCCCTTCGCCTTCATGCGGTCCCATTTCTCCTTGAGGATTTGCTGGGCCGCCTTTGTCACCTGCTGAAGGCCTCTTCCGTCAAGCGAGTTGACCGCCACGGCTTCTGTGCCGCTTTGCCTGAACCTCTCCAGCCAGCGGGCGGTCTCGGCCTCGTCGGCCATGTCTTTCTTGTTCAGGATGACAAGCCGGGGTTTCCGGCTGATGATGTCATCGATCATCGGGTTTCTGGAAGACTGCGGGAGCCTGGCATCGACCAGCTCGAAAACGATGTCGACCATTTTCAGCTGTTCGGTGACTTCCCGCCTGGCCTTCGCCATATGTCCCGGGAACCATTGGATTGTCATGTCTTACACCTCCGTCACTTGACGAACCCGATATCTTCCATCGGCCAGAAGATCAGGCTCGTGCTGCCGATGATTTCATCGAACGGGATGACACCGATATGGCGGGAATCCTTGCTGAACCGCCGGTTATCTCCCATGACGAAGACATGGCCCTCCGGTACGGTCTCCCGCTGAATTTTGTCTTCAAGCGTAAAGTCCTCGGTCAGTGTTCCGTCGGTGACCGCTTCCTTATACTCATCCAGGTACGGTTCATCATAAGCTTCGCCGTTGATGAACAGCTGATCGTCCCGGTACTCGATATGATCCCCCGGAAGCCCGATGACCCGCTTGATGTAATCTTTCTGTTCCGGTGCATGGAAGACAACGATATCAAAACGCTCCGGCTCTCCGATTGTATAGCCGATTTTGTTGACGATCATCTTGTCTCCATCCTCGAGCGTCGGCATCATGGACTCCCCGTCTACGACAATCGGCGTAAAGAGGAAATACCGGATGATGGCAGCCAGCCCGAACGCGATAAGAAGGACTTTCGTCCATTCCCACAGTTCATTTTTCTTTTTCTCTTCTGTCATCCCGTTGGCCTCCCTGTTCAATCTGATTCCATTATAGAGTGTATGAAAGACTGAGGCAAAAAGAAAAGGAGCCGGCAGGCCGGCCCCTTTCGGATGTCGATTATCGGATTTCTTTGATGCGGGCAGCTTTTCCGCGAAGGTTGCGGAGGTAGTACAGCTTCGCACGGCGTACTTTACCGCGGCGAGTCACTTCAAGGTTCGCGATTTTCGGCGTGTGCACAGGGAATGTACGCTCAACTCCTACACCGTAGGAAATTTTGCGGACTGTGAATGTCTCGCTGATGCCGCCGCCGCGACGCTTGATGACAACCCCTTCGTAAACCTGGATCCGCTCACGCGTACCCTCGACGACTTTTACGTGTACACGTACTGTATCGCCCGGGCGGAATGCCGGAAGGTCTGTACGAAGTTGTTCCTTCGTGATTTCTGCAATAATGTTTTGCATGTTTTCCTCTCCTTACTACAGATGCTCATGCACAAATTGCCTTTGCAGCGGAACACCGTAATCGAGTGCTTCACGCAGAAGCACGGGACTTATCAT
The DNA here is from genome assembly GCF_000348905.1 of Bhargavaea cecembensis DSE10. GTDB lineage: Bacteria > Bacillota > Bacilli > Bacillales_A > Planococcaceae > Bhargavaea > Bhargavaea cecembensis. The sequence goes on from NZ_AOFT01000002.1 coordinate 228,220, forward strand.
ACCACAGGTGCGGCCTCCAGGCAAGTCCGGGACTTAATCTTCTTCCTGCCAGCCGAGCTTTCGGAGCACTTCCTTCTGCCGGCCGGTAAGTTCGGCTTCCCCGAGGAGGTCGGGCCTGCGCTCCAATGTGCGCCGGAGCGACTGCTCCTCGCGCCAGCGCTCGATTTCGGCATGGTTTCCGGACAAGAGGACATCGGGCACTTTCATCCCCCTGAAGTCCGCGGGACGGGTGTAGTGGGGATGCTCCAGGAACCCCGTAGAGAACGAATCAAGCGCAGGGGACTCCTCATTTCCGAGGACGCCTGGCAGCAGCCGGACAACACTGTCGATGACCGTCATCGCCGCCAGTTCCCCTCCGGTGAGGACAAAGTCACCGATGGAGATCTCGTCGGTGATAAGGTGTTCGCGGATGCGTTCATCATAGCCCTCATAGTGGCCGCACAGGAAGATGAGGTCGTCTTCCTGCGCCAGCTCCTCGGCCTTTTTCTGGGTGAACCGTTCTCCCTGCGGGCACATGAGGATGATTCTTGGGGAATGGCCTTCCGTTAGGTTTTCCACGGCGCGGAAAAGCGGCTCCGGCTTCAGGACCATGCCGGCCCCTCCGCCGTAGGGATAGTCGTCGACCTTATGATGCTTGTCCGTGGCGAATTCACGGAAATCGCGTACCGTAAGGCTCACGGCGCCGCTTTCCTGCGCCCGTTTCAGGATGGATGCATTGAATACGCCGCCGAACATTTCCGGGAAGATGGACAGGACCGAAATATTCATCAGGACAGCAGCCCTTCGATCGGATCGATGACGATCCGCCCGTTTTCGGGATCGACTTCCAGGACGACATGCTCGATATACGGAATGTAGTGCATCTTGCCTTCCGGCGGCTTGACCGCCCAGACATCATTTGCGCCTGTTTCCAGAACCTCGGTCACCTTGCCGATCTCCCGGCCATCCTGGTCGACAACGGTGCAGCCGATGATCTCATGGTGGTAGAATTCGCCTTCTTCCAGTTCCCCGAGGTCTGCTTCGGACACTTTAAGGATGCCGTCGCGATATTTTTCCACGTCATTGATGTTTGGGTGGCCCTCGAAAGTGAGGAGATCGAAGTTCTTATGGACCCGGTGGGAGGCCACAGTCAGCATGACCGGCTCTTTGGCGCCCGGCATGAAGAGTGCGAGACGGGCCCCTTTCGCATAGCGCTCCTCAGGGAAGTCCGTACGCGACATCACGCGAACTTCACCGCGGATGCCGTGCGTGTTGACGATTTTTCCGACGTTATACCAGTTCATCCGTCGTCCTCCTTCATCGGTTTTCCGGGGTATGAAAAAGGAAGGAACCTGAATCGTCCCTTCCTTAATCCATGATGTCGACGCGCACCCGTTTCCGGCCTGCGCCTTCAGCTGAATTTACGACAGTCCGGATCGCGGATGCCACCCGGCCCTGTTTGCCGATCACTTTCCCCATGTCTTCCGGGTGGACGGACAGCGAGCAGACGAGTCTGCCCTGCCGTTCTTCCACGCCGATCCGGACATCATCCGGATGATCAACGAGCGGTTTGACGATCGTTTCAATCAGCTTTTTCATCATGTCGCCTCCGTCAAATTATTTTGCGGTCTTGGCGTTATGGAATTTCTCCATGATGCCCTGCGTAGCGAGCAGGTTGCGTACTGTATCAGAAGGCTTCGCGCCGTTCTGGAGCCATTTGAGTGCAAGCTCTTCGTCGATCTTGAGCTCAGCCGGCGTCGTGAGCGGGTTGTATGTGCCGATCGTTTCGATCTGGCGGCCGTCACGAGGGGAACGGGAATCTGCTACTACGATACGATAGAAAGGCGTCTTTTTTGCGCCCATACGCTTAAGTCGAATTTTAACTGCCATGGTTAGCACCTCCGAATAGTTTCACACAAGATAGTATATTACCAAGTCATTTTTGGTTTGTAAAGTGTTTTTTCTTAACACCATGATTTCCAGCAGATTTCCGCTACGAGCCCTTGTCGGCCAACGCTGTCGCTTTTGGCCACAGACGCCGTTCTTCGTGACGGCGCCCGCTAGTCCGCGGGCCGCCGCCGAGCCCCGCGACTGCGTCTTGCTAGCCTGCTGCCCAACGCTTCGCTTGTGGGCGCAGACGCCAGCCTTCGTACTGGCTTATGCCCGGCTTTTCCCGCAGGTGTCTCGGGCTCTCCGCTCCAATCTGCCCAAAAATCACACAAGCAATAAAGACCGTTATTGTCTCTACAACATTTATTTGAACAGCGAGTCGAGTCCCGGCATTTTCATTTTGCGTTTGCCTTTGCCCTGCTGCATGTTCGACATTTGTTTCATCATCTTTTTCATCTCGTCGAATTGCTTGAGCAGGCGGTTGACTTCCTGGATGGACGTGCCGGAGCCGCGCGCGATGCGCTTTTTTCGGCTGGAGTTGATGATTTCCGGCTTGGATTTTTCCTCGGTCGTCATCGATTTGATGACGGCCTCCACCCGGCCCATCTGTTTTTCATCCACCTTCACGTTGTCGATGCCCTTGATCTTGCCGGCGCCCGGAAGCATTTTGAGGATCTCGTCAAGAGGCCCCATCTGCTTCACCTGCTCCAGCTGCTCAAGGAAGTCGTCGAACGTAAACGACTGGTCCCGGAACTTCTGCTCCAGTTCCTTCGCTTTCTGCTCGTCAACATTGGACTGGGCCTTTTCGATCAGCGACATGACGTCGCCCATGCCGAGGATCCGGGAAGCCATGCGCTCCGGATGGAAGGATTCGAGCGCGTCGAGCTTCTCGCCCATCCCGGCAAACTTGATCGGCTTGCCGGTGACGGAGCGGATCGAGAGCGCGGCACCGCCGCGGGTGTCGCCGTCGAGCTTCGTCAGGACAACGCCGGTCACGCCGACCTGCTGGTCGAATGTTTCCGCCACGTTTGCGGCAACCTGGCCGGTCATCGCATCGACGACGAGGTAGACCTCATCCGGATTCACTGCCTCATGAATATCCCGGAGTTCCTGCATAAGGTCCTCATCGATCTGGAGACGGCCCGCCGTGTCGATGAAGACGACATCGTGGTGGTCTTCCTTCGCCTTGGCGATGGCCTGTTTGGCGATATCGACCGGGTTCGCCTCGGTCCCGAGCTGGAAAACCGGCATGCCGAGCTGCTTGCCGATCGTCTCCAGCTGCTGGATCGCTGCCGGCCGGTAGACGTCGGCAGCGGCCAGCAGCGGTTTCCGGTTGTATTTCTTGCGGATAAGGTTTGCGAGCTTGCCGGTTGTCGTGGTTTTCCCGGCGCCCTGCAGACCGACCATCATGATGACGGTCGGCGGCTTTTTCGCAAAGGTGATGGTTTCGGCTTCGCCGCCCATCAGGTCAGCCAGCTCATCGCGGACGATCTTGACGACCTGCTGTCCCGGCGTCAGGCTTTCCATGACGTCCGAGCCGACAGCCCGTTCACTTACTTTCTTGACGAATTCCTTGACGACCTTCAGGTTGACGTCGGCCTCGATCAGCGCGAAGCGGACCTCGCGCATCATTTCTTTGACGTCGGCCTCGGTCACTTTCCCCTTGCCCTTGATTTTCTGTAGCGTTTGCTGCAGGCGCTCGCCCAATCCTTCAAATGCCATCGATTGCCCGCCTCCTAATCAGTCGAATTCTTTCAGTTCATTCAGCCGCCGGATGATTTCGCCGGCGTCTGTCCCGCCCTTTTCCACATCGGCCGCAAGCGCGTCGACCGCTTCTCGCCGCTGGCGGAACTTGCTGAAAAGCTGGAGCTTCTGCTCGTACTCTTCAAGCATCGCTTCCGTACGGCGGATATTGTCATAGACCGCCTGGCGGGAGACATCATATTGTTCCGCAATCTCCCCCAGGGACAGGTCGTTCAGATAATACAGGTCCATATAGCTCCGTTGCTTCTCGGTCAGCAGTGCCTGATAGAAGTCAAACAGGAAGTTCATCCGGGTCGTTTTTTCAAGCAGCATGAAAGCCCCTCCTTCCCGTCTCCGTCATGAGCATTCTATACAGGGCGGATCGTCCTGTCAAGTAAATCCCCTTGTCTTTCAATCTTCCTCTGGAGACTCGCCGAGAGTCTCGGCTTCCTGCTCGAGCCCTTCTGCGAACAGGCCGTATACATACCGTTCGGCGTCAAACGGCTGAAGGTCTTCCATGCCTTCCCCGAGACCGACAAACTTGACCGGGATGCCAAGCTTATTCCGGATGGCGAGCACGATGCCGCCTTTCGCGGTGCCGTCCAGCTTTGTCAGGACGATGCCTGTCACATCCGTCGCCTCTTTGAATGTCTCTGCCTGGATGAGGGCGTTCTGCCCGGTCGTCGCATCAAGCGCAAGCAAGGTCTCATGCGGCGCGCCCGGAAGCTCCCGGCCGATCACCCTGTGCACCTTTTCGAGCTCGTTCATCAGGTTGACCTTGTTCTGGAGCCGTCCTGCGGTATCACAGATCAGGACGTCCACTTTCCGGTTTTTCGCAGCCCTCACCGCATCATACATGACGGCTGCAGGGTCAGAATTTTCCGCCTGCCGGATCACTTCGGCTCCCACGCGGTCACCCCATACCTGAAGCTGATCGATCGCTCCGGCACGGAATGTATCCCCCGCTGCAAGCATGACCGTCTTGCCTTCCCGGATAAAGCGGTGGGCAAGTTTGCCGATTGTCGTCGTCTTGCCGACGCCGTTGACACCTACGAGGAGGATGACCGTAGGGCCCTCCTCCTGCATGTTGAGGCCGCCTTCGCCCTCCTCGCCTTTGCGGTAGATATCGACCAGTTTCTCGGAGATGGCGGTCTGGAGGCCTTCCGTATCTTTGACGTTCCTTCGCTGCACCTCAAACCGGAGATCGTCCATCAGCTGCATGACTGTCTCGAATCCGACATCCGCCTGAAGCAGGAGATCTTCCAGCTCCTCGAAAAAGTCTTCATCCACTTTCCGGTAACGGGCAATGAGGTCATTCACTTTAGAGGTGAACGACGTTCTCGTCTTTTCCAGACCGTCCTTGTATTTTTCCGTCGTTTCATCCGGCTTTCCGGTCATTTTCTCTCTCAGCTTCTTGAAAAAGCTCATGATCCCGCTCCTTTCGGGCCAGTCCCGACAGAAGGGACCGGCTCCTCGTATTCCACTTCGCTGCCTTCCGTCAGCCTGACGGAGACCGGTTTCGAAATTCCTGACTCCTGCATAGTGATGCCGTAAAGCACATCGGCACCTTCCATCGTCCCCTTCCGGTGGGTAATCACGATGAACTGTGTCTCGCTGCTGAATTTCTTCAGGTAATCGCTGTAGCGGAGCACATTGGCCTCGTCCAGCGCCGCCTCGACTTCGTCCAGTACGCAAAACGGCACGGGCCGCACTTTCAGGATGGCGAACAGCAGCGCGATTGCGGTCAATGCCCGCTCCCCGCCGGAAAGCAGGCTCAGGTTCTGCAGTTTCTTGCCCGGCGGGCATGCGACGATATCGATGCCGGTCCGGAGCATGTCGTCCGGATCGGTGAGGACAAGCTCCGTCCTGCCGCCTCCGAACAGTTCCTTGAAGACGATGCCGAACTGCCTGCTGACTGCGTGGAATGTGCTGCTGAACCGCTCCGTCACTTCTGTATCCATCTCGTCTATCGCGCTCTCAAGCGTCTCTTTGGCTTCGAGCAGATCATTGCGCTGATCCGTGAGGAACGCATGGCGCTCCGAGACGCTCTCGAATTCCCCGATCGAAGCAGTGTTGACCGGGCCCAGCTCTTCGATCGACTGCTTCAGGAGCCGCACTTTCTTTCGGGCTTCGTCCGCGCTGAGGTTTTCCGGGAATCTGATTCCTTCTTCCGGAAGTTCATCGATCCCGTAATCTTCCTCGAGCGAATTTTGCAATGCTTCAAGCTCATAGGTGATCCGGCCCGCACGGAGCTCGGCCTCCCGTACGGAGGCTGAATGCGCAGCCCTCTTTTCGGACGTGCGCCGGAATCTCGCTTCCGCGGACGCGATGGACTGCTGGAGCGCCTCCCGCCGCTTAAGCGCTTCAGACAGGTCTTTTTCAAGGGAAGTCTTTTTCTGTCTCCAATCACGAAGTTCGTTCTCGGCTTCCTCGGGGCTTGAACCGGCATCCCCTCCGGCCGTCCACTGCATCTCTTCCCGAAGACGCTCCGCCCTGGCAAGGCGCCCGGCAAGCTCCTCCTCGACTGCCGCTCCGGCAGCTTCAGATTGTGCAAGCTGTTCGGCAACCACGGCTGCTTCCTGCCTCAGTTCGCCGAGCCGGTTGTTCATCCGGTCGCGCTCAGTGCGCCCCTCTTCATAAAGGCCCGTCATCTCCTCGATTTCGTTTGATGACCGGCTGAGTTCTTCCTTGAGGGCTGCCTGCCGTGATTCTGCTTCACGGATGCGGCTGCGGATCCCTGATGCAAGGACCGTCGTACCGGATTCCTCGTCACCAAACAGGGAAAGACGGTCTGCCAGGCGCCGCTCAGCCGCCTTCAGTTCCGCGACCCTGCCGACGAGTGCGACTTCTTTCTCCGTCAGTGCTTCGCGTTCTTCCCTCACCCGTTCGTGGTTCCGGGATTCTTCCGCCAGTTGCTGTTTCAGCGAGGCAATGGCCGTTTCGGCATTGCCGATCGACTTTTCGAGCCGCCCGGCATCGGCGGTCACCTGTTCCAGCTCCGCTTTTCTCATGAAGATCGGATTGCCCCGGTCTGTTCCGCCGCCGGTCATCGAACCGCCGGCATTGACGACATCACCGTCCAGCGTCACGACACGGTAGCGGTGTCCGGTCAGCCCGGCAATTTCATTGGCCCCTTTCAGGGTGCGGGAGATGAGGACGTTGCCAAGCAGGTTCTGCACGATTGGCATGTACTTTTCTTCCGCGGTCACGACCGTGTCCCCTGTACCGATAAAGTCGCCGTGGGAAGATGCACGGGATAGGGAGGAAGCATCGACCCGGCGCGGCTTCATCACGGACAGCGGCAGGAATGTGGCCCGGCCCTTCCGGCTGTTTTTCAGATAGCCGATCGCCTGGCGGGCATCGGCCTCCGTGACAGTGACGATATTCTGCGCTGCGGCACCGAGGGCCGTTTCCGCTGCACCGGAGAACTCTTTTTTCACGGCGACGAGTGAGGCGACCGCCCCTTCGATGCCGTCCAGGCGGTTGCTTTCGGCCGCCCGGAGCACTTCACGGACACCGGTATGGAATCCGGCGAATTCCGCTTCCATCGAAAGAAGGGCTTCCCGCCGGCCCTTCAGCTTCTCAAGCAGGCTGTAGGCCTTGTACAGCTGCTCCTGTTTCCCGTTCAGCTCGGCAGCGGTGCGTTCCCTTGACGAAGCCAGTTCCGTTTCATCGGACCGTACGGACAAAAGCCGCTCCTTTAGGACGGCGAGCTCCTCTTCTGCCACGGACAGGGCTGCGGAGGCTTCCTCCCATTCCGCACGGGCCTCGCCTGCACGCGTACGGTTCCGTTCGGCCGATTCGGACTGGTATTCAAGCTGCTGTGCAAGATGCTTGAGTTCATTTTTCACGGCAGCTTCTTCGTTCAGCAGTTCGATATAGGCTGATTTCAGTTCGTCGATCTTTCGGGCCGTCTCATCCAGCGGGCGGTCCATGACTTCCTGAAGCCGGCGGATTTCGGAACGTGTTTCCCGGAGGGTCTTTTTCCGGCTGTCCGCTTCCTGCCCGGCCTGTTCCTTCCGCTGTCTGAGCCTTGCAGCCGCTTCTTCGGTTTCGGCAAGGTCTTCGCGCAGCCTTTCCAGCTGCCGCTCGGCATGGGTCTTCCGCTCTGCAAGCACCTGTTTGCGGCCTTCCCACTTCTCGACGTTCGCCCCCGCTTCCGCAAGCGCGGTGTGCAGGCCATCCAGCCTTGCTGACAGTTTCTCTGCTTCTTCACGGAGACGGCCGAGTTCCGCTTCATGGAGTCCGGCCTCTTCCGCGGCAGCCCGCTCAAGCCCGGACGCCTCCTCAAGGCGTTTGCGGACTTCCTGCAGCTGCTTTTCATTTTCCCGGATGTCATGGGACAGCAATGCAGTGCCGATTTCATTCAGCTCACCGGACATTGCAAGATAATCCTTTGCGGCGGACGCCTGGATCCTGAGCGGTTCAAGGCGTCCGTCCAGCTCGTGAAGGATGTCAAGCACCCGGTTCAGGTTGTCTTCCGTTTCGAACAGCTTATGTTCGGCCTTGCGGCGGCGCTGCTTATACTTGAGCACGCCCGCCGCCTCCTCGAAGATCGCACGGCGGTCTTCCGGCTTGCTGTTCAGGATTTCGTCGACACGCCCCTGTGAAATGACGGAGAACGCTTCCTTGCCGAGCCCCGAATCCATAAACAGATCAACGATGTCCCGGAGGCGGCAGTCCTGCCGGTTAATCTGGTATTCACTGTCTCCCGAGCGGAACACCCGCCGCGTGATGCTGACCTCACTAAAGTCGAGCGGCACGCGGCCGTCCGAGTTGTCGAGAACCAGGGTAACCTCTGCGAAATTCAGCGCCTTCCTCGAATCACTTCCGGAGAAGATGACATCTTCCATCTTGCCCCCGCGGAGGGTTTTTGCCGACTGTTCGCCGAGGACCCAGCGGATGGCGTCGGTGATGTTGCTTTTTCCGCTTCCGTTCGGGCCCACGACCGCGGTCACCCCCGGCACAAAGTCCAGGCCGATCCGTTCGCCGAACGACTTGAACCCGATGATTTCGAGTCGCTTCAGATACAAATTATTCCGCCTGCCCTTCAGTCTTGCGCAGTTCGCTGATGGCGTGGCGGGCCGCCAGCTGCTCCGCCTCTTTCTTCGACTTGCCCTCGCCGCGGCCCAATTCGTCGCCGCCGATCGTGACGGCCGAAACGAACACGCGATCATGCGCGGGTCCCTTTTCGTCCACAATCCGGTAGTTAAGCTGGCCGCTGGACGACTGCTGCACCATTTCCTGGAGCTGGCTCTTGTAATCCATCACATGGGAAAAAGCACCGACCTTCACTTTCGGGAAGACGATCTGTTCAAGGAATCCGACCACCTTGTCGAATCCGTTGTCCAGATAAAGCGCACCGACAAATGCTTCAAACACGTCGGCCAGAAGAGACGGCCGTGTGCGTCCTCCGGTCTGCTCTTCGCCTTTGCCGAGGAGCACGTAGCGGCCGAAATCCAGCTCGTCCGCAAACTGGACGAGGGACGGTTCGCAGACAATTGCAGCGCGGAGCTTGGTCAGTTCGCCTTCGCTCATGGATGGATAAGTTTCAAAAAGAAAACGGGAGACGGCCAGTTCCAGGACGGCATCGCCCAGAAATTCAAGGCGCTCGTTGTCGTCATGGATCCTTCTCCGGTGCTCGTTCACATACGAGGAGTGCGTGAATGCACGGTACAGGAGGGTCGGGTCACTGAACGTGAAGCCGATGTTCTCCTCGAAATCGGCAAATCGCTTATGGACAGATTCCGGGTAGGAACCTTTTTTGATGTGGCGCTCTTTTTTGTTCATAGTCATCAGATCTGCCTTTCCGTTGTGGATATATGCTAAGTTTACCCCTTTCGGCAGGGTAACGCAAAATGGCAAAAGAGGCTGGCGCCCGTCCGTATCCGGACTGCTCGCCTGCCTCTTCAAAACCGATCATGCGGTCTTTTCTTCAATATAAGAAACTGCGTCTCCGACAGTCCCGATCTTCTCCGCGTCCTCGTCGGAGATTTCAAGGTCGAATTCGTCCTCGAGCTCCATCACGAGCTCTACGACGTCAAGGGAGTCCGCGCCAAGATCCTCACGGAAGGATGCTTCGGGCTTCACTTCGCTCTCATCAACGCCAAGACGGTCGACAATCACCTTTGTCACACGTTCCAGAACAGTTGCCAATCCATTCACCTCCTCTCAAGGGAGAGTCTGTTTATCGGTTCGCTTCCGGCTGTTGCCTGAAGTTTTTCCGGCCACCCAATCAGTATGACAGGCAGCCCGTTTCGGGACAAGGGGTTACATGACCATTCCGCCGTCAACATGCAGCGTCTGGCCGGTGATGTACCCAGCATCCTCCGAAGCGAGGAAGACGACCGCACGGGCCACGTGCTCCGGATCCCCGAGGTTTCCGAGCGGGATTTGTGCCTGCATCGCTTCCTTCACATCTTCAGGAAGCTTGTCCGTCATGTCCGTCGTGATGAATCCGGGTGCAACGGCATTGACACGGATTCCCCGTGCAGCCAGTTCCTTGGCGGCCGTCTTTGTCAGTCCGATGACGCCCGCCTTTGCGGCAACGTAGTTGGCCTGGCCGGCATTTCCGGCGACGCCTACCACGGATGCCAGATTGACGATCGTGCCGGACCGTTTTTTCATCATCGGCCGCGCGACGGCCTTTGTGCAGAGGAAGACCCCTTTCAGGTTGGTCGACAGCACGTCATCCCATTCTTCCTCCTTCATGCGCATGAGGAGGTTGTCCTTCGTGATGCCCGCGTTGTTGACGAGGATGTCGACGGAGCCGAAGCGCTCCATCGTCTCGTCGACAAGCTGCTTGACGTCTTCCTGGCTGCTGACCGAGGCGCGGACGGCAAACGCCTCCCCGCCCGCATCCTCGATCATCCGGACGGTCTCTGCGGCCTTGTCTTCGCTGCCTGCATAGTTTACGGCGACCTTCGCGCCTTCTTTTGCAAGGGCAATGGCAATCGCCCGCCCGATGCCGCGGGAAGCCCCCGTCACAATAGCGGATTTACCGGTAAGTTTGCCCATTCACGACCATCCTTTCGCCGTCTCGACGGCCTTGTTCAATGTTTCCGTATCTTCGACCCTGAGCACGGTGGCGGAACGGTCGATTTTCCGGATCAGCCCGGACAGCACGCCGCCCGGACCGCATTCGATAAAGAGTGTCACGCCGAGGTCCAGCATGTTCCTGACGGATTCTTCCCAGCGCACCGGAGAATACAGCTGCTCCACGAGAAGCTGTTTGGTCTGTTCGGGATCCCGGACAGGTTCTGCGGTGACATTTGCGATCACCGGGAATTCCGCTTCGCTGAACCCGACGGAATCCAGCTGCGCCTGGAGCTTTTGTGCCGCAGGCTTCATGAGCGAGGAGTGGAATGGCCCGCTCACGTCTAGCGGGATCGCCCGCTTGGCGCCTGCCGCCTTCGCTGCCTCGCAAGCCAGTTCGACACCGCGCTTGCTGCCGGAAATAACGATCTGTCCCGGGCAGTTCAGGTTGGCCGGCTGCACCGGATGCCCTTCTCCGGTCACAACATCCGTCACGCGCTTCAGCTCTTCGGCACCGAGGCCGAGGATGGCGGCCATCGAGCCTTCTCCCGCCGGGACGGCCTCGTTCATGTACAAACCTCTGCGATGGACCGTCTCCGCGGCGTCGCCGAACGTCAGAACGCCCGCCGAAACAAGTGCCGTATATTCGCCGAGGCTATGACCGGCAGCGTAATCCGGCCGGATGCCCGCTTCCTTGAGTGCGGCATCAATCGCCGCGCCAGCCGTCAGCAGGGCAGGCTGTGCATGGTAGGTGAGTGTCAGTTCTTCCTGAGGGCCTTCCTGCATCAGCCCGCCCAGCCCGATGCCGAGGCGGCTGTCCGCTTCATCAGCGAAGCTGCTGAACGCGGCGCCTGTTCCGATAAATTCCGAGGCCATGCCGACTTTCTGCGAACCCTGGCCAGGGAAGACAAATGCGATCTTACTCATGTTCCCCCATCCTTCCGATCGTCTCTCCGATACGCTCCGTCACACCGTGTCCGGCCATGGTCCTTGCCTGGCGGATGGCGTTCATGACGGCGTTGGCATTCGAGGAGCCGTGTGCCTTGATCAGCGGTGCTTTCAGGCCGAACAGGCCGGCACCGCCGTACTCTGTGTAGTCCATTTTCTTTTTCAGATCCTTGAGCCCGTCCTTGACGAGGAGGCCGGCGATCTTGCCTTTTGCATTGGACATGAAGGCGTCTTTCATCATGGACATCAGCCCCTGGGCTGTGCCCTCGATCGTCTTCAGCACCATATTGCCGGTGAAGCCGTCGGTCACGACGACGTCGGCGACTCCTCCCAGCAGATCTCTCGCTTCCACATTTCCGATAAAGTTGACCGGACAGCCGGCCAGGAGGGCGTGGGCTTCCTTGGTTAGTTCGTTTCCCTTGTTTTCTTCGGTGCCGATATTGAGAAGGCCCACCCGGGGATTTTGGATGCCGCGGACCTGCTCGGCATAGATGCTTCCCATAATTGCGTACTGCGCAAGATGCTGCGGCTTCGCGTCGGCATTCGCCCCCATGTCAAGCATGACAAACCCATTCCCGTCGAGAGTCGGGAGGGTCGGCGCAAGAGCGGGACGGTCAACCCCGTCAAGACGGCCGACAACGAAAAGCCCCGCGGCCATGAGCGCTCCCGTATTCCCGGCGCTGACGCCCGCATCGGCCTCCCCGTCCCGGACGGCCTGTGCCATGCGGACCATGGATGAATCCTTTTTCCGCCTGACAGCGCGGACCGGTTCGTCCTCCCCTTCGATTTTCTCGGTGCAATGGATGATCTCAAGGCGCTCATGCGCCCCGATCATCGGCTCGATCCGGCCGGAATCCCCGTATAGCCGGATCCGGATATCAGGGAACGCCTCCAGTGCCTGCCGCACTCCTTCCACTGCCGCATCAGGGGCATGGTCGCCCCCCATTCCGTCTACTGCTATGATCATGATTGTCCCTCTTTTCCGCTCTCGTGGGTCCGGTACATTTCAAATGTTCCGGTGAAAACAGGCTCATCACCCACCGTCGAGATAACCTCCACGATTGACCGGCGGGGCCGTTTATCCGGCCGGACCGCCGCTTTTGCAACGACACGCTCTCCCGCCCTCACCGGCTTGATGAAGTTCAGCGATGATTTTGCGGTAAGCGCAAGCTCATCATCGATGACCGCCACGGCAAGGGAGTTGGCCTGTGCGAACAGATGATGCCCCCTTGCGATGCCGTTGCGCTGGAAGACGTGGTCCTTCGTGACGTCGAACACGGACACCGCACGCTTGTCCAGCTCAATATCGATGATGTCGCCGATCACTTCGTCGATCGGCAGCGACTTCACGTCGTCAAGCGACCGGACGGCCACATCTTTCAGGCGTTCCCGCAGTTCAGGAATCCCCTTCTCCATCCGGTCGAGGCGTATGGTCTGGACGCTGACCCCGAAATGTTCGGCGAGGTCGCCGTCCGTGAGCAGCGGGTTCTCCTCCAGCAGCGATGACAGGCGGGCCTGGCGCTCTCGTTTCTGCAGTTTCATGTTTTCACCACCGGATTTAGCACTTGGTACTAATATGAGTATATAAAACCATCGGGGCAGATTGCAACCGTGCATGGAAACTTTGTACTTGCCACGTTTCTAATCTATCTTCCGGATTTCAGCTTTGGGCACAGGCGCCTTTCTCGTGAGGCGCAAGTACGGAGGCCGGCGTCTGTAGATGTCAACATCTCATCGCTCTATGTCAACGTCTCACACCGGTATGTTAACGTTTCGGTAAAATGCACGTGTCTTGGCCTTTTTACGACCGCTACTTTTGTAAAACACAAAAATCCGGCGAACGGATTCGGGTCAGTCGATCCGTTCGTCGGACAGGGCTCCTGATTGTTCGATCATCGTCCGGAGTGTTTCGTATTCTGTGCCGTTCCAGAATGCCTCGGATGCGATAAGCTGTTCCGCGTCCAGCCTGGCTGTATTGAGTGCACGATAGTCATGGACGGGATCGGCCACCTTGAAGTCCGGCATGCCGCTCTGCTTTTTCCCGAAAAAGTCGCCCGGGCCGCGAAGCTCCAGGTCCTTTTCGGCAAGCCGGAAGCCGTCGTTCGTCTCGGTCATCGACTGCATCCGCTCCTTGCCGATTTCCGTCTTCGGATCTGCCAGAAGCACGCAGTAGGATTTATGCGCCCCGCGGCCCACGCGGCCGCGAAGCTGGTGCAGCTGCGCAAGGCCAAAACGCTCGGCATCCGAGATGACCATGAATGACGCATTCGGAACGTTCACGCCGACTTCTACGACCGTCGTCGAGACGAGCACGTGCAGCCCGCCTTCGGAGAATTCGCGCATGACCGCTTCCTTATCATCGGGATGGAGGCGTCCGTGCATGAGCCCGACGTTGAACCTGCCGCCGAAATACTGCCGGATCTGTTCATACATATCGACCGCATTCTGGACGTCCAGCTTGTCGGACTCTTCGATAAGAGGACAGATGACGTATGCCTGTCGACCCTCCTGGAGCTCCCTCCCCATCCGCTTAAGGACAGCCGTCAGCGCTTCTCGCTTTGTCCAGTAGGTTTCGATCGGCTGGCGGCCAGCCGGCATCTCGTCAAGGATGGAGACATCCATCTCACCAAATGCCGTGATGGCAAGCGTCCGGGGAATCGGCGTCGCAGTCATGAACAGCACATCCGGATCCTCCCCCTTTTCCTTCAGGACCCGGCGCTGCTCCACTCCGAACCGGTGCTGCTCGTCCGTGATGACCAGCCCGAGTTTCCTGAATACGACATCCGGCTGGATCAGGGCATGAGTGCCGATAACGAGGTCGATTTCGCCCTCTGCCAGCTTTTCAAGGATGATCCGGCGAGCTTTCGCCTTTGTGGAGCCCGACAGCAGGGCCATTCGGACACCAAAGGGTTCCAGCCAGTCCGCAAGTGTCTGGGCATGCTGCTCTGCGAGGATTTCCGTCGGTGCCATGAGCGCCCCCTGCGCACCGGCAGTGACTGTCGCATAAAGGGCAATCGCTGCCACGGCGGTCTTTCCCGATCCCACGTCACCCTGAAGAAGCCGGTTCATGCGCACCGGCTCCTTCAGCTCTGCACAAAGCTCATTGACGACCCTCTTCTGCGCGCCGGTGAGCTCGAAAGGCAGTGAGTCGATGAATGCCCTCAGCTTCTCCAGGTCATAATGGAGTTCCGTCCCCTTGCCCGTTTCTTTCCTGACCTTTTTGATCGCCTGCATCTTCAGCTGGTAGCCGAGGAACTCCTCGTAGACAAAGCGGCGGCGGGCATGCTTGACATGTTCCGCATCGCGCGGAAAATGCATGCCCTCTAGCGCTTCCGCGATTCCCGGCAGCTTATATTTTTCCAGGAGGTCGGCAGGCATCGGATCCGGCAGGTCGCCCGCCACAGCATCAAGGGCCGAGCGGATGTACCGGCGGATCGTCTTCTGGTGCATGCCGCCCTTCAGGCTGTAGACCGGCTCAAAATCCTCCCCTGCCTGCTTCGGTCCTTCCTTGAAGGAGCTGACGTTGATGGTCTGCCGTCCGCGGTCCCATTTTCCGGTGACGGTGATTGTCATGCCCGGCGTCAGGCGGTTCTTGAGATAATGCTGGTTGAAGAATACCGCCTTCACGAGATGGCGTCCCGCCAAAAGGCGGATCTGCAGCCTGGACCTGTTTTTTCCGGAAAAGAAAACGGAAGGCTCGCTTTCGACCCTTCCTTCAATGGTGACCCGTTCTTCGTGGGGGGTTTCCGCCAAATCCTTCAGACGGTTGTCCTCATGGCGGTAAGGGAACATCATGACAAGGTCCCCTACCGTCCGGACCCCCAGGTTCTCAAGGGATGCGGCAGCTTCTTTTCCGATGCCCTTCAGAGTAGTGACCGGTTCAGTCAACCACACTTTCTTCCGCCTTCTTTCCGAAGATCTCCGCCTCGAGCCGCTTGCCCGTCGGTGTCGCGGCAAGGCCTCCCTTTGCCGTTTCGCGCAATGCGGACGGCATCGACCGGCCGATCCGGTGCATGGCTTCAATCACTTCGTCGGTCGGGATCACACTTGTGACGCCTGCAAGCGCCATATCCGCCCCGACCAGCGCCTTGGCTGCACCCATCGCATTGCGCTTGACGCACGGCACTTCTACCAGTCCAGCCACCGGGTCACAGACCAGTCCGAGCATGTTCTTCATGACGATGGAAAACGCTTCTGCACTTTGCTGCGGCGTGCCGCCGGCCATCTCAACAATTGCCGCGGCAGCCATCGAAGCTGCCGAGCCTGTTTCCGCCTGGCAGCCGCCTGCGGCTCCGGAGATGGATGCATTGTTCGCCACGACAAATCCGAATGCCCCTGATGTGAACAGGAAGTTGATCATCTGTTCACGTGTCGGGTTCAGCTTGTCCTTCACGGCAAACAATGTGCCCGGCACAATGCCCGCTGCGCCTGCCGTAGGCGTCGCACAGATCATGCCCATTGCAGCATTGACTTCATTGGTCGCGACAGCCTTGCTCACGGCATCTAGAAGAAGATTTCCGGAAAGCGATTTGCCGCTCTTGATATAGTTCTGGATCAGGACAGCATCGCCGCCGGTCAGCCCGGACGTCGAACTGACGCCTTTCAGCCCCTTTTCGACCGCTTCCTCCATGACTTCGAGATTGCGCTCCATCTGTGCGATTACATCTTCGCGGGAACGCTTGGTGATGAGCATTTCCTGCTCGATCATGATTTCGGAAATCGGCCGTCCGGATTCCTCCGCGAGCCCGACCAGTTCTTTAACTGTAGAAAATAGAATATCCAATGGGAATCCCCCTTATCAGTCTGCAAGTATCGAAACTTGAGTCACATTGTCCAGGTCAGAGATGAGACGGATCATGGAGTCGGTGATGATCTGGTCGACTTCGATGACCATAAGCGCCATCTCGCCCTTTTCTTTTCGCCCGCACTCCATGTGTGCGATATTGATGCCGTCTGCCGCGAGCGCATTTGCGACGCTCGCGATGACACCGGGACGGTCGTGGTGGACGATCAGCAGCGCAGGGTAGTGCCCGGTCAGCCTGAGCGTAAAGCCATTCAGTTCCGTCACTTCCATCTTGCCGCCGCCGATCGAAATGCCTGTCAGTTCCATTTCGCCATCAGCGTCACCGATCCGGATTTTTGCGGTATTCGGATGTTCCGGCTCTTCGGATTCTGTGATAAATTCGAACTTCAGCCCGACCTGTTCCGCTTCATCGAAAGCCGTGCGGATCCGTTCGTCATCCGTATCGTAGTCAAGAAGCCCGCCGATAATCGCAACATCGGTGCCGTGGCCTTTGTAAGTTTCCGCAAATGATCCGTACAGGCGGATTTCCGCCCAGTCCGGCTGTCGCCCGAACAGCGTCCTGGCCACACGGCCGATCCTCGCGGCTCCCGCTGTATGCGAGGATGAAGGCCCGACCATGACCGGACCGATAATATCAAAAACCGATCTGAATTTCATAAGTTGAAGTCCTCCTTGAGGGACGTTTTCCCTATTTTACATGATTTCGTGACTTTTCTCAAAACACACGTTCGCTGCAAACGCTTTCTCCCGGCTCTATAAAACAGCGCACCGGCTGCCCGGTGCGCCTGTTTTTATTCGGCAGAGATGATATATGGATAAAGCGGCTGCTTGCCTTCGTGGATTTCCACTTCAACATCCGGATAAAGATCCTCGATGTATCCGGCAAGTTCGTCAGCCTCCTGACGCGTCGCACCTTCACCGAAAAGAATGGTCACGATTTCCGATTCCTCATCGACAATCTCCGGGATCAGGGATTCGGTGACACTCTTTAGGGAAGGGTCGGAGTTGACAATCTTGCCTTCGGCCATTCCCATGAAGGAACCTTTTCGGATTTCTACGCCGTCTATGGTTGTATCACGGACGGCTGTCGTCACCTGGCCGGTCCGGACATGTGAAAATGCATCTGTCATGGAAGCCGCATTGTCGGAAACCGGTGCCTCCGGATTAAAGGCGAGGATGGCCGCCAGCCCCTGAGGCACGTTTTTCGTCGGAACGACTGCAGCCTCAATGCCGGACACTTCCGCTGCCTGTTCGGCAGCCATGATGATATTCTTGTTGTTCGGAAGAATCAGGGCACGCTCGGCGCCGACTTCCCGGATCGCCTTGACGATGTCTTCCGTCGAAGGGTTCATCGTCTGGCCGCCTGCGATGACATACGAGGCACCGATGCTGCGGAACAGATCGGCAATACCCGGTCCCATCGAAACTGTGATGATGGCATACGGATGGGTGGCGGGCGCCTGCGGGGTGCGGGCCGGTTCATCCTTTTCAAGGATGGCCGTATGCTGCTCCCGCATGTTCTCGATCTTAATCTTGATCAGGCTGCCGTATTTTTTGCCGTAGGAAAGGACTTCCCCCGGATCTTCAGAGTGGATATGTACCTTGGCGACGTCATCGTCCGAAATGACGAGAAGCGAGTCTCCGTAAGCGCTGAGATCTTCCCGGAACTTCGACTCGTCAAACGGATTGCCCGTGGTTTTATCTTCTTCGAAACGCACCATGAATTCCGTGCAGTAGCCGAACTCGATTTCGGACGTATCCATGAAACCCTGCACACTTTTGTGGTGCTCGGCGCTCACAAGATCATCCATTGATGTCTGCAGCGTGGCTTCAGGCAGTTCCTCGCCCCTGAGAGCGGAAAGGAATCCTTCATAGACAAAAACAAGACCCTGGCCGCCGCTGTCCACGACACCGACTTCCTTGAGGACCGGCAACAGGTCGGGTGTTCTCTTCAGTGAAGCCTTCGCCTCGTCAGTGAGCGCCTCCATCACCTTGATGATATCCGATTCCGTTTCTGCTGCCTCGACCGCTTTTTTTGCGGCATCTTTTGCCACGGTGAGGATGGTGCCCTCGACCGGTTTCATGACCGCCTTATAGGCAGTGTCCACGCCCGCCTGGAATGCGCCGGCAAACTCCTTTGCATCCAGCGCCGGCTTGTCCTCGATCGCCTTGCCGAAACCGCGGAAAAGCTGGGACAGGATGACGCCGGAATTTCCGCGCGCGCCCATGAGCAGACCCTTTGAAAGGGCCTGCGCAGTCCTGCCGATATGGTCGTTTGCCGCCTGTTCCGTCTCTTTCGCGCCGGACGTCATGGACAGATTCATGTTCGTCCCCGTATCGCCGTCCGGCACGGGAAAGACGTTGAGCGAATCGACGAAGTCCGCATTATTGGAAAGGTGATGGGAGCCCATCATCACCATTTCCGCAAATCGATGTCCATCTAATTCTTTCATAAACGTTCGCTTCCTCCTTTTACAGGTTCGTCACACGGACTCCCTGGACAAAAATATTGACGGAGCTGACCGTCATACCCAATAGTTTGCTCAATGTATATTTCACTTTGGATTGGACCTGATAAGCGACCTCGGAAATCTTTACACCATAGCCGACGATGACGTACATGTCGATATGGAGATCTTCCCCGATTGACCGGACGATCACACCTCTGGTGAAGTTTTCCTTGCGGAGGATGTCGGTCAGGCCGTCCCGGATCTGATGGCGGGATGCCATCCCGACGATTCCGTAGCACTCGACCGCTGCGCCGCCGGCCACCTGTGCGATCACATCATTCGAAATTTCAATAGTACCGAATTCATTTTTCAGTCCGATCGACATGGTAACGCCTCCTGTGAAGTCCATTTTGGCTAACGTCATTGTACACTACTGCCCGGGAATAGAAAAGACACACCCAGAGCGGCTTCTGTCATCGATGGACGCTGTAAAGTGTTTTTTCTTGATGGACGCCGTAAACCTGTTGCATCGCCGGCTGATTTGTGCTAAATTATTTTAGTATGTGAGATGGCGAACAGACGGGATCCCGTCTTCATCTTCACCGAAGAGGAGGGAAAAACATGCCTAAAAAATGTGTTATTACAGGCCGTAAAGCAAGCGCCGGCAACAACCGTTCCCACGCAATGAACGCAAACCGCCGCACTTGGGGTGCCAACCTTCAGAAAGTGCGCATCATGGTGGACGGCAAGCCGAAGCGCGTATGGGTTTCCGCACGCGCCCTGAAATCCGGTAAAGTCCAGCGCGTCTGACCTGTTAAATATCGCAAAAAGAAATGCCGAGCTGACCTGAGTCAGCTCGGCATTTTGCTTTTTCTCCGCTTTTTCTTTTTTGCGACAGGCTTCCGCTCCTCACGCTGGAAAAGCTGCAGGCACTTGCGCGCAAAGCTGCTCACCATTTTGGGCAGCTGGAATGTGTACACTCTCATTTCGTCCGCTCCTTTCAGGCATCGGTGCTTCTTACAACCAAACATATGCCTGTCTCGAATGAGATAGTACATTCCCCGCTGCCGGTTTCATTGCTCGTGAAGAGCGTCGTCCCCGGCAGGATCTCCGCATTTTCCGCTTCATACCTGAATCCCCTGAGCGTCATTCCGGTCACCGGCCCGCCAAATGAAAAGAAAGAAATATACCGGTAGGGCCCTGCGTCCTGCAGCACATGCCTTCCCGGACGGAGAAAGTAAAGTTCATTATTCGGATCGAGGATCCTGAATGTGATTTGCGGATGCTTTTCCTGGAGCCGGTAAACGGCATGCATGGCCGATTGCGCATGGTCGAGACGTCCGCCCGTTACACCGGTGAGCGTGATGGTCGCGGGCTCCAGACGGATCGCACCGGCAAGTGCCAGTTCCGTGTCGGTCTCGTCCTTCTCCTCCCCGACGCGGAGCACCCGGTCCGATGAAGATGAGATTTCCAGGAACTCCTCCTCCGTGACGGAGTCAAAATCCCCGACGGATAGGGCAGGACGGATGCCGAGGCGCACAAGGCGGAGCGCACCGCGGTCGGCCCCGATAAACACGGCGTTCCCTCCCGCATCCGGGCGGATCCCGGCAACACCCGGTCCTCCTGCCACGACCACAGCTTCACGGATCATTGGAGTGCCGATACCCCTGCTTCGCGGATCGCAGCTATCGCTGCCGCCCGGTCATCCTTGTTGTAGATCGCAGACCCGGCCACAAACACATTCGCCCCCGCCTTGGCACATTCCGCGATCGTATCCGCAGTGATGCCGCCGTCCACCTCGATCTCGGTGGAAAGGCCCCGCTCGCGGATCATCGCGCACACCTTGGCAATCTTCGGTACCACTTCCCGGATAAACGACTGGCCGCCGAACCCTGGGTTGACCGTCATCAGCAGCACCATATCCAGGTCATCGATCACATACTCGAGGACCTCATGAGGGGTATGGGGGTTCAGGACAACCCCCGCCTTCACTCCATGCGACCGGATCAGCTGGACGGTCCGGTGCAGGTGGGTGCACGCCTCCGCATGCACGGTGATAATGTCCGCCCCCGCCTCGGCAAAGTCGGCGATATAGCGGTCCGGGTCCGAAATCATCAGATGGACGTCAAGCGGCAGGTCCGTTACAGGACGGATTGCCTTGACGATATTCGGTCCCAGGGTGATGTTCGGCACAAAGTGACCGTCCATCACATCCACGTGAATGTAGTCGGCTCCCGCCTGTTCCACTTCCCTGACTTCCTCACCGAGTTTCGCGAAATCGGCAGACAGGATGGATGGTGCTATTTTGATCATGATGGATACCTCGGCTTTCGGTCTATGATTTCCTGCAGGAACTGTACGTAATGGTCATACCTGAACTGCTCGGCTTCTCCGGATTCGACAGCGGCCTTTACCGCACATTTCGGCTCCTTCAGATGCAGGCAGCCCCTGAACTTGCAGTTTTCGGACAGCTCCGCAAATTCGGCGAAGCAGCCGGCCAATTCCTCTTTCTCAATATGGTCAAAATCGAGCGAACTGAAGCCCGGCGTATCCGCCACCAGGCCGCCGGCAAACTCGATCAGTTCAACGTGACGGGTCGTATGCCGGCCGCGGCCGAGCGAATCGGAGATTTCATCCGTTTTCAGTTCGAGTTCCGGCATGAGGGTGTTGAGCAGGGTCGACTTTCCGACTCCCGATTGGCCGGTCAGCACAGTTGTCCTGGCCTCGATGATCGGACCGAGCTCCTCGGAGATCGCCCCGTCTCCCATATTGGTTTTCAGCACCGTGTAGCCGATGCCCCGGTAGTAATCCATGTACCTCCGGATATGCGCCGCATCGTTTTCATCCAGCAGGTCGGTCTTGGTCAGGATGATGACCGGCTCGACCCCGTAGGATTCGATGACGGCAAGGAACCGGTCAAGCAGCTTCGGAGAAAAGTTCGGCTCTTTGACCGAGAAGACGAGGAGCGCCTGGTCAACATTGGCGATCGGAGGCCGGACAAGTTCGTTCTTGCGCTCATGGACGTTCACGATGACGGCGTCATTTTCACCGTCTTTTTCGTAGTCGACAAAGTCCCCGACAAGCGGAGTGACACCGCGCACCCTGAAGACCCCTCGCCCTTTGCTGCGCACCATCTCGCCATCGTCATACAAATAGTAGAACCCGCTCAGTGCCTTGCGGATCTGGCCCTGTTTCAAACTTTCACCTTCCCTTTCCGAATTGTCAGCGGCTGCTGCGTGCATCAGCTTCTATTCATATGGAATTGTTGCTTCATCGATCGTGTCTCCGTCGCGGACAATTTTGTAGGCCCCGGTCTGTCCCTCGCTGATCTCAAGGCGGATGCGCCTTGTCTCATCTGCAGAGATCGCAAATGATTCTGCCGGCTGATCCATCGTCCGGGTATTGTCCCGGATATAGATCTCCACTGCCTGTTCTGCACCCTCTTCCGCCGGTTCGTACGGTATGGTGATTGACTGGATGTAGGTCTTGACCGGCTTCGACTCCGGGCCTTTGGAGAGGACAACTTCAATGGTGCTGCCTTTTTCAAGCTCCGTTCCGGCTTCCGGATTCTGGGAGATCACCTTGCCGGCCTCGATGCTGCCGGATGGCTGTTCGGCCACGATCCGGATATTGAACCCGGACCGTTTGGCGTAGTCGTTCAGCTGCTGCTCATCAAATCCGGACAGGTCTTCGGTTCCGATCATTTCGACGCCCTTGCTGACCGTGAGCACCAGGTCAGTCTGGGAAGGGGCGATTTCTTCACCCGCTTCGGGTTCTTGGCTGATGATTGTTCCGGGTGCCTCTTCGGAAAACACTTCGTTGACTTCCACATTCCGGAAACCATAATCTTCTATGACATCAGAAATGGCCTCATGGTCACGGCCGGTAAAATCGGTCAGCTCGACTTTCTCAGGTCCCATGCTGACCACCAGGTCGATGGTTTCTCCCTCATCACGGACACGCCCTGCCTGCGGACTCGTCCGGATGACGGATCCTTCCCCGATGTCCGCCGAATGTTCTTCATTTATATCCCCGGCAAGGAAACCGGCCTGCTCTAGCTCCGCAGATGCTTCTTCCACGGTCATGCCGGCAACATCCGGCACTTCAGCCTGCCTGGTTCCGATTACACCGGTCATATAAAGGACGATGCCTGCGATCAGGGCAAGCAGGATGATTCCGCCCAAAACGAAGGGCCATTTTTTCCGCTTTTTCTTTTTTGGTGCCTGTGGTTCATCTGCCGGCTCCGTTGAAGGCGGCACAACAGGCTTGGGGCCTATTGTCTTTTCTGACGTAGGCTCATCCCTGATGACCGGGATGGCCCTTGTCGCTTCCTCGTCGATTGGCGGCGGCTCGTACGGAGCTTCACCGGAACGTTCGGGCGACAGGACGGTATGAAGGTCCCGGAGCATCGCATCAGCGGAAGGATAGCGGGCTGCCGAATCTTTGGCAGTTGCTTTCAGGATGACATTTTCAAGGCTTTGCGGAATTTCAGGCCTGAGTGCACGGACCGAAGGAGTCTGTTCCTGGAGATGCTTCAGTGCGATGGAAACCGCCGATTCACCCGAGAACGGCAGTTTTCCCGTCAGAATCTCGAACAGGACGATCCCCAATGAGTAGATATCGGTCCGCTCTGTCGCCATCCCGCCTCGCGCCTGCTCGGGTGACAGATAGTGGACCGTCCCCATCACCGAATTGGTGCGTGTAAGCGCAGTGGCGGACAGCGCCATTGCAATCCCGAAATCGGTCAGTTTCACCTGCCCTTCACGGTCCATCAGGATGTTCTGCGGTTTGATGTCCCGGTGGATGATGCCATGTATATGGGCCGCCGTGATGCCCGAACATAATTGTTTCATGATCTCCACAGCTTCCGCCGGCGCGAGCGGAGCCCGGTCCTTGATGTATTCCTTAAGTGTCTGGCCCTCCACGTATTCCATGACCAGGTACTGCAGGTCCCCGTCTTCGCCGACATCATAGATGTTGACGATATTCGGATGGACGAGCGAAGTGGCAGACAGGGCTTCCCGCTGGAAGCGTTTCCTGAGCTCATTTTCATCCGAGAAATCCTGCCTGAGGACCTTGATTGCGACCGGGCGGTCCAGAATGATATCCTGCGCGAGATAGACGGTGGACATTCCGCCTCCGCCCAGCAGGCCGAGGACTTCATAACGTCCGCTGATCCGTTTTCCGATCATCCGGCATCAGCCTCCCGAACGCCATTGTCAATCAGGATGACGGAGATATTGTCTTCGCCGCCCCGCTCATTGGCAAGATCGACAAGGGCATCCGCACGCTCTGTCGCGGTACCTTCCCCGGCCACTGCCTCCGCAATTTCGGTATCCCCAAGTTTATTGCTCAGGCCGTCGGAACAGAGCAGGAGCGCGCTCCCTTCCGGCAGCCGGAGAGGAATGATGTCCGGTTCAACTGTGTCATCCGTACCCAAAGCCTTCATGATGAAGTTCCGTTTCGGGTGGATGCGCGCTTCCTCTTCGGTGATTTCTCCGGAATCGACAAGCAGGCTGACAAGGGAATGATCCTTTGTCACCTGTTCGAAGCCTTCCGGTCCCAGCCTGTACGTCCGGCTGTCCCCGATATGGCACAGTGTCACTTCTTTCCCTGCAATCACTGCCGCTTCGAGTGTCGTCCCCATGCCCCTGCATTCCTCATTGGAACGTGCATGTTCGAGAAGGCTGCGGTTCAGCCTCTCTGTCACGTCTGAAAGCCAGTCGGCCCGGCTATTATCCGAACTGAGGAAGGAGATGTCGGCCTTGCCGAATTCTTCACCGAAACCCTCGACGGCCATCCGGCTTGCCGTATCACCGCCATTATGGCCGCCCATTCCGTCTGCGACCACAGCCAGCAGGAACCGGCCGCCTTCCCTTGTGAAGAGGCCGGTCCGGTCTTCATTGATGCGCCTTTTCATCCCGACATGCGTCCGGACTGCAACTTCCACTTTGACTCCCCCGTTTCCTTTTGCGGACTCCCCTCATATTTCCGGGTCCGGTCCGCCGGCTTATTCCGGTTTTCTGAATGCGGCCACAAAAAATCCGTCACCGCCGAAATCCTGCGGCAAAACCTGAAGCATGCCGTCCTCGTAACGGAGATCTTCTGGCATCGATTTCCGGAGATCCACGCGTTCGAGATCCGGATGGGCCTCCAGGAATGCCTCTGCCGTCATGCGGTTTTCTTCCCTGTCGACCGTACAGGTGCTATAGACAAGCAGGCCGCCGGGCTTCAGGAGTTGATAGGCCTCTTCCAGCAGGCTTTTCTGGATGTCCGGCAATCTGCCGATTTCATCTTCCGACTTGGAATATTTGATATCCGGCTTTCTCCTGATGACGCCGAGCCCGCTGCACGGTGCATCAACGAGGATCCGGTCGAAAGATGCCGGCTCCAGGCTTCCCGCCAGTTCACGGCTGTCAGCGGAACCTGTCCGGATATTATCCAGTCCGAGCCGGGCCGCGTTCTGGCCGATGAGTTTCACCTTGTGCGGATGTAGGTCGAATGCCCGCACTTCGCCGGTGTTTTCCATCCGTTCTGCGATGTGGGTCGTTTTGCCGCCGGGCGCCGCGCACATGTCAAGCACCGACATGCCCGGCCCCGGGTCCAGTGCCATGACGGGAAGCATCGAGCTTTCGTCCTGGATGGTGACAAAACCTTCCCGGAATGCCCGGCTTCTGGCGGCATTGCCTCCGCGGATACGGACCGCATCCTGCACAACGGGGCTCGGTTCGGCCCTGAAGCCTTCTTCCCCGAGCATGTCCAAGACTTCCTCACGTGTGGCCTTCGTCCGGTTCACCCTCACTGTCTGGATAGGAGGTTCGTTGTTCGCAAGCGCCATTTCTCGCGCCGTTTCTTTGCCATACTGTTCCGCCCAGCGGCGGATCATCCACTCGGGATGGCTCGTTTCGACCGCGGTCCGCTCTTCCCAAGTCAGGTTGCTCCCGATTTCCCTCGGGCCTTTCCTCAAGAAAGAGCGGAGAATTCCGTTGACCAGCGATGCGATTCCTTTATGGCCGCGCCGCTTGGCAATCTCTACCGCTTCATTCACCGCGGCGTGCGGCGGAATCTTCGACAGGTAGACGATCTGGTAGACCGACAGCCTCAGGAGCTCCCGCACCCAGTCATCAAGTTTGCCCCGTACCAGCGGCTCAAGATGATAATCAAGTGTCATCCGGTGCTGCAGCGTGCCGTATGTCAGTTCCGTAAGAAGGGACCGGTCCTTGTCATCAAGGCCATACGTTTCGATCGTGCGGTTCAGCAGCAGGTTGCTGTAGGCCTGGTCGCGCTCTACCGACAGCAGGATGCTGAGTGCCGCGTCCCTGACGTTCCCGTCCCATCTTTTCTCTTTTTTGCGGCTCATTCGAAACGGTCTCCCGGTTTGATGTGGGATCCGGCCCCGTTCAGGTATCCCCGGGTCTCCATCCGCTTTTTGCCTGACGGCTGGAGTTCAAGAATCCGGACAGCCGTTCCGTCGCCGGCCTGCACCGTGATGGTGCCGTCATCTGTCGAAATGATTTCACCGGGGGATGTGCCTGACTTGCCCGCAGCTTTTTCGGAGCGCCAGATTTTCACGGTCTTCCCGTCCAGTTCGGTGTAGGCAACCGGCCATGGGCTGAGGCCCCGGATCTGATTGTGCACCGCGCTACCAGGCTTCGCCCAGTCGATGCGCTCCTGCTCCCGTTTGATGTTTCCCGCGAACGTGGCTTTTTCATGGTCCTGGGTGATACGGTCGTTCTTGCCGGCGATGACGGCCGGAAGCGTTTCTTTCAATAGACGGGTACCGGCTTCCGAAAGCCGTTCGAACAGCTCGCCGGTGTTGTCGTTTTCACCGATCGGCACGCGCACCTGGGAAATGATGTCGCCTGCATCCAGCTTTTCTGCCATATACATGATGGTGACGCCCGTCTCCTCCCTGCCGTCAATAATGGCCTGGTGGATCGGCGCGCCGCCCCTGTACTCGGGCAGCAGTGACGCATGGACATTCAGGCAGCCGAGCGGAGGCGCGTCCAACAGCTCCTTCGGAAGAATCTGGCCGAATGCGGCCGTGACGATCAGGTCCGGCTCGAGCGAAAGAATCTCGTCCAGCTCCGCTGATCCTCTCAGCTTGCCCGGCTGGATGACCGGGAGTCCGAGCCGGAGCGCCTCCTCCTTGACCGGCGGAGGCGTCAGGACCCGCTTTCGCCCGACGGGACGGTCCGGCTGCGTAACAGCAGCCAGGAGGTCGTAACCCTCTTCATGAAGCATGCGGAGGATCGGCACGGAAAAGTCCGGAGTCCCCATGAATACGATTCGCGTCATTCCTCTTCCTCCTCTTCCGCCGCTTCCAGTTCTTCCTCCGGAACGACCCGGATGATTTTCGAGTCGAACAGGATGCCGTCCAGGTGGTCGATCTCGTGGAGGATCGCCCTTGCCTCGTAATCCTCCGCTTCCAGCTCATACCATGAGCCGTCGCGGTCCTGGGCGTGCACCTTTACATGATAGGGCCGCTCCACTTCGCCGTAGAGGCCCGGAAAGCTCAGGCAGCCTTCCACTTCGGTTTCTTTGCCGCCCGTTGCAACCACTTCGGGGTTGATGAGCCAGATCGGATCCTGGCCCTCGCCGAGATCGACGATGGCCGCGCGGATGGCTTCACCGACCTGCGGGGCAGCGATGCCGATGCCGTCAGCATCGATCATCGTCTCGTACATATCGTCCAAAAGCACCTGCAGCCCGTCACCGAAATCGGTGACCGGCTTGCAGGATTCCGTCAGTATCGGGGACGGATGTTGCACTATTTTAAGAATTGCCATTGATGATTCCCCATTTCCGTTGCCGGGTTCAGCTGATGGAGGAAGGATTCATATCGATCGACATGAGAATGCCTTCTTTCATCCAGCTGCTTCTGTAGATTTTCACAAGATCCGTCAGAACCCCGGCCAGCTTCGGTTCTTTTTTGTATTTTATCAGACATTGATAGCGATATCTATTGTTCACGCGGGCCACCTCCGCTGCCGTCGGGCCGATGATGACGGTGTCCGGCCCCAGCTTCCCGGACAGGTAGCGCACCGCGTTTCCGGCGGTTTCCGATACCTTCAGAAGATCCTCGTGGGAGAACTGAATCAGCGTCACAAAATAAAACGGCGGATAGGAATACCGCTTGCGGTTCCCCATTTCAATCGCATAAAAAGGCTCATAGGCCTGGTCCTTGGCCAGCTCCACCGCATAATGTTCCGGAGCGTAGGTCTGGACGATGACCTCCCCTTCCTTTTCATGCCGCCCGGCACGGCCGCTTACCTGTGTAAGGAGCTGGAACGTCTTCTCGGCCGCCCTGAAGTCGGCCAGCCGGAGCATTGTGTCAGCGGACAGCACACCGACCAGCGTGATGTTGGGAAAGTCGAGCCCTTTTGCGATCATCTGGGTTCCCAGGAGGATATCCGCATCGCCTTCGCCGAATTGCCGGAGCAGCCGTTCATGGGCGCCTTTCTGTCGCGTCGTGTCCACATCCATCCGCAGCACGCGCGCTTCCGGCAGCAGCCGGTGAAGTTCTTCCTGCACTTTCTGGGTGCCCGTCCCGAAAAAGCGGATATGTTCACTTCCGCATTCGGGACAGGTGAGCGGGACCGGCTCCTCATGTCCGCAATAATGGCATTGGAGACGCTCGGTCGCCCGGTGGTAGGTCAGCGAAATATCACAGTTCGGGCACTGGACGGACGTCCCGCAGTCGCGGCAGAGCACGAATGAAGAGTACCCCCTCCTGTTCAGGAACAGCACAGTCTGCTCGCCTTTTTCCAGCCTGTCCCGGATTGCCTCTGCCAGCGGGACAGAGAACATCGAGCGGTTGCCGTTTTTCAGTTCCTCGCGCATGTCGACGACCTGCACTTCCGGCAGCGGCTGTTTTTTCGCCCGCTCGGTGAGGGTCAAAAGCGAGTAGACGCCTTTACTTGCCCGTGCATAGGATTCAAGCGACGGCGTTGCGCTGCCCAGGATAACCGGGCAGCCGTGCTCCTCCGAGCGGCGGATCGCCACATCCCTTGCATGGTAGCGCGGGCTGTCCTCCTGCTTGTAGCTGGATTCATGCTCTTCGTCCAGGATGATGACGCCCAGATTCCTGAACGGCGCGAAAACGGCGGAACGCGCACCGACGACGACCTTCACTTCCCCGCGCTGCACCTTCCGCCATTCATCGTATTTTTCACCTGCGGACAGCCCGCTGTGCATGACGGCGACCATTGGGCCGAAGCGCCTTTTAAAGCGGGAGGTGATCTGCGGGGTCAGCGAAATTTCCGGAACCAGGACGATCGCTTCCTTGCCGAGGTCCAGGACATGGCGGATGACCTGCATGTACACCTCTGTTTTTCCGCTTCCCGTCACACCGTGAAGTAGGAATGTTTCAGCACGCCTGTCA
This sequence comes from Bhargavaea cecembensis DSE10, assembly GCF_000348905.1. GTDB lineage: Bacteria > Bacillota > Bacilli > Bacillales_A > Planococcaceae > Bhargavaea > Bhargavaea cecembensis. The sequence goes on from NZ_AOFT01000002.1 coordinate 257,453, forward strand.
CCGACCGCCTGAGCGATTTCCCCTACTGCGGTCTCCTGCTCTATAGTGAGCGGCCCGGGCATGCCGCCGCTTTCCGGCATGAGGCCCGATTCCGGCTTCCGGTACACTTCCTCCTCCGTCTCCCGGGCAGCCCCTTTCTCAATCAGCGCCTTGACGGTCGCCCGTGTCGTGCCGGTGGCCTCCATCACATCTTTCGTCGGCACGGACAGGCCGATGTGTGTATCCATCCAATCAATCAGTTCCGCCTGCCGGCTCGCCGATTTCGGTAGGGATTCCCTGATCTCCATCAGCCGTTCGGATTCCCCGATATGAAGAACCTTCTCTGTTTTAATGTTCGTTCTCTGCCTGACCGCGGTTTCAATCGAGACCTTCCCATCAGCAGCAAGACGCTTGAGCACGGGCAGAAGCCGTTCGCCGAATTCCTTGACTGCCACGACCCGCCGGTTCCGTGCAATTTCCGCTACTTCCCCGTCCAGTTTTTCCGGCTCGAGTATATGGACGGTTTTTTCGTACTTTGCCCGGAGCGCAGAAGGGAGCATCGCCTGGAGTGCATCAATCTCAAAGCAGAGCGTCGTCCGCTTCATCCAGTCTGCAAGCTGAAGCATCTCCCCGGTCAGGACCGGCTCGGGGTCGAGCAGTTCGTCGACCGGCTTCAGGCGGGCGGGCGGTACGTCGGTTTCCTCCTTTAGCCCGGTGACGAATCCGAGGACCTTGCGATTCCCGAAGGGGACCCTCACACGCGCACCGGGTTCGATGACTTCCGCCATTCCTTCCGGCACTGCGTAATCAAAAGGCCGGTCAACGGGGTGGGCAGAGACATCCGTGATGACTTCAGCGATCATCCCGCTCACCCCCGAAGATCCGGCGAAGGAGCTTCAGCGCGAGCGCCTTTTTCTCCGTAGCCGGAAACGACACTTCGGTGCCGTCACGGCCGAACAGCGTCACGACATTCGTGTCGCTCCCGAACACACCGGTAGGGGCGGTTACATCGTTGGCGATGATGTAGTCGAGGTTTTTTCGCTCCAGCTTGCCCCGGGCGTACTCGGCGACCCGGTCAGTCTCGGCCGCGAATCCGATGAGACACTGGCCTTCTTTTTGTTCGCCGAGCGTCTTGAGGATGTCCGTTGTCCGCTCGAGCTCAATGACCGAGTCCCCATCCTGTTTTTTCATTTTGCCGCCGTGGACGGTTTTGGGACGGTAGTCGGCAACTGCCGCGGCCTTGATCACAACATCGGCTGTTGCGTATTCCGCAAGGACCGAGTCGAGCATATCCGCCGCACTTTCCACCTGGACAGCCCGGATCCCGGCCGGAACTTCAAGCCCGACCGGTCCCGAGACAAGAACAGTCTCAGCCCCGAGCCTGGAAGCGGCCTCGGCCATCGCATAGCCCATCTTGCCGCTTGAGAAGTTCGACAGGTAGCGCACCGGGTCGATCCGTTCCCTGGTCGGACCGGCAGTGACGACCACTTTTTTTCCGGCAAGGATTCCCGGTTCGGAATGGTTCCCTTCGCTGAAATGCCGCTCCACCAGTTCGGTGATCCGCTCCGGCTCCTCAAGCCTACCTTTCCCGACATATCCGCAGGCGAGGAATCCTTCGGACGGTTCGATAAACCGATAGCCGTCCTTGTGGAGGCGGTCAATGTTGCGAATAACCGCGGGATGATCATACATATGGACATTCATCGCCGGTGCAATCCACACATCGGCTGTGGCTGCCAGCAATGTCGTCGTCACCATGTCATCTGCGATGCCGTTCGCCAGCTTGCCGATCACGTTGGCCGTCGCCGGCGCGACGATGATGAGGTCAGCCCAGTCGGCAAGATCGATATGGGCAATCACCGATGAGTCCTTTTCGTCGAACGTATCGGTGTACACATCATTGCGGGACATGACCTGGAAGGTGAGCGGTGCCACGAATTGCGTGGCGGATTCCGTCATGATCACCTTGACCTCCGCTCCTGCCTGGGACAGCTTGCTGACAAGCGCCACGGCTTTGTATACAGCGATTCCCCCTGTGACACAAAGAAGGATATGTTTGTTTTTCAGCATCCTTTTTTCTCCCTTTCGAATGAAAACTCCCAGGGAAGAAGATTCTCCGGGAGTTTTCATTGTGCATATCTTACATTTCGTCTTCGTACTGGATGTTGGCGTCGGAAGCCTGCTTCTCGAGCACGCCTTCCGCGACTTCCTCAAGGGCCATTCCGACGAACTTTTCGGCGTCATACTTCTCAAGGAGAAGATTGTCTTTGGCCTGGATTTCACGGGCGCGCTTGGCGGCCAGGCTCACCAGGGTGTATTTGGAGTCGATCTGCTTTTTCAGCGAGTCGATGGATGGATAAAGCATCATTGCGGATCATTCCCTTCCAGCATGAGTTTGTATCGTTCTTCCACACGGGTGCGGCGGCAGTGCTCGGCCGTGATGATCGCATTGATGCGGTCGCACGCCCTGCCGACCTCGTCGTTCTCGACGACATAGTCATAGAGGTGCATCATCTCGAGCTCTTCCTTCGCCTTGCCGATACGGTTGCGGATGACTTCGTCAGTCTCCGTGCCCCGGCCGATCAGGCGCTGTTCCAGCTCTGATAAATTCGGAGGCGCCAGGAAAATGAACACGCCGTCCGGCATCTTTTCCCGGACTTTCGCTGCGCCGACAACCTCGATTTCGAGGAACACATCGCGGCCGGCATCCAGCGTCTCATTTACGTAATCCAGCGGAGTGCCGTAATAGTTCCCGACATACTCCGCATACTCAAGCAGCCGTCCTTCCCGGATCAGCTGCTCAAATTCTTCGCGTTTCTTGAAAAAGTAATCTTTTCCGTCCACTTCGCCTTCCCGCGGGCTGCGGGTAGTCATGGAAATGGAATATTCGTAGTTCGTATCCGGCTGTGAAAACAGCTCCTTGCGCACCGTGCCTTTTCCGACGCCCGATGGCCCCGAAAGGACGATGAGCAGGCCGCGTCCTTTTTTCATAAACGTTGATCCCTCTGCAGTCAGTTTTTCCGCCTCCCGGCACACCGGTAAAGGGCGGAACCGTTTTTGGATGATGTCGCAATTATACCATATCCCTCCGCATGAATGCTAAAATGGAAACAAACGCAATGAAAGAGGCAATCATATGGCTTTTGACGGATTATTCATGATGGCAATGACACAGGAACTGCGGCAGCTCACCGGCGGCCGGATCTCCAAGATCCAGCAGCCGAATGCGCAGGAGCTGCTTTTCACGATACGCGCCGGCAGGACCAACCACCGGCTACTCATTTCGATCCACCCGTCCTACTCGCGTCTTCACCTCACAGACGAACCCGTGGATACACCATCGCAGCCGCCGACGTTCTGCATGTTTCTCCGCAAACATCTCGAGGGCGGCATCATCACCGGCATCCGCCAGGCGGGTGCCGACCGGATCGTCACCCTTACCGTGCGCGGCCGGGACGAAATCGGCGATGACACCATCCGGGAACTTCATGCCGAGGTAATGGGACGGCACTCCAACCTGATCCTGACCGATCCGGAACGGAACCTGATCCTCGATAGCCTGAAGCACCTGCCGCCTTCTGTGAACAGTTACCGGACGGTGCTTCCCGGGCAGTCCTATGTCCCGGCACCTCCACAGGACAAGCTGGACCCTGTCGAAGCAGATGACCGTGAGATCATGGAAGTCCTCGGTGATGCGGAAACTGCGGGAGCGATTTTCCGGAGGGTAGGCGGATTTTCGCCGCTTCATGCAGAAGAGCTTCTGTTCCGCATCGGGGGTATGGAACCGGCAGACAGGCTCGCGGCGTACCGCTCTTATATAGAAGATTTCCGGTCTGGCGGCGCCCGGCCGACGCTGTGCGAAGCGGGCGGAAAAGTCTACTTCTCCGCCAATCCCCTCCACCATCTTGGCGGCGAAACGAGGGATTATCCATCCCTCTCCGCCCTGCTTGACAAAGTGTTCCATGCAAAGGCGGAACGGGACAGGGTCAAGCAGCAGGCCGGAGACCTCGAGCGTTGGCTGACGAATGAGATCCAGAAACTGAAAAACAAAATGATCAAGCTCCGGGATGAACAGGAGCAGGCCGGAAAGCTTGACCGCCACCAGCTTTTCGGAGAACTCGTGACAGCCAATCTGTATCAGATCCAGAAAGGCGACAGTTCCATTGAGGCAGTGAATTACTATGATGAAGACGGCGGGACCGTTACGATCCCGCTTGATCCGCGGCTCACTCCCGCAGAAAACGCCCAGCGGTATTACTCCAAGTACAACAAGGCGAAGCACGCGCTCGTTAAAATCGCCGAGCAGCTGGAAAAGGCCGAGGAGGATATCGGTTACTTTGAATCGCTGCTCCAGCAGGTCACCCAGGGCTCCGCGGCTGACATCGAGGAGATCCGGGATGAGCTTGCCGAACAGGGGTTCATGAAGGCGCGGCGTCTCAAGAAAAAGAAAAAGGATACCCGCCCCGTTCCCGATCCATTTGTCTCAAGTGCCGGCGTGCCGATCTCCGTCGGCAAGAACAACAAGCAGAATGACTACCTTACCTTCAAACTGGCGAAGCGCAACGAAACGTGGCTCCACACCAAGGATATCCCGGGCTCCCATGTCGTCATTCATACAGACTCGCCGGATGATGAAACGATCAGGGAGGCGGCCTCCCTTGCGGCCTACTTCAGCAAGGCCCGCGAATCGGCTTCTGTCCCGGTCGACTATACGGAAGTGCGGCATGTGAAAAAGCCGAACGGCTCCAAGCCGGGATTTGTCATCTACTTCGAACAGAAAACAATCTTCGCCGACCCTGATGAGGATCTGGTGAAAAAGCTTCGGAAGTGAATATTGTTGTGGTTTGGTGTCACACAACGTGACACTCACCTAACGAACAACAAGGGCTCTGACCGCTAAATGCGGCAGCCCTTTTTTTGTGCGTTTATATATTTATGCAATTAAATCTCATTTCCCCGGATGACTGTCCATGATTGGGACTATTTGCATACATACGATGTGATAGCATGCCGGATCCTGCCGGTCCATGCAAAAAAATAACAGGAAAGGAAAGTGAATACGATGGGCAAATGCGTCAAGCCTTCAGACCCGAACAGCATCCCCAAATTTATGGATCCGCTGCCAAAGCCGTCAGTTGCGGTGCCTGTTCAGCACGACGATTATCCCGACGGCTCCTATTACGAGCTGGAAATGAAAGAGGGGCTGCACCGTTATCACCAAAACTTCCCTGAAACAAAAATCTGGGGATATGACGGGCTGATCCCTGGTCCGACGATCGAGGCGAGAAAAGACAAAACCACCTATGTGAAATACCTGAACAACCTTCCTGATGAACATTTCCTCCCACTCGACCGCACCCTTCACTCCAGCATCGACACGGCCGACGTCCGGACAGTCGTTCACTTGCACGGTGCGAAAGTGGACTGGGAAAGTGACGGCCACCCCGAAGCATGGTACACGAAGAATTATGAGATGACCGGCCCGACGTTCAGAAGGCAGGTGCATGCCTATACGAACCATCAGCCTGGAGCCACGCTCTGGTACCATGACCATGCGATGTCGCTCACGCGGCTGAACGTCTACTCCGGCCTTGCAGGCTTCTACCTGCTGCGCGATGCCCTGGAAGATCGCCTCAGGCTGCCCTCAGGCAAGTATGAAATCCCGATGATGATCCAGGACCGTTCGTTCAATGATGACGGATCACTCTTCTACCCGGACACACCGCCGTTTCCTGTAACGGTCAATCCTTCAATCACACCGGGTGTCCTTGGAGATACCATCGCGGTCAACGGAAAGCTTTGGCCTTACCTGAACGTTGAGCCGAGAAAATACAGGTTCCGTGTTCTGAATGCTTCCAACCGTCGCGGCTACTCCCTGAGTTTATCGAACGGGGGCACCATCCATCAGATCGGAACTGACGGAGGACTTCTCGAGGCACCGGCAGAACTGACGTCCTTTGATCTGCTGCCGGCAGAGAGGACAGACATCATCATCGACTTCTCGACGATGCAGGGCCAGACCATCACTCTGCTGAACAATGATCCGGAGTTTCCGCTCAATGAGCATACGAGCGTCGTCATGCAGTTCTCCGTCTGCCTTCCGCTGGACGGTGAGGACGACAGCCAGATTCCGGAAACCCTTTACCCGGAAATGGCACTGCATACTGAGCATGCGCATATTGTCCGAAACCTGCCCCTTACGGCGACGACAGATGAATACGGCCGGCCGATGCTCATGCTGAATGATCATATGTATCATGATCCGGCCTCGGAAAGGCCGTCACTTGACAGCATTGAAATTTGGAACTTCATCAACACGACACCGATCCAGCACCCGATCCACCTTCACCTGATCCAGTTTAAAATCCTTGAGCGCCGTCCGTTCGACGTGGATGTCTTCACAGAGACGGGGGAAATCGTATTTACCGGTCCTGCGGAGCCCCCTAGGGAATACGAGCGCGGCTGGAAGGATGTCGTAAGGGCCGATATCGGCATGGTGACGTCGATCGCCATGCACTGGAAGGACTTCACAGGAAACTATATCTGGCACTGTCACTTCCTGGAGCACGAAGATCATGACATGATGCGTCCGATTACAATCATCGAGAACACCCACCCGGTTCAACTGCCGCACGCAGATGAAGCCCCAGCGGAAGTACCCGCTCCGGCAGAGCCCCCAACTGACACTGTCACTCCGGAAGATCCTCAAGTCACGGATGAGACTGCTGAGGAGACAGTAAATGAAGTGATTGAGGGCACGGATGACACCACTGCCACTACGGATACCGAAGGCAACGGGGACTCTGATGCCGGTACTGTTGCTGAAGGCACGGATGATTCAAATGCCGGCACCCCTGCAGAAGGTGCAGATGACTCCGATGCCGGAACCGCTGTTGAAGGTGCAGACGACTCCGGTGCTGGCACAACTGTTGAAGGTGCAGACGACTCCGGTGCTGCCACAACTGCCGAGGGCACTGATGACTCCGATACTGGTACCACTGTTGAAGGCGCAGATGATTCCGGTGCCGGCACCCCTGCAGAAGGCGCTGTTGACTCCGATGCAGGTACCACTGTTGAAGGCGCAGATGATTCCGGTGCCGGCACCCCTGCAGAAGGCGCTGTTGACTCCGATGCAGGTACCACTGTTGAAGGTACAAATGACACCGATGCAGGCACAACTGCCGAGGGCACGGATGACTCCGGTGCTGGCACAACTGTTGAAGGCACAGATGACTCCGATGCAGGCACAACTGCCGAGGGCACAGATGACTCCGGTGCAGGCACAACTGTTGAAGGCACAGATGTTTCCGATGCCGGTACGGCTGTTGGAAGCACCGACTGGAAATCCACTATGGCAATCCAGGGTTACGAAGCAATAGAAACCCAAAATGCCACTGACCGCGCAGAAACCGGAATGGCCCCAGCTGAAGGTACTGCTCCTGACGGCACTGATGACACCGGTGCAGGCACCACTGTTGAAGGCACAGATGTTTCCGATGCCGGTACGGCTGTTGGAAGCACCGACTGGAAATCCACTATGGCAATCCAGGGTTACGAAGCAATAGAAACTCAAAATAGCCCTGGCCGCGCAGGGACCGGAATGGCCCCAACTTATAAACAAAAGCCATGCAACTGCCCGAAATGCCGTTACGCCAGGAAGAAAAAGAAAGGCAAATAAGAGAATGACATGATGTTAAGCCGAAGTGGAGCGCGGTAATGCCCTCCCCTTCGGCTCTTTTCATTAGACAAACACGACCGGCCCCTGAACAGGACCGGCCGGATATCTTTATAGTAGTTCGCCTTTTCTCAACTTCCCGTGCCAGTCGATCAGGCCCGGCAGCGAGTCACGAGGGATGGCACCCGACTCCGCTGCCGCATTCGCAAGGGCATCGAAGTCCGTGAGGCTGTGGTGCCGCAAATCGGCTTCCCCGAAATTCTTTTCTGCCTTTTCAAGGCCATATGTAAAGATTGAAACGACCCCCAGGATATCCGCCCCTGCTTCCTTCGCTGCTGCGGCTGCGGTCAGGCTGCTGCCGCCCGTCGAAATCAGGTCCTCAATGATGACCGTACGGCTTCCTTCCTTCAATTCCCCTTCGATCTGGTTTCCGCGGCCGTGGCCTTTCGGCTTGGAGCGGATATAGATCATCGGCTTGTCCATCAGGTCGCTTACCCATGCGGCATGAGGAATGCCCGCGGTTGCGGTGCCGGCAATCACTTCGGCTTCCGGATACTCCGTCCTGATCAATTCGGCCAGCCCCTCTGCGATGCGCTTCCGCACTCCGGGATAAGACATGGTCAGGCGATTGTCGCAGTAGATCGGCGACTTGATGCCCGAGGCCCAAGTAAACGGCTCTTCCGGACTGAAGCGCACGGCTCCGATCGAAAGAAGCGATTCAGCAATTTCTCGTTTCAGTGACATGTCAACCTTCCTCCCATTGCTGTTTCACGGTTTCATAGGCCGCAGCCGGATCGGCGGCCCGGGTGATGGCGCGTCCGACGACGATATGCGTTGAACCCGCCCGCCCGGCATCTGCCGGTGTGGCAATCCGCTTCTGGTCATGCGTGTCCCCGTCCGCCAGGCGGATGCCCGGGGTCACTTTCAGGAACTCTTCACCGCAGGCATCCCGGATGGCAGAGGCTTCGTGTACCGAACAGACGACCCCGTCCAGTCCGGACATATCTGCGAGACGGGAATACCGTACCACTGAATCCATCAGTCTGCCGGGAATCCCCTGTTCATGGTTCATCTGCTCTTCCCCCGTGGAAGTCAGCTGGGTAACCGCGATCAGTGCGGGGCGTTTCCTGCCGGCAGGTGTTCCGGCATCCAGGCCATCAAGCGCCCGCCGCATCATCTCGCTTCCTCCGGCTGCATGGACATTCACCATGTCCGCGCCGACACGGGCAAGCCCTTCCATCGCCCGGCCCACCGTGTTCGGGATATCATGCAGCTTCAGGTCAAGGAATACCGCATGCCCCCTGTCCTTGAGCCTGCCTACGATATCCGGCCCGTTCTGGAGATACAGTTCCATGCCGACTTTCACCCACAGGCCGGACGGCATGTTGTCCAGGAATCCCAATGCATCATCCGGCGCCGGAAAGTCCAGCGCAATAATCGGTGAACGGTTCATCATCTGTGGCTCCTTCCGATCAGTTCCGTGATGTTCCTGATGCCAAGCTCGTCCATGCGGTCCGGGAGTGCATCGATCAGGTTCGGACAGACAAAATGGTCGACGAAATTGGCAGTCCCGACCGCGACCGCACTGGCGCCGGCCGACATGAAGTTGATGACATCATCCACATCGGATATGCCGCCCATCCCGATGACCGGAATCGAGACGCTGCGGGAGACTTCATAGACCATGCGCAGCGCGACCGGTTTTACGGCGGGGCCTGAGAGGCCTCCTGTGCCATTCGCGATGACCGGCCGGCCTGTCCGCGGATCAAACCTCATGCCGACAAGCGTGTTGATGAGCGTCAGCCCGTCCGCTCCTCCCGCTTCAACCGCACGGGCAATCTCGGTGACGTCCGTGACGTTCGGGGAAAGCTTGACATAGACGGGCACGGATGAGACCGCCTTTACCGCCCGGGTGAGTTCCCCGGCAATTTTGGGATCCGTGCCGAATGTGATGCCTCCGCACCTGACGTTCGGGCATGAGATGTTCAGTTCAAGCGCCCGGACATTGGGTGCTTTGGAGATGCGCTCGGCGACCGCGACATAATCTTCCGTCTCGGAGCCGGCGACGTTCGCGATGATCGGTACATCGTACTGCTCCAGCCACGGCAGTTCTTCCGTGACGACTTTTTCGAGCCCCGGATTCTGGAGCCCGATCGCATTCAGCATTCCCGCGGGCGTTTCCGCGACGCGGGGTGTCGGGTTTCCGAACCTCGGTTCAAGGGTGGTCGCTTTCACCATGATGGCTCCAAGCTTTGACAGGTCATACAGTTGTGCATATTCCTTGCCGAACCCGAAACAGCCGCTTGCCGGCATGATCGGGTTTTTCAGTGTGAGTCCGGGCAGTTCCACCTGTAGCCGGTTCATAACGTCACCACCCCCGCCTTGAATACCGGGCCGTCCGAACAGACCTTCACGTAGCCGCGGTCGTTTGAATCCGTGCGGCAGACACATGCGAAGCATGCGCCGATGCCGCAGCCCATCCGCTCCTCAAAACTCAGATAGCCTTCCGTTCCCGCCATTCCTTCTGCAACAGCTTTCAGCATCGGGAGCGGCCCGCAGCTGTAATACACGCTGAACTCATGGCCGAGCGAGGCCATGACATCTGTGACAAACCCCTTCGCCCCCCGGGAGCCGTCAACCGTCGCGATATGGGTTTCACCAAGCCGGATGAATTCTTCCTCATAGAAGACCACATCTTCCGATTGAAAGCCGAGAACGTGGACCGGCTCGACTCCCGCTTCCTTAAGCCGTCTGGACAGGCCGTAAAGCGGCGGCACGCCGATTCCCCCGCCGACAAGCAGCGCCTTCGTTCCCGGAGCGGCCGCCTCAACGGGAAACCCGTTACCGAGCGGACCAAGGACGTCGGCCTGGCCATGAAGGCCCTTTTCCGATATCACGCGCGTTCCGTAGCCTTCCGCGCGGTAGATCAGCGTGATCCTGCCATTGCCGTAATCGGCGATGCTGATCGGCCTGCGGAGGAGAGGGTCCAGCGTCTCGCCTGCCCGGACGTGGACAAACTTCCCGGGCTCCTTGATTTCATCGGCCAGTTCCCCTTCCAGGACCAGTTCATAGATGTTCCGGGCAATCTCCCTCTGTCCCGCGACCTTCATGTGTTCATTTCGGATCATGCATGGACCTCCCGTGCGGACTTCGTATGACGCGGAAGCATCGCCTCCGCAGAGAAAGTCATCGATTCAATCACCCGGAGCACGGCTTTTGCCGTATCCATGGACGTCATGCACGGAATGCCGTTTTCGACAGATTCACGGCGGATGCGGAATCCGTCGCGTTCAGGCTGCTTGCCTTTGGTGAGCGTGTTGATGATGAACTGGGCTTCGCCGGTCTGGATGACGTCGATCAGCGTCTTGCCTTCCCCGCCGATCTTGCCGACCGTCCTGACAGGCAGACCCGCTTCGCGGAATGTATCCGCCGTACCTTCCGTCGCGAGGAGCTGATAGCCGATATCCGCGAACCGGGCTGCGATGCCGACAGCTTCTTCCTTGTCTTTGTCGGAGACCGTGAAGAGGACCGTGCCGTGGTCGCGGATTTCCATTCCGGAAGCGATAAATCCTTTATACAGCGCTTTTTCGAATGTGTCATCCTTGCCCATGACCTCACCCGTCGATTTCATCTCAGGTCCGAGGGTGATGTCGACGCGTGCCAGCTTCGCAAAGCTGAACACCGGAACCTTCACATAAACGCCGCTTACCTGTTCCAGCAGACCGGTCTGGTAGCCCTGAGCGGTGATCGATTCCCCGAGAATCGCCTTTGTCGCGATATTCGCCATCGGGATGCCGGTGATCTTGCTGAGGAACGGCACTGTCCGGCTGGAGCGCGGGTTGACCTCGATCACATACACCTCTCCACCAGCGATCACATACTGGATGTTCATGAGCCCGACGATGTTCAGGCCGCGTGCAAGACGCTCCGTGTAATCCGCCAGTGTGGCGACCTGCTTCTCCGTGAGGCTCTGCGGCGGATAGACCGCGATCGAGTCCCCGGAGTGGACGCCCGCGCGCTCGACGTGCTCCATGATGCCCGGGATCAGGACGTTTTCGCCGTCGCAGATGGCATCGACTTCAATCTCCTTGCCCGTCAGGTAGCGGTCGATCAGGACCGGGTGTTCGGGACTCGCCTCGACGGCATGTTCCATATAGTGCCTCAGTTCCTGTTCGTTGTAGACGATTTCCATCGCGCGGCCGCCTAGGACGTACGACGGGCGGACAAGCACGGGATAGCCGATGCCGCTTGCGATTTCGACCGCTTCCGGCGCGGAAACTGCCGTCTTTCCGAGCGGCTGGGGAATGCCGAGTCCGCGGAGCGTCTCCTCGAACTTGTCGCGGCTTTCCGCTCGGTCGAGGTCTTCCAGAGTCGTACCGAGGATCTTTACTCCGCGTGCCTCGAGGGCATCCGCCAGGTTGATCGCCGTCTGGCCGCCAAACTGGACGATGACACCTTTTGGCTGTTCGAGGTCGATGATCGCCATGACGTCCTCGATTGTGAGCGGCTCAAAATAGAGCTTGTCGGAGATGGAGAAATCGGTCGATACCGTCTCCGGGTTGTTGTTTATGATGATCGCCTCGTAGCCGGCTTCCTGGATGGCCCAGACCGAGTGGACCGTGGCATAGTCGAACTCGACGCCCTGACCGATCCTGATCGGGCCGGAACCGAGCACGATGACACTTTCCTTGCCGGATTTGACCGACTCGTTTTCTTCTTCGTAGGTGCCGTAGAAGTAAGGCGTCTCGGACTCGAATTCTCCGGCACATGTATCGACCATCTTGTAGACCGGTACGAGCCCCTGCCCGGCGCGCCATTCGTACACTTCACGTTCCTTCGTATTCCAGAGCTCGGCAATCGTACGGTCGGCAAAGCCCATGCGTTTCGCCTTGCGGGCGACCGTGCGGTCAAACGGGTTTTCCCTGAGCGTGTTTTCGAAGGCAACGATCTTCTCCAGCTTATTAAGGAAGAAGAAGTCGATCTTGCTCCATTCATGGATCGCTTCTACCGTTACACCGCGGCGCAGCGCCTCGCCGATAAAGAACAGGCGCTCGTCGCCCGCCCGGCGGATGCGCTTTTCGATCCATTCCATCGAGAGGTCTTCCCCGTGCTTCAGATTCAGGTGGTAAAGGCCGGTCTCGAGGGAACGCACGGCTTTCAGAATCGCTTCTTCGAATGTGCGGCCGATGGACATGACTTCACCTGTCGCCTTCATTTGGGTGCCGAGGTTACGCTTCGCGCTTTCAAACTTGTCGAACGGCCAGCGCGGGATTTTCGCGACGATGTAGTCGATCGTCGGCTCGAAGCAGGCATAAGTCTGTCCGGTAACCGGGTTCATCATCTCGTCAAGCGTGAGGCCGACCGCGATTTTCGATGCGAGCTTCGCGATCGGATAGCCTGTCGCCTTGGAGGCGAGCGCCGACGAGCGGCTGACGCGCGGGTTGACTTCGATGGCATAGAAGTTGAAGCTGTCCGGGTCGAGTGCCAGCTGGACGTTGCAGCCGCCCTCGATTCCGAGCGCACGGATGATGTTAAGGGACACGTTGCGGAGCATCTGGACTTCACGGTCGGACAGCGTCTGTACCGGTGCCACGACGATCGAGTCCCCGGTGTGGATGCCGACCGGGTCGAAGTTTTCCATGCTGCAGACGACGATCGCATTGTCCGCCGAGTCACGCATCACTTCGAATTCGATCTCTTTAAAGCCTGCGATCGACTTCTCGAGTAGGCACTGGCTGACCGGGCTGTATTTTAGTCCGCTCGCGACAATCTCTTCAAGTTCCTTGTCGTCATGGCAGATGCCGCCGCCCGTACCGCCGAGCGTAAATGCCGGGCGAACGATGACCGGATAGCCGACCTCCGCGACAAACGCCTTTGCTTCCGCCAGGTTATGGATGATCTCGCTTTCCGGTACCGGTACGTCCAGTTCATTCATGAGGGAGCGGAACAGCTCGCGGTCCTCTGCCTTGTTGATGGCATCCAGTTTCGTGCCGAGCACTTCAATGCCGAGTTCATCGAGGATTCCCGAATTGTGGAGTTCGATGGCCATGTTGAGGCCGGTCTGGCCGCCAAGCGTCGGCAGGATGGCGTCAGGGCGCTCCTTGCGGATGATCCGGGAGACGAATTCCAGGGAAATCGGTTCAATGTACACCTTGTCCGCAATCTCCGTGTCGGTCATGATCGTTGCCGGGTTGGAGTTGATGAGGATGACGCGGTAGCCTTCCTCTTTCAGGGAGAGGCAGGCCTGTGTTCCGGCATAGTCGAACTCTGCGGCCTGGCCGATGACGATCGGGCCGGAACCGATGACGAGGATCGTTTCGATATCTGTGCGTTTAGGCATTGGCGATGATCTCCTTTCCGTTGTGGCGCTCCATGGTGTCGATAAACCTGTCAAACAGGTGGTTCGAATCCTCCGGTCCCGGAGAAGCTTCCGGATCGAACTGGACGGAGAATGCCGCATGTGTCTCATGGGCGAGCCCTTCAACCGTGCCGTCATTGAGGGCGACATGGGTGACGGTCAGTCCCGTTCCTTCGAGCGAGTCCCGGTCCACCGCGTACTGGTGGTTCTGGGAAGTGATTTCCGTGCGGCCCGTCTGCAGGTCCTTTACGGGATGGTTGCCGCCGTGATGCCCGAAGCGCATCTTGAACGTCTTCGCCCCGCAGCTGATGGCAAGCAGCTCGTGGCCGAGGTTGATGCCGAAGATCGGCACTTTTCCGAGCACTTCCCTGATGAAGGCAGGCGCTTCTTCAACATCTTCCGGGTTGCCGGGCCCGTTCGAGAGCAGGATGCCGTCCGGATGCCAGGCAAGCACGTCTTCGGCGGATGTGTCATAAGGAACGACGAGCACATCGCAGCCGCGGTTGTTCAGCTCGCGGAGGATGCCGTGCTTCATGCCGTAGTCCACGACAGCCACCCGCTTGCCGCGGCCCGGGCTCGGGTATGGGCGCTTGGTAGAAACGGCTTCGACCAGGCCCGGTGCCATCTCGGATGCCGCCAGCACCTGAAGCGCTGTATCCAGGTCGACGTCCTTTCCGGCCTCGGTGAGCATCCCCTTCATCGTTCCCTTGCTCCGGATGATGCGGGTCAGTTTCCGTGTGTCGATTTCGGAGATGCCGGGGATGTTCCGTTTTTCCATGAAGGAGGAAAGCGTTTCGTCACAGCGGAAATTCGACGGCTGATCCTCAATTGCCCGCACTGCGAGAGCGCCGAGATTGAGATCGACCGATTCTGAATCATCCCGGTTCACCCCATAATTGCCGATGAGCGGGTAGGTCATGACAAGGATCACGCCCGTGTTGGACGGATTCGTCAGTGCCTCCTGATAACCGCTCATGCTCGTTGTGAAGACGACCTCGCCGACCATGCCGCGTTCCGCGCCGAACGCCTCTCCCTCAAATACCGTACCGTCTTCCAGAATCAGATATCGCTTTTTCGTCATTGTTGTCCCTCCTGCCAAACGATGTCGCCGCCGAAGATCGTCATGACCGGCCAGCCTTTGCATGCACGGCCTCCGAACGGGGTGTTCTTTCCTTTGGATGCGAATGTTTCGGGATCAATCTCTTTTTCCTTTTCCAGGTCGATCAGGACAAGGTCCGCCGGCAGTCCTTCCGCGATCCGGCCGAATCCGAGGCCGAACACATCCGCCGGCTTCTCTGTGAGCCAGTCTGTCAGCTGTTTGAGTGTCCACTTGCCCGTTTCCACGAAGTTCGTGTAGAGCAGCGGGAAAGCCGTCTCGAGGCCCGTGATGCCGAAAGGCGCCTTTTCCATCCCGGACGCCTTTTCTTCCGCACTATGCGGAGCGTGGTCTGTCGCGATCACATCAATCGTGCCGTCGAGCAGCCCTTCGTGTAGGGCTTCCAGATCTTCCTGGGCGCGGAGCGGCGGATTCATCTTCCAGTTTGCGTCATTGCCCGGAATGTCGTCTTCCGTCAGCAGCAGATGGTGGGGCGTGACTTCCGCCGTCACCCGGATGCCTGCCGCCTTCGCATCCCGGATCGTCCTCACCGACTCCTTCGTGCTCACGTGGCAGACATGATAGTGCGCTCCGGCAGCCTCCGCCAAAAGGACATCCCTTGAAATATGGACGGACTCGGCAATCGACGGGATGCCCGGGATGCCGAGCTCCCTGTTCCGCTTGCCGTCGTGCAGTGCGCCGCCATAGATGAGCGTATTGTCCTCACAGTGTGCCACGACCGGCATTCCGATTTCCGCCGCATCCCGCATCGCTTCATACATCATGCCTGCCGACTGGACACCGACACCGTCGTCGGTGAAGGCGAATGCGCCGTTCTTTTTCAGCTCCTCCATGTCCGTCCGTTCCTTGCCCGCTTCGCGGATGGTGATCGACGCATAAGGAAGTACCCGGACAAGTGCGTTTTCTTCAATGAGTGCATTGACCCTGCCGATGTTTTCCGCAGTGTCCGGAACCGGCCGCGTGTTCGGCATGGCACAGATTGTCGTGAATCCGCCGCGTGCCGCCGCTTCCGTTCCCGTCCGGATTGTTTCCTTGTGCTCGCCCCCCGGCTCACGCAGATGGACGTGCACATCGATCAGTCCCGGAGCCGCAAATCGGCCGCCTCCGTCCACGATTTCATGGCCTTCATGGGGCAGTTCCTGCCCGATCGCTTTGAAGAGGCCATCCTCCATCAGGATTTCTGCGTTCCCGAGTGTCCCGTTTTCATCCAGCATCCGGATGTTTCTGATCAATGTGCCCATCTCAATCTCTCCCCTTCAATATCGTTTCGAGTACTGCCATTCTCACATAGACTCCGTTTTCCACTTGCCGGAAGATTCTTGACCGGCTGTGTTCGACCAGTTCGCCGGCAATCTCAACGCCCCGGTTGACGGGTGCCGGATGAAGGATGATGGCGCCTTTTTTCATCCGCTCCGCCCGCCCGGCAGTCAGCCCGTAACGTTCGTGGTAGCTGTGAGCGGAGAACGATCCTTCGCCGCTGTGCCGCTCATGCTGGACACGCAGCAGCATCACCGCGTCGCTGTCGGGCAGAACTTCTTCCCAGTCCTCCGACGATTCAAAGTCTCCCTGCCATTCCGGCGGGCAGAGGATCCGGACGTCCGCCCCGAACATCTGGAGCGCATCCCGGCCGGACTTGGCCACCCTGCTGTGCGAGACATCTCCGGCAATGGTCACCTTCAGGCCTTCCAGTGTGCCGAACTCCTCACGCAGTGTGAACAGGTCGAGCAGCGTCTGTGTCGGGTGCTGGCCCGATCCGTCTCCGGCATTAATGATCGCTACGGATGTCCTGCCTTCTAGTTCCTTGTAGAAGCGGTCCTCGGGAGACCGGATCACAAGAGCATCGAGGCCGATCGCTTCGAGTGTCCGGACCGTGTCATAGAGGGTCTCCCCCTTCAGGGTGCTCGAGAACCCGGCTTCGAACGGAATCACGTCCAGCCCGAGCCTGCGCTCTGCCATTTCAAAGCTTGTCTTGGTGCGTGTGCTCGGTTCAAAGAACAGGTTGCTGATGTAGTGGGTCCGGCCGATTTCCGGCACGGCCCCGCCCCTCAGTTCAGCCGCTCTGTCGAGAATGCGGATGATCCCATCCGGTCCGAGCCGTTTCATCGATAGCAGGTGGTCCATGGTGACAGTCCTCCTTATGTAAAAAAGAGCCTTTCCGGTCGTCGGAAAGGCTCTTTTCGCTTTGGCGGGTACACGTATCCCGTCTGCGGCAAAAGGGCCTTTCCGTATCTCCCGGATACAGTTAAAAGGCGGTTATTCGATTTCTCCCGCTTCATTGCCCTCCGGCTTGCCCGGCAGGAGCAGGTTGAGCAGGACGCCGAGGATGGCTGCGAGCGCCATGCCCTCGATTTTGAACGTTTCGCTGATTTCGATCGCCGCTCCGCCGATCCCCGTCACGAGAATGACCGAGGCGATCACCAGATTGCGCTGCTTGTCGAAGTCGATGCCATGCTCGACCAGCATCCGGAGACCGGATGAGGCGATGATCCCGAACAGCAGGATCGAGATGCCGCCGAGCACCGCCTGCGGAATCGTTGCAATCAGTGCCATCAGTTTCCCGAGGAAGGAGAACACGATCGCCAGTACCGCTGCGCCGAAAATGACGTGGATGCTGAACACTTTTGTCAGTGCGAGGACACCGATGTTTTCTCCGTAGGTCGTCTTCGGAGGGCCTCCGACCAGCCCGCTAAAGAACGTTCCGAGTCCGTCCCCCAGAATCGAGCGGTGCAGGCCGGGATCCTTGATGAAATTCCTGTCTGTGATCCGCCCCAGCACCAGCTGATGGCCGATATGCTCGGAAATCGTCACGATCGCAATCGGAACCATGACGGCAAGCAGCGTGCCTGTCACTTGGAACTCATAATGCACACCCGGCACGATAAAGTCCGGTAGCGCAAACCAGTCTGCCTCCCGCACCGGAGAAAAATCGATGATTCCGATCGCAGCCGAGTACAGATAGCCCGTGACAATCCCGATCAGGACTGGCATGAGGCTCACCAGGCCTTTAAAGAAGATGATGCAGATGACCGCTGCCGCAAGTGTCACGATCGCGGCAGAGAAGTGGAGGAAGCTGTAGGTGCTTTCCCCGTCCACCTGGATGGTGCTCGCCATGCCGACCGCAGTCGGGGCAAGCGCCAGGCCGATGACCATGATGACCGGTCCGACGACGACCGGCGGCAGGAGCCGCATGATCCACCGGTGGCCGGTCCTCCAGATCAGCAGCGATACGAGCGCGTAGACCAGCGAGACAAACAGGCTTCCGATCATGGCGCTGCCGATGCCGCCCGCCTGTGTCGCCACCTGGATTGGTATGATAAATGCGAATGAAGAGCCGAGATACGCCGGAACCTTGAATCCGGTTACCAGGATAAATACGATCGTTGCGATGCCGCTTGTCAGGAGCGCGATTGCCGGGCTGAGCCCGACAAGCTGAGGAACGAGGATGGTCGCCCCGAACATTGCAAACATATGCTGCAGGCTGAGTGTCAGCAGCTTGCCGTTGGACGGCTTATCCTGGATGTCGAGAACTGCCTTTGCCATGGTTCATGCTCCCCATTCTTCGAAGAATTGCTGTTACCGTTTTTCGAGCGTCACGCTGTCGGTGCCGTCCGTCTCCTTAAGGAGGACGGTGACCCGCTCTTCTTTGGAAGTCGGGATATTTTTCCCGACATAGTCGGGCCTGATCGGAAGTTCCCGGTGGCCCCGGTCGACCAGCACCGCAAGCTGGATGCTTGCCGGGCGGCCCGTGTCCATCAGGGCATCCATTGCAGCACGCACGGTCCTTCCCGTGTACAGCACATCGTCGATCAGGATCACTTTTCGGCCTGTAAGATCCTGCTCGATGTCGATTTGCTGGACGAGCGGTGCATCCATCCGCTCCTTCTTGCCGATGTCGTCCCGGTAAAGCGTGATGTCGAGTTCCCCCATGTCAATCGCCGCACCCTCGATCGTCTCGATCTTGGCCGCCAGCCTTCTGGCAAGGTCGACTCCCCGTGTCTTGATGCCGACCAGGATACAGTTGTCGATTCCTTTGTTCCGCTCGATGATTTCATGGGCGATTCTGGTGACGGCCCGTCCGATCGCCTTGTCATCCAGAAGATTCACTGTTTCTCCCATCAGGGCTTCCTCCTTTTTCCCCAAAATAAATACCCTCCGGCCGGCAGGCAGGAGGGCAGATGTGCAGAATTTACCCGTGGAAGCATGCACTCGGCATGGGTCCGCGGATTTCCCGTACAACCTTCCCGGCCTCTCTGGACCGACTTAAAGGTTCGCTATTTGATTCGTCTGACTCACTATACACCTGCAGCAGGGGGGTGTCAATCCCGCTGGCGCAATTTCCCGAGAAGGTCTTCGAAATCTTCAGGAAGCGGTGCCTCGAATTCCATATACACCCCGGTGGACGGATGGGTGAATCCGAGTATGCCCGCATGCAGGACCTGTCCGCCAAAAGGCAGTGTCTTTTTCGGTCCATACTTCGGGTCTCCGGCAAGGGGATGGCCGATGTAGCGCATGTGGACACGGATCTGGTGGGTCCGCCCGGTCTCGAGCCGGCACTCCACGAGGGTATAGTCCCCGAACCGTTCCGTGACGGTGAAATGGGTGACCGCATCCCGGCCGCCGTCAATGACGGTCATCCGCTGGCGGTCTTTCGGATCCCTCCCGATCGGCGCATCGACCGTTCCTTCGTCATGCTGGATGTTGCCGTGCACGAGCGCGGTGTATTTCCGTGTGACGGTCTTTTTGGAAAGCTGTTCGGCAAGCGACGCATGGGCCAGATCGTTTTTGGCGACGGCCAGCAGTCCGGTCGTGTCCTTGTCGATCCGGTGCACGATTCCCGGCCGCATGACGCCATTGATGCCCGACAGATCGGTGCAGTGGTGCATCAGCCCGTTAACGAGCGTGCCGGTCGCATGTCCCGCCGCCGGATGAACGACCATTCCGCGCGGTTTGTTGACGACGAGCACATCGGCATCTTCATGAACGATATCGAGGCCGAGATCCTCCGGTACGATTTCAAGCGGCTCAGGTTCGGGCTCGGACACCTCCACCCGGTCGTCCTCCTTCAGCTGATAATTCGGCTTCACGGTTTTTCCGTTCACAAGGATGAGGCCTTCTTTGACCCACGACTGGACCTTGGAGCGCGTCCATTCAGGATTGAATGCGGACAGGGCCTTGTCAATGCGGCTGCCGCTGTGTTCCGGTGTGATTTCAAGAATCTGTTTTTCCATTATGACTCCTTTTTGTTTCGCTTTTCTCTCAGTTCCTCAAGAAACATATGCACGATGAGAAGGATGACCCCGATGGTCAGTGCAGCGTCGGCCACGTTGAAGATCGGGAAATCGTAGTTGATGACGGGAATCAGGACATCGACGAAGTCGACGACCTCACCCATCCGCAATCGGTCGATGAAGTTGCCGAGCGCCCCTCCGAGAAGCATCATGAGACTCACCCTGAAGCCCGCACCGCCCTCTTTTCCATGCTTGTGGAAATAGTACAGGATTCCCGCGACGACCACCACCGTCACGATGTAGAACAGCCACATCTGGCCCTGCAGCATGCCCCATGCCGCTCCGCGGTTCCGGTGAGACAAAATGGCAAGATACGGGTCAAGTACGGAGATCCGCTCTCCGACTTCCATATATTTCACGACGAGCCACTTCGTCCACTGGTCGATGATGACGAGGGCCGCCGCGATGGCGTAGTAAAATAACACGTCTTTTCCTCCATCCGATTGAATCCTGTTTATTTTACCATATGATGCCGCGGCAGTGCGCCCGGGATGTGGGGGTTCTTTGAATTCATGCCGCCCTGGAAAAGGATGAGCCATTTTGTAGACATCCATAAAGTCGTTCGGATTTCAGCTGCGGGCCTTCGCTTTCCGCGGGCCGGCGCCGAGCCCCGCGACTGCGTCTTGCGGGTCTCGCCTGCCCGGCTTTTCCCGCAGGAGTCTCAGGCCCTCCGCTTCAATCCGTCATAGGGCTTGTTAGGACAAGTAGAGGCAAACGCTAGTTTAAACAAGTAATAGCCTAAATAACATAATCTCTTCTTTATTCCGAAGCCCAAAGTAAGGGGAAGTAAAAAGCCCGCTGCCGTTGTAACTGAGCGGCGTTTGTTGGGATTCACCGGGCATGGTAGGAGTTCAGTTACCCATTGGTTGCGATTCGGCAGAGAGTTGGTTGTAATTAGTGGTATCGCCGGATAATCACCCGTTCTCATTAGGTAACCATTCACCCCAAAGATCAACAAAAAGAAATCGGACCCAGGCAGTTTGCTTCCGGGTCCGATTTTTCTTCAGTTATGGCTTGCTTACGCTTCGTAATGATTAACAACGACATCTGCGCAGCGTGCGCAGAGTTCCGGGTGTTCCGGGTTTTCTCCGACTGTGCCCGGCACCGACCAGCAGCGTGCACATTTCTCGCCTTCCGCCTTTTCCACGACGACACGGACACGGGAGCCCGTTGCGTCTGCAGGGGAGTTTTCCAGGTTGCCGCCGATGCGGAAGCCGGAAACGATAAAGAACTGGGCGAAGTCGATGTCTCCAGAAGTCAGGAGAACTTTGAGGTCCTCAGGAACATAGACGGTCACTGCCGCTTCGAGCGATTTGCCGATGACTTTCCCGTTACGGGCTTCTTCGAGCGCCTTCAGAACATCATCGCGGACTTCCATCAGCTCGGTGAAGCGGGCCATGAGCGCGAAGTCTTCGTCTGTTTCCTCGCGCGCATCCGGCATGTCGGTCAGCTGGACGCTTTCCGCTTCTTCATGCTGGAGGTAGCTCCACATCTCATCTGCTGTATGAGGGATGATCGGCGACATCAGCTTGAGCAGCGCGGTCAGCGTGTCATACATGACCGTCTGCATAGCGCGGCGGTGCGGATGGTCGGCTGCCTCGATATAGACGACGTCTTTTGCGATATCCAGATAGAACGAGCTGAGATCGACCGTAACGAAGTTGTTGACCGATGTGTAGACCGTCATGAACTCGTAGCGGTCGTAGGCATCGCGTACCGTCCGGATCAGTCGCTGGAGCTTGAGGTCCATATACTTGTCGACCGGACGGAGGTCTTCCTTAGCGACACGGTCCTTCGCAGGATCAAAGTCCGACAGGTTTCCATGCAGGAAGCGCAGTGTATTCCGGATCTTCCGGTACACTTCGGACACCTGCTTGAAGATCGCATCGGAAACGTGGACGTCCGCCGTATAGTCCGCCGACGATACCCACAGCCGGAGGATATCCGCACCCATCTGGTCCATGACCTTGGCAGGGACGATGACATTGCCGAGCGATTTGCTCATCTTGCGGCCCTCTCCGTCAAGTGTGAAGCCGTGGCTGAGGATGCCTTTGTACGGAGCGTGGCCGTTCACGGCAACCGATGTCGTCAGGGAAGAGTTGAACCATCCGCGGTACTGGTCAGACCCTTCAAGGTACAGGTCTGCCGGATAAACAAGGTCATCGCGTTCGACGAGGACGCCCTGGTGGGTTGATCCGGAGTCGAACCAGACGTCCATGATATCCGTCTCCTTCGTGAACTTGCCGTTCGGGCTGCCCGGATGTGTGAAGCCTTCAGGAAGCAGGTCTTCCGCTTCGCGCTCGAACCAGACATTCGATCCGTGCTCACGGAACAGTTTTTGCACATGTCCGATCGTCTCATCGGTGATCACAGGTTCCCCGTTTTCCGCATAGAAGACAGGGATCGGCACGCCCCATGCACGCTGGCGGGAGATGCACCAGTCACCGCGGTCGCGGACCATGTTGTAGAGGCGGGTTTCTCCCCATGCCGGCGTGAACGATGTGTCACGGATCGCCTGAAGCAGATCTTCCCTGAACTTATCGATCGATGCGAACCACTGGGAAGTGGCACGGAAGATGACCGGCTTTTTCGAGCGCCAGTCGTGCGGGTAGGAGTGCGTGATGAATTCAAGGTGCACGAGGGCTCCCTTTTCGTTCAGCGCATCGGTGATCGGCTTGTTGGCCTTGTCATAGAAGAGGCCTTCAAAGCCCGGTGCCTCTTCTGTCATGAAGCCCCGGTCATCCACCGGGCAAAGCACGTCGAGGCCATTCGCCTTGCCGACGCGGAAATCGTCTTCCCCGTGGCCCGGCGCCGTATGGACACACCCGGTACCTGCGTCGATCGTGACATGGTCCCCGAGGATGATCAGAGAATCCCTGCCGTAAAGCGGGTGCTCTGCAGTCAGGTGCTCCAGCTCCCGGCCCTTCAGTTCACGCAGCGTCTCGACTTGTTCCCAGCCGACCATTGAAGAAACATCTTCCAGAAGGTCTTTTGCCAGGATGTACTTTTTGCCGTCAGCTTCGACGACGGAATAGTCGAAGTCCGGGTGGACGGAGATCGCAAGGTTGGCGGGGATCGTCCAAGGCGTTGTCGTCCAGATCAGGAAGTTCACATCGGTATCAAGGACGCCTTTGCCGTCCTTGACCGGGAAAGCGACATAGATCGATGGTGACTTCTTGTCTTTGTATTCGATTTCCGCTTCGGCGAGTGCGGACTCGCTTGACGGCGACCAGTAAACCGGTTTCTTGCCTTTATAGATATAGCCCTTCTTGGCCATGTCTCCGAACACACCGATCTGGCGCGCTTCGAACTCCGGCTTCAGGGTGATGTAAGGGTTTTTCCAGTTTCCGCGGACACCGATCCGCTTGAACTGCGTGCGCTGGCGGTCGATCTGCTCAAGCGCGTACTCCTTGCAGAGCTCGCGGAACTCGGCAACCGTCATCTCTTTCCGGTTGACGCCCTTGTTGACGAGTGCCTGCTCGATCGGCAGGCCGTGCGTATCCCAGCCCGGCACGTATGGTGCGTGATAGCCGGTCATCGAACGGTGCCGGACGATGATATCCTTCAGCACTTTATTGAGTGCGTGGCCCATGTGGAGGTCGCCGTTGGCATATGGCGGTCCGTCATGAAGGACAAAAAACGGGCGGCCTTCTGTCCGCTCCTGCACTTTTTCGTAGATGTCCATCTCTTCCCATTTTTCCTGCATCTTCGGTTCGTTTTTCGGCAGATTCCCGCGCATCGGGAATTCTGTTTTCGGCATGAGCAGCGTGCTCTTGTAATCCATCCTGATTCCTCCTCTTAATTGAAACCTGCACAGGCAGGCGGCCAACCAAATAAAAAAACCCCGTCCCTATAAAAGGGACGGAGCCTCTGCCCGCGATACCACCCTCATTGCGGCGCGCACGCGCACCGCCTCTCGGACACCGTAACGGGGTGTGACGGGACCGCGTACTGGGTTTCCGCGGTCCGGCTCCGGAGTGATTTTCGCTGGCGGCTTCCGCACCGGGCTCTCACCATCCCCGGCTCGCTTTGTCTTCCGCTGCCCCTACTGTCTCCGTCTTCGCCATTTATGATTGGATCGTTCTGTTTTGCTTGTCGTCATTATAAAGAATCCGACACTGCCGGTCAAGGCAGCTTACTCTTGCTCTGCCTCCAGCTCTTCCAGCCCGGACGTGTCGACTTCATAGTCCATCAGGAGATCCCAGTCATCGGTGTTGATCATCTCCAGCTGCGCCTCCGCAAGCATCCGGAACCGGTTCCTGAAAACTTTGGACTGCTTTTTCAGCTCTTCGATTTCGACCGCAATTCTGCGTGCTTTGGTCAGGGCATCATTCACGATGCGATCGGCGTTCTTTTCGGCTTCTTTGACGATGAGCTTCGCTTCCTTCTGGGAATTGCGGCGCACTTCCTCTGCCGCTTCCTGTGCGATCAGAATCGAAGACTGTAGCGTGTTTTCAATCGTCGTGAAATGGGTGACCCGTTCAGTCGTCATTTCGAGCTGTTCTTCCAGCTGCTTGTTTTTCTGGAGAACCCCCTCGTAATCTTTCATGACCTGCTCGAGGAATTCGTTGACCTCGTCTTCATCATAGCCACGGAACGAGCGTCCGAATTCCTTGTTATGTATATCAAGCGGTGTCAATGCCATTGTGTTGCATCTCCCCTTTTTCAAACTCCGTTGAGACCTATTATACATGGACCCGGCATCCGTGACACGGCAAATCCGAAAATTTTGGCGGAAAAACGGGCATTCTGCCTCTGTCCGCGGCGGATTATTTCAGCATGCCGATGATCAGGCGGATCCGTTCTTTTTTTGTCCGGCCTCCGATTTCTTCAATCCGGATCCTGCCGTGGCCCCGTACAGAAAGCAGGTCCGAGTCGGACAGTTCAAATGAAACCGACTCACGGACGGCATGGTTGACTTTCACCCGGCCCGATTGGATCAGTGTAGCAGCTTTCTGCCTGGACAGATTCAATGCGCCTGCAAGGACGGTGTCCAGCCTCAGGGAAGAGACGGTGATCGACGCTTCCTCATACCGCTCGGTCAGCGGCAGAAGTGATTCTGCCGTGTCCACTTCCGATACACGCACCTTCGCCTTTCCCACCGCCTGGAGATTGGCTGCGAGATAATCCGCGAGTGAACGGTCAGCCGCAAACTGGATGACGCCGTCACCGGTCCGGATATCCCCGAATCTGGCCCTGTCGATGCCGAGGCCTGTGAGGGACCCGAGCACATCCCGGTGGCCGATTTCGATGAACTTGGACGGATAGCGGATCTCCATCACCGATATCTCATAATCCTCCGGCTGTACCTCGAAGTAGGAAGGGGCGATCATCATCCGCTTGCGCTCCGCCTCCGGAAGCCCGCCAGATTCCGTGATGACCAGGTCACCGGTCCCGGCAACTGCCCGGACAATGTGCCGCTGCCTCGGATCGAGAAAACCGGTCAGCTTCGGCGCGTACCGGTCTTCGACCTCAGTCCCCCAGCCGCTTGCCTGTTCGATAAACGGCTGTTCATCTTTTCTGAAATGCTGAAAGACCTCATTCATTGGACGACTCCATCCTTCCTGTTTAAATCAGAAATCATATATTTACCAATAAACCGGGGGACCGGCGCCCATTAAAAAAAGCCTCTCCGAATCCCTCCGCATCGCGGGCAGGGATCCGGGAAGGCTCCCGGTATCGTATTTCTGATGATCGGAGCCGAAACCGGGATGCCGGTCACGCAATCCACTGGAAAACAGTGAATAGTCCCCGAACAATCAGATTCAGTGCAATCAGTGCAACAATCGGCGAAATGTCGATCATGCCGATCGGCGGGATGATCTTCCGGAAAATATCCAGATAAGGTTCACAAATTTTGGCGAGGAGCCGGCCGATGGATGTTTCCCTCGTGCTCGGCACCCAGGACATAAGTACGTAGATGACCAGCAGGATCGAATAGATCTGAGCTGCGTTGGCCAGTAGATTAAACAGTGCCCACATAAGACTTTATCTCATCCCATCATTCAAATTCGTCGTACAGATACTCAGAGATCTCACCGGACAATTCCACATTTTCCGGTACACAGAGGAAGATGTCATGCCCGATGCGGGTGATGTCCCCTCCGAGCGCATAGACCGTTCCGCTCAGGAAATCGATGATCCTCGTGCCCGAGCCATGATCGATGCGCTGAAGATTGACGACAACCGTGCGCTTATTTTTCAGGTGCTCTGCGATATCCTGTGCTTCCGCATACACACGGGGTTCGGAGAGAATCATTTTGGAGGATTTCTTGATGCTTTGAAGGCTCACCACATTAGGGCCTTCCTGCGGCTTTGAAGGTGCCGGCTTGCGGCGATCTTTTTGCCGCCAATCCTGATCTGCCTGGCGAGGCGGTTCCGGACGCGGCTGCTGTGCGGGAGCCGGCTGTTTTTTTTCCTGCATTTCCTCTTCCTCCTCTAGATAGAAGAAGTTCTTGAACTTGTCCTTGAAGCTCATGAGCGTTCCCCGCTTTCATAGCCGACAATTGCGGTGCCGATCCGGACGAATGTCGCCCCTTCCTCAACCGCTATGCCGAAATCGTTTGACATGCCCATCGATAGTTCGGTGCAGGGCGCATGCGGAAGACCCAGCGATGAGATTTCATCTCGCAATTCCCTGAGTCCGCGGAATGTGCTTCGGATAACTTCTTCGTCATCCGTATTCGGCGCCATTGTCATAAGCCCGACAACGCGGATCTTATCATAGGCGCCAAGCATGCGGATGAAATCTTCCGCTTCATCCGGGCTGACCCCGGACTTGGAAGCCTCGCCCGATACATTCACCTGGACAAAGCAGTCGACCGGCCGTTCTGCCCGCTTCTGGATTTCCTTTGCAAGGCTTTTGCGGTCCAGTGAATGGAGAAAATCGATCCTGCCGATCACATCCCTGACCTTACGGCTCTGGAGAGAACCGATAAAATGCCAGCGGGCATCGGAGCCGATTGCGGACTGCTTCAGGTCAAGGCCTTCATTGCGGTTCTCGCCCAGATGGACGATTCCGGAATCGACCACTTCCCTGGCCCGCTCCGGCCCGACCGACTTCGTCACCGCAACAATCGTGACTTCTTCCGGGTTTCTCGCTGCACGCCTGCACGCATCCGTGATCTGTTGTTGTATATCGTTCAAACGTTCTGCTACAGTCGACAATTCAATTCCCACTTTTCTCTACGTTGCTTTCTACATTGTATCAAGGCGGAAGTGCTTTTTCAATGACTTCCCCATTCCTATTCTTTGGCCGCATCATCGACGAGGACAACATCCTTGCCGATTACCATCACCCGGCGGAGCGGAATTTTCACAGGTGCCTCCGCGTTCCCGAAAAGGCGCATCTTCTCCATTCCGCCCACGTGAAAATACTCGATAGTCCCGTCTTCCGTCGAAACAGTCGCATCGACCGCATAGCCGAGCTGACGGCCTCTTCCGGCCTCTATGAACTCCTTTTTCTGCAGATCGGAAAATTTCAAGGCGGATCCCTCCCGTACATCCTATGCCGGGCGTCTTGAAAAGAGCCCTCCCTATGACACCCGCTGTCCATTTCCCGGGAAAAGACGGATGCTCGCAGTTGTACCGAAAAGCGGAAATTCAAGAAAAGGAGTTTGGCACAAACGCAAAAAAATCCCGGTTCCGTCCATACTGAACAAAACCGGGATTTTCCTTGAATGGCCGAATCTCCGTCTGCTAACGCTTTTTCTTTTCTTTGTCCTTTTCCTGGTCGAGTGTTTCCCGGATGATTCCGATCGCATGTTTCTCGAGACGCGAGATCTGCGCCTGGGAAATACCGAGTTCCTTCGCGATTTCCGTCTGGGTCTCACCGTAATAGAAGCGCTTGGACAATATTTTCTGCTGGCGGGCGTCCATTTTCCGCACCGTCTCCTTTACCGAGACATAGTTCAGCCAGCGGTCTTCATTTACTAGCGTGTCCTGCAGCTGGTCCATCATCGTTACGGGATCCCCGCCATCATGGTGAATCGGCTCATGCAGAGACAGCGGATCCTGGATGGCGTCCAGTGCGAAAAGGATATCCTCCGACGGGATGTCTGTCATCTTGGCGAGGTCGTCAAGGGTCGGCTCCCTCAGCTGCTCGTGGACAAACTGCTCCTTCGCCTTCATTGCTTTGTAGGCGATGTCACGGAGCGAGCGCGACACCCGGACCGGATGGTGGTCCCGCAGATGTCTTCGGATTTCCCCGATGATCATCGGTACGGCATAGGTGGAAAAACGGACATTATGCTTAAGGTCAAAGTTATCAATGGATTTCAGAAGGCCGATGCAGCCTACCTGGAACAGATCATCTGCCTGCTCCCCCCTGTAGGCGAACCGCTGTACGATGCTCAGAACGAGCCGGAGATTACAGATGACCAGTTCATCTTTGGCAGACTGGTCACCCGCCTGCATCCGTTTGAATGTTTCACGCATGTCTTCATGGGACAGGAGAGGGAGCTTCGATGTGTCGATTCCGCAGATCTCCACTTTCATGTTGGACATCTCATCATCCTCCGGACTTTTGACTTTTCTCTGTTTCCCTACAGTCTGTCCGGAGGCCGGTGTCCTATTCGCTGCGGACCCTCGCCAATTTCATCCATCAGCTTACCGGATGGTTCAGCAGCCCCCTCAAGTCACTGATGATTTTCTTTTCAAGCCTTGATATATAAGACTGGGAAATCCCCAGGTGGTCAGCGACTTCCTTTTGTGTCATCTCTTCCTTGCCCCCAAGTGCAAACCGGCATTCCATGATGTAGCGCTCCCGGTCGTTCAGCCTTGAAATCGCTTCCACGACATGCTGACGTTCGATTTTCCGTTCGACGTCATCGGTGATGATGTCCTCATCCGTCCCGAGGATATCGGACAGGAGCAGCTCATTGCCGTCCGCATCCGAATTCAGCGGCTCGTCAAACGATACTTCCGATTTCATGCGGCTTGTCTTCCTCAGGTGCATCAGGATTTCGTTCTCGATGCAGCGGGATGCATAGGTGGCGAGCTTGATTTTCTTCTCCGTGTCGAAGGTTTCGATCGCCTTGATCAGGCCGATTGCGCCAATGCTGATCAGGTCTTCAATATGTGTGTTCGTATTCTCGAAACGCCGGGCGATATACACGACGAGCCTCAGGTTCTTCTCAATCAGCCGGTCGCGGGCCTCCCTGTCACCTTCCATGAATCTTCTGAGCGTCTCTTCTTCCTCTTCTTTCGTGAGAGGGACCGGAAGTGATTCGTGTCCTCCGATATAGTATGTCCCGTCTTTCTTGATGGTCTGAAGAAGCACCGCAATCCATTTTTTAAGACCTGTCAGCATCTGTCGATCCCCTTTCCTTGAGATGAATGAGGGAGGAGCGGTGGAGAATGGCGTCCGCGCCGAGCGGATATTCGGCATCATTCTCGGTGAGTACGATGTATCCGCCGATCCGGGCATCTTCTGTGCCGTTTACGGTCCAGCTGCCGGCCCTGAAACCCACTGCCCAGGCGCTTCCGCCGACCGTCCTGATCCGGATCGGGCGGAGCCGGGCCCGGATCTCCGGCGGAAAAGCGGTCAGATCCGGAACGCCCTCTCCCGGAAGGTTTTCCAGGGCAAAGCGGACTTCTTCCGGCAGCTGTTCTTTTACCGACCTGTAGGCAATAAAATGGACCGGGGCACCTGTCAGCGGCTCCGTGCAGGCATTGCCGGAATCCGCAAATGCCGAAATCGGAATGCTGCTTCCAAACCATTCAAGCTCTGTATCCACGCGGTATTCCGCCGCGGCCGAATCCTCTTCTGCCCCACGCCATCTGACGGCCAGCATTTGAAGACCGCCCGAGGCAAACAGACAGGATGTGAAAATGGCCGCTGTGCCCCCGATCCCGAACTCCGAAGGATTCAGCACTGTCAGAAGACCCCCGGCGAACAGGGCTGCCGTCAGAGTCGCGCCCGCCCCTTTCAGAGCCGCATTCCGGTGCAGTCCGAAGGCGATCATGATCATCGCCAGGAATGCCGCTGCCGTCGGGACGGGAGCCCCTCCGAACACCACCACCGGAAGCGCCCCTGCGACCGCCGCTCCCAGAAGACGCCACTTGCCGGCAGGCCGCCGGCAGACCTTGTCCGCGAATGAAAGAATCAGATAATTGAATGCCGAGTTTACCGCGATCGCCACTTCTCCGTACATGGCTCCCCCTCCCTTGTCCATACCGTATCACGCCCTGTCTGCGGGCTCTGTCGGAATCCGGAACTGACAGACCTCAAAATTCGGACAGGACCCGACAGGATAGGGGGAGTTCCATGGCTGCAGCTGCCGCAAAAACGGAGGCATGCCAAAAAGCCCTTTCCGCCAGGATGCGGAAAGGGCTTTTGGAAACTTGTCGGTTACCGGATTATCTTCTCCTGCGGTTGCGCAGGAATGTCGGAACATCCAGTGTGTCTTCCTGGTGCTGCTGGCTCTGGCGCTGCGGCGCTTCCTGCTGGAAGTGGCCGCCCTGATCGTCACGGTCACGATAGTCGCTGCGGGAAGGAGCCGGCTGCTGCGGCCGTTCCGGCCGGGCCGGCTGTACGCGCCCGGCGCTGAAGCCGCCTGCACGCGTGTTGCGCTGATTCAGCTGTTCCTCGGTGAAGCCGGTGGCGATGACCGTCACGACGATCTCGTCCTTCAGGTTGTCGTTGATGACGGAACCGAAAATCATATTGACTTCTTCATCGGAAGCGCTGGCGACGATATCGGCCGCTTCCTGTACTTCGAACAGGCTGAGGTTTGATCCGCCTGTAATATTCATCAGAACACCCTTGGCCCCATCGATCGAGGTTTCGAGAAGCGGGCTGGAGATGGCCTTTTTGGCAGCTTCCGAAGCCCGGTTCTCGCCTGAAGAGACACCGATCCCCATCAATGCGGAGCCTTTGTTCTGCATGATCGTCTTCACGTCTGCGAAGTCGAGGTTGATGAGTCCCGGAACCGCAATCAGATCGGAAATGCCGGAGACACCCTGGCGGAGAACATTGTCCGCTTCACGGAACGCCTCAAGCATCGGCGTGTTTTTGTCTACGATTTCGAGCAGGCGGTCGTTCGGGATGACGATCAGTGTATCGACCGATTCCTTCATGGCCGCGATGCCGCCGATAGCCTGTGTTGCACGTTTGCGGCCTTCGAATGTGAACGGACGCGTCACGACGCCGACCGTCAGCGCACCGAGATCTTTTGCCACCTGGGCGATGACAGGCGCCGCGCCCGTACCGGTGCCGCCTCCCATTCCCGCTGTGACGAACACCATGTCCGCGCCGCGGAGCGCTTCCTCGATCTGCTCCTTGCTTTCTTCAGCCGCTTTTTTCCCGACTTCAGGGTTCGCGCCTGCACCGAGTCCGCGCGTCAGCTTTTCACCGATCTGGAGCGTCACTTCCGCCTGGGACAGTTTGAGAGCCTGGGCATCCGTGTTGACTGCGATGAATTCCACGCCCTGTACGCCGTGTTCAATCATCCGGTTTACTGCGTTATTGCCGCCGCCGCCTACGCCGATGACTTTGATGACGGCGAGCGCATCGATATTAGTATCAAATTCCAGCATGGTTTCTCCTCCTATGGATGTACGGGTGACTTCCGGTCAATCAAAGAATTTGTCGAATATTTTCTTCATCCGGTTGACGACCTTTTCCTGGCCGTCTTTGCCGCGCGGTTCTTTCTTCTTGGCGGGAGCCGCTGCTGCCGCCTCCATCGCTTCGCCGAACGGAGATTCCCCGCGCTGGCCGAAGAATTCGTCTTCCATCCGGGCATAGCGGATGAGTCCGACCGCAGATGAGTACTTCGGCTCACGGACTCCGATGAACTCCGGCACATAGATCCGGACACGTGTCTGGAGAACTTCCCTTGCTAGCTGCGGAAGCCCCTCGAGCTTGGCGGTGCCGCCGGTCAGGACAATCCCGCCCGGCAGATCCCGGATATCCATCCGGTATAGCTCGTCCAGCACCATCTCGAACAATTCTTCGAGCCGGACTCCGATGATTTCGGAAATGTATTTCTGGCTGTATTGGTCTTTTGTTTCCATGCCAGCAACTGGAACTTCGAACAGTTCATCCTCTGAAGCATCATCGTAGTAGGCGTGCCCGTACTGGTGCTTGATCTGCTCCGCCTGTTCGGTCGTCGTTTTCAGGACGATCGACAGGTCTTTTGTCACATGGTCGCCGCCCACTGGAATAACGCCCGCCGAAACGAGGCGGCCGTCACCGAATACGGCGACCGTCGTCGAACCGCCGCCGATATCGACATAGGCGGTCCCGTGGTTTTTCTCGTCCTCCGACAGGGCGAAATACCCGGCCGCAAGCGGCTGCAGGTAAATCTCCCGGATCTGGAGTCCGGCCCGCTCAACACAGCGGAGAATGTTGTGGAGAAGCGTGCGTGACGTCGTCACGAGTGTTGCGTCCATCTCCAGGCGGACGCCGATCATTCCGCGCGGGTCCTTGATCTCATCGAGGTCATCGACGATGAACTGCTGCGGGATGATGTTGATGAGCTCCCGCTCCGCCGGAATCATCACTTCCGCGGATCTCATGACCCGGTCGAGGTCATCGTCCGTAATTTCGCGGTTTTCGCTGTTCACCGCCACGACGCCCTTCACCTGCTGAAGCATGACCTGATTGGCCGGGATTCCAAGCACAACCTCCCGGATCGACATCCCGATCATCCGCTCGGCCTGTTCAACTGCCTTCCGGATGGACTGGACAGTCGCATCTATATCTACAATGGCACCCTTCCGGATGCCTTCCGATTTAACATTTCCGACTCCGATTACGTGCAGCGAACGATCCGTCATTTCCCCGATCAGCACTTTAACGGAGGAGGAACCGATGTCGAGTGAAACATACATATCGGCCTGACTCACGGATGGCACCTCCTTCTGATCCTCTTAACAATCATTCTATTTCATTATCAAGTCAATGTTAAGTATATTCGTGAATTATGTTGAAAATCCTTCAATTCCCGGTCCATCTATACTTTAAACGTAAAAGGGATGTCCAGGCAACTTATTGCATACACAGGCAGCTGTCCGGCAGGAAATACGGAATTTTTACGGGATTTCTATTTCCTGTTCTTCCGGCCCGCCTTCTCCGGCATTTTCCTCTCCGCTATCATTCTGGCTTTCTCCGTCGCCATAAATTTTCTCATAGCTCGTGAAGTACACCCCCGCTTCCAGGTCGATGACGCCTTTCCCCTCTTCTGTAAGCTGCGAGACAATCGACGGATAGTATTCCATCTTATCCGCAAATCCGGAAATGACACCCCGGACTTCATACCCGTCTGTCATAAATGCCGTGATGGAGCCTTCACCGGTATACTTCAGCTCTGATATGAGGGAAGTGATGGAGGCAGGGAGCTTTTCCAGTTCACCGACCATTTTCTTCATCTGCTCATCCTCGCCGAATTCCGCAAGGATCGGGGCGGGCGGCGGTGTTTCGGATGCCCGCCCGAAAACCGATCCGTCAGCCAGGACCGGATGGAAACCCGACTCGCGCTGGACCAGTGCCACGGTTTTAAACTCGTCCACCCGGATGACGACATCACGGAAGTCTTCCCTTACGACTTCCGCCCCTTCGACGCCTGCCAGGCGTGTTACCGACTGCTCGGCTTCACCGGAACTGAATCCCCAAAGCGCGTCACCCGTCCTGATTCCGGAAGCCTTTATATACTCCTCCTCGTTCTGGAGGGCAGCACCTTCAACCCGGATCTCCCTCACTTTGCTGAGCGGTGACTGAAAATAGAGCAGGACTGCCAGCAGCAGGAGGAACAGGACAAGCAGAAACAGGAAGTTCCGGTTCGTCCTTCTCCTTCTCTTCTCCTTAAGGGAAGGGATACGGTCTTCGATATCGATCACTTTATCCAAACGGGTGGCCTCCTTTCAGCCCTTTCCCCCACCGGACCCGAATCTCAGGATGAGGGCTGCCGCGATCCAGGCGGCAAGCAAAGATGATCCGCCGTAGCTGATGAACGGCAGGGTGACGCCTGTCACGGGCAACAGTCCCGTCACGACCCCGATATTGAGGAAAGACTGGAAACCGAGCATGGCCGCCATCCCCGATACCATCTGAAGCGAGAACGGATCCCGCTGGCGGGCCGCGAGTCCGAATGCCGCGGCAGTCAGCAATAAGAAGAGAAGGATGACGGCTGAGGAGCCGAGAAAGCCGATTTCCTCCGCAATGATGGCAAAAATGAAATCATTCTGCGGCTCCGGCAGGTAGAGATACTTTTGTCTGCTCTGGCCATAACCGTAGCCCAGCAGGCCGGCCGGCCCTACCGCCAGGAGGGATTGGATCCCCTGGAATCCGCTTCCCAGAGGGTCGCTCCACGGGTCAAGAAAAGCCTTGATCCGGTCAAGACGGTATGGGGCCGCGGCGATCAGCGCCGTGATGCCGGCTGCACCGGCCGCACCGAGCCCGAAAAAGAATTTCAGCGGATAGCCGGCGATCAGAAGAACGCAGAAAGCCGAGACCGTCATGATCATCATCGATCCGAAATCCGGCTGAAGCATGATCAGCCCTGCCGGCAGCAGGATCACCGCCAGATGTGACAGCCTGAACACCTTGCGGCCCCGCTGCTCCCCCAGCATGGAGGCAAGCTTGCCGATCACGGCGATCTTCGTGAATTCCGCAGGCTGGAGACTGATCGGCCCCAGAGCGATCCAGCTTTGTGAACCGTTGCGCACCGCCCCGATTCCCGGAATCAGCACGCCTACCAAAAGAATAATAGACAGGATGTAGACGGCATTCCAGAACTTTTTGTTCCCGATACCCCTGAATCGCAGGATAAATGCAGCCGCGGCAAGTGCCACGGCAAGATAGACTGCCTGCTTCAGGGCGAACGGGAGTGTATCTCCGTAATGGATCTCACCCCAGTAGGATCCCGCAGAGTGAACAAACAGGATTCCCAGCAGACTGAGTGCTGCAGCAGCGGAGGCGAACAGGATGAGGAGCTTCTTTTCCAGTGCATGCATCCTTCCTTGTTATGAATCGGCTGGCCTGCCCGGATCCCTTATAGCTTGCGGACAGCCTCGATAAAGCGATCGCCCCGGACCTCGAAGCTTTCGTACTGGTCCCAGCTCGCACAGGCGGGCGACAGCAGGATGGTATCCCCTTCCTCTGAACAGCGGGCTGCGATTTCAGTCGCCTGCTCGATGTCCGAGGCATCATGGATGCCCTCGACTCCGCATGACTCTGCGAATTCGCGGAGCCGGGCTGCCGTTTCCCCGAAGACGACAATTTCCCGGACACGGTCCATGAACGGGCGCAGTTCCTCGAAAGAATGCCCCCGGTCCAGCCCTCCTGCCAGAAGGACGACTGGACCCCCGAATGCTTCAAGGGCACTTTTTGTCGCGAGGGTGTTGGTTGCCTTCGAGTCATTGTAGAATCTGCGCTTTTTCCATTCCCGGATAAATTGCGTCCTGTGCCGGACCCCGGAGAAGGAGGACAGGACATCCTTGACCGCATCCAGCGGGCAGCCGTATGTAAGGGCTGCGGCCGTCGCCGACAGGATATTCTCCAGATTGTGGCGACCCGGCAGCAGAATGGCGGAACGGTCCAGCATTTTTTCCCCGTACCAATATACGGCTTCCCGGTCCGCGCTGATGCCGTCGTCTGCCCGTCCGGACAGCGTAAACGGGATTTTCCGTGCACGGGACCTTGCGGCATATTCCGCCACAGCCTGCTGGTCGGCATTATAGATCAGCACATCTTCCGGCAGCTGGTTGCGGGTGATATTGAACTTTGCTTCGCCGTATTCCCCGAACGTCCCGTGGTAATCAATATGCGCCTCATAGAGGTTCGTCCAGATCGCAATCTTGGGCCGGAAACGCTCCGTGCCCATGAGCTGGAACGAAGACAGTTCGATGACGACAGCCTGATCCGGTTCCGCCTCTGCCGCAACCAGGCAAGACGGCGTACCGATATTCCCTGCTATCAGCGGATTCTTTCCGCCGATGTTCAGCATGTGATAGAGGAGCGTGGTGGTGGTCGTCTTTCCGTTGGAACCGGTGATGCCGAGAAGCGGGGCCTCGCTGATCAGATACGCAAGCTCGACTTCGGTCCATACCGGAATGCCGGCATTCACCGCCTGTGAGACGACCGGATGGTCATATCGGATTCCCGGGTTTTTGACGACGCAGTCATATCCCCTGTCCAGCAGGTTCTCCGGATGGCCGCCGAGAATCACTTCGACGCCCATTTCACGGAGAGATGCCGCTTCCGGATCTTCATCGCGTGCATCATTCACCGTCACGTCCGCGCCAAGCCTGTACAGGAGCCGTGCAGCGGCCGAACCGCTTTTGGCCAGCCCCAGCACGAGCACGCGGCTTCCTTCAAATTGGTGTATCGGTTTCATATCAGATCACCTCCGGCAAAACCGCGATAAGTGCAGCGGCAAGCGCTGCCGTCCAAAAAACGATGACGACTTTCCATTCGGACCATCCCGACAGTTCGAAATGGTGATGGATCGGGCTCATCTTGAAGATTCGCTTGCCCGTCGTCTTGAAAGAAATCACCTGCAGGATAACGGACAGCGTCTCGATGACAAAGACGATTCCCACAAGGAGCAGGAGCAGTTCCTGCTTCATCAGGACTGACAGCATCGCCAATATGCCGCCGAGCGCAAGTGAGCCGGTATCCCCCATGAAGATCTTTGCAGGATTCGCGTTAAAGAGAAGGAACCCGAGAAGCGCTCCGGTTACGGAAAACGCGACAAGGGAAAGGTCTTCCTGCCCGTAAACCAGCCCAAGTACCCCGAATGCCGCGAAGGCGATCGAAGAAGTACCCGCGACCAGTCCATCCAGGCCGTCAGTCAGGTTGACCGCATTCGAAAAACCGACCAGCCAGAAAATGAGGAACAGGACATAAAACGGTCCCAGGTCAATTTCAAACGAAGTGAACGGCAGCCCCACTGTTGTCTCGAACGGCCCCAGGCGGAGCAGAAGATAAGAGACGACTGCGATGACAATTTGGCCGATCAGCTTCTGCAGGGACGTCAGTCCCAGATTGCGCTTCAGGACGACCTTGATGAAGTCATCCAGGAATCCGATCAGCCCGAATCCCGCAAGCACGAGAAGCAGGACAACCGTCTGGGTGGTCAGCAGGCCGTTCATCCAGCCGAGCGCAAGTGCGGTCACGACGATGGAGAGGATAAAGATGATGCCCCCCATCGTCGGTGTCCCTGCTTTTTTCTGGTGTGCCTGCGGGCCTTCCTCACGGATGCTCTGGCCGAACTTCAGCCTCCTGAGCATCGGGATGAGCGGAAGCGCAAGAAGCGCAGATATGATAAAGGCGATCGCGATGATCGTGATGGTCGTGGCGAGTGTCATGTATTCTCGTTCTCCTTTAAAAACGGCGGTGCCTGTTCCGGCACCTTTTATCGTTAATCTTTTTCGTCCGGCCCGGCATAAAGGTGGAGCGTGCCCGATTCTTCCATGAGCGTTCCCGGCTCCGGCAGCTGCCGCACGACCGTTCCGCCTTCTGGTCCGTGCCATTCCAGTTTCACAGTGTACAGCATCTGCCTGATTTCGTCATATGTTTTCCCGGTCAGGTCAGGAACACGGATCTGGACGGGATCACCCCAGCGGTATTCCCGTTCCAGCTGGCCTTTTCTCGGACCGATTTCGCGGACGGCCGCGATATCGCCGATGATCCTGCCGACAATCGGTGCCGAAATCGTGCCGCCGAACTGGACTTCGTTTTTCGGGCTGTCCACCGCCACATAGACAAGTACATCGGGATCGTCAGCAGGTGCAAAGCCGATAAAGGATACGATGTAATCCCCCTCCTTGTACCGGCCGTCCTCCACCTTCTGGGCGGTCCCTGTTTTCCCGGCAACCCGAAGTCCGTCGACGAACGCGTTTCTTCCGGACCCGTTGGCGACGACAGATTCCAGCGATTCACGCACTTTCTTGGACGTTTCTTCACTGATCACACGGCGCTTTTCCTCAGGGCCGTTTTCTT
The DNA here is from genome assembly GCF_000348905.1 of Bhargavaea cecembensis DSE10. Lineage (GTDB taxonomy): Bacteria > Bacillota > Bacilli > Bacillales_A > Planococcaceae > Bhargavaea > Bhargavaea cecembensis. Next base: position 295,814 of record NZ_AOFT01000002.1, read on the forward strand.
CGATCGTCTTGCCCGTTTCGGGATCCAGCACACGGCTGACGACGTACGGTTTCATGATCCTTCCGCCATTGACGGCTGCAGCGACAGCCTGCACCTGCTGGATCGGCGTGACGGAAATCCCCTGACCGAACGAGGTCGTCGCATGCTCGACCGGCCCGAACGCTTCTTCTGAAAACAGGATTCCGGCCGCCTCGCCGGCAATGCCGGAGCCGGTGGATGTACCGAAGCCGAAGTCGCGGATATACTGCATGAGCTTTTCTTTCCCCACCCGCTGGCCGAGTTCGATGAATCCCGGGTTGCACGAGTTCTCGACGACTTCAAGGAATGTCTGGGAGCCGTGCCCCTCACGTTTCCAGCAGCGCAGCCGTGCCCCTTCCACCATCGAGTACCCGGGATCATGAAAGTGATCTTCCTCAAGATTGACCTTTCCCTCTTCAAGCGCTGCGGCGAGGGTGATGATCTTGAATGTCGATCCCGGCTCGAATGTCATCCATACCGGCAGATTCCGGTTAAAGACGGAAGGGTCAACCGAAGAATAGTCTGACGGATCAAAGTTCGGTGAAGAGGCAAGGGCGAGAATCTCGCCGGTGTCCGGGTCCATGACCATCGAGAGCGCCTGTGCGGCATCGTACTTGAGCATGGCCTGCTCCAGTTCCCGCTCCACGATTTCCTGGATGCGGACATCGATCGTCAGCTCCAGATCGGCCCCTCCGGCACCTTCCACCCAGCCGTCACCGACATGGGGCAGCGGATTGCCTTTTGCATCAGTAAACAGCCTGACCTTTTCTCCCTTGCCGGAAAGCATCTGGTCATAAGCAAATTCGATCCCGGCCAGTCCCTGATTGTCATAGCCGGTAAAGCCGACAAGACGGGACAGCATATCGCCGTATGGGTAGTCACGCACATAGTCTACGCCGGTATAGAGCCCCGGAATCCCCATCTTCCCGATCTTGACTGCAGTCTCATAAGGGATGTTCTTTCCTTCAGGCGCGAGTTTAATGATAGACGCTCTTTTCGACATTTGCTCTTCCAATTTTTTCGGGTCCGCATCGATCAGCGGGGCAAGTTCTTTGGCCGCACCTGCGATGTCCCGATTCTGGGATGGCATGAAGTAGAGTGTCGGGGCAATCCGGTTGCCGATGATGCGATTGCCGTTCCGGTCAAGGATTTCTCCTCTCTTCCCGGCGAAAGGAAGCTCCCGGTCCCAGTTTTCCATCGCCTTCTCGGTCAATTCGGCATTGCGGACAATCTGGACATGGAACAGTTTCGCGAGCAGTGCAGCAAACAGGATGGCGAGAACGAGAAAGGCCAGGCGGAGCCGTTTTCTCATCCGGGCTTCGATGAAGCGTCGCACATTTTCCCCACCTTACGTTTTTCTTACAACGTATGACAGGCCTTCGGGTGCTATTCAGCCGCTTAGTCCAGCGGCAGCTGCTCTTCCTCCGGAACCTCTTCCTGCCCGGACGTGATGACTTCCTGTTCAGGGGTTTCCAGCTGGATGACCACCGGGGTCGAAGGATCTCCCGGTGATCCCGGAGATACGCTCTGCGACACGGCATAACCCTCCCCGCTCAGCTCGAGCGTTGTTCCGGTCATGGATGCATAGGCCAGAATGGTTCTCTTCGGCCATCCGGTAAAGTCCGGAATGACCGGTTCGCCTTCGGTCCGGAGCAGAACGACGCTATCCGGAAGGACCGGAGTCCCTTTTTCCGGGAACTGGGCGATGACTTCCCCGCCGGTACCTGTGGCCACGGCGCGGATGCCGTTTTCCCCGAGCTCGGCGGATGCCGATTCCGCAGTCTGGCCGGTGAATTCAGGGAGCTGGTAGGCAGCGTCCGCCGCCTGCTCCTCATCCGGACGGATATTCAGGTGCTTCAGGCTGTTTTCCATGACCGGCTTGAAAATCTTCGCTACCGGGACGGAACCCCATTCTCCGGCAGGGATTTTTGGCCGGTGGACGTTCACATAGACGATCAGCTGTGGATCGTCCGCAGGGGCCATGCCGATGAATCCGTACAACAGATTGTTCGGTCCTCTCAGATAGCCTCCCTTGCCGTTCGGGATCTGGGCGGTTGCCGTCTTGCCCGCAACGGAATAGTCGTTGAGCTTAAAGATTTTTCCGGTGCCATTTTCGGAGGTGATGGTCGATTCCATCAGCTCCAGCACCGTTTCCGCCGTGTCTTCGGAGATCGGTTCCGCCTTTTCTTCAGGCTGCCCTTCCCTGAGGACCTTGCCTGTGTTCGGGTCCTTGATTTCCTGGATCATATAAGGCTGCATCATTTTACCGCCGTTCGCGATTGCCGTGGCGGCCTGCACCATCTGGATCGGCGTGACCGTCGACCCCTGTCCGTAGGACGTCGTCAGGCGCTCGACCGGCCCGACATCGTTCAGGCTGCCGGCCGCTTCACCCGGAAGGTCGATGCCGGTTTTCTGCCCAAAACCGAAGTTCCTGAAATGCTGCATCATCGCCTCTCCGCCCATCCTCTCAAGGAGGTTGGCCATCGAGACATTGGAGGAGCGCTGGAAGCCTTCCCTGAAGGAGATCCAGCCCCATCCGTTTTTGTTGTGATCATAAATGGTCGTGTCATAGATCGAGTAACTGCCCGACTTAAAATAGTCATCCGGCTTCCAGACACCTTCCTCGATCGCTGCCGCGAGTGTGAAGATCTTCATCGTCGATCCCGGTTCGATCGTGTACTGGACCGCCTCGTTCAGCCAGTTGGATGAAAGCCCTTCTCTCGTCTCGGGATCGAATGTCGGCCGCTGGCTCATCGCCAGGATCTCGCCCGTTTTCGGGTCGGCGACAATCACTGACATCCGCTCGGGGGAATACTCTTCCTCCACCTGCTTCATGGAATCTTCGACGAAGTTTTGGATCGTCTTGTCCAGGGTCAGCCGGATGTTCGCCCCGTCCTCGGGAGGAGTTACCTGCTTTTCGGCACCGGGCAGCAGATAACCCCATGTATCGCTTTCATAGGCCATCTTCCCGTCCTTGCCGGAAAGCAGTTCGTCATAGGTCTTTTCCAGCCCCATCTGGCCGATCGTTTTCACCGATCCGTCTTCCTGCTCCATCTTTTGCGCAAAGCCGATCAGGTGGGAGGCAAACGGCCCGTTCGGGTAAAAGCGTTTTTTGTCTTTCACGAACTGGATGCCCGGAAGGTCAAGCGCCTCGATCTTTTTCATCTTGTCATGGCTCAGATCCCGGCCTGCGGGACCGAACTCCACCTGGTATACATCCGGGTCATCCTGGCGGTTCAGCCGATCCAGAATCTCTTCCTCCGGCATGTCGATATGTTCGGCAAGGGCACGTGCCGTTTTTTCCCGGTCGACGACATGGAGCCACTCGTCATCTTTGACGTCCTTGCTCGCCTTCTCTGAAAGAACCGCAATCAGCTTATAGCTCACGGTATCTTCTGCAATCGGATTTCCCGACCGGTCGACAATCTTGCCGCGGTCGGCGCTCAGCACCTGCTCCCTTTCATATTTCGCCTGCGCCATTGCCCGGAGAGGCTGGCCTTCGGCTTCCCCGGTCACCTGAATATATAGGAATCTTGAGAATAAAAGGAAAAAGAGCCCCCCATAGACGCAAAACATCAGGAAGGCTCCCCATTGGAAACGAAACTTCTTTTTCATTGCCCAGGCACGACCTTCACGTTTTTCTCATTGAGCGACAGGCCGAGCTCGCGGGCTTTGCCCCAGATGCGCTCGTAGGTCGATTTTTCGCTCACTTGTATGGACAAATCATGATTTTGCTTGGCCGTTTCCGTAATATCGGATTGGATCAGCTGGATCTCCTTGTTCACCTCGTTGAGGGATGACTGCGCCTGGAGAAGGATAACCGCGAACATGGCCACAGCGGCAACAAATGCCACGAACAGTGTTTTTTCGCCTTTTGTGAACCATTTCTTACTGCGTTTCGGCTGTATCTCCGGCTCCGGCGCGGGTGCCGGCACACGGGTGATCTCGGGTTCCTGTATGTAAGCATGGTCAAACTTGCGTGCTTCAAGCGCCATCGAAACTAGTCCCCCTTGAATTGTTTTTTTCTCGTTTTTTATCTTGTTTAGTTTTTATCTCTGTTTTTCTGCGATTCTGAGTTTTGCCGAGTGGGAGCGGTTGTTGTTTTCCAGTTCCTCTTCGGTAGGCAGGATCGGCTTGCGCGTAATTAACTTGAGCTCGGGTTCCATGCCTTCGGGGATCACCGGAAGATTCGGAGGCAGGTCGGGCAGCGACGAGGCTTCCTTGAACATCGTCTTGACCAGCCGGTCCTCCAGTGAATGGAATGTGATGACACTGATCCGTCCGCCCCTGTTCAGAAGACCGATCGCATCCTGCAGCGATTCCTCCGCTGCCCCCAGCTCGTCGTTTACGGCGATCCGGATGGCCTGGAAAATCCGCTTGGCGGGATGCCCGCCCTTCCTTCTTGCCGCCGCCGGGATGCCTGCCTTGATCAGTTCCACAAGTTCGAAGGTTGTCCGGATCGGATGTTCCTTCCTCGCTTCTTCGATCTTCCTGGCAATCTGCTTGGAGAATTTTTCTTCGCCATAACGGTAGAAAATGCGGACCAGGTCGCCGTATGCCCATTCATTGACCACATCATAGGCACTGAGCGGGGCGCTTTGGTCCATCCTCATATCAAGCGGCGCGTCATAGCGATAGCTGAAGCCCCGCTCCGGCGTGTCGAATTGGGGAGAGGAGACACCCAGATCGTAGAGCACACCGTCTGCACCGGTGATCCCCAACTTTCCGAGCTCTTCCTTCAGATAGCGGAAGTTCGATCTGACGAATGTAATCTTGTCCAAGTGTTCGGCAAGCCGCTCACGGGCATGACGGATGGCGGTTTCATCCTGATCAAAGCAGATGAGCCGTCCGCCTTCTCCTAATTGCTGCACAAGATATTCACTATGGCCGCCGCCGCCGAGTGTGCAGTCGACATAGAGGCCGTCCGGCCGGACATTCAGTCCGTCGACTGTCTCTTTCAGCAGCACGGTCACATGATCGAACATGTCCGTCCCCTTCTTTCATCGGTAGGTTTCAAATGTCAAAGTCAATAAGGTTTTCGGCAATTTCGTTAAAGGAGTCTTCCGATTCCTCGAAATAGCCTTCCCAGGCTTCCTTCGCCCAGATTTCAATCCGGCTGGAAACACCCAGGACAACACAATCCTTCTCAAGGCCGGCATAGCTCAAAAGGTTCGCAGGTAAATTGACGCGTCCCTGCTTATCAAGTTCCACCTCGGTTGCCCCGGAGAAGAAGAAGCGGGTGAATGCGCGGGCATCTTTCTTGGTGACCGGCAAGGCTTTCAGCTTTTCCTCAAGCCGTTTCCACTCGTCCATGGTATAGGCGAACAGGCATTTATCCAATCCGCGGGTGACGACGAATCCGCCGTCCAGATCATCGCGGAACTTCGCCGGAATGATCAGCCGGCCCTTTGTATCAACCGTATGCTGATATTCGCCCATGAACATGTGTCTTCACCCCACATCGTAAACTTAATGTACCACATCCCCCCACTTTCCTCCACCCGTTTTTGCAAATCTCTTATATTACAATTTGGTAACGAAAACTGTGGATCCAGAAGGCCTGATTTTACATCAGATTGACCGCCTTAACCCTTCTGATGCAGGGTGCCGACCAGGCAACCTGCCGGGCATCCCCACTCTGCAAATTTAATCCCTCTGCGCTTCTCCCCATAAAAAGCAGTTTGTCCGTTCCGGGCGCCTTAATATACCGGAACAAACAAAAACACCGCCCTTACAGGAAGGCGGTGCGAATCGGATCTTATGGATATTCAGAGGCGGACGAGGTGGTGGTCCCCCGGCCGGCCGTCCATCCGTGCGGCAAGGTCGGAGATGAAGCCGGGCCCATATTCATTCATGAATTGGAATGGCGAGAACTTGCGCTCCTGGAAGCCGCCCTCCGGCAGCAGTTCCGCTTCAAGGCGGCTGTAGCGGCGGATCGCCGTCTCATGTTCGAGCAGGACAGATTCACGGATCTTCTCTTTCAGGTAGTTGAACTGGCGTTCATGGAAAGCGATATTTTTCTCAATCAGTTCCCGGACATTCCGGCCGCGCGATTCCAATGATGCCGAAAGTTCCCGGTAGCCGTCATTCAGCTGCTCTTCCATCCGGGCGATCCGGCCGGCCGCTTCGCGGTCGCTGACGCGGTCGATGAATGCCTGCTTTTCTTCTTCCGCCATGCCGGCCAGCACCTCTTCTTCGCTCAGTCCGGTCTCCGAGAGGAGGCTCGCCGTCAGACGGCTGATAAATGTCAGGGACTGGCGGGGAATAATAACCGGCATCCTGATCCCCATTTCCCGGAACGCAGGGCGCAGCAGTGACCAGTAGGCGATTTCGCCGGGGCCACCGACGAACGTCAGCACCGGAATGGCCAAGTCCTGCATGACCGGCCTGGTCACGACATTATTGCTGAGCAGTTCCGGGCGGGTATGTGCAATCTCCGCCAGTTCGTCTTCCGAAAACGAGAAGCCTGCCTGGCTGTTGACGAATTTCCCATCCTCCCGTCTGAGCAGGAACCGCTCACCGGACTCCACGTAAAACAGATGGGCATCCTGCCCATCCGAACCTAGCGGGCGGTCGAACCCGTCACGGACGAAGCGCTCTTCCGTTTCCGCCACCCCTGCCGCAATGGCCGCGGAATTGCGGACCATGTTCTCAAAGTGAGGCGCCTCGAGCTGCCTGAGCGCAGGGTCGGCTGCATCCAGAAGCAGGAGCCCTTCTTCACTGAACAGCCGTGCCATGAGCGCAGCAAAAAAAGAGGTAAAGGTCGGGTTGCCTTCCAGACAGTCCAGTACCGTACCGATCAGGCTTTCGGTATGCGCCGTTTCCCCGTAGTCACGGAAAACACTGCGGATGTACGCTTCCATTTCTGCTGGGTCAAAGGCAGTTTCCGATGCCATGGTCTTGGCTCCGAAGGGCACCGGAAACTGCCTTTTCACCGGACGGTCATCAGAAATCGCATAAACGTGATTGATTTCCAGGAGATCATGGTCCTCCCCGGCAATCCAGAAAATCGGAACTACAGGCGTGCCGAGTTCTGCACGGAGCCGGCGGGCTTCCGCAACGACAGACAGGGCCTTGTTTACCGAGTAAAGCGGACCGGTCAGGAGCCCGGCCTGCTGCCCCCCGACAACTGCCGGTGCCCCTTCTTCAAGCTCAAGCAGATGGGCTTCCGCCTCCTCGGAAAGCCCGGCTTTCCCCATGAACCCCCGGATGACCCGGCTTAGGCCGGCACGGTCGAAGGTGCGGGATTCCAGTTCCTTCAGTCTGGCCGCATAGCCCTCGGCATCAGGCGAGTAATCAAAATATGTATGGATAAAATCCGGGTCGTTGAAGTAGGCGTCCATGACTCTCCCCGCAGGCCGGATGTCCAGTCGTTCAAATTCCATGTCGAAAACCCCATTTGTATTCATTAATCGAAACCGATTATAGCATTCCCACCCTGCCGAATGAAAAATTCAGCTCAGCCACCCGTATAATCGGCAATCATGACCCCGGAGCCGACAATAAATGCGGCAAGGTAGGCTGCCGACAGGATCAGAAACAGCAGTCGCCAGATTTTCCGCAGAAGCGGGCCGATCTCCAGATCATGCCCGGTCTTGCGTTCCCTGTAGGTCATGTAAAGCGCGAACAAGATCACTGCAATGGCCAGGTAAAATCCTGTGCGGTAACCGGTAAATGCCGCCAGGACTGCCGGCACAGCCGGCAGAAGCAGAAAGGTCGTGAAATCCGCCGCCCTGCTGAACCCCTTTGACGGATCCTTATATAAGCGGGTGAAGAAGATGAACAGAATCAAAAGAGCGACAGCCGGGAAAGCGATCAGAAACCCCGCTGCCGAATAAAAGAAGTCAGCCAAGCCGGTCCCCCCTCCTTTCCATTGAGCAGACGAGGTCATGCAGCGCCGCCAATGTCGGAAGGGAGGCACGGCGCTCCCGGGCTAGGGAAATGACGCCACCCATGATAGCGCCTGCTTCCGTCCGTTTCCCTTCAAGGAGATCGGCCAGCATCGACGAGGTGTTTTCAGCTGTTTTCCGGCAGAGCGCCAGCACCTCGTCCAGCGTGACTTCGTCTGCCGTTTCCGGAAATGCTGCAGCAAGTTCCGCATGAAGCCTTCCGAGTAGCGCACCGAGGTTGGGGTCTTCCGCAAGCATCCCGTTCCTGACACCGGCAACCGCCGTGACCGGGTTGATCATGCAATTTTTCAAGGCCTTTTTCAGGAGAAGCCACTCCGGCTCTTCATTGGAGCGGACAACGGGGAAAGACGGGGAGTCGGCGCCCAGAAGCGGGATAAACGGGCGGAAGTCATCCGAAACAGGTGCAATCCGGAGCGGACCGGTCCCGGTGTGCTCGACCGACCGGAGACCGGTTTTCCGTGCGCCGTGCTCGATTGTCCCGAACGCAACCGGCCTGTCCCGGAAACGGGAAGCCAATGACAGATGCGCCACTCCGTTCTGAACAAACAATAGCGGTGCGTCCCCCGGTTTTCCGTCCAGTGCCGCAAGAAACTCATTCAAGTCATACGACTTCATGGCCAAGATGGTCAATCCGCCATTTCGGGCCTCCCCGGGGATTGATGTCGCACCGACCCTGAAGACCTTCTCCTCCCGGCCGGCCGAAAGCAAGATGCCTTCATCCAGGATGGCAGCCGCCTGTTCCGCGGTTCTCGTAATCATCCGGACATCAAGCCCGGCCTCGGCCAGGCGGGCTCCTACCAGCAACCCGACCGCTCCGGCTCCAGCTACATGGATCCTCATCGCCAATCTCCTTCCCCCAATGAAAAGGCCCGCCGGAAGGGCAGGCCTTGTTGCAGTACTATTATACCGGATTGACCGGGTGCTTGCGAAGAGGGTGTGCGACTTCTTTCGTGGAATAGATCGCGAACCGGGCAGCCAGCTCCGAACGGAGATTGTCCGGCGAGACGATATCATCGATGATCATCTCGGAAGCCAGCTTATAGATGTCAATCTGCTCACGGTACTCCTCTCGCTTTTCCTGGATAAATTGAACCCGCTCTTTCGGATCCTCGATCGCCTGGATCTTGTTTGAATAGACGGCGTTGACCGCGGCTTCAGGACCCATGACCGCAATTTGTGCGGACGGAAGCGCGATGCAGGCATCCGGCTCGAATGCAGGGCCTGCCATCGCATACAGACCGGCGCCATACGCCTTTCTGACGATGACGGAAATCTTCGGCACCGTCGCTGAACTCATCGCGGAAATGAGCTTGGCGCCATGACGGATGATGCCTGCCCGCTCAACCTTTGTTCCGATCATGAAGCCCGGCACGTCAGCGAGGAACAGGAGCGGAATCGAGAATGCGTCACAGAGCGAGATGAATTTCGCTCCCTTGTCGGCCGAGTCGACGAAGAGCACGCCGCCCTTTACTTTCGGCTGGTTGGCGATGATGCCGACAGGGCGTCCCTCGATGCGCGCAAGCCCGGTGATCAGCTCGGGCGCGAACAGCTTCTTGATCTCGAAAAAGCTGCCTTCATCGATCAGTCTGCCGATGGCCTCATACATATCAAACGGTGCGTTCTGGTTTTTGGGGATGATTTCCCCGAGAGACCTGCCTTCGGATACAGGAACAGGTGATTTGATTTCCGGCTTTTCCGCGAAGTTGGACGGGAAAAAGTCCAGGTAGGCTTTCGCGGCTTCGATCGCTTCCTGCTCATCCGCGGCAAGCCAGTCCCCGCATCCGCTGACCGTGCAGTGCATGCGGGCCCCGCCCATCTCCTCCAGCGACACCTTTTCCCCGATCACTTCCGCAGCCATCCTCGGGGAGCCGAGATACATCGAAGCATTTCCGTCCACCATGATGACGATGTCACAGAACGCCGGGATATAGGCCCCGCCTGCTGCGGACGGCCCGAACAAAAGGCAGACCTGCGGGATGACACCGGAAAGGCGCACCTGATTGTGGAAGATCCGGCCTGCCCCCCTGCGGTTCGGGAACATGTCCAGCTGATCGGTGATCCGCGCACCCGCCGAGTCGACGAGGTAAAGCAGCGGGACTTTCAGCTGTTCCGCCGTTTCTTGGATGCGGATGATTTTTTCAACCGTCCGTGCCCCCCAGGAACCGGCCTTCACGGTCGAGTCATTGGCCATGACACAAACGGTCTTCCCCCCGACCTTGCCTGTGGCCGTCACGACTCCGTCGGCCGGCAGATCGCCGGCCTCAACGTTCGCAAACCGGGCATCTTCCGTATACTCCCCATCGTCAAACAACAGCTCAAGCCGGTCCCTCACAAAGAGTTTGCCCTGCTCCTTCAGCTTTTCATGATACTTCGGGTGTCCTCCGGCGAAAATCTGTTCCAGGGACTTTTCAAGACGTTCAGTTTCATTTGTTTGTACTGTCATTCCACTTCCCCCTCCCTTTGCTTCGCGGCTGCCGATTATTCGAATGTGAGGATGGTATCCCCTTCATTGATGAAATCTCCGATGTTGACACGAACTTCCTTTACTTTGCCGCCCTTTTCGGCTTCGACCGGGATCTCCATCTTCATCGATTCGAGTACGACGACCGTCTGTCCTGCCGTCACTTCATCCCCCGCATTTACATCAACGGTGAAAACCGTGCCTGCCATTGTCGATTTCAGTTCATTCATCTTAAACTTCCTCCTTTTTCTTGGCCTGCCATCCTGCAAGCACCTGGGTTGTATAGTTGCCTTCCGCAAATTCTTCGGACCCGGCAAAAGATGCGAAAAGCGGGATGTTCGTCCGGACACCCGCGGCATGCGCCTCGCCGAAAAATTGCTCCGACCGGCGGATCGCTTCTTCACGCGAACTGCCGCTGATGATCACCTTTGCAATCATCGGGTCATAGAACGGCGTGACCGTATCGCCCTCCGTGTATCCGCGGTCGATCCGGACGCCCTCTCCTTCCGGCAGGGCAAGCTGTGTGATCTTGCCGGGGGACGGAAGAAACTTTTCCGGATCCTCCGCGTAAATCCGGTATTCAATCGCATGTCCGGAAGAAGTGATGCTATCCTGAACCTTCACAGGAAGCTCCTCTCCTGAAGCGACCCTGATCTGCCATTCCACCAGGTCAAATCCGGTTACGGCTTCCGTCACCGGGTGTTCCACCTGAAGCCGGGTGTTCATCTCAAGAAAGTAAAACTCGTGGTCCGGTCCGACAATGAACTCGACCGTTCCGGCATTTGTATAGCCCACTGCTTTACCCGCCTCCACCGCTGCCTGGAGCATCCGTTCTTTCGCTTCCTCGGGGAACCCGGGTGATGGAGATTCTTCGATCACTTTTTGGTTACGGCGCTGAACAGAGCAGTTGCGTTCAAACAGATGAACGACATTCCCATGGCTGTCTCCGAAAATCTGGACTTCGATATGCCGGGCTTCATCGATGAATTTCTCGATGAACACCCGGTCATCCCCGAAATAGGACATGGCGCGCTTTTTGACCCCTTCGAAATTTCGACTGAGCGCTTGCTCACTTTCACAGCGCACCATGCCGATTCCGCCGCCTCCCGCACTCGCTTTCATCATGACCGGATAGCCGATGTCACCGGCCGCGCGAATCGCTTCTTCCAGCGTCGCCACGCCTTCCTCCGTTCCCGGCACAACCGGAACTCCGGCTTTGATCATGGCGCGTCTGGCTTCGATCTTGTCCCCCATCTTCTCGATCACATCAGCCGAAGGACCGATAAAGGCCAGGCCTGCTTCCTGGACTTTCCGTGCAAATGACGCATTTTCCGAAAGAAGCCCGTAACCGGGGTGGATGGCATCCGCCCCTTCACGCTTGGCGAGATCGATGATTTCGTCGCCCTTCAGATAAGACTGGGGAACGGGACCTGGCCCGATTTCAAACGATTCATCTGCTTCTTTTACAAATGGCAGCCCTGCGTCTGCCTCCGAATGGACAGCAATGGTGCGGATGCCGAGCTCCCGGCAGGTCCTGATGATTCGTGACGCGATTTCCCCCCGGTTCGCGATGAGAATCTTTTCCATGAGGATCCCCCCTATTGAATTGACAAACTATTTAAAACCCCTTCAATATCAGTCTATATGAAAGCTGAAACCGTTTTCAAGTCAAACCGGAAAAACTGTCAAAAAGAAAAGCAGAACCGACACGCGGTCCTGCCGTCAGCTTTCCTGTTTTTCGATGAAAGCCACTCCTTTTGAAAGCCATGCTAGAAGCCTGTGATGCTCGCGGGCGAGCGCTTCATGCTCTTTTTTCAGCCGCATATAGGATTCGGATAATTCATCGAACCCGCTCATCGCCTGTTTCAGGTGGGACTTCAGATGATGCTCGGGCTTTTTCTGGGCGGCCTCAAGCTCGGCCGAATGAATCTTGCGCAGCGTCTTGTTCCACCTGAATCCGCAAGCCTGTTTGGTACGTCCCAGCTTCTCGGCCGCATCCGCAAATGCACCCAGCTGCGTTCCGCCATTTTTCACTGCTTCGATCACCGTATCGGCGAGGATGCGGTCATCTTCCGGTGTCCACCGGTCTTTTCTTGTATTTTCCTTCACCTCTACCACCCCCGTTTGGGAAACTATATGCGGTGGAGTAAAGAAATAGACTTCATTTTTTCTTGTTGAGGAAACGGTCGACCGCTTCATGATGGACATCGGCTGCCCACAGCTTGGCGCATAAGGCGACTTCCTCCCGGACCTGCTCCCGCAGGCCTGCGGCAAGGAGGCGCCGGACGGCTGCCTGCTTGTAGGCGCGGTGGACCGATGGGTGGACGCGCTCCATCGGGTCAGTGAAGCGGTCGAGCGCCCCGAATTTATCCCCCGCGAACAGTTCGGTCACCCATCCGTATTCAAGCAATTCCCGGGCTTCCTTCGGCGTGGCTTCCGTCAGCATCCTGAGCGCCGTGTCGTGCCTCCCTGACTTGAGCAGCAGATGGGAAGCCCCGCCCCACCCGGTCGTGATCGCAAGTGTCCCCTGGATAAATCCGCACTTCACGTCTTCACGGACAAGCCTGAAATCACAGGCGGTGGCAATCTCGCAGCCGCCTCCGACGGCATGTCCGTCAATCAGCGCGATGACCGGAACGGGCAACATAGCCATCCGGAGCAGGATATCCGCCATTTTGCCGAGCATCGGCGCAGCATCCTCCTCTGTGCGGAGCTTATGGAATTCCGACAGGTCCCCACCCGAACAAAAGGCCGATTGCCCCTCACCCGTAATGACGAAATACCGGAGAGACCCATCTTCCCCGGCTGCCTCAACCGCTGCCGACAGGCCATCCATCACCTCTTCATTGATCGCATTGCGCTTTTCCTGGCGGTCGATCGTGAAGACCGCTCCGCTTCCCCTTTTCTCAAACCTGTAAGCCATTCCCGAATCCTCCTTCAGTTGCTTGCTTTCTTAACCCTACCATTCCGCCGGTCCTCCGGCATATCTTCTTGCCGACCAAGCAGATTTCTGCTCTGATCCGTTTTTTCCGCACAAAAAAAGACCGGAATCGGATTCCGGCCGTCGCGCTCGTCTCTGATTACTCGGAAACGACTTGTTTACCTTTGTATTCACCGCAACTCTTGCAAACACGGTGAGCGAGTTTCATCTCGCCGCAGTTATCGCAAGCGACCATGCCTGGCACTTGGAGCTTGAAATGCGTGCGGCGTTGACGCTTTGCAGTTTTGGAAGTTCTTCTCTTAGGTACTGCCATGCGGGGCACCTCCTTACGGTTCTATTCGTCCTTTGAATCCTCGCCCTGCTGGTCAAAAAACTTGGCCAGCCCGGCAAGTCTTGGATCCACTTTCGGCTTTTCTTCTTCACGCTTGGCGGCGAATTCCTCTTCGGATGAGTAGGCCCATCCTGTCCCTTCCCGTGAAGGTGCCGCTTCTTCCCCGATCACCTGGATCGGGACTTCGAGCAGGACCAGCTCTTCGAAGACCGGCGTCGGATCCACCACTTCCCCCGTCACCTCGTGAACGGCGTCATCGTCCGGGTCGGCATAGCCTTCCCAGACAAACTGTTCATCCGTTTCGATTATAAACGGGTATTCGACATCTTCCCATGTCCTTGCCTCGGGGAGCGTCATCGTCCCCTCCAGCCTGAAGCGGCAGGTCATCTGGCCGGTGCCGACGGAGCAGGTGCCCGTCACACGTACCGGTTCGATTGCCCGGATTTCCGGGTTGCGCTTCATCACGCCGGACAGGTCCGCAGTGCCGTCAACCGGCATGGAATCCTGCCGGAATTGATTTAATTGCCGGATGGTCCATTTCATCAGGAATCACCTCAAGACAACAGAATTGATTATAGTATGTCCAAAACGTGATGTCAAGATTATTTCTTGTCACCCGCGGATGCCCTTGCCGCCTATTTTTTTCATCCCGGCCACGCTATAATGTCGTTAAACCGATTGTATCAGAGGAGTGAGCGTGATGAAAGCCGCAGGCGTCGTCGTCGAGTATAACCCGCTGCATAACGGGCATGTCCATCATCTGAAGGAGACCCGCAGGATCACAGATGCTGATGTTGTCATCGCCGTCATGAGCGGCAACTTCCTCCAGCGGGGCGAGCCGGCTTTTATCGACAAGTGGACCCGCACGGAACTGGCCCTCACTTCGGGAGCCGACATCGTGCTTGAGCTGCCGTACCGGTTCGCCGTAGCACAGGCATCCGAATTTGCCGAAGGCGCAATCGGAATCTTGGCGGCGGCCAGGTGCAGCATGTACTGCTTCGGGTCAGAAGACGGGCGGATCGAACCCTTCCTAAACACGCTTCGCCTGCTGGAAGACGAAGAGACGGGTTACGAGGCGGAAGTGCGGCGGCTCGTGAAGACGGGCATCAGTTATCCGTCGGCGCTGAGCCAAGCCTACCGGTCCGTGGCAGAAGCTTCCGCAGATACGGGTCCGCTTGCGGATCTCACGAAGCCGAACAACATCCTCGGCTTCCACTATATGAAGGCCGCCCGGTCAATCGCACCGGAAATGACCGCCTTCACCATCGGGCGTACCGGAACCGGCTACCATGACCTCGTTGCAGACCCCGACAGCGGCATCATGAGCGCGACTGCCATCCGGGAGGCTGTCAGGACAGAGGGTATCACCGATGGGGTCCTGCGCGCCGTCCCGGCCCGGACAGCCAGCGCCATGGACCTCTTCCGGGAGGAGCACAGCGGATTCGGCGGCTGGGACCGCTTCTGGCCGATCCTCCGTCCTCTCATCATCCGTGACGGTGCCGGGCGGCTCAGGGAAACTGCGGAAATGACCGAAGGGCTCGAACACCGGATTGTCCGGGCTGCGCTTGAAGCTTCAACATTCACAGAATTCATGGAGGCGGTCAAGACGAAGCGGTACACCTGGACCCGTATCCAGAGGATTCTTATCCATGTTCTCTGCGGGATGGACAGGAACGATTTCAGCCGGCTCCGCCATCCCCGTTATCTCCGGCTTCTCGGGATGACGGCGGCCGGCCGCACGTATCTGAACCTGTATAAAGACGATTTCGGTCTTCCGCTCGTTTCCCGTGCCGCCTCATCCGATGACCCGATGCTGGCGGCGGACATCCGGGCCTCCGACATGTATGCAGTCGGCATCGGGGACAGGCCCGGAAAGGACTTCCGCACACGGCCCATCATGACGGATTAACTGTCATTCCGGCTTCGCATCCAGTTTCTCCAGATAGTCCAGGGCATCATCAATGGTCTTCACCGGCACGATTTTCATATCGGTGCCGATTTTTTCTGCCGTTTCTGCGGCAGTTTCGTAATTGGAGCGGACCCCCGGGATGCGCTCCTTCATCTCGCCGGTAATTTCGTCATCCGGTGCGAAGAAGATTTCGATTCCTTCACGGTCGGCAGCCATCACCTTGAAGTCGATTCCGCCGATCCGGCCCACCGTGCCGTCCTCATTCATCTCCCCGGTACCGGCAACCCGGTATCCCTTCGTGAGATCTTCATCCAGCAGCTGGTTCATGATCTCCAGCGTGAACATCAGGCCGGCCGAAGGTCCGCCGATATCCTCCGTTTCGATTTCAACCTCAGGATCGGTTTCGATGCTGCGTTTTGCCGCATAGCTTACGCCGAGCCCTTTCCTCCCTCCGGCGCCCGGAATGGTGCCGGGGGAAATTTCTTCTGTAACCTCTTCATCATCCCGGATCACAGTGAGGCGGACGGCGTCTCCGTCGGGCACCGACGCGACTGTTTCTGCAAAGGCTTCAGAGGAGTCGACCGGCTCTTCACCCACACGGACAATCAGGTCGCCCGCTTCCAGAATTTCGTCTGCAGCACTGCCTTTTACCACGTCCATCACAAGTACACCTTCGGTCTCAAGCTTGACGGGCTTTCCGGCCCGGTTATAGGCCACATAGATCGCATTGATCTGAGAGTCCTCCATCAGCTGCATTTGCCGGAGGTTATACTCCTCTTCCGTCTCCCCGTGCCTTCGGACCTGTCCGGCTTTCATGATTTTCCGGCTGTCCACCAGGCCGGAAACGGCATAGGTAAGCGGGGTTGCCTTCGAGAGGGCGATCGTCATCAGGCTCAAGGAACCTTCGTCATCCTGATCGCCGCCCTTCACTTCCACGAGCGGTGCCAGTTCATATGCGCCCCCCGGCTTCTGGATGTACATATCCAGCGGCAGAAGTGCCGCTGCCGCAAATAGCAGCAGCACTGCCGTGAGCGCAATCCTTTTTACATTGTTCAAAACCGATCCCTCCAAAATAGCCCCGTACATGCCGGCATATACATAGTGTAGCACCGGCGATGGGCGCATTCAAAAACGAGGGAGTCGATCATTTTCGTGTATACCGTCATTATATGGTGCCTCATCGCACTGTTTCTTCTCCAGCCGGGCCTTGCCCGTGAAGGGGCTGTATTCGGCATTGAACTGTTTTCGGAAGCTCTGCTCCCCTATCTGCTTCCGTATCTGATCCTGACCCAGTGGCTGCTCCGGCTGCCCGGGAAAGCGCCGAAAAGACGGACAGGCACCTACTGGAAAACGTATTTGCTGGGGGCATTCGGCGGTTTCCCCGTGGGGGCTGTCTCCGTATCTCACCAGGTCAGGGACGGAAGGCTGACAAAGCGGGAAGGCGCCTTGCTGACCGCGATCTGCCATGCGCCAAGTTCGATGCTGCTGATCGGCTATGTCGGCAATGAGCTGTTCGGCCGTGCCTCGGTCGGCTGGCTGCTGATGGCCGTGATCCATGGCCTCAATCTCATTTTCCTCCTTATTCTGTCCGCCCACACGGCCCTTCATCCGGAGCGGGAGCCGGTTTCCTCAAATATTCCGGGAAGGAAAGCCGGCTCCCCTCTCACCGAAAGCCTGAAGGAAAGTTCACAGACCATTGTCCTTGTCGCGACGACCGTCGTTTTCTTTTCCGCAGTCGGGACTGTTGCGGCAGATCTGTTGTCCAGGCTGAGCCCGCTGGAAGCACAGACGGCCGGCATGGCGGTGTTCCCGCTTTTTGAAATGACCGCGGGCCTACAGACTGCCCATGATCTGTTTTCGGGAATGGATCTGCATGCGGCGCTCACTGCGCTCATCCTTTCCATGAACGGCCTCAGCATTCACCTTCAGGTCGCGGTCATTACCAGGGGTGCCGGCATTCCGATGCGCTGGTATGCCGCGGCCCGCCTTGCGCACATGATCATCGTGCCGCCCGTCTTCATGCTGCTCCTGTCATTCTGGAGCTGACGTTAAAAAGCGCCCGGGAAAGCCGACTGGCTTGCCCGGGCGCTTTTTGGTGTCATTTTCGGATTTCCTTGATATTGTACTTTTCCCTGAGCGCCTGTTCAACAACAGGCGGGACAAGATCCGAGGTATCGGCCCCGTATTTGGCCACTTCCTTGACGATGCTGGAACTGAGAAACGAATACTGATTGTTCGTCATCATGAAGAATGTCTCAATCTCTTCCTCCAGCACCCTGTTCATCGAAGTGATCTGCATTTCGTATTCAAAATCCGATACCGCCCTCAGGCCGCGGACAATCGCGGTCGCCCCTACGCCCTTAGCATAATCGACGAGCAGTCCGGAATACGACTCGACTTTTACGTTGTCAATGCCTGCAGTTGCCTCATGGATAAGCCTGATCCGCTCATCGACCGTGAACAGCGGATTTTTGGATGAGTTATTCAGCACACATACCCTGATCTCTCCGAAAACGCGCGATGCACGCCTGATGATGTCCAGATGGCCGTTGGTCACCGGATCGAAGCTTCCCGGCACTACCCCCATTTTACCCATTTGTCTCCCCCTCGCCGGCAGCATGACGGTAGATCGAAATCACCGTGCCGCCATAAACAGATTCTTTCTCTCTTCTGAATTCCGCGAAACTGTCCGGAAGGGTCACAGACCGGTCATGTTCACAGACAATGATCCCATCATTGCCGATCAGTCCCGCCCCGGCCAGTTCCCCTGCCAGCTTGTAATATGTATCCCGCGCATAGGGCGGATCCAGGAAGACCATATCAAACGGCTCCCCTTTGGTGATGATCCGGCGGACAGCCTGCCGGGCATCCGCCCGGATCAGTTCCACCCGGTCATCATATCGGCATTTCGCCACATTCTCAAGAATTGCCGCCTGGGCACGCCGGTCTTTTTCGACAAGGACCGCATGATCCATCCCCCGGCTGAGCGCCTCAAGTGCCAGCCCCCCGCTTCCCGCAAACAGGTCCAGCACGCGGCCGCCATCAAAGTATGGCCCAATCATATTGAATACGGACTCCTTGACCTTGTCCGAAGTCGGTCTCGTGCCGGTCCCGGATGCCGATTTCAGCTGCAGGCCCCTGCGTTCTCCGGAAATGATTCTCATCTTCTCACCTTCCTGTTTTGCGCCAAGCCCCGCCCTGCCGGTATGATAGGATGAGCAGAGAAAGGAGGATCCGCATGATCACACAACGATTTATCGAACTGGGCGAAGGGCTGGGTGACGTCTTTGAGCTGTGCGAGCTGATCCGCACAAATTCGGGCCGACTTCACCGCGCCTTCATCTTCACTACTGGCGACGGCGGTGTCCTGTCGCTGGGCGCGGCCTTTGATCCTGCAGGGGAAGGCAGCTTCATGCCGATCTACATCTGCCGGGAAGGCATCCGGAGCAACGGCAAAGAAAGTGCCCGTGTCAGCCGCTTCCGGGAAGCCGCTGCAGAAGCCGGCGCCACTCCCGTCACAGTGGAAGTGCGTCCGTCAAAAGACTTTTCCGATCGCGAACAGTATTTCAGGCACATCACGGGCATCCTTCGGCTCAATCATCTGATTCCGCCGCTCCAGTAGAATAGATCAGATGCCGCCCTTGTAGTCATACTCCTTCGCCTTGTCCGGCTTCGCATTCTCGAATTCCGTTTTGATGAACGGCTTCATCGAGAGCTGGACCGATCGGACATACTGGAGTTTCTCAAGTTTTCTGGCCGTCTCTTCCGCATCGTCTAGATCGCAGTACAGTACGGCATACTTCATCCGCTTGGAAATATATTGGACATGCCCATATTTCCTGAGAGCCTTCACCTGTTTGAGATGGTGAAGGTGGACGACGATTCCGCGCCGCTCAATCATGATCATCCCTACTTTCCTACCATACAGAATACCATAAGCCGGAAAAACACGGCAACCGGACGGAGAATGACACAGAAACCGGTTTCTTTTATACTGGAGATAGTTTTCTCGGATACAGGGAGGGGTCAGCATGACAAAGAAAAGAAAAGTCGCCCTGACGGTTGCAGCGGCCGGGGCCGCCGCCTGGGCCGGTTCGAAGATGTTATCAAAACCGGAGGGCCGGACAACCGTTCCGGCCCTGGATTATGACGTCCCGATCATCCTCGCCCACCGTGGGGGAGCCGGACTCGCGCCCGAAAATACGATGGCCGCATTTGAGCGTGCCGCCGGGCTGGGCGTGCACGGATTTGAAATCGATGTCCACCTCACCAAGGACGAAGAAGTGATCGTTTTCCATGATGATACGCTCGAACGGACAACCGACCTGGACGGCCGTCCCGGTGACTATACGCTGGCCGAGCTTGAAGAAGCTGATTTTGGCTACCATCATCCGGGTGAAGACGGATCCTATCCATTCAGGGGAAAGGCAGGCGGTGCCGTACCGCTCCGTAAACTCCTGGAGGACTTCCCTCATATGCTGGTCAATATTGACATGAAAGATGCGCCGGATACCTATGAAGGGGGCCTGCTTCCGTCCAAGCTCTGGCGGGTCATTGAGGAAGCAGACGCGCGGCACAGGGTTGTCGTCACCAGTTTCCATGACAGCCAGATCGACCGGTTTAATCTGTATGCCAGAAACCAGATTGCGCTCGGTGCCGGTGAACAGGAAGTGAGGCGCGCTTACCTCGCCTTTGCGAGCGGTTTCGGACACCTGTATCAGCCGAAGGCCGATGTGTTCCAGATTCCGGTCCGGTCCGGCATGTTCCCGCTCGACCTTCCGCCTTTTATCCGTTTTCTCGGGCGGCTCAATATTCCGGTCCATTACTGGACAATCAACGACCGGTCCGCCATGGAGCGGCTGATCGCAGCCGGCGCCAAGGGAATCATCACGGACCGTCCGGACCTTGCCGCAGGCCTTGCAGGCGGACCGGAAGAAGAACCCGGGCAGACGGACCAATACCCGGACTCATGATAAATCGTATTCCTCATTCAGTAGACAAAGTGAGTATCACTCCTTTGTCTACTGTTTTTACTTTCCCGGGAGACTGGCATCTGTGCGAATCGCGTGGCGGAAGATGAGCGCTCTGAACTGGACATAATACCCGGCAGCACGTAAACGGGCGTTCCAGTTTGATTTCGTGAAGCACTTGAAAGGAAAATAACCGACGATGATTTCGTCATTCACGTCCCAGAAGAGGTCGAATGACGAAATTGAAGCTCCGAATGACGAAACTGAGCAACCGAATGACGAAACCAACAACGCTTCCCAATAAAAAATCCTCCCTCCGGTACACCCTGAGGAAGATGACATCAAAGTTATTCACCCTTTGCCGGTAGTCCGCTGCAGCCATGGCTTTGGCGCCGTGGATGAGGGCTTCGTCGGCGGCTGGGGATTCAGCTCCCTAGGCGCAAAACACGCACCTGATCGACCCTGCTGCTCTTCGTGACTGCATCCGCCAGTTTGCAGAGATTTGTCACGGGAGTAGCCAGTAGGGAGACTGGTTTTGTCTCAATGAAATATATCAACGTCTCAATGAAATATGTCAACGTCTCAATGAACCATAGGCCAGTCCCCCCGTCCGCGGCGGAAATCAAGGCTCTCTTGATGTTCAAATAAAATAGGAGATGCCGGCAGGCATCTCCTATTTCTGTATTCAAGCACTGCAGGAACAGCCGCCGCCCGTTCCGCAGCTGCCTCCGCAGGAGGATGCGGTCTCGAAGAACGGGTTGCTCACAGGGACCTTGACGGATTCTGAGACGGTCTTTCCGATCAGCAGGCTCACTTCATCAAGAAGGTCCTGGAGATCGTTCTCGGCCATTTTAAGTTCGGCCACTTTGTCATTCATGTCGAGTTCCCGCTTTTTTGTGCGGACTTCCTTCATGACGGTGCTGTAGTCGGGGTGATAGCGGCCGAACCGCTGTACCTCCTCGTACTGTTCCTTCAGTCTTGCAAAATCAGCGATCTCCTGCACGAGGCCGGGATCGGAATATACTCTATGATGGGCAAGCCGGTAAGCCTCCGCCGTTTCGGAGGAGACAATCATCCGGCTGAGCAGTTCGGATTCCTCGATGACTCGGAGCCACTCGTCGGTCATCATCATGGTCATCACTCCATTCCACTCCCATCATACCAGAATCTGTCGGCCGTTTGTACTCTGTCATCTCCGCCGGCCGCTCCATCTTCTGCCTCCCGTTCACCGAGAAAGCGCAGAGCTGTCCTGAAATCCGAAAATGGCCTCGATGCAGAACGGGAAATCTGGATCTCCTCATGGCCCTTGCCGGCAATCAGCACGACATCCCCCGGTTCCGCCTCATAGATGGCCCCGCGGATTGCACGCTCCCTGTCTGTCTCGGCACGGACGATGGCTGCCGTATTCTCAAGCCCTTCCATGACGTCAGTGATAATCCGGGCAGGCTCCTCGCTTCGCGGGTTGTCGGAAGTCACCCAGACCGAATCCGAATACTCTCCCGCCACCCTCCCCATCTGAGGACGTTTTTCTCTGTCCCGGTCCCCGCCGCAGCCAAAAACCGATATCAGTCTGCCCTTGCACACAGTGGACAGGGCCCCCAGGACCGCCTCAAGGGCATCGGGCGTGTGGGCATAGTCGACAAATACCCTGATACCCGCACCTTCTGCTTCCTGCATCCTGCCCTCGGGCAAAGAGAGGCAGGATGCATATCTGCAAAGTTCGGCCAGGCCGAACCCCGCGGCCACAAGAGATGCAAATGCCGCAGCCGCATTCAGCCGGTTATGGCGCCCCTCAACCGGAGCATGAATACATACCTGATCTTCACCGTACACAACCATCCAATTCCCGTTGCCGTCATCATCGATTCTGAGGTGAGAGCCTCCTCCGGGCCGCTCGCCGAAAGTCATCACGGGCAACTTGTCTCCGGCAATCCTCAGGACCGCCGGATCTTCCGCATTCAAAACGATCTGTCCGGCAAGCCCGGACAACCTTCCCTTGGCATGAAGGTATGCTTCTTCCCCGCCATGTTCGGCATGATGATCCGTTCCGATATTAAGGAAGATCCCGTAATCGATGCTGCAATGGTCGAGGCGCCTGCCCGACAATCCGAGGGAAGAAGCCTCCATGGCGATATGTGTGACCCCTTCGTCCGCACAGTATCTGAGAACCCGGTGCAGGTGGGCAGGCGGCAGCGTCGTCATCGGCGGAATCTGAAGCGGAGCTTTTCTTCCATCGATCCACACCCCGAGTGTCCCGATGACGGCCGCCCGTATGCCGCCCGCCTTCAGCAATTGTCCGATAAACCGGGTGGTGGTCGTTTTTCCGTTTGTTCCGGTAACCGCAAACACCGTCAGCTCCCTGGATGGATGGCCGTAAAATGCCGAGCAGGCGTAGGCGAGAAAATCGGCAGCATCCGGCACCGAGATGGCCGATACGCCCTGCG
Organism: Bhargavaea cecembensis DSE10; assembly: GCF_000348905.1. GTDB lineage: Bacteria > Bacillota > Bacilli > Bacillales_A > Planococcaceae > Bhargavaea > Bhargavaea cecembensis. The sequence continues at coordinate 318,798 of NZ_AOFT01000002.1, forward strand.
GAAGCGCCGGAGGGCGGGAAATGTCGGTGACAACTGCAATCGCCCCTCTCCGGAGAGCTTCCTGGATGTGATCCAGCCCGCTGGCCGAACGCCCTTTTCTAGCCACGAACACCGACCCGGGAATGACCTCGGCCGAATGATCCGTCACGCCGCTGACAAGTGCCCGGAAGTCCCCGCCCTTTGCCGTGCACGGCCAGTTTTTCAGCAGCTCGCATAATTCGATCATGCCTGACCCCTTCCCGAACATTTTTGTTCCGAGCGAATACATTATGTTGGAGTACCCTCCATCGTATGTAGGACGGTGGTTGAATGACACGAAGAAAGATGGTGGCGTAGTTCGATGATCATCCAGAAATTCGGAGGGGTCGCCATGAGGGACAGCAGCTCCAGAAAAGCATGCATCCGTCATATCAGAAGGGCGATCGAGGAACACGGGAAGGTTGTCATAGTCGTATCCGCCATGGGGAGGGCAGGAGATTCCTACTCAACGGACAGCCTGCTGTCCATCAGTGATGCGCTCGGAATCTCTCCCCATGCCCAGGATGTCGCGGCCGGTTGCGGGGAACTCCTTTCCTCGGCGATCATGTCTGCCGAACTTGAAAAGGAAGGGATCGAAAACGAACTGATCTATGGCAGCCGTTCGGGCATCCTGACCGAAGGGCCATTCGGCAGCGCAGATCTGAAAATGGAGCTTGAGCCGTTTTTCCGCATCTGGGGTGACCGCAATGTCGCCGTCGTACCCGGTTTTCAGGGGACAGGGCGTGACGGCCGGATCCGGACCACGGGCCGGGGCGGGAGCGACCTCACAGCAGTGGTATTGGGTGATATGCTCGATGCCGAAATCGTCGAGTTCTTCAAGGACGTTCCCGGTGTAATGGAAGCGGACCCTTCCGTGAAGCCGGATGCGAAATTGTTTGAAACACTGACCTACAAGGAACTTCTTCCGCTTTTGGAGACAGAACGGCCCGTTATTCAAAAAAAAGCGGCACTGTATGCCGCGATGGCATCCGTGCCGCTTCATATCCGCAGTTTTTCCGAAGAATGTCCCGGAACCTTCGTTACCGGATGACCGGCCGCCTCACTCGGAAGAGCCGGCCGGTTCCTTCCGGTTGAGGAACAGATGCGAATACACTTTATTGGATACGCCGGCTGCCTGCCGGTTGTATTTTCGGTTAAAGATCAGCTCACGGTGTTCCGGAGAATTCACCCAGCCGTGAACGGTTGCGGCGGAATCCACATAGTCCGCCGCGATGTTCTCCCCCGCCTCGCCGTAGTCGATGCCTGCCAATTTCAGCTGGTCTGACAGCGGTCCGATCCCTTCCTCTGTCCGGCTGCCCCTGGCAGCATCGGATGCGCGCTCGCGTGCAATCACTGCCGCACTCCCATCGGCCTGCAGCGGAAGCAGTTCATGCCGCTGCCGGAAAACATTTGTCAGCTCCATAACTTGTTGCTCGGCCGCCCGGTCAGCAGCTATCTGCACTGCCGATGATAGCGGTTCCGTTGCGATCAAATGACCTTCGTATGTCATTTCGTATGGCTGATGCAGGACAAGCACCCGGGGAGAAAGGTATCGTACCGCCATGACCTCTCCCTCTTCCCGGTCGGCGTAAACTTGGGCATATACACCGTCAAAGGCCACAAGAAGCCGCTCTTCCAGATCGTCGCCGTTCAGGGAGAAAAGGTACCGATTGGTCCCGATTTCAACGCTGACCTCCGGCTCGATGATCGTATACCGATAAATTTCCTCCATCGGTTCGCCGATGCTGAACGGGCTTACGTCAAGATCCTGTCCGGCAGCATATACCTGATTGACCGTCCCGTTCTGTACACCGGCCATCATATAGGTATCTGCCGAGCGGCTAAACACCCACCACTCGTAACCGTACATGGAGGGCTCGATCCGGTCCGGCCGTCCAAATTCCCGGGTAAGCTTTTCAGTTGTCTCACCGACAAAAACCGAAAGGCCGTTTTCCGGCCGGCTGACGGAATCCTGTCCCGGCGAAGGGGCTCCTTCCCCCGGCATGGCCGTATTCGGAACCGGTGAAATCAGCGGATCATTCTCTTTTGTGCCCTGTGTCGTGAAAAGGATCACCGCCGTGATGGCAGCAAGGACCGCAATAAGCCTGAGTGCAAATTTCAATCAAAAAACTCCTCGGTCTCTGTTTATTGGGACCATTATAACAGTGCGGCGACTTTGGACACAATCTTGTCATTGCAACTGTTTTCCCGTTGTTCTATCATAGATGGGGTATGATATGCAGACAGACCGCACCAAAGGAGGCGTACTGAATATGTACTTTGAAAACACCGGCATCGAAGGCGTTGCCGCCGATCTACAGCTGCTTGATGATATCATGAACAAGCATGGCCTCATCCGCGCTGAGCAATGGGATTATGAACGGGTAAGCTATGATAAAAAGATCGTCATCAAGGAAGGCACTTATTATCTCCGCGTTTTCGGCTACACGAAAGACGGTGATGTCGGAGCCAGGGATGCGGTGATTCATCTTAAGAAACCGGTGATCGGCAAGCACTATTATCCGCATGGTGTCGAATACGGCGAAGATGAACATTTCCCGGACTACCTTCTTGATAGCTGCACACAGACCCTTCTTGCACTGAAAGAAGATCTGAAGCCGTACGAACTGCAGGCCTGATGGCCGCGCCCCGCTCGATTGAGCGGGGCTTTTTGATTGCTTGCCGGAAAAACTTGAAACTTCGCTTCTATTCAAACTTCTTTTTGTTGGCTATAATAAATGTATCAACCATCTGGGAGAGACCTCATTCATGGGAAAATGGCTGAACCGCCGCACCTTTACAATTATCTTCCTCACAATCATCACCATCCTGATCGCATTCTTTATCCTGCCGATCTCTCTGCCGCTCATCTTTGCCCTCATCACGGCAATTCTGCTGGAACCGCTTGTCAGGATGACGATGATCCGGTTTAAGTGGAAGAGAAAATTGACCGTGATCTCGGTTTATATCTTCTTCCTGCTTTTGCTGGCCCTGTTAATCTACTTTACGGTGACCCAGCTTGTCGGCCGGCTGATCAATTTCACAAAGTCCGCTCCGGATACATTCAACGCCATTGCCGGTGCTTGGATCGATATGCAGGACAAATTGTTCAACTATACGGAAGGCATGCCGCTTGAGGTCGTGGAATCCATCCAGAACGGCATGAACCAGGTGATCGAAACGGCCAGGGATTTCCTGCTCGCCTTCGTCAACTATGACGTGATCACCGGGCTTCTGACGGGAATTCCGAACTTCCTGGTGAGCCTGCTGTTCTACGCCATCGCACTGTTCCTGTTTATGCTGGACCTTCCCGGCCTGAAGAAAAAAGTCTTCAGCCACCTGACCGACGGCACCGCGAAAAAAGTAATCCTGATGACGGACCGTCTCAACCGGACGGTATTCGGCTTCATCAAGGCCCAGTTCCTCGTCAGCCTGATCATTCTGGCCGCCTCGTTTGTCGGACTGCTTCTGATCAAGCCCGAATATGCCATTCTGATGTCCATCATCATCTGGATCATCGACCTGATCCCCATCCTCGGGTCCATCATCATCCTTGCCCCCTGGTCAATTTATCAGTTTGCGATCGGTGATGTTGCCGAAGGAACAAAACTTGCGATCCTCGCAGCCATCCTTCTCGTGATCCGCCGCACTGTTGAGCCGAAAGTGATGGGAGAGCAGATCGGCCTGTCCCCTCTTGCCACACTGATTTCGATGTTCATCGGTCTGAAGCTTTTCGGTTTCCTTGGCCTGTTTATCGGCCCGCTGATCGTCATCCTCTTTACGACGGCACGGGAAGCAGGCATCATCAAACTGGAATTCAAAATTTGAAATTCTGGCTGTGGGCAATGCGGGATTACTCCCTGCCTACAGTCTTTTATATGATTACAATACCAAATGCAAAAAACAGCAGACCATGCCGGTGCGCATGATCTGCTGATGGAGGCCGCCATGGGCGGTCTTTTTTTTAATGGCCGAAGATGGCCTTGAGCATCGAAGTCGTCTCTCCGCCTTCATAGAAGACATACAGGAGCAGGTAGACGGCTACACCGGTGATGGCGGTGAAAAACCAGATGATGCTTGTAACAGGGCCGATCTTGCGGTGCCGCGGAAGGACTTCCTTAAGCCCGGTATAGATCGACACCAGTCCGAACACGGCACCTGTTGTCGCCAGAATGATGTGGAAGACAAGGAAGACCGTGTAGTAGATCTTCAGATCGTCCGGACCGCCGAACGACGTATTCCCTACAAACACCGTTCTGGAGACATAGATGATGAAGAACAGAAGTGCCGAAACGCCGGCGGCCAGCATCGTCTTTTTATGGGCTTCCACTTTCCGCTTTCTGATGAGCGACCACCCGATGGCGACTAAAATCGCACTCAGGACGATGAAGAATGTGCTGATGGTCGGTAAGATCGGCAGTGACATCTGAATGTTATCCCCCTATTGTGTGCGGCTCAGTTGTACATCGAGAGCCGCTTGCGTTCAAGCAATTGTTTTTGTGTAAGTTCATCCGCATTGTCCCGCTCATGACGGAACCAGCTCAGGAAGATCTTGCCGAGTACTACTCCGTAAATAATCTCTTGGAGAATCTTCATCATGACCCCGCCCATCTGCTGATCGTATAGGATCGGCATGGACGTGAACACTTCCGGTCCTGACAGGCCGGTGCCGGACAGTGCGCTTAGAGTCGAGGCCGGAACACAGAGCGCCATCGACATGAGCCACGCTTCCCCGCTTTGGTAGGTCTCGTACACAGGCGTGTCGACAAAGATGATCAGCGCACACGCAGGAGTGATCAGAATCGCGCTGGAGATGATATAGGCGATCTTGTGCAGGCCCTGCTTAAGCCTAGGCGCAAAGTCATTTTCATTGAGCAGGGGCCACCAGAGACACAGCGCGGAGATAAAGAGCGTAATCGTGAAGACCGCATGAAGCGGAATGCTGAGCTTGATCGTATCCAGGATCGCAGGAAGGTGATAGACCGAGAACATGGCGCTGAAAACGATGACGCTGACAAGCGGTCTGGTCAGAACACGGAGAATCGTACCGAGAACAGGGACGGCAAAGACGTTTCTCCAGATCCACACCGGAATCCCCTTGATGAGGAACGGTGCCGCGACCAGCAGAAGGATCGCCATCTGGACCATGTGCATGCTGAACAGGATATGTCCCAGAAGATCGACGGGAGATCCTTTGGTGATGTAAACAAGCAGCATCCCTGCCGAAAAGTAGATCAGTTCGCTGCGCGTGAGCGGCTCGCTTTCTTCAAAACGGTCTCGCCATTTTACGGTGATGGCCAGGTAAAGCAGGAACAGGACGACGAGCGTCAGGAAAAAGTAGGGGCTCCAAAGCGCCCTGAAACCGAATATGCTAATTGGCACCATTGCCATCGCTCCTTTTAAAGGTCTCCTCCCATTATAAGCCCGGGAGATAGGTGAATCAATGAACGAACTATGACACCTGCCTGACGGAACTGAAACAGATGAATTGCCTGATTCAAGCATGCGCCATCAGAAAACGAAAAAAACATCCCTGAAGCAAGATGCTTCAGGGATGTTGCTGCATTACCACCAGATGATGGTGACGAATGTCAGGACGGTCAGGAACGCGATCAGTATTCCGCCGTACATAAAGAATGCAACCAGGCCATGGCCTTTTTCACTCATGTGCATGAAGTAATACAGCTGGAGTCCGACCTGCACAGCTGCAAGAAGGAGCACCACCGGGATGACAAAGTAGGCGGAAAAGCCTGCCTGGACAGCCGCGAAGGAGATCAGCGTCATGAAGATCATGAGCGCGAACATCATCAGCTGGCTGCGCATCAGCCGGTCAGAACGGCGCTTCTTGTATGCGTACTCGGCCGGTGTCTTTTCGATGATCTCGATATCGTGTGCCATATTAACCGACCACTCCCATCAAGTAGACTACCGTGAAGATGAATACCCAGACGACGTCGATGAAGTGCCAGTACAGCGAGAATGTATAGTACTTCGTGGCATTGTACAGGTTCAGTCCGCGTTTCGCGTTCCGCAGGATCAGAAGCGTCAGCCAGACGAGGCCGATTGCAACGTGTAGTCCGTGCGTGCCGACAAGCGTGTAGAATGCCGAGCTGAATGCACTATTGCCGAAAGTGAACCCGAGGTGGATGTAGTGATTGAACTCGTAAACTTCAAGAGCAAGGAAGCCGAGGCCGAGGAAGCCGGTGATGGCCAGCCAGACCTGCATCCCTTTGAAGTTATAGTTCTTCATGTGATACATCGCGTATACGCTCGTCAGTGACGATGTCAAAAGAAGCATCGTCATGACAAAGACTAGCGGCAGTTCAAACAGTGTCTCGGTGCGGAACTCGTTCCCGTCAGGAACCGAGTTTTTAAGCGCGAGATACGTTGCAAAGAGCGTGGCAAACAGGACTGTCTCTCCACCGAGGAAGAGCCAGAAGCCGACGAACTTGTTCTTGGCTTCCATCGTGGCCGTTTCCGGATGATCCGGCCAGGACTGAGGTGTGAATTTAGTATTCAGATCCATCAGTCGCGCCCCCTTTCCATGCGGCGGATTTGGTCTTTCGTTACGTAGTATCCGAGGTCATCCTTGACCGAGCGGATCGCCATCGTAAGGAACGTGAACGCAAGTCCGAAGACCAGGACACCAAGTCCCCAGCTATGATCGACACGGTACATCGCACCGAAGCCTGCGATGAAGAGTCCGAGTGTCATGAAGAACGGAATGATCGAACCGTTCGGCATGTGGATATCTGTCACCGGCTCGGCTGCAGTATAGCCTTTATGGCCTTCCTGCTTTTCGATCCAGTACGTGTCCAGGCCGCGGACAAGCGGTGTCTGTGCAAAGTTGTAGAACGGCGGCGGAGAAGGAATCGCCCACTCGAGTGTGCGGCCGTCTTCCCAAGGGTCGTTGCCGACACGTTCGTTCCTTGCAGTCGTAACAATGATGTTGATGATGAGCACGATGACGCCGATTGCCATCAGGATGGCACCGATCGTACTGATCAGGTTAAACAGGTTCCAGCCCTGGCCGTCCATGTATGTCCAGACCCGGCGCGGCATCCCCATCAGACCGAGGAAGTGCTGCAGGAAGAACGTCATATGGAAGCCGATGAAGAAGAACCAGAATGTGATCTTACCCAGCTTTTCGCTGAGCATCGTACCGAACATTTTTGGCCACCAGTAGTGAGTCGCCGCAAGAATCGCGAGCACGACACCACCGACGATGACGTAGTGGAAGTGGGCCACGATGAAGTACGAGTCATGAAGCTGGTAGTCAAGCGGTGCAGCACCCTGCTGGACACCGGTTACGCCGCCCATGACGAACGACGGGATAAATCCAAGAGCATAAAGCATCGGAGTCGTAATCTTGATGCTTCCGCCCCACATGGTCAGAAGCCAGTTGAAGATCTTGACCCCTGTAGGAACTGCGATTGCCATTGTCGCAACAGCGAAGATCGCGTTTGCCGTAGGCCCGAGACCGACCGTGAACATATGGTGGGCCCAAACCATGAACCCGAGGAACCCGATGAGGACAGTCGCGAAGACCATCGCCGAGTAACCGAACAGGCGCTTGCGGGAGAAGACGGAGAAGATTTCCGAGAAAATCCCGAATGCCGGAAGGATCAGGATGTATACCTCAGGGTGACCGAAAATCCAGAAGATATGCTCCCAGATGATCGTGTTGCCGCCCATCGTGTGGTCAAAGAAGTTACCGCCGAACATCCGGTCGAATGTCAGGAAGAAGATCCCGATCGTGAGCGGCGGGAATGCGAACAGGATCAGTGCGGATGCCACAAATGTTGTCCATGTGAACAGCGGCATACGCATGTATGTCATACCAGGTGCACGCATGTTGATGATCGTGACGAGGAAGTTGATCCCCGCCATGAGCGTACCCGCACCGGCAATCTGGAGACCGATCGCATAAAAGTCGATTCCGTGGCCTGTCGAGGCTATCGACAGGGATGCATAGGATGTCCATCCGGCATCAGGTGCAGCGTCCAGGAACCAGCTGAGGTTCAGGAACAGCCCCCCGAAGAAGAACATCCAGAAACCAAGGGAGTTGATGAATGGAAACGCAACGTCACGCGCCCCGATCTGTAACGGGACGATGGCGTTCATAAATCCGAACAAAAGCGGCATCGCTGCCAAGAAGATCATCGTCGTACCGTGCATGGTGATCAGTTCGTTAAAGAACCCCGCACTGACGAAGTCGTTATTCGGTATGAGAAGCTGCAGACGGATCAGCATGGCTTCAATACCGCCGAGGACGAAGAAGAACCCGCCGCCGATGAGGTAAAGGATACCGATCTTCTTGTGGTCAACTGTGGTCAACCAATCCCACAGCGTCGCGCCGAACCCTTTCTTTTGTCCGACTGAATTCGCAACAGTTGTCACTGTTAGTTACCCTCCTTTACCGGTACCTTATTCTTCTACTTTCAGATCAAGCAGATAATCTGCAATGGCATCAAGGTCTTCATCCGACAGTTGGTCGAAGGCAGGCATCAGGTTGCCCGGCTTGTACTTCTGGGGATCCTTGATCCAGTCGATCGTGTTTTGCTTGTCGTGCTCGAGGAAACCTGCAACGCGGTTGCGGTCACCGTAGGTAGCAAGGTTCGGAGCCGAAGCACCGCTCGTGCCGACAGCGGAAACCGCATGGCACATGATACAGCTTTGTCCAAATGCAGCCTCACCCGCATCTGCGGACTCAGCGCTTGCTGTTGCACCTTCGGTTTCTTTCATCGCTGCAACCCAGTTGTCGAACTCATCAGGGCTCAGGGTCTTCACCTTGAAGTCCATGAGCGCGTGGGAAGGACCGCAGAGTTCGGCACATTTCCCGTAGAAGACGCCGTCTTCGAGATCTTTGGATTCCTTGTCGAATGTCAGATAGAACTTGTTGACGTTCTCGACGTTCGTGTCAAGCTTACCGCCGACCGCAGGGATCCAGAAGGAGTGCTTGACGTCAGAGGAAATCAGGTTGAAGTACACTTTCTCGCCTGTTGGAACGACGAGTTCCTGGGAAGTGACGATTCCGTGCTCAGGATATTCGAATTCCCACCAGTACAGCTTTGCCGTCACGTTGACGACAAGGTTTTCCGGGTTTCCTTCTTCGTCTGTTGCTTCCATCGCCGACACATCACCCAGTTTATAGGTGTAGTAGACTGTCGGAACTGCCATGATGATGACGAGAAGAATCGGGATCGCCGTCCAGATGAATTCGAGCTTGTGGCTTCCTTCCACGTCTTTTGGCATATGGTCGTCACCCAGCTTCTTGCGGCGGAACTTTGCAAGCGCGATGAAGTAGATGGTGAAGACGACTGCCATGACGAGGATCATGATGCCGGTCGTCAGGAGCAGGAGATTAAACTGGTCCTGTCCGACTTCCCCTGCCGGTAGAAGCGTCGAGAGGTATTCTTCGCCGCAACCCGACAGGATGATGGTGAGGGCTGCCAGCAGCGTTACAAGGCGCCATTTTTTGAGTCCTTTCATCATCGATTAACCAAACCTCTCTTTCATAGATGTTTTCAAATATGAGGACGGAGTGCCCAATTTATGATGAATTCTTATCAAAGAAAGAATTCCGCAATCAGATGATGACCGCGAAGATGATCATCGAGACGAATAGGATCGTCATGTAGTTCAGCGAGTACACGAACATTCGTGTTGCCCATTTGAGGTCGTCTTCCGCCCTGAAGCCTTTCAGGGCGATAAAGAGCCAGCCTGCGTTAAGTGCCGTGGCGAGGACAATAAATGGCCAGCCAAGCTGAGGCAGCAGGAATGGGAGCGGGAAGAGAACGAGGACCCAGGCGAGCATCGATTTTTTCGTCCGGGCGAATCCTTTTACGACCGGGAGCATCGGGATGCCCGCTGCTCGGTATTCTTCCGTCCTTCTCATGGCGATGGCATAGAAGTGAGGCGGCTGCCAGGCAAACATGATCAGGAACAGCGCCCATGCACCTGGGCCAAGCGTCGGCTCGACGGCAGCCCAGCCGATCAGCGGAGGAATGGCCCCGGAAATGCTGCCGACAATCGTGTTGCTGACATGCTTTCTCTTGGACCACATCGAGTAGAGAACAACATAGCTGAAAACCCCGACGATGCCCCATAGCCCGGCTGTCGTGCTGGCGGAGAACAGAAGGATCTCCCCGATCAGCAAAAAGGCAACCGACATGGCAAGAACCGATGATGCCCTGAAGCGTCCTGTTACTGTGGGACGTGATTTCGTCCGCGACATGATCGGGTCGATGTCCCTGTCGATCAGGTTGTTCATCGCCGCCGACCCGGCGACGATTAGTGAGGACCCAATTACGACATAAAACAACAAGTCCAACTCGTCCAGAAAGTGCCGGCCGGCGAACTGGATGGCAAGGAAGAAACCGGTAAACGCCGTAATGACATTCGAGTTCACGATGCCGATCTTGATGAGTGCCAAAAAGTCCTTCATAAAAGAAGCGGATTCAGCTTCCGCCGCAGTTGCATGTGCGGTGCGACTGTTTGTCATGAAACCCCTCCTTTCGAACTGCCGGCAAGTTCCGCTACCCTTTACTATAGCTGAATTTCGGGCTGAATTCTATACATAACCCGAATTTGTCGAATGATAGCGGACCGTCCGTATAATAGAGCACAGCATCTCTATAGTAATGCATTTACGAAAATCTTTTGTGAAGCCTTTGAGCCTTTTTTATGAACAAATTGTGAAATGGAGTGCGGCCGGGTGTTCCATGCGGGTGTCGCCGTTGTTTTTGCCCTCCGTTTCCGATATCATCAGTTAAGCGACACCGTCACCAAACGGTACAGAACTCTTAAAGAGGTGTCATCCATGCAGCACAATCGAACACTGAAATGGCTCGCCGTTGCTTCGACGATCGGCATGCTCGCCATCCTTCTTGGCGGGGCGCTCGTCACGAAGACGGAAAGCGGGATGGGCTGCGGCAGGCACTGGCCCGGCTGCAACGGAGAACTGATTCCGTCAGAGATCAACGCTGAAGTGCTGATCGAGTTCTCCCACCGTGTTGTTACCGGTGTGGTCGGGATCCTGATTGTCCTACTGTCCGTCTGGGCATGGCGAGCACTCGGACATATACGCGAAACAAAGTTTCTGTCGTTCATGGCCATCTTCTTCCTCGTCCTCCAGGCACTGATCGGTGCAGCACAGGTGCTCTGGGGGCAGGGTGACTTCATCCTCGCCCTTCACTTCGGCATTTCCCTGATTTCTTTCACAGCAGTTTTCCTGCTGACACTCCTCATTTTCGAGGTGGACCGGAAATTCGATGCGGAGAATGTGAGAATCGGCAAAAAACTGAAGTGGCATACGATCGGCGTTACCCTTTATTCGTATATCGTCGTCTATACGGGGGCATTGGTCCGGCATACGGATTCGGGACTGGTCTGCAGGGACTGGCCGTTCTGCAGAAATGACGACATCGGCCTTCCCACAAACATGCATGAGTGGGTGCAGATGGGCCACCGGGTTGCCGCACTGCTCATCATGGTCTGGATCGCCTATATCTTCTACCATGCGTGGAAACATTACCAGAGCCAGAAGGCTGTCAGCCGGGGCTGGCTGATTGCGCTGATCCTCGTTCTGGCGCAGGCGACGACCGGCATGCTCGTGGTACTCACACGTGCCAATCTGGCCGCGGCCCTGGTCCACTCACTGATCATCTCGCTTCTGTTCGGCCTCCTCTGCTACATGATCCTGCTCGTCTCAAGGAGCCGGCACTTCGAGAAAAAGATATAAACCGATCCGGGCTCCAGCCGCAGACAACCGTTGTTGTCTGCGGCATTTTCATATCTTCGCACAAAACAATCCCCCATCCACTATTCACAAAAAAACAGCAGGGAATGCCGTTTTCGGCATTCCCTGCTGTTTTTTATCAGTCTTCGTCCATTTCAATCAGAAGATCCCCGGTGGAAATGGAGTCTCCCGCAGAAACATGGATTTCTTTGACCGTGCCGTCAAATGGTGCCTGGACGGTCGTTTCCATCTTCATTGCTTCGGTGATGAGGAGATGTTCGCCCCGCTTGACCCGGCTGCCACGGTCAATGGCAACTTTCAGCACAGTACCCGGCATGGTTGCGCCGATATGCTTACTGTTGCCCTTCTCCGCCTTTTTCCGCTGGATATGATCCGTTTCCGCAGATGCATCGTCAATGCAGACCTCACGCGGCTGGCCGTTGAGTTCAAAGTAGAGGTTCCGTGTCCCGTCCGGCTGAACTTCTCCGATCGATACAAGCTTGATGATGAGGGTCTTCCCTTTCTCAATCTCCACTTCCACTTCCTCGCCGAGCTTCAGCCCGTAGAAGAAAGTTGGCGTATCGAGTACGGAAACGTCCCCGAATTTCTCCGCCTGGGCAGCGAAGTCATCGAACACTTTCGGATAAAGTGCATGCGCCAGTATGTCATGGGCGGAAACCGGACGGTTCAGTTTCTCGAACAGCTGGTCTCGCGCCGCCTGGAAGTCGAACGGTTCCAGCAGTTCACCAGGGCGTACAGTGAGGGGTTCCCTTCCCTTCAGAATGACTTTCTGGAGCTCTTCCGGGAAACCGCCGTATGGCTGGCCGATCTCCCCGCGGAAGAATTCGATGACTGAATCCGGGAAATCGATCGAACGGCCCCGTTCAATTACGGACTGTTCATCCAGGTTGTTCTGGACCATGAAGAGTGCCATATCGCCGACCACTTTTGAAGAAGGTGTAACTTTGACAACGTCGCCGAACAGCATGTTGACGCGGCCGTACATCTCCTTCACTTCTTCCCAGCGCTCACCGAGGCCGACCCCTTTTGCCTGCTGCTGCAGGTTGCTGTACTGGCCGCCCGGCATCTCATGGGCATAAATCTCCGAGTGCGGGCTCTTCATGCCGCTCTCGAACCTTCCGTACATTTTCCGGACGTCTTCCCAATAATGGGAAAGCTCTTCCAGAGAACCGATATCCGCCCGGACATTGCGTTCTCTGCCCGAAAGCGCATAGGCCAGCGACGAAGCGCTCGGCTGGGAGGTGAGGCCGGCCATCGAGCCGAGTGCCGTGTCGACGATGTCCACTCCGGCATCGATCGCACGGGCGTACATGAAGATTCCATTGCCGCTCGTGTCATGCGTGTGCAGATGGATCGGAAGCGAAACCGTATCCTTCAGCTCCGAGACAAGACGGTAAGCCGCTTCAGGCTTCAGAAGCCCCGCCATGTCCTTGATGGCGAGAATATGCGCGCCGGCATCTTCCAGTGCCTTCGCCATCTCCTTGTAATAGGAAACTGTATATTTCGCGCGGTTGTCGTCCAGAATGTCCCCGGCGTAGCAGATGGCCGCTTCAGCAACCTTTCCTGACAGCCGGGTCTCATCGATGGCGACCTCCATCTGCTTGATCCAGTTCAGGCTGTCGAAGATGCGGAATACGTCGATGCCCGCTTCCGCCGATTTCCTGACGAACTCTCGGATCACATTATCCGGATAGTTTGTGTAGCCGACCGCATTGGATCCTCGGAATAGCATCTGGAACAGCACGTTCGGGATTTTCTCGCGAAGCTTGATCAGCCTGTCCCAAGGGCTTTCGCCAAGGAATCTGTAGCTGACATCGAACGTCGCGCCGCCCCACATCTCAAGTGAGAATGCATCCTGCATAAGGCGTGCGGTTTCATCACCGATATCAAGCAGATCATGCGTCCGGACACGGGTCGCAAGCAGTGACTGGTGTGCATCCCGGAATGTGGTGTCCGTCAGCAGCACATCATCCTGTTCACGGATCCACTGTGCGAGCCCTTCGGCTCCCCGCTCATCAAGGATCTGCTTGGTTCCCTGCTTTGGCGGTGCAGACAGGTCGACGGACGGTTTGCGGGCCGGATGGAACACCGGCTTCTGTTCTTTACCGATGCCCGGGAAGCCGTTGACGGTGACATTGCCGATGTACGTCAGAAGCTTTGTCCCGCGGTCCTTCCTCGCCGGGAAGATGAACAGGTCCGGCGTCTCATCGATGAACGCGGTATTGTATCTGCCGCTGAGGAAATCCGGATGTTTGACGACGTTTTCAAGAAACGGAATATTCGTTTTGATGCCGCGGATCCGGAATTCCTGCAGGTTCCGCTCCATCTTCGCCGCCGCTTCCTTGAACGTCATCCCCCACGTGGATACCTTGACGAGAAGGGAATCGTAGTGAGGCGTGATGACCGCCCCCTGGAAGCCGTTGCCTGCATCCAGACGGACACCGAAACCGCCGCCTGACCGGTAGACCATCAGCTTGCCGGTATCCGGCATGAAATTGTTCAGCGGATCTTCCGTCGTCACCCTGGACTGGATCGCATAGCCGAACAGCGGAATGCTATCCTGTGCCGGGATCCCCGTCTCCGGATCGGACAGGCTCCTGCCTTCTGCAATATAGATTTGTGAATGCACGATGTCGATTCCTGTCACCATCTCCGTGATGGTATGCTCCACCTGGATCCGGGGATTGACTTCGATAAAGTAGAAGTTGTCCCCGTCCACAAGAAATTCTACCGTACCGGCGTTGATGTATCCTGCATTTTTCATGAGGCGGACTGCCGCTTCGCAGATTTCCGCCCGAAGCTCGTCCGAGATCGTGATCGACGGTGCAATTTCCACGACTTTCTGGTGGCGCCGCTGGACTGAGCAGTCGCGCTCATACAGATGGACGACGTTGCCGTATGTATCTGCCAGGATCTGCACTTCGATGTGTTTCGGTTTATCGAGGAATTTCTCTACATAGACATCGGAGGATCCGAAAGCAGCTTTTGCTTCGGATTTTGCCCGCTCATAGGCTTCTGCCGTCTCATCGGAAGAACGCACTACCCGCATTCCGCGGCCGCCGCCGCCGAGTGCTGCCTTGATAATGATCGGATAGCCATTCTGTTCCCCGAATGTTTGGACTTCTTCAAGCGAAGAAACAGGGCCGCCGCTTCCCGGAATAACCGGCAGATCAGCCTTGACCGCCTGTTCGCGTGCCTTGACTTTGTCGCCGAACATATCCAGGTGAGTAGAGCGTGGCCCTATGAAGATGATCCCTTCTTCTTCGCATCGCCGTGCGAATTCAACGTTTTCCGACAGGAAGCCGTATCCCGGATGGATGGCGTCCGCGCCGGAATCTTTCGCGATGGCGATGATCCCCTCAATGTCAAGATAGGCATCGATCGGCTTTTTCCCCTTGCCGACCAGGTATGCTTCATCCGCTTTATAACGGTGGAACGATCCGCTGTCCTCCGCCGAGTAGATGGCGACTGTGCGGATCTTCAGTTCTGTGCACGCCCGGAAAATCCGGATTGCAATCTCTCCCCGGTTAGCCACCAGGATCTTCTGGATTTTCCCCATTTCCCCATCTCCTTCATCATGATCTTGTTTCGTTCCTGACGAACATGGATACATTCAACAGTATCCCTATACAAAATGATAACAGGATTAATGAGGTTCCGCCATAGCTTATAAACGGAAGCGGAACACCGGTCAGAGGCATCAGACCCGTCATCCCGCCGAGATTGACGAACGTCTGAAAACCGATGAGGCTCCCGATGCCCGCCGCAATCATGCGGGCCTGGGGATTTTTTGTCTTGAGCGCGAGGCTGATGGCCCGCATCACGATAAAGCCAAGACCGCCCACGACAATCAGCACGCCGAGGATTCCAAGTTCTTCAGAGATGATCGCCATAATGAAGTCGGTCTGCGGCTCCGGAAGATAACCCATTTTCTGGACAGACTGGCCGAGTCCGAGTCCTTTCAGCCCGCCCGCT
The DNA here is from genome assembly GCF_000348905.1 of Bhargavaea cecembensis DSE10. Taxonomy (GTDB): domain Bacteria; phylum Bacillota; class Bacilli; order Bacillales_A; family Planococcaceae; genus Bhargavaea; species Bhargavaea cecembensis. Next base: position 334,552 of record NZ_AOFT01000002.1, read on the forward strand.
CCGATTGCCAGGTACCCATTTATAATCTGGAACCCGGAGCCGAGCGGATCTTCAAACGGATCCATGAATGTGGTCAGCCTGGCAAGCCGTCCATCAGTCAGCAGTTGCTTGCCGCTCAGGACTGCGACAAGAACGAAGAGGAATGCGGCTGCGATCGCAAGGCCTGAGAACTTGAAGAATGTCTTGGGCCTCATGCCGCTTGCGGCCATGACGGAAACGGAGGTGACCAACAAAATCATGGTCGCCCCGATATCGGTTTCCATCATGATCGACAAAACGGCAAACGCGAGCAGGATAACCGGTGGAAACACCGAGTTGTTCAAATCATTGATGGCGTTCTGCTGCAGTTTCTTCGCGAAAAAACCGGAGAAATACAGGATGAAGGCAATTTTAGCCACTTCGGAAGGCTGGAGGTTGATCGGCCCCAGGTCGATCCAGCTTCTCGCCCCCGCTTCATCGCCGAACCCGATAAAGTGGACCGTAAAAAGCAGGGCGAACGTGACAAACAGCATCAGCGCCATGAACCCTTTCCGCTTATAATGCTTGAACGGGATAATCGCACCGAGCGCAAGGGCAGGCAGCGCAACAGCGAGATTGACCAGCTGCCGTTTGTAGAAATGGTCCGCATCAAATCCGTAGCGGTTAACAGCCCAGACCATGCTCGCACTGTAGATCATCACAAGCCCGAACAGGCAAAGTGCAAGATAAACGAAAAAGAGCGGAAAATCAAAATTCCGGATGTATCGCTTCAAGTATGCTTTCATCGAATCCCTCAATCTTTCTTCTAAACAAAAAACTCAAACCGGCAAACGAGTTTGAGTTTTTTGCGTTATTTCTTCGTATATGCATCATGCAAAATCGACAGTTCGCGCTCCAGGGAAGCCAGAATCTCTTTTCCCTGTTCACGTTCAATCAGGCCCAATTTTGCTGCGAACTCGATTTCGCGGGAAAGCCCGAACATCTGTGTATCGAGCACTTCTTCATACAGAGGGCACTGCGGCATCGTCAAATGATCCATCTGAACTTTGATCAGCTGGGCGATCTTTTCCGCATCCGCCTGAAGAAGTTCCAATGCCTTTTCATGATACGCCGGTTGAACATTTGTATCCATGAAGCCGCCCCCATCAGCAGGTTTTCTGCTACAGTATATCTATTAGAGTTTATCTTTTAGGAGCAGAAATTGCAAGCACCCTTCATATAGACGCTTCTCATCGGCAGAGGTTTCCCCTTTTGCAGGAGCCCGCTTTGCTGTAAACTGAACATGCGACAAACTGGAGGAGATACAAGATGCTGATCATTCCGATACAGGGAAAGTGCAAGTACCGCATCTCGCTGGATCCGACCACCTGGATCTTCGATGACCGGAAACTTGACCTGAATACGTATTTCACAGAAGAAAAAGTAGCGGATGATAAAATGGGCGACTACATCAAATCGACGTCCAAACACTGGTCCCGCGAACTGATGGAAGGCGCGAAGACCCAGGAAGAGCTGGAGAAACCGGCAAGGAAGTTCAAGAAGCAGGAGCTGCTCACCGGCACATTCGGCATTGCACTCGAACCGTTCCTGAAGAACGCAGAGGCGGAAGAAGATGCGGAAGCCGTGGTCTTCGCCGACAAGGATGGAGGCGAGCACCGCTTCCCGATCGAAGAAGCTTACGGAATGCTGTTCCAATTCAGCCGGGACGGCAAGCCGCTCGGTGAAGAAGGCCCTGCATTCCTCATTCTGCCTGATGGCTCGAATCTGGAAGCCCCGATCAAGGGAATCCGCTCCATCACATTTGTCTGAGGAGGTGGAGTCATGCATGTGCGCTGCGTGATGTGCGACCGAGAAGAAGAAATCCCGGATGACTCCCCGGAGGCCAAGCGCATCCGTAACCGGCCGATCCATACGTATATGTGCAGGGAGTGCCACGACCGCATCGCGGAAAAAACTGCGGAGCGGCTCGCCACCGGAAAATTCATTTTCCGCCGCTCCTCCGAATCATCGGAGGAAGAATTTTAAGCGGTGGACAACAGACCTTATAGCTGCAGACAAAGCGGGGACTTCTTTCTTTGTCTGCAGCTACTTTTTGTTTTCCGAGTCACTTGTGTGTACTGAAATCCACCGGATTTCCGCTGCGGGCCCTCGCGTTCCGCGGGCCGGCGCCTAGCCCTCGACTCCGTCCTGCTTGCCTGCTGCCCAACGCTTCGCTTGTGGGCGCAGACGCCAGTCTTCGTACTGGCTTATGTGCGGCTTTTCCCGCAGGAGTCTCGGGCCCTTCGCTTCAATCCCCATGCGGCTTACCGAGAAAAAGTTTCTGGTTAGATAAACCTGGTGTGGATGCAATCAAACGGAAGCCCCGTTGTCTGCACTTCCGTCTCCAATACCCCTGGCAGAATACAAAAAAAGATTCCACGCTCACACGGGCGTGGAATCTTTTTGTTCGTTTTTGTCGTCGTTGACCCGGCGGATCCTGTAGATGATCAGGATCAGTGCCGCAACAATCAGCCCTTCCACAATCGGAAGGAAAAACGCGAGGAATGTGAGGACCAGGCATCCGAGGAACAGGAAAAGATAGATGACCACGTTCTGCCAGGGTTTCAGCTTCTTCGCAAATCCAAGATAATACACGAGGGCCGATAAGGCGAAAATGATGAAGAACAGGACATATCCCGCTGAAGTGAAAGATGGCATCGCTTCATACACATAGCGGGAGATGGCCGACATTCTTCCGAATACTTGCTCCTCTTGCAAAATGGACATTCCTTTCGGATTCGGTTACGCGTCCTGCTCCGCCAGCTTTTTCCTTTTTGCTGCCCGCTCCCGCTCGTTTTTGTCCAGGAGCTTTTTGCGGAGACGGATGGACTTCGGCGTGACCTCGCAATATTCATCGTCACTGAGGTATTCGAGCGCTTCCTCGAGCGACATGATCCGGGGCTTTTTCAGAGTGGTTGTCTGGTCCTTCGTCGCAGACCGCACGTTGGTCGCATGCTTCACTTTCGTGACGTTGACAGTCAGGTCATTGTCCCGGCTGTGTTCGCCCACGATCATGCCGGCATACACTTCCGTGCCCGGCTCGACGAAGATCGTTCCCCTGTCTTCCACCTGAAGTATACCATATGGCGAAGCCGTACCGTTATCCATTGAGACGAGGACCCCTTGGTGGCGTCCGCCGATCCGGCCCTTCTGCATTGGCTGATAGCTGTCAAATGTATGGTTCAGGATGCCGTAGCCGTGTGTCATGGTCATGAACTCGGTTGTGTAGCCGATCAGGCCGCGTGCCGGCACGTTGAATACAAGCCGTACCTGGCCGTTGCCGTTATTGACCATGTCGAGCATTTCGCCCTTGCGCTCCCCGAGTGATTCAATGACAGAACCCGTGTACTCTTCCGGTGTATCAATCTGGACGCGTTCGACCGGCTCGCAGCGGACACCGTCAATTTCACGGACGATGACTTCAGGCTTGGACACCTGGAGCTCATATCCTTCCCGGCGCATGTTCTCGATCAGGATTGACAGGTGCAGTTCCCCGCGGCCCGATACGATCCAGGCATCCGGAGAATCTGTCGGGTCGACACGGAGCGAGACGTCCGTCTGGAGCTGCTGCTCAAGACGTTCTTCGATCTTGCGGGCAGTGACCCACTTGCCTTCCCGTCCGGCGAACGGGCTGTTGTTGACAAGGAATGTCATTTGGAGCGTCGGCTCGTCAACATGAAGGGCAGGCAGCGCCTCCGGATGGTCGACCGGGCAGACCGTTTCGCCTACGTCAATGTCTTCAAAACCGGAAATGGCCACGAGGTCCCCTGCATAGGCTTCCTCGATTTCAACCCGTTTAAGACCCATGAACCCGGACATTTTGGTGATCCGGAAGTTTTTCAGCGTTCCGTCGTTTTTCATGAGGACGACCTGCTGGCCGACATGCATCGTACCGCGGAACACCCGGCCGATACCGATCCGGCCGACATAGTCATTGTAATCAAGCAGTGACACCTGGAACTGAAGGGGCTCCTCACGGTTGTCGGCAGGTGCCGGAATATTTTCCAGAATCGACTCGAACAGCACCTGCATATTTTCTCCCTGATCTGCAGGATCCGGCGAGAGGCTAGCAGTTCCGTTGATTCCGGAAGCATAGATGACCGGGAATTCCAGCTGTTCATCGTTTGCATCCAGTTCGATGAAGAGTTCAAGCACTTCATCGACCACTTCTTCGGGGCGGGCAGCATCTTTGTCAATTTTGTTTACGACAACGATTGGCTTCAGATTCTGTTCCAGGGCTTTTTTCAGTACAAAACGGGTCTGGGGCATGGTGCCCTCATAGGAGTCAACGACAAGCAGTACGCCGTCGACCATTTTCAGGATCCGCTCGACCTCGCCCCCGAAATCGGCGTGGCCGGGCGTATCCAGAATATTGATCTTGATGTCGTGATATTGGACAGCGGTGTTTTTGGCGAGAATCGTAATTCCCCGCTCCCGCTCGATGTCATTCGAATCCATCGCGCGCTCATCAACGTGCTCATTCGAACGGAAAATGCCTGATTGCTTCAGCAGCTGGTCGACTAGTGTCGTTTTTCCGTGGTCAACGTGGGCAATGATGGCGATATTGCGTAGATCTTGACGAAGGTTTGTCATAGTTTCACTCACTTTTCTGTTGCCGGATTCATAACTGTGCTATTATATCACAGGAAAGCCATTTGTCATCTAATAACTACCAAGAGACGAAAATAGCTGTTTCCGGAGGAATCATTCATGAAAAATGTTCAATGGGTATTCATCTTATACGCCCTTGCCGCGCTGTTCTCGATGATCGCGATCGGCTTTGCCATCGGTGTGAAAAGTGTACTCGGCATCATCGGCGGCATTATTCTGCTCTTCGTCATCATGGGGATGGGCTTCAAAACCAAAAAAGCCATGCGGGACAAAGGACTTCTATAAAGTCTTTACCCAATCGATGGAAAAGCGGAACCCGATGCCGGGCTCCGCTTTTATTATGTCTGTTTCAGCCGGATATATTGGTCCAATATCGACTGATGCAGACCTTGCCGGGCGGCGATGAACGTATCATTGGAAATCATGTCCAGGTCTTCGCCTCGGAGATTTGTCGAAATGGCCCCGACTTCCCGGATGATGACGGATCCGCCGGCTATGTCCCATGGGGCAAGCCTCATGGAAAGATACGCATCGAGGCGTCCGGCAGCGACATGCGCAAGCTCGATCGCAGCCGAGCCGTAAGATCGTGTCCCGCGGCAGTCCGAAACGAGGCGCCCGACCGCTTCATGATCGATATACCGGTTCGGTGCCACCCAGCTGGCGTTGACGCCGATGACGGCCTTGTCGACAGTGACCGGTTCCAGGACAGGCAGCCGCTCGTCATTGCGGTAGGCGCCTTCGCCGCGGTAGGCGTGATAAAAATCGTCAGCCATCACATCATAGATATATCCGAGCATTCCGACCCCGTCGGCGAAGATGCCAAGCGAGATGGCGAAGTTGCGCCTCTGGTGGATGAAGTTCATCGTCCCGTCGATCGGGTCAAGGATCCAGACCACTCCCTCACCTGAGCTGACATCATCGCCGAACCCTTCCTCGCCGAGTATCCGGTGCCCGGGAAAATCCCGGCGTATTCGCGAGATGAAGAACTGCTCGATTTCCCGGTCGATGTCGGTCACGAGGTCATTGGCATCCGCCTTTGTCTCAATCTGTATCTTTCCCGCAAAGCTCACCCTGATCCGGTGCCCTGCTTCTTTTATCAATGATTTTGCATAGCGGTCAATTGCTCCCCAGTCCATCGGGCTCCCCCTTCCCGCCTGCGCCGCAGGCCGTTCTTCTATTATAACTGAAAGGGGATCCGCATCATTCAATGAAGCTTGAATGAATCCGGATCCCCTCGGTCCCTGGCCGTCGGACGGTCAGTTCGCCCTGAACGCTTCATATTTTTCAAGCTCTGCGTGAATCTCCTTGAGTCGCTGCTTGCTTTTCTTCTTCTGGTCGGCATCCGACTGGGACATGGCATCGTAGAGTGTGGCGAGTTCATAGTCCAGTTCCAGGTTGAGCATGCTGATATACTGTTTTTCAACTTCGGCTTTCCGGATCACATGGATGACTTGTTTCATGCTTATGCACCCTTTCACGGATTTTTTTGGTCATCTCGATCATCATTCCAGGAGTTGCCGCGCGGTTTGTTGAGATGTCCTGTTGCAAAGATTGTTCCCCGTTTTTTGTTACAATAAACGTGCGGACAAAAAAGGAACCAACCAACCATTCAATCGAAGGAAGTGAATAAAATGCAGTTCAACGGATTTAGCCAGGAAGACTTCGACACATTTAGAATAGAGGGTCTTGCCGAGCGGATGGAAGCCATCGAAGAACGTATCCGGCCGAAGTTCCGCGAGCTTGGCGGAGAGCTGACGGACGACCTCTCGGCGATCCTCGGACAGGAAATGCATCTCCATATCGCCAAGCATGCACGCCGCACGGTGAACCCACCGAAGGATACATGGCTCGCGATTGCCGGTGATAAACGCGGCTATAAAAAACACCCGCATTTCCAGGTCGGGCTGTTCGACGACCGGGCGTTTATCTGGCTTGCGTTCATTTACGAGCTTCCCGATAAAGCAAACATCGCCCAGCGCTTCCTTGACAGGATCGATACGGTGGAAGCGACGATTCCGGACGGGTATGTCATTTCGCAGGACCATATGAAAAAAGGGGCCGATCCGGTTACCGGCATCGATCTGGACGCTGTGCTGGAACGGTTCCGCACCGTCAAGAAAGCCGAGCTGCTGATCGGCCGCACGATTCCGGCAGGCGACCCGCTGCTGGACGACGGAGAAGCGTTTTACCGGCTTGCCAATGAGACGTTCAACACGCTCGTACCACTTTATAGGATGGTTTATAGCTAACGAGAACTGTAGATAAACATTTTAAGTCTGATAGAAATAATATGCAGATCATTATGTTTGAATCTAAAAAAGCCCCCACTACCCTTTTATGAAAAGGTGTTGTGGGGGCTTCTCTAAATTACAGAAAATACAGTTCCTCAAACGATCTGGCAATTAGGAAAGAGTCTTTCTTTATATATATTAAAAACCGACGATACCAGAATTACCGGTGCAACCTGTACCTGAACTACTTTCACAATACATTCTAACGGAATATTGGGCAGATGTTCCTCCTGTTAACTGTTTACCGGAAGCTCTTTGCCCTGGAGAAACAAATTTGTAGCCAGTCACCGCTACACCATTTTTAAATACTCTGTAGCTAATGCTGTATTTACCTGTATTAGCTACGTTATAAGTTGCGTGCTGTCTAGCATCTATTCTAATGGTTGACTTACTGGTCTCACTTGCATATAAAGTTGCACTAGCGGACGTTGCTGCATAAGCCTCGGAATTGAATGCTAGAACCATGGACAATGCAAAAAAGATCGATAACATTTTCTTCATACCAAAATCATCCTCTCATCACTTTTTTTAGAATTTGCGCAAATCCTTGTAAATATTGTACTGCATATTTCTATTTAATTCCTTTACTTTTTCAAATACACATCTAAAGTAACCCTAAAAAGAGTAACGCGTCTTATAATTCTGTAATAAAAAAAGCTATACATATGACATTTGATATAAAAAATTAATTATAATTACTAACAAAGCCCTTTTAACAGCTTAGCATCTTTGGACAAAAAAGCAGACAAAAGGAGCGCCGGCTTATCGCCCCGCTCCTTTTATGATTGCTTCATCCGGAAGATCCTTCAGCTTCTTGATGACCGGATAGGCCGCATAGCCGCTCGCTTCCTCAAACTCTGCAAACAGCTTCTTTTCCCCTGACTTCGAAGGCTCGATGTCCTTGAATCTGCGGTAGGCATTCATGAGTTCCCCGCGCCTGATCCCGCTTTCATACGCTTTTTCAACCGCTTCGAAAAACTTGACTGCATCGATGATTTCATCTGTCGACCAGTCCGTCCGGAGCGGATAGGAATAGCCTTCACTTGCCATCATTCATTCCTCCCCATTTTTGCCGGAGCCCCATCTTGCACGGATCTGTCCGGCTTCTTGCGCCATGCGGTCGAACAGCTCCTGCACGGTCGGCACGTCTTCGATGAGGCCGGCCACCTGTCCGGCCCAGCCGAATCCTTCATCCTCGTGGCCTTCATGGATAAATCGCCGGTTCGCCTCACCGCTGATATAGGTTTTCAGTGCTTCGTATGTCGGATTCTCCTGCTCGATTTCAAGGATCTTCTCGGTCCAGCTGCCTTTCAGTACACGGGCCGGCGCACCGATCGAGCGCTTGATGATGCTTGTCCCCGTTTCGGAAGCGTCCATGAGCGCTTTCCTGTAGGCATCGGATGCATCCACGCACTCTTGTGTGGCGATGAACCGGGTCCCCATCTCAATGCCTTCGGCACCCAGTGCGTGCGCGGCCATCCAGCCCCTTCCGTCACCGATCCCTCCGGAAGCGACCACCGGAATCGAAACGCTGTCGACAACACGGGGCACAAGGACCATCGTGCCGACATCGTCCCGGCCGAGATGCCCGCCGCCTTCCTGGCCGACCACCATGACAGCATCCGCTCCCAGGCTTTCCGCCTTCTGTGCCTGGCGCACCGCAGCGACAAGCACCAGTTTCCGGATGCCGGTCCCTTCCAGCCGTTCCAGAAGCGGCGCCGGATTCCCCCCGGTCATCGTTACTGCCGGGACCCCTTCTTCGACAGCCGCATCCAGCATGTGTTCATAGGGCCGCCCATGCTGGCCGATGGCAAAGTTCACCCCGAATGGCTTGTCCGTCATCTCTTTCACCCTCCGGATTTCCCGGCGGAGCTCGTCCGGTCCGGGAAGGCTCATTGCAGTAATCTGCCCGAGCCCCCCTGCGTTAGACACTGCAGCCGCCAGATCGGCATAAGCAAGATAGGCCAGTCCCCCCTGAATGATCGGATAGCGGATGCCCAGCAGTTCAGTGATCCTCGTGTTCCATTCCATGTCAATCCCCCCTTGCTTCCATCTTATCGCATGGAAAGGAGAAGTTGAACCGTGCCGTGTATTTCGGTGACATTTGATGGCAGTCGGTGCTATAATATCCCCTTGAAATCCTGCATCATAAGAACGAGGGGGCTCCAGATTGTCACAGCTTGAAACACCATTATTCGACGCGCTCCTGAAACACCGGAACCGTCATCCGATACAATTCCATATTCCGGGCCACAAAAAGGGCCGGGGCATGGATCCCGCATTCCGGGAATTTGCCGGAGACAACATCCTGTCGGTCGATCTGATCAACATCGCCCCGCTTGATGATCTCCATTCCCCGAAGGGGGCCATCCACAAAGCACAGGAACTGGCCGCCAAAGCGCTTGGGGCCGATTACACCTTTTTCTCCGTACAGGGGACAAGCGGTGCGATCATGACGATGATCCTCAGCGTCTGTGAACCCGGGGACAAAATCATCGTCCCGCGGAACGTCCATAAATCGATCATGTCCGCAATTGTCTTTGCCGGGGCCGTTCCGGTCTTTATCCATCCGGAAGTCGATCCGGAACTCGGCATCTCGCACGGAATCTCTGCGGAAGCCGCGGAAACAGCGCTGGCGGCCCATCCGGACGCGAAGGGCCTGCTCGTCATCAACCCGACCTATTACGGGGTCTGTGCAGACCTGGAGCGGATCGTCGACATCAGCCATGGCTACGGCATCCCTGTGCTGGTCGATGAGGCGCACGGGGTCCATATCCACTTTAATGACAGCCTTCCCGTATCTGCCATGCAGGCGGGTGCCGATATGGCCGCCACTTCCGTCCACAAGCTGGGCGGCGCGATGACTCAGGGATCTGTCCTGAATGTCCGGGAAGGGCTGGTTTCGACCAAGCGGGTCCAGTCCATCCTGTCGATGCTGACAACCACGTCCACCTCGTATCCGATCCTGGCATCGATTGACTGCGCCCGCAGGCAGCTCGCCATGCACGGAAGCGACCTTCTGGATGAAACGATCCGCCTTGCGAAGGATGCAAGAAAGCGGATCAATAAGATCCCGGGACTCTGGTGCCCCGGCCGTGAACTGATCCGGAGTTCCGCCACCTACGACATTGATCCGACAAAGCTTCTGATCAGCGTCAAGGATCTGTCAATCACCGGCAGCCAGGCAGAAGTTTGGCTCCGGGAAAACGCCAACATCGAGGTTGAACTGTCCGACCTGTACAATATCCTGTGCATCCTCACCATCGGCGATACCGGAAAAGAAGTGAGCCTTCTGGTCAATGCACTTAAGAGGATGGCCGAGACGTTCGCACCGGATGGCTCCGAACCCCCGCCGTTCGTGGCACTTCCGGAAATTCCGGCACTTGCGCTCACCCCGAGGGATGCTTTCTACGCGCAGACGGAAGCCATTCCCCTTGATGAAGCGGAGGGCCGGATTTCCGCCGAGTTCATCATGGTCTATCCTCCGGGAATCCCGATTGTCATCCCCGGCGAAATCGTCACACGGGACAACATCGACTATATCCGGATGAACATGGAAGCCGGCCTCCCTGTCCAGGGGCCGGAAGATGACACGCTGCAAAACCTCCTCGTCATCAAAGAGAGGATGCCGATCATTTCGTAATATCACTGAATAAGAAATGGAGAGCCCGGAAAAATTCCGGTGCTCTCCATTTTATTGGGCCGATTCCGGCATTTTGATGGTTGCGGGGTTGATCAGTGTGTACCCTTTGTCGCGCAGGCCCTGAACAATCTTCGGAAGGGCCGCAGCCGTCCATTCCCTGTCATGCATGAGCAGATTCGCTCCGTTGTTCAGGAATTCCGTGTTGACCATGATGTCGGCAAGGGCGTCTCCGTCCTGGTACTGCGGTTCCCAATCATAGCCGTATGTCCAGTTCATAAGGAGCATTCCTTCGTCAGCTGCCAGCTGGCGGGTGAAATCCGTGTTCACTCCAAAGGGCGCCCTGAAGAATTTGGGCTTTTCCCCCGTCACTTGCTCCACGATTTTATTGACCCCCAGAATCTCCTCACGCTGGGCCTCCTCGGGAATCTGCTTCAGATTGGGATGCGACATCGTATGATTGCCGATCGGAAATCCCATTTCATGAATTTCCTTCAGCACTGCCTTTTCTTCATCGGTATCGATAAAGTGGCCGTTTACAAAAAAGATGGCCGGCGCATCCAGCTGCTTCAAGGTCTTCGCCATATCAAGCGCATGCTTGTCGGGCGCATCATCGATTGTCAGCAGGGCCGCCTTCGGATCGGCGTCACCGATTGGCCGGAATGACCAGGTGGCTTCATTCAGCTCATAAAGCGCTTCCGCCGGCTCCGCTGTGGCAGGCACCTGGCTCCCCTCACTGCCTTCCTCTTTATCTTCCGCCTTTTCTTCCGCTGATTCACCATCTGCATTCTTGCCATCAGTGGTTTCTTCAGTCTGTTCTTCCATTTGGCCCTGGTCATCCGCCGCTCCGCTGTCTGCGGCATCCTCCTCGGCAGCGCAGCCGCCGAGCAGGGCTGCAGCCAGTGCGGCGCCCGCCATCCAATTCAGTTTAAGCAGCATTCGTGAATCCACCCCTTCCCTACTATCAGTCTATCACCGCATGATCCCGCCGCACAATCCGCCAAAGGGAGTTTCAGGAAACGAAAAAAGAGAGCGGAAAGTCCGCTCTCTTGCTGTCGTGATTATTTCAGGATATGAATCGGGTTGCCGAGTACGACTTCCGCCGCTTCCATCGAGATCTCGCCGAGTGTCGGGTGAGCGTGGATGGTCATGGCAATATCTTCGACTGTCATGCCCGCTTCGATGGCAAGGCCGAGTTCCGCGATCATATCGGATGCGCCTGCACCGACAATCTGCGCACCAAGAAGGAGTCCGTCCTCCTTGCGGGAAACCAGCTTGACGAAGCCGTCGGAAGCATCCAGTGCGAGCGCACGGCCGTTTGCACCAAACGGGAACTTGCCCGCGTTCACTTCATAGCCTTCTGCTTTCGCCTGTTCTTCGTTCAGGCCGACTGTTGCCAGTTCCGGATCAGTGAAGCACACTGCCGGGATGGCCATGTAATCGACTTCCGATTTTTCGCCGGCAATCGCTTCAGCGGCGATTTTGCCTTCATACGACGCCTTGTGGGCGAGCTGAGGGCCCGGGACAATGTCACCGATTGCGAAGATGTTGGACACGCTCGTGCGGCCCTGGCGGTCGACTTCGATGAGGCCGCGCTCGCCGAATTTCACGCCGGCTTCCTCGAGACCCATCTCGTCTGTGTTCGGGCGGCGTCCGACTGTAACGAGGACGTAATCCGCCTCGAGTGTCTGTTCTTCACCCTTCGCTTCGTAGGTGACCTTGACGCCGTTTTCTGTTTCTTCAGCGCCTTTCGCCATTGCGCCTGTGACGATTTCAACGCCCTTCTTCTTCAGGCCTTTTTTGACGATCTGCGTCATCTGCTTTTCGAAGCCGGCAAGGATGTCCTTCGCGCCTTCGAGAATCGTCACTTGGGAACCCAGGTTGGCATACGCGGACCCGAGTTCTGTGCCGATATAGCCGCCGCCGATAACGACCAGCTTGCCAGGCACTTCCTCAAGGTTCAGTGCGCCGGTCGAATCGATGATGCGCTTCGAGAACTTGAACGAAGGAATCTCGACGGGACGGGACCCGGTAGCGATGATCGCATTTTTGAATTTATAGGTCTGTGCGGATTTATCATCCATGACACGGACTGTGTTGGCGTCGGCAAAGTAAGCTTCACCTTGTACGATTTCAACTTTGTTGCCTTTCAGGAGGCCTTCGACTCCGCCGGTCAATTTCTTGACGACGCTGTTTTTGAATTCCTGCGCCTTGGAGAAGTCAAGTTTCACATCGGAGGTGCTGATGCCCATGTTGTCCGCACCCTGTGCTTCGACGAAGCGGTGGCCGACACTGATGAGCGCTTTGGACGGGATGCAGCCTACGTTCAGGCACACGCCGCCAAGATTTTCACGTTCTACAATCGTTACCTTCTGGCCGGTTTGTGCTGCGCGGATCGCTGCAACATATCCCCCCGGGCCGGAACCGATAACGATTGTATCCGTTTCAATTGGAAAATCACCTACTACCATTTTTTACGCCTCCATTAGTAAGAGTTCCGGATTCGACAACAGCCGCTTGATATGGTTCAGCGCCTGCTGCGCAGTGACGCCGTCGATCATCCGGTGATCATAGCTCAATGACAATGCTAACATAGGAGCCGCCACAATTTCACCATTTTTGACAACCGGTTTTTCCGCGATGCGGCCGATTCCGAGGATTGCGACTTCCGGGTGGTTGATGATCGGGGTGAACCATTGTCCGCTTGCAGAGCCAAGGTTCGAGATGGACATCGAGCCGCCCTTCATCTCATTTGGCGCCAGCTTTCCGTCGCGCGCTTTAGCTGCAAGCTGGTTGATTTCGTCGGAGATGGCGAAAACAGACTTGCGGTCCGCATTCTTGATCACCGGAACAAGCAGTCCGCGGTCGGTGTCTGCAGCGATGCCTACGTTGAAGTAGTGTTTCTGGATCACTTCTTCTGTCGACTCGTCATACGACACATTCAGTTGCGGGTATTCACGCAGCGTGCTGACGAGGGCCTTAACGACATATGGCAGATAAGTCAGCTTGATGCCTTTTTCCGCTGCGATTTCTTTGAACTTCCGGCGGTGTTCGACAAGTGCTGAAACGTCGACTTCGTCAAGATGTGTGACGTGCGGTGCCGTATGCTTGGAATTGACCATCGCTTTGGCAATGGCCTTGCGGATCGGGGAGATCTTCTCCCGGGTTTCCGGGAATTCCCCTTCCGGCAGCTGTGCAGCCGCGGCAGGACGTGCCGTCTCTTCTGCTGCAGGTGCAGTATCCTGGGCAGCTGCCTCAGCGGACTGATCTGCCTCAGGTTTTTGTCCTCCGCTCATGAACGCATCCACGTCTTCCTTAAGGATACGGCCATTTTTGCCGCTTCCTTCGACTTCATGGATATCCACATCATTGTCACGCGCATATTTACGTACCGATGGCATGGCGATAACTCGGCCGCCCTTCGGCTTGTCCGATTTCTGGGCAGCAGCTGGGGCTGTTCCCTGGTCTTTTTCGGTTTTTGGGGCTTGTTCCTTTTCCAGATCCTGGCCGGATTCAAGGGAAGCCTGGACCTGGTCATCGGTTTTGTCCGTGCCGGCGTCTTGCCCTTCCTCTTCACCGCCCGGGTGGTCCGGGGAATCGATCTTGATGAGGAGATCCCCGACAACAGCAACTTCACCTTCGCCGACAAGGATGTCTTCTACAGTCCCATCCACCGGGGAAGGGATTTCAACGACCGCTTTGTCGTTCTGCACTTCGCACAGGACGTCGTCTTCCTGGATGGTATCGCCTTTATTGACGAACCACTTTACGATTTCCCCTTCATGGATGCCTTCACCGATATCCGGCATACGAAATTCAAATGCCACGCCTCTCACCCTTTCTTCTATAAAAATCGTCTATCAGAACTCGAGAACTTTTTTAGCGGTTTCTACGATATCCTTTGCACCTGGAAGCCATGCATTCTCGCCCTGTGCATATGGATAGATGGTATCCGGAGCCGTTACGCGGAGCACAGGCGCCTCCAGGCTAAGGATTGCGCGCTCTGTGATTTCTGCAACCACGTTCGCCGCGATGCCCGCCTGGCGCTGTGCTTCCTGGACAACAATCGCACGGTTGGTTTTCTCGACCGACGAGATGATGGTGTCAATATCGAGCGGCTGGACCGTACGGAGGTCGACCACTTCAACGGAGTGGCCTTCCTTTTCAAGTTCCTCGGCCGCTTTCAGGCTTTCACGCACCATCGCGCCGTATGCAAAGATCGACAGGTCCGTGCCTTCCTTCTTCACATTCGCCTTTCCGAGCGGGATTGTGTATTCCTCTTCCGGAACTTCTTCACGGAACGAGCGGTAAAGCTTCATGTGTTCCAGATAAATCACCGGGTCTTCATCGCGGATTGCCGAAATCAGGAGGCCCTTTGCGTCGTACGGGCCGGACGGGATGACCACTTTCAGGCCCGGCTGCTGTGCCATGAGGCCTTCAAGGCTGTCCGCGTGCATTTCGGGAGTGGCGACGCCGCCGCCGAACGGCGAACGGATCGTGACCGGTGCGTGGAAGTGTCCGGCGCTGCGGAAGCTCATGCGTGCAAGCTGGCCGCTGATGGAGTCCATTACTTCATAGACAAACCCGAAAAACTGGATTTCCGGTACGGGACGGAATCCCTGGAGCGCAAGGCCGACCGCAAGGCCGCCGATGCCGGATTCGGCAAGCGGCGTGTCGAATACGCGGTCTTCGCCGAATTCCTTCTGGAGGCCTTCCGTAGCACGGAAAACGCCTCCGTTAACGCCGACGTCCTCCCCGAAGACGAGGACATTTTCATCATTTTTCAGCTCAGTACGGAGTGCATCCGTAATCGCCTGGATCATCGTCATTTGTGCCATCGGTCACTTCGACTCCTTCTTTGTATAGATGTCAAGCTGTTCTTTCACGTTCTGCGGCATATCCCCGCGGTACATGATGTTGAGGAAGTCGCTCACTTTCTGCTTTGGAGCGGCATCCGCCTTCTTGATGGCGGCTTTGATCTCTTCCTTGGCGCGGTCGATCACTTCGTTTTCCTTTTCCTCGTTCCAGAGGCCCTTGCCTTCCAGGTACTTGCGGAAACGGATGAGCGGATCGCGCTTTTCCCATTCCGAATCGGTTTCGGATGTGCGGTAGCGGGTCGGGTCGTCCCCTGCCATTGTGTGTGGGCCGTAGCGGTAGCACATTGTCTCGATGAGGGTCGGGCCGCCGCCGTTCAGAGCACGCTCGCGGGCCTGTTTTGTGACCGCATAAACTGCCAGCGGGTCCATTCCGTCGACGAGCACGCTCGGAATGCCTGCAGAGATCCCCTTCTGGGCAAGTGTTTTCGCTTTTGTCTGAAGGGAACGTGGGGTCGAGATGGCATACTGGTTGTTCTGGATGATGAAAATCGCAGGAGAGTTGAACGCACCTGCAAAGTTGATTCCTTCATAGAAGTCACCCTGGGATGTACCGCCATCGCCTGTATAAGTGATGACGACCGACTTTTCTCCGCGTTTCTGCTTTCCGAGCGCAACGCCGGCAGCCTGGATATACTGGGCGCCGATGATGATTTGAGGCAGGAAAATATTCACGCCGTCAGGAACATCGCTTCCCTGGAAATGTCCGCGGGACCACAGGAATGCCTGTTCAAGCGGGAGGCCGTGGAAGATAATCTGCGGCACGTCACGGTATCCGGGCAGGATAAAGTCTTCACTTTCCAGAGCAAACTGGGACGCAAGCTGGGAAGCTTCCTGTCCGGCAGTCGGCGCGTAGAAGCCGAGACGGCCCTGGCGGTTCAGGGAAATGGAGCGCTGGTCCAGGATCCTTGTCCAGACCATGCGGGTCATCAGCTCTGTCAGTTGTTCATCGCTCAGTCCCGGATCCATCTCTTTATTGATGATTTCCCCATCTTCATTGAGAATCTGGAGCATTTCGAATTTGTCTTCGATTTCACGGAGGTTTTGTTCCGGATCGAATGCGTTCGCCTTCTTGGCAGCCATTGCGGCAACTCTCCTTTAGCTGTATTATCGTTTTTCTTTCCAGAATTGGTACACCTGATTCGGATTGAATTATACAAGACCGGAAAATACTAGTCAATACAAGGGTTTGAAAGCGCTTTTAGTATTAGTACACACCGATAAAACCAATCATCTGTATTAACACATAGCACTTGTTTGTTTTAGCACACCCAATCAACATTTCCAGTATTCCCTTTATGAAAACGAAAAAACGCCCGGAATGAGATGCTTCCGGGCTCTCGGTATTTAATTTTCTTCAGTGTCGCCGATCGTTGCATATGTTTCTTTTTTCACCGTGTTGACAGCTTCCGTCGCTTCATTGAACGCATTCGCTGCCGCAGTCACTTCCGCATTTCCCTTGTTGACAGCTTCCACTTTTTCCTGGATCGTCTGGAAATCGGCCTCTTCATCCGTCGCAAGGCTATACAGATCTTTTTGCATGACGGCGGCCTTTTCATAAACCTCAGAGAATTCCTCGTGGGCGTCATATCGGTCGGACATCGACTGCTTCAGTTTCCCGACGGCCTCCCTGACAGGGTCTTCGTCGTCCTTGCCGATTTCATCGAGCCCGGACAACTCCTTCCGGGCATTGTCCAGGGCCTCTTTCCCTTCTTCCAGCAGGCCGAGACGCTCATCTGCAGATTCGTCAGCCTCTCCCGCCAATGCAGACAGTTCTTCACGGTCTTCCTGGGTCAGCTCCATCATTTCATTGAACTTCCCGAATTCCTCTTTTTCGAGCGATGCCATTTTCTCCTGTGCTTCCAGGAACGGCTTCTCCTTTTCCTGGATCGTCCCGATCACATCTGATAGCCGGTCTTCGGCAGATGCGCCGAAAGAGCAGGCGGAAAGGAGCATCGCCGCAGCAAGCGCTGTGCCTGCCAATCGTTTTTTCATCTCGGTCTCCCCTTCCCTTTCCACTTTCTACTATATTCGCTGGGCGCACCGTTTTCAATCAGGCGGGACAATTTGTTTCATCAACCCGCCGGACCGTATATAATGGGAGACAAGGTATACCGTACGAAAGGAAGTCAGCTGCCATGATTACGATGGATCAGATTATTCGCGAAGGTCATCCGACCCTGCGGAAAAAAGCGGAGGAAATGAAGTTCCCGCTCACGGAAGAAGAAAAGAAAATTGCCGGTGAGATGCTTGAGTTTCTGAAAAACAGCCAGGATCCCGAGAAGGCTGAAAAATACGGGCTGCGTGCAGGCATCGGCATCGCCGCCAACCAGATCGACGTGCCGAAGCGGATGTTCGCCCTGCATATAACAGATGAGGGCATGGAGCCGCTCAGCATGACGATCATCAATCCGAAGATTGTGAGCCACTCCGCCAAGAGGTCCTATCTCCCGGGCGGAGAAGGCTGCCTGTCCGTGGACAGGGACGTTCCCGGCTTTGTTCCGCGACATGCCAAGATCACAATCAAGGGCTTTACACCGGAAGGCGAGCCGATCAAGAAGCGCCTATCCGGACTGCAGGCCATCGCCTTCCAGCACGAACTGGACCATCTGAACGGTGTCATGTTCTATGACCACATCGATCCGGATGAGCCATTCCGTGATTACCCGGATGCGGAGCCGCTAAAGGCGGAAGAAGAATAAATCCGGGGCCGCCAAGCGGTCCCGGAATCATTGCAGACAGGCCCAGCCTGTCTGTTTTGTTATTCAGATGAGCTGCAACTGATCGAGGATTCTTGCGATGCCGTCTTCGGACACGTCGCCCGCGATGTAGTCGGCCCGTTTTTTGGCTTCTTCATGGGCATTTCCCATGGCCACTCCGACACCCGCTGCCTCAAGCATCTCGATGTCATTGAGACCGTCTCCGAATGCGACGGCATCGGCCATCGTCAGCCCTTCCCGATCGAGGATCCGCTGCATCCCTTCGGCTTTTGAAATTCCTGCTGGAAGGATATCAGTCGACGTGCGGTGCCAGCGGACAAATTTCATTTCCGGGAATGCCTCGGTATAGTCATGCTCCTGCTGCTCGGTGCAGAAAAGGAGTGCCTGGTGGATCGGTCTCTCTTTATAGAATGTATCCGATGCCCGTGGATACGGCATTTTAAGTGAACTCAGGCTGTCCCCGACATGGGGATGGCCGGTTTCTGTTGCGACCATTTCCCGGTCATCCATGAAAATGAGCGGGAAGCGGTCCCTGTCCGCCTTCTCCTTGATGCGGGCAAGGATATCCGGTTCGATGACGCCGCCGTAGATCCGCTCACCCTTGTGGACAACATATTGTCCGTTAAAGCAAATGTATGTATCGATGTCCAGGTCTTCAAGAACCGGGCCGACCATGAAAGGTGCCCGTCCTGTTGCAATCGCAACAAGATGGCCCTTTTCACGCGCGGCCATGACCGCTTTTTTGGCTGACTCGGGCAATTGCTTGTCATGGTCGTACAGGGTGCCGTCGATATCGAAAAAGAGGATTTTCTTCATCGTTTCAATCTCCGCCTTCCTATATAATTTCTTTCTGAACCACCCTTGACAGAACATTCAAAAAGGCCTATAATGGGTTCACAAGGAGTGATAGCCATGCTGAAACGCCTGAAACGCAAATGGTTGAAGCGGCTCAATGGCATCCTCGGCAAGAAGTCCATTGCATAGTGAACTCATGCCCCCGCAATTACGGGGGCTTTTCTTTATTTCACTGGGCCTGCATGCTATTATAAACGATATGGCAAGTATTTGAACGTGAAAAAGGAGAGCAGACCATGATCTACAAAGTGTACTATCAAGAAAACATGCATGAAGTACCAGTCCGCGAAAACACGAAAACCATGTATGTCGAAGCAGAATCTGTCCGTGCCGTCCGCGCTGCATTAAAAGAGCGCGAACTGTACGTTGAACACATCCAAGCCCTGGAAGACGGCCATCTGGAATACGAGAAAAAATCGCCCGACTTCCATGTCGAACAGGTGTGACCCGGATGAAATCGGTCAAGAATGATCAGACAGCCGTATTTGCGCTCGGCGGACTGGGCGAAATCGGCAAAAACACGTATGGGGTCCAATTCCAGGATGAAATCATCCTGATCGATGCAGGGATCATGTTCCCGGAAGATGACCTCCTCGGCATCGACTATGTGATTCCCGACTATACGTACATCGAACGGAATGTCGACAAAGTAAAAGGCCTCTTCGTCACACACGGCCACGAAGACCATATCGGCGGCATCCCCTACCTGCTCAAAAAAGTCAACATCCCGGTTTATGGCGGCAAGCTGGCGCTGGGCCTCCTGCGCAACAAGCTTGAGGAGCACGGACTCCTCCGCCGCACGAAGCTGATCGAGGTCGAAGAGGATGACGTGATCAAGTTCAGAAAAACATCCGTCAGCTTTTTCAGGACGACCCACAGTATACCGGATGCCTTCGGAATTGTCGTCAAAACGCCTCCCGGCAACGTTGTCCACACCGGTGACTTCAAGTTTGACTTCACCCCTGTCGGAGAGCCTGCGAACCTGGCGAAGATGGCACAGATCGGAGAGGAAGGCGTCCTCTGTCTTCTTTCCGACAGCACAAATGCGGAAGTGCCGGATTTCACGATGTCCGAGAAAACTGTCGGTGAAAGCATCGATGAGATCTTCCGGAAAGTGAACGGACGCATTATCTTTGCAACATTTGCCTCCAACATCTACCGCCTCCAGCAGGCAGTGGAAGCGGCGATCCGTCATGGCAGGAAGATCGCCGTATTCGGTCGGAGCATGGACAACGCCATCACCATCGGCACGGAGCTCGGCTACATCGACGCACCGAAAGAAATGTTTGTGGATACCCAGACACTCAACCGCCTTCCCGCCAATGAGGTCATGATCCTCTGTACGGGAAGCCAGGGTGAGCCGATGGCGGCACTTTCACGGATCGCAAACGGCACGCACCGGCAGATCCAGATCCAGCCCGGGGACACGGTCATCTTCTCTTCTTCCCCGATTCCGGGCAATATTGCCAGCGTGAACCGGACGATTAACCTGCTGTTCCGGGCAGGCGCAGAAGTGATCCACGGATCGCTCAACAACATTCATACGTCCGGCCACGGTTCCCAGCAGGAGCAGAAGCTGATGCTCCGCCTGATCAAACCGAAGTTCTTCATGCCGATCCACGGAGAATACCGGATGCTGAAAACCCACGCCGGGCTTGCCGTCCAGTGTGACGTACCGGAAGACAATATCTTCATCATGGAGAACGGCGATGTTCTTGCGCTCAGTTCGGATGAGGCCCATCTGGCGGGACGGATCCCGTCGGGTGACGTCTACATCGACGGCAGCGGAATCGGCGATATCGGCAACGTCGTCCTGCGCGACCGCCGCGTCCTTTCGGAAGACGGGCTCGTCATCGTGGTCGTCACGCTGAACAAGGCCAAAGGCAAAATCGTCGCGGGCCCTGACCTGATCTCACGCGGATTCGTCTACATGCGTGAATCCGGACAGATGATCAACGAAGCCCAGTCAATGCTGAACCGGCGGCTCCGCCAGTCGGTATCCAATTCCGAAACACCGGACACCGAGGCGCTGAAAAGCCAGATCACGGATATTCTGGGTCCGTACCTGTACGAACAGACCAAACGCAAACCGATGATCCTTCCTGTCGTCATGGAAGTCTGATCACCGAAAAGAAAAAGCTGAACGGAATCCCATTCCGTTCAGCTTTTTTATATTCCTGCTGCCCATCAGAAAGCCCCGGAAACTTTCTTTTCCGGGGCTTTTCGTGCTGCTCAGTGAAGTGCTTTTTTCTCAAAACGCAGGATATCCGCATCGGAGCCGATGATGATCAGGATATCCCCCTCACGGATCGGTTCCTCCGCCATCGGGGAGACCACTACGTCCTCCCCCCGCTTGATCGCCACGATGTTGATGCCGTATCGGGCCCGGATATCAAGATCCAGAATGGAATGGCCCGCAAGCATCTCATTCGCTTTGATCTCCATGATGGAGTGCTCTTCGGACAACTCGAGGTAATCCAGGATGTTGTTTGAGATCATATTGTTCGCGATACGGATGCCCATGTCCCGCTCCGGATGGACAACCTGGTCCGCTCCGATTTTCTGGAGCACCTTCGCGTGATAGTCGTTTTGCGCTTTTACCGTAATCTTTTCGACACCCAGTTCCTTCAGGATGAGCGTGGTCAGGATGCTGGACTGGATATCCTCCCCGATGGCGACAATCACGTGTTCGAAATTCCGGATGCCGAGCGACACGAGTGCCTGCTCGTCGGTCGTATCCGCCACGACGGCCTGTGTCGCGATCGAGGCGAACTCGTCCACCCTCTCGGGATCCTGATCGATGGCAAGGACGTCGGCCCCCTGCTCCACCAGTTCCCGGCAGATGCTTCCTCCGAACCGCCCCAGCCCGACTACGACAAACTCTTTCTTCATCATCCATGCCTCCAGACGCCGGCCCGCCCGGGGGCCGCGCGTAAATTACAGCTTCAAAACCGTTTACTCTTCCCCGGAAAGAGGGAAGGATGAGAGGGAGGCCGTTCAGCCCCGGCCAAACGGACGCTTTGGCCGTTCCGTGCAGAACTGGCATTTCGGATCCGTACAGGTTTCTTCGCGCCACTCATTGCATCCGGCGCAATATGCGGAATCATAGGTGGCATCGTAGGACAGCGGTTCCAGACAGAATTCACAGTAATCATCCAGCTCTTCATAAGGGATGATGCGATCTTTTGTCATCAGGAAAACCCCTTCGATGACGGGCGTTACGCCGTTGCGGCTGCGCCCCCGGCCATGGTCCGGACCCGGGAAGAAATTGTTCTTTCCCATTGCCACCCCTCCTTTTTCCAATAGTGTACCACATCATCCCAAAACTACAATGAATCGCGGTGAAAACATGACTGAGGTTCCGGATACAAAAGACTTTATTGTCAAAGACGGCTATCTGTCCTTTATCCTGCCATTTGCCTATAGAAAAAAACAGATCAGGAAAGCGGCCGATGTCCTCAAAAAAGACGGGTTTCACTTTTTCACCCTGGAAGATCCCGGAGGCCGGATTAACGATCTTTACGAAGGCTCGATCGAGATTTCACAGGAGGAACTGGATCAGTATTTCCTTCCCTACGTGGAACGCAAAATTTTCCCTCCGACCGTCGAGGAGTACGGCTTCCACCGTTTCTACAAAGTGATCGGCGAAGATTTTACGCTGACAGCGGACGGAGAGCGGTATCCGTTCCGTTTTATGAGCCTGGACGTGACATTGGGTCCTTTCGGCATCGCATTCCTTACGTCTAGGGTGCGGTTGCTGGAAGAAAACCTGCCGCTTTCCTCCGTCCTCAACTTTATGCAGCACTTCCGTGCAACAGAAAACAAACTGAAAGAAGAAAAGGGATCGATCATCCATTGTGGGGATGGCAAGGATTTTTCAAGTATCCACGAATTTCTCCTCGACCGCCTGGCCTCCGCAATCAGGCCGTTTATCATCCATGATGAGCGGCTCACAGGCTACTTCGGAAGCCTGCCTTATTTCGAAGATGAGCGGATGTTCGTGACTTCCTTCCTGTTCGCCGAACCGGGGACGGAATTCAGCGACGAGCAGCTGTTCCGGATCGGAAGGGTCGACGGGCTGAGCCCCGAAGGAAAGCCCTTCATTTCGGCCTCAAACATGAACTACATAAGGGACTATCTGGATAAATATCTGCATGACCGATGGGCGCCTGATCTGTACACGCTGGCCACGGATTTTTCCTATACCAACGTGACCACGAAAAGTTCCGAGGAGATGCAGCGACCGCTTGCCCACTTCATGGGAACGCACTACTATAATTTCCTCCTGCATTACTTTTATCGGATTATGCTTCTCAGGGTATCGTTCGAATACAGCCGTCTTAAATGGGACAAGGACGAAGAGTATCTGAAGCGGCTCATTGAGCTGATTACCATCTTCTCGTCCTGGTATTATTTCAAGCATGTCAGTGTCCGCCAGGAAGGACGGGAACTGGGACTGCTCTTCAGGCAGGCATTCAGCCTGGACGATCTGTTTCAGGAAGTGCGCACGACACTCGATGAGCTGTATCGGACGCAGGAAAACGCAGCTGCCAACAGCATGAATCTGCTCCTCTTCTTCCTCACCGTCTTCACTGTGATTTCGGGAATCTACGGAATGAACCTGGTGATTGACGACTGGAAAAACGATACGAGCTGGAGCGAGATCTCTTCATACGGATTGTTCGGGTGGATCGCGCTCATTACCGCGCTTCTCGGAATCGGCATGTCGGTCTACCTCTTCTTCACTTACCTCGGCCGCATCGTATGGCGGAAGCTAAAGAGAAAGCTCGACGACCTGGACTTCTGATCCGCCGGTCCGGCACGCAAAAAAGCGTGCCGGACTTTTGGCATGTCTCCCAAAAAACAAGGGACCAAACCGGGTGACATTTTTCTCTTGCAATCACGGATGGATTTTGTATAATAAAATCCGCTATTGCTAAACTTAAAGTTTATTATAAGTAAACTCCACAGGAGGCTGTCCCATGCAAATCGGGAAAAAAATCAAGCAGCTCCGGCTGAAAAAAGGGCTCACACAGGAAGAACTCGGCGAGCGGACGGATTTGAGCAAGGGCTACATCTCCCAGCTAGAACGCGACCATACCTCGCCGTCCATCGAAACCCTGTTTTCTCTTTTGGAGGTACTCGGTTCTTCCCCCAAGGAGTTTTTCGACGACGGCCCTGCGGCCAAAGTCGTCTTCAGCAAGGATGAACATATTCTGAACACCGATGAGGACCGGGGGTACTCCGTCCGCTGGCTTGTTTCCGAGTCGAACGAGAATGAGATGGAGCCTGTCCTGCTGACACTTGCACCCGGCGGGGAATTCAAGGAATTCGAACCTTCCCTCTCCCAGACATTCATTTTGGTCCTGGAAGGGCAGATCCTGCTCCAATTGGGTACAGAGAGTTATAAGGCCGGTGCGGGCGATGCCCTTTACTACGAGGCATCGCATGATCATCAGCTGTCAAATGCCGGTCCCGGGGAGGCCAGATGCCTGCTCGTCGCCACTGAATCGTATTTGTGATTATTGATACTGGAGGTAAGTCATGACCCAACAGCCCATTATCCGCTTCGACAATGTCTCCAAGCGGTACAACGACGACACGTCCGTCCTGAACAACATCAGCTTCGAAATGGAACGCGGCAAGTTTTATACCCTGCTCGGTCCTTCCGGCTGCGGAAAGACGACCATTCTCCGGCTGATTGCCGGCTTTATTGAACCGAGCAGCGGCGAAATCCAATTTAACGGGAAGAAAATAAATGACACCCCGCCGAATGAGCGGCAGGTCAATACCGTATTCCAGGACTATGCCCTCTTCCCTCACCTGAATGTATTCGAGAATGTTGCCTTCGGGTTGCGCATCAAGAAAATCAAGCAGGCGGAGGTCAAGCGCCGTGTTGAGGAAGCACTGCAGTTCGTCAACCTGCAGGGATACGAAAACCGCGAAATCTCCGAGATGTCCGGCGGCCAGCGCCAGCGTGTCGCCATCGCCCGGGCCATCGTCAATGACCCGGAAATCATCCTTCTCGATGAGCCGCTGTCCGCACTTGACCTGAAGCTCCGGACCGAGATGCAGTATGAGCTGCGCGAATTGCAGCAGCGGCTCGGCAAGACGTTCATCTTCGTCACCCATGATCAGGAAGAAGCACTCGCGATGTCCGATGAGATCTTCGTCATGAATGCCGGGGAAATCGTCCAGTCCGGGACCCCGATCGATATTTATGACGAGCCGATCAACCGGTTCGTCGCGGACTTTATCGGTGAGTCCAATATCGTGGACGGCGTCATGATCCGCGACCACCTGGTCCGCTTCGCCGGCAGGGAGTTCGAGTGCGTCGACGCCGGCCTGGACCCGAACGAAAAGATCGAGGTCGTCATCCGCCCTGAAGACCTGGAGATCACTTCCCCGGACCGCGGGAAGCTCGTCGTCACGGTGGACACCCAGCTGTTCCGCGGTGTCCATTATGAGCTGTCGACCTACGACAGGGACGGCAACGAATGGCTGGTGCATTCCACGAGAAAAGCCCAGGTCGGCGACGAAATCGGCCTGGACTTCGATCCGGAGGCGATCCACGTCATGAGGCTGAACGAATCGGAAGAAGATTTCGACCGGAGGCTCGAGTCGTACGAGGTGTCTGGCCATGCAGAATAAGTCGACACGCGCACTTTACCTGATTCCGTATGGGGCCTGGATCCTCTTGTTTGTCATCGCGCCGATTGCGCTTGTCGTCTACTATTCGCTGTTCGATATCCACGGCGACTTCACGTTTGCCAACTACGGGGCGTTCTTTTCCTCGGTCTATCTGGAACTGACGCTCAGCTCGTTCTGGTACGCCTTCCTGATCACGCTGTTTTCGCTGCTGATCGCGTATCCGACCGCCTACTTCCTGACGAAGACCAGGCACAAGCAGCTCTGGCTGCTGCTGATCATCATCCCGTCCTGGATCAACCTGCTGCTGAAGACGTATGCCTTTATCGGGATATTCGGCCAGTACGGTCCGATCAACGCCTTTTTCGCAGCGATCGGAATCGGATCCACACAGCTTCTGTTCACCGACTTCAGCTTTATTTTCGTTTCGGTCTATATTTTCATCCCGTTCATGATCCTGCCGATCTTCAACGCGATCGACCGGCTGAATCCCGCACTGATCGATGCATCGCGTGACCTCGGGGCAAGCCCCTGGACGACATTTCGGAGGGTTATCCTTCCGCTCACGATGAACGGCGTGAAATCAGGCATCCAGGTGACCTTTATCCCGGCGCTTTCACTGTTCATGATCACCCGGCTTATTGCCGGCAACAAGGTCATCACGCTCGGCACAGCCATCGAACAGCAATTCCTCGTCACCCAAAACTGGGGAATGGGCTCGACGATTGCCGTCTTCCTGATCCTGTTCATGTTCGTCATCATGCTGTTCACCGGCCAGAAGGAGAAAGGAGGCGCATCCATTGGGAAAACAAAGTAATGTGCAGAAAGCTTTTCTGGCACTCGTTTTCATCATCCTGTATGCGCCGATTTTCTTCCTGATCTTCTATTCGTTCAACTCGAACGGGACGATGTCGTCGTTTGACTCCTTCACATGGGAGCATTACGCCGCCGTCTTCGAAGACACCCGGCTGATCATGATCGTGTTCAACACGGTGATCGTCGCACTCTTGTCGGCTCTGATCTCGACCGCGATCGGCGTTCTGGGCGCACTTGCGATCGTCTATCTGAAAAACCGGAAGCTCCGCAGCACGCTGCTTTCCCTGAACAATGTGCTGATCGTCAGCCCTGACGTTATTATCGGGGCGTCGTTCCTGATCCTTTTCACAGCGGTCGGCGTGCGTCTCGGTTTTGCATCGGTGCTGATCTCCCACATCGCCTTCAGCGTACCGATCGTCGTCCTCATGGTGCTGCCGAAGCTCCTGGAAATGAGCGATTCGCTGATTGATGCCGCACGCGACCTCGGGGCATCGGGAAGGGACGTGCTCACCCGTGTCATCATCCCATACATCAAGCCGGGCATCTTCGCCGGATTCTTCCTGGCACTTACCTACTCGCTTGATGACTTTGCCGTGACGTTCTTCGTCACCGGCAACGGCTTCAGCACCCTGTCCGTCGAGATCTACTCAATGGCCCGGGCCGGCATTTCGCTGACGATCAATGCACTGTCCGGCCTGATCTTCATCGTCACCGTCGGACTGGTCCTCGTCTACTATGCGCTGAACCGGCGCAACCGCACACCTGTCACGGGGGTGAAGAAATGAAAGAAATCATCCGGGCAGCAGTTGCCGTAATTGCCGTATCCGCACTGCTGATCTATATCAACAGCCAGCTCGGCAAGACGTCGGGCAGCGCCGGGAACGACACCATCACTGTCTACAACTGGGGAGAATACCTGGATCCGGAACTCCTGGACCGGTTCACGGAGGAAACCGGCATCCGTGTCATCTATGAGACATTCGATTCGAACGAAGCGATGATGACAAAGGTCGAGCAGGGCGGTACGTCTTATGACGTCGCCATGCCGTCCGAATACATGATCGAGAAGATGAAGGAGGAAGACCTCCTCGTTCCGCTTGATCACTCCAAAATCCCGAACCTGAAAAACATCGATCCGTACTTCCTGGATCTGCCGTTCGACCCCGGCAACGAGTTTTCCGTCCCCTACTTCTGGGGAACGGTCGGAATCGCCTTTAACCCGGACCTTCTCGAGGAGGATTTTGACTTCACCAGCTGGGAGGACCTGTGGAGCCCCGAGCTCCGCCAGCAGGTCATCCTTGTCGACAGTGCGCGTGAAGTGATGGGGATGGGACTGAACAGTCTCGGCTATTCCCTCAACTCGACCGATAATGCCGAATTGGATGCGGCATCGGCCAAACTGGATGAACTCACGCCGAATGTCAAAGCGATCATCGGGGATGAGATTGTCGAGATGATGCGGCGGAACGAGGCGGCCATCGCCCTCACCTGGTCCGGCCAGGCCCTCGACATGATGTACGTCAACGAATCGATCGACTTTGCCGTCCCGGAAGAAGGTTCCAACCTCTGGTTCGACAACATGATCATTCCGAAAACTGCGGCCAATGTCGATGGCGCCCACCAGTTCATCAACTTCATGCTGGATGCGGAAGTGGCGGCCCAGAACGCCGACTGGGTCGGCTACTCCACGCCGAACGCCGCCGCGCTTGAACTGATGGATCCCGAAGTGACCGGGGATGAGCGTTTTTACCCGGATGAGGAAATCCGCGGAAGGCTTGAAGTGTACCGGAACCTCGGACCGGAAATGACCGGCGAATACAATGAACGCTTCCTCCGCTTTAAGATGGGGATGAACTGACTTGCAGCCCGGAATCTTTCCGATTTCGGGCTGTTTTTTATTTTGGATTTTCCCCTTCAAAAGGCATCAGCCGGTAGTGTAACGGGTATTACGGATATGGTAAGATAGTTTGACACACGAAATTTCCAAAGGGGGCCCGGGCATGGCGGAGGGAACCAATCGTTTTGCATTGTATGTCCTCATGTTCAACATGTTTATCGCAATGTCCGGCATCGGGCTGATTATCCCGATCATGCCGGCTTACCTGGAGACATTCGGAGCGGCGGGCCAGGTGCTCGGGTTCCTCATCTCCTCCTTTGCGCTGGCGCAATTCCTGTTCTCCCCGATCTCAGGCAACCTGTCCGACAAGTATGGCAGAAAGAAGCTGATCATCTTCGGGCTGGTCGTCTTCGGCCTGTCGCAGCTTGCATTCGGTCTCGCGACGGAACTCTGGATGCTGTTCGTCGCCAGGTTCATTACGGGCTTCGGAGCGGCTTTCCTCATTCCTCCGATGATGGCGTTCGTGGCAGACATCACTTCGTTCGATGACCGCGGAAAAGGGATGGGCTGGCTCGGTGCCTCCATGTCCCTGGGCTTCATGATCGGCCCTTCCATCGGCGGATTCCTCTCGAGCGTCAGTCTTCAGTTTCCATTTTATATCGCCTGCAGCGTCGCACTGATTGCCGCATTGTCGTCGGCACTGATTCTTCCGGACCCCCGTCCGAAAAACGGGCCGGAAGAACAGGAGGAGAAAAAGCAGGAGAATATCATTGGACAGCTAAAACGCTCCATTGCACTGGATTACTTTATCCTGCTGATCATCACGCTCGTCTTTTCGTTCGGTCTCGCAAACTTCCAGGCGACGATTTCCATGTATATGGATAAGAAGTATGCGTATTCCCCATCCGAAATCGCCGTCCTGATGACAATCGGCGGCTTTGTCGGAGTGGTTGTCCAGACATTTGTCGTCGACCCGCTGTTCCGGAAGTACGGGGAGATGCGCGTCATTCTCGTGAATCTGCTGATTGCGGCATTTGCCATGACCGGCATCCTGTTTGTGGACCGGTTCTGGTCACTTATGCTCATTTCCACATTCTTCTTCACGGCAACCGCGCTGCTGCGCCCTGCGCTCAACACGCTGATCTCGAAGATGGCCGGAAATGAACAGGGATTTGCCGCCGGCCTGATCAATGCCTACATGAGCCTCGGCAACATGTTCGGCCCCGCGCTGGCGGGTACGCTGTTCGATATCAACATGGCCATCCCTTATGTGTTCGGGACCGCCGTGCTGCTCGTCTGCTTCGGC
Source organism: Bhargavaea cecembensis DSE10 (assembly GCF_000348905.1). Lineage (GTDB taxonomy): Bacteria > Bacillota > Bacilli > Bacillales_A > Planococcaceae > Bhargavaea > Bhargavaea cecembensis. The sequence continues at coordinate 364,168 of NZ_AOFT01000002.1, forward strand.
ATCACCGCCTCCTGGGCGAGGCTCCACCGGGAACAGCTCCGGACGCTCCGCTCCAGAAAGGTTGCAGCAACCCGATAAACAGAACGA
>NZ_AOFT01000003.1 GCF_000348905.1 Bhargavaea cecembensis DSE10
TTTTTTATATACAAAAAGGGAGAGTGGCTTAACTCCGCTCTCCCTTCCCTGTTTACGATTCTTCCCCGACAATCTTGACTTCCAGCTCCAGGTCGACGCCGAAGTTGTTCCTGACGGCTTCCCTCACCATTTCAATCGTGCGGATGTAGTCGGTTGCCGTTGCGCCGTTTTTGTTTACGATGAAGCCGGCGTGCTTGGTCGATACTTCGGCGCCGCCGAATCCTTTGCCCTGCAGGCCGGAATCCTGGATCAGCTTGCCGGCAAAGTAACCCGGAGGCCGCTTGAAGACGCTGCCTGCCGACGGATACTCGAGCGGCTGCTTGGACTCACGCTGGTGGGTCAGGTCGGCCACTTTCGCATTGATTTCTTCCTGATCCCCTTCTTCGAGGACGAACTCCGCGGACAGGACATAATACCCTTTTTTCGCAATGATACTCGTGCGGTAACCGAGCTCCAGCTCTTCCTTCGACAGCACCAGCCGCTCCCCCTCGGGCGTCAGGACCGTGCAGCGGTGGATGATATCTTTGATCTCGCCGCCGTATGCACCCGCGTTCATCACCATCGCGCCGCCGACGGAGCCCGGAATGCCGCAGGCGAACTCAAAGCCGGCCAGGCCGCGCGATGCGGACTGCCTGGAGACAACTTTGATGTCTGCCCCGCTTTCTGCATAGACGGATTTTCCGTCAAAGCGGATCTCATTAAGATTGGACAGATTCAGCACGATTCCGCGTACACCGCCATCACGCACGACCATGTTCGATCCGTTCCCGAGCAGAAGCACCGGGATATTCTGTTCATGGGCGTAGCGGACCACCGCCTGCACGCCCTCCTCGGTCTCCGGGTCACAGAACAGATCCGCCTTTCCGCCCATCCGGGTCATTGTATGGCGCGAAAGCGGTTCATCTATTTTCACGTGTTCATCGCCGATGAATTGCTTGAGGTCATCAGCCCATTGTTTTTTGCTCATTAAATTGCCATTCCTTTCAGAGGCTCTCCGCCCGGTTGCTGCGGGACTCTTACTCTCTAATCTTCATTCACAATTATATAGTATGCTGTCTGCCCGGCGTTTTGACAAGTCGCACCCGCAAGGCGAAACCCGCTGAGGGGTATTGTTTGACTCGTTCGGAATATTGTCTTAAATTCAAATTATCACGGCATTCTTAAGGAGGAGTTTCAATGGCAAAGACGAAATGGCAGATTGACGCGGCTCACTCTCACGTAACGTTTACAGTGAAGCACATGATGATCTCGAAAGTCCGGGGATCGTTCGGCAAGTTTGATGCAGAGGTCGAGGCGGATCCGGAAGATCTGACCGGTGCCTCGCTCAAGTTCACGATTGATGTGAACTCCATCGATACGGACAGCGAGGACCGCGACAATCACCTCCGCTCTGCCGACTTCTTCGATACGGAGAATCATCCGGAGATCACATTCGTTTCCACCGACATCCAGCCGGACGGTGACGACGAGTACAAAGTGACCGGTGACCTGACCATCAAGGGAGAGACCAAGTCCGTCACGCTTGAAGCCGAATATGAGGGCCGGGCGAAAAACCCTTGGGGCCAGGAAGTCGTCGCATTCTCCGTTGACGGCAAGATCAACCGCAAGGACTTCGGCCTCACCTGGAACCAGGCGCTTGAAACGGGCGGCGTCCTTGTCGGCGAAGACGTGAAAATCCACCTCGACCTCGAAGCGACCGAAGAGCAGCCACAGACAGAAGAAGCAGAAGAAGAAAGTCTCGAATCCTGATTGACCAAAGGCGGCTGCCCATACAAGGGCGGCCGCTTTTTTGCATCAGAAAACCGCATCCACGATTAGGATGCGGCAGGTCCAACATTTCATGACTCTTCTTCGGCAACTTGCCGGAGCGCCTGTTCGAACACTTCATCAGGCTGCGCGCCGGAAATCGCGTATTTCCGGTTGAGGACGAAAAACGGGACGCCCTGCACACCGAGCTGGCGGGCTTCTCCGATATCCGCACGCACGTCTTCTTCGTAGCGGCCGGAGCCCAGCATGGCTTCCGCTTCTTTGCGGTCCAGGCCCGTTTCCTCCGCGATATCCGCCAGAACTTCCTTGCGCCCGATTTCACGGTTTTCGATAAAGTAGGCACGAAGGAGATTCTCCGAAATCTCAGAAGCCTTCCCCTGCTCTTCCGCCCATTTTGCAAGCCGGTGCGCGCTGAAGGTATTTGCAGGGCGCATTTTGGAGAAGTTGTATTCGAGTCCGACTTCTTTGGCCGCTGCGGTGACATTGGCTGTCATGCCTTCCGCCTGTTCTACAGTTGTGCCATATTTGCCGGCCAGCACGGAAACCATCGATTCCTCTGATGTTTCCGGGGATTGCGGGTCCAGCTCATAGCTTTTAAAGACGATTTCCGCCTTTTCTCCGAGCCCGGTCTTCTCGAGGGCATGTTCCAGTTTCCGTTTGCCGATGTAGCAGAACGGGCAAACATAATCAGACCATACTTCTATTTTCATGTCACCGATCCCCTTCCGTTTTCACTGTCTTCATTGTAGGGGGATGCCGAGCACGAGACAAGGAATCCGCCCGCCTTCACCGGCATGGGCAATCCTGAATGATTGGAGGACTTACGATTGAATGAACCACTTTGGATCGACACGGGGTACCCGCGCGATCAATTCCCGGAAGCACAAGGCTCACTCCGCTGTGATGTGTGCATCATCGGCGGAGGCATCGGCGGAATTGCGGCAGCCGAGCAGCTGGCAAAGGCCGGCAAGGATGTCATCGTCCTGGAGAAGGACCGGATACTCGGCTCCACGACAAGCCACTCGACAGGAAAAGTGACCGCACAGCATGACATCATCTATTCAAAGCTGATCAAGCAGTTTGACCTGGAAACGGCACGGACTTATTACCAGGCGAACGAGCGCGCCGTCCGCAGGGCCCGGGAAATTGCCCGTGATGACGAGGCCCGCCCGCTCGATTCCATCCTGTATGCCCGCACCCCTCTCGGAACGGAGAACCTCCGGAAGGAGTGGGAAGCCTATAAGCAGATCGGCATCCAGGGGGCGTTCGTGAATGAGACGGAACTGCCGTTCACTGTGGAAAGCGCGCTGTCGATGCACGACGAGCTGCAGATCCATCCGCTCCGCTTCGGCCAGCGCCTGGCCCGGATGGCAGCGGACGCCGGGGCCCGGATCTATGAAGACTCCGCTGTAAGGAAGATGAACTTCAAGAAACGGTTTGTGGAGCTTGAAAATGGCGGTGATGTCACCTTCAGTGAACTGATCATCTGCACCCACTATCCGCTGGTCGGATTCCAGAACCTGAACATCATGAAACTCCAGGTCAACCGTTCCTATGTGGTTGCAGCTAAAGCGGCGACGGAACTGAAAAACCAGTATCTGGGCGTGGATGCCGACTCCCTGTCGATCCGCACAGCGGGAATCGACGGCCAGGCCTATCTCATGGTCTCCGGCAGCAATCACTTGGCAGGAATGAAAGAAGAGACCGGGGAAAACTACGGTGAACTTTCGGAGCATATGCGGAAACATTTCGGCGTAACCGATGTGTCCCACAGGTGGTCGGCCCAGGATCCGAAGACACCGGATTATATTCCGTATGTCGGCCGCCTCACGGAAGACCTGCCCCATATCTATGTCAGCACCGGCTTCCGGAAGTGGGGCCTGTCCGGGTCGCTCGCGGGATCCGAAGTGCTCCGCGACCTGATTGTCGGACGGCCCAATGAAGCCATTCAAATGTACAGCCCGGGACGGACCGGTTTCGGCGCAAAGCTTCTTCAGGCCGTCAAGATCAACGGCCTGGTCACCGGCGAGCTGGCTACGGGCTACACGGTCCGGCTGGATACGCCGACATGCACGCATATGGGCTGCAAAACCCGATGGAACGAGGGCGACCGCACGTGGGACTGCCCGTGCCACGGCTCCAGGTTCCGCGAAGACGGCTCGGTGCTGGAAGGCCCGGCGACAAAGCCCCTCAAACTGTAAATGGTGTCCGCCTCCGGTTCGTCCGGAGGCATTTTATATTTGGGATTCACGCAGACGGGGTTTCTGCTAGAGTGGTAGAAAAGGGGGACCGACCATGATCCTAAAACAGATCCGGCTAAAAAATCCGATGCCAGCCGAAGAGCGGTTTCCGTTCGGGCTTCCGGTCGTCCGGGAATTCGACTCCTTCACATTCCGTTCCCCCGTCACCATCATCGCCGGGGACAACGGTACGGGAAAAACCACATTGCTCGAAGGCATCGCCGCAGCGGCCGACAGCATCCTCATCAGCCGCGAGCCGATCGAAGGAAACCCGGCCCTTGAACACGCCCGCGAAATCGCGGACCACCTGACACTCAGCTGGTCGGTCAAATCGCGGAACGGCTTTTTCTTCAGGGCGCTGGATTTCGTGACCTACACGATCGCCGTCTCCCGGATGCGCGAAGATGCCCGGGAGACACTCGAAGAAATCAGGAACCGGAAACCGCATAGCCTCGAAGCCCAGCCCTATGCACGGACATATGCAGAGCTCCGGAACCTATACGGCGAAGGGCTTGAGTTCCGTTCACACGGTGAAAGCTTCCTTGACCTGTTCACCGCGCGTTTCAGGCCGGACGGCTTCTATATTCTGGACGAGCCGGAGGCGCCCCTTTCCCCCGCCAAGCAGCTCACCCTGCTGGCGATGCTGCATGACATGGCCGAAGAAGGCGCCCAGTTCCTGATCTCCACCCACTCTCCGATCATCATGGCCTATCCCGGAGCGGACCTTTATGAGATCCGCGGCGGCCGCCTTGAACCTTCGTCGTTCGATGAAATCGAACATGTCCGCATGACCAAGGACTTCCTCAATGCGCCTGAGCGCTATCTGAGGCACTTGTTCGGCTGATCAGGCCACAAAAAATCACCCGGTTCCCAAATGGAGGAGCCGGGTGATTTTTTCAGTGCACGGGTGTCTTGAAGTTGCTTCCCGAAATTTCGCTGACCCGCTGGACGATGACGAATGCTTCCGGGTCCGTCTCACGGATCGCCGTCCGGACATCCGCCATCTCGAGGCGGTCCACAACGACATAAAGGACTTTTTTGGAGTCATTGGTGAACGCGCCTTCTCCGTTCAGGAAAGTGACGCCGCGTCCGACGTTCTCAATCAGGCTTTTTGCCAATTCTTCCGCATGATCGGAAATGACCATGACCGAGAGGGACTCTTCTGTACCCTCGACGACCATATCAATCACCTTCGAGGCGATAAAGTAAGTGATCATCGAGTAGAATGTCGTTTCCCATGTGAACACGAGCAGGCCGGCCAGGATAAAGATGAAGACGTTCATGATCATGACGGTCTGCCCGACCGAGATCGGACGACGCTTGCTGATCAGGATGGCGAGAATTTCGGTGCCGTCCAGCGCCCCGCCCATGCGCATGACGAGCCCGACTCCGAAACCGAGAATGACGGCACCGATGACGGTTGCGAGGAACAGGTCGTCCGTCACCACATCAAACCGGTGGAGATAGCCGGTCGCCACAGACAGCACGATGATGCCGTAAAGCGCATTGACCGTGAACCGCACGCCCATCCGCTTGTACCCGAGGAAGATGAACGGGATGTTCAGGATGATGATGAAAATGCTTAGGCTGAGGGGCGTCAGTTCTGACAGGATAATCGAAAGCCCGATGACCCCGCCGTCCAGGATATTGTTTGGAACGAGAAACAGTTCCAGCCCGATGGCCGCAATGATCGCTCCGGCCGTGATCAGGAACAGCTGGACCGGGATGGACTCGGACAGAAACTTACGCTTTGAATCTGACATCTGGTAGACTCCTATTCTGAGGCAGTTGCCCTTAGTAAAGTATGAAGAAAAGACGTACCGTGATGCAACCCATTTTAACTGCCGGTTGCAAAGACGGCAAAAGCCCCGGCATCGCCGGGGCTTTTGTCAATCCGATCATTTTGCGAGAGCTTCTGTCAGAACCGGAACAATCTGCTTTTTGCGGGACACGATGCCCTTCAGGACAGCCAGATTGTCTTCCAGCGGGACATTGAACGCGCCGCATGCGGCCTGGGACTCACTGCCGAGGACGAGGACGGTCGAGTCATTGTTCAGGATGTCCGTAATCGCCAGCATGTAAAGGCCAAGCTCGCGCTCTGCAATCACACGGTAAAGCAGGTCTTCAAGCTCTTTCTTGCGGGAGAGGACGTCATTGATGTCGACTGTGTTCACCTGTGCGATCACCACTTTTTTGCCGCCCATCTCAAACTCTTTGGCGTCCATGTTGACGAGTTCCTCGAGCGTCTTCTTGCTGAGGTCAGCGCCGGCCTTCAGCATGGCAAGGCCGTACTCTTCTGCATCGACGCCCGCGATTTCCGCCAGCTCGTCCGCCGCCTTGCGGTCTTCGCCCGTGAATGTCGGAGACTTGAAGAGCAGCGAGTCGGAGATGATGGCGGAAAGCATGAGTCCTGCAACATTCGCGGGAATCTCGACATCATTTTCCTTATAAAGCTTGTTCAGGATCGTTGCCGTGCAGCCGACCGGTTCCGCGCGATAGTAGAGCGGGTCTGCCGTCTCGAAGTTCGCGATCCGGTGGTGGTCGACAACCTCGAGGATTTTCACATCTGCGATGTCGTCCGCGCTCTGCTGGAATTCGTTATGGTCGACAAGGATGACGCCGTCCGTTTCTCCAGCGACATTTTTCACAAGCCGCGGCGCCTCGAAGCCGAACTTCTCCAATGCGTATGCCGTCTCATCATTCACTTCGCCGAGCCGGACCGCTTCCGCTTCCATGCCGAGCTGCTGCTTCAGATGGGCATAGGCGATGGCCGCCGTGATAGAGTCCGTATCCGGGTTTTTATGTCCGAAAACCAGTACTTTAGACATTGATGATTCACTCCTGACCGTCTAGTTCAAATTTTCCTTCCTTATTCTATCATATCTCCCGGCTTGATAATAACGCCGCAAGGTCTTCTTTATTGATCAGAAAATCGGCGAGCGTATGTTGGTCGAGCACCGCAAGATATGCCAGTAGCGCCTGGTTCAGCGCACCGCGAAGGCCGCAGACCGGACTGAGCACGCACCGGTTCGCCGTGGAGCTGAAACATTCGACGATATTGAAGTCATCCTCGGTCTGGCGAACGACCGTCCCGATGTTGATGTCTTCCGGCTGCACGGCCAGCCGGACACCGCCGCCGCGACCGCGGACGGTTTCCACATACCCCAATTGGCCGAGTTGGTGTGTGACTTTCATCAAATGGTTCTTGGAAATTCCGTAAGCATCCGAAATGCCCTGGATTGTAGATAATTCACCGTCTTTTTTTGCGCCGAGGTACATGAGGACACGGAGCGCATAATCAGTGTACATCGTCATTCTCATGCATAGTCACTCGCCTTTCCTTCCATATTATAAAGGCTTGTTCAGCTGGAATGAAAGCAAATCGTTTTCTTTAAATTTTGACAGTGTATTGAATGGAATGTGACGGAATTCCGACATGCCCCTAAAGATGTATTTTATATATTGCTTTAGAAATTGCACAGGAATATGATTGAGACAGATCAAGAACAACCAATCCAAACAACCGAAAGGGAGTTGTAAACATGCTTTCCCAACAGACGATCGACATCGTGAAGTCCACCGTACCTGTACTCGAACAACACGGCAAGACGATTACTACAGTTTTCTACAAGAACATGTTTGAAGCCCATCCCGAACTCCTGAACATCTTCAACCACGCCAACCAATCACGCGGCCGCCAGCAGACGGCACTCGCCAACACGGTGCTTGCCGCTGCGAAATATATCGACAACCTCGAAGCCATCGTACCTGCAGTCGTACAGATCGCACACAAGCACCGCGGCCTGGACGTCCGCCCGGAACACTATCCGATCGTCGGCCATCACCTTCTCGGCGCGATCAAGGAAGTGCTCGGCGACGCAGCCACTCCTGAAATCCTTAATGCCTGGGGCGAAGCCTACGGTGTGATCGCCGATGCCTTCATCGGCGTTGAGAAGTCCATGTACGACGAAGCCGCAAACTCAGAGAACGGCTGGGACGGCTTCAAGGACTTTGTCGTCGCGAAGAAAGTGGAAGAAAGCGACGTCATCACTTCCTTCTACCTGAAGCCGGCAGACGGCAAGGGTGTACCAACTTACAAGCCCGGCCAATACCTGACTATCCGCGTGACGATCCCTGGCGAGAAGTACATGATGATCCGCCAATACAGCCTGTCCCGTGCGCCGCAGGAAGACATGTTCCGCATCTCCGTCAAGCGTGAAGACGAGTGCAACCCGGAAGGCAAGGTGTCGACATTCCTGCACCGGAGCGTCAATGTTGGCGATAGAATCGAAGTAAGCGCCCCTGCGGGTGACTTCTTCCTCCACACGGAAGCAACGACTCCGGTCACACTCATCAGCGGCGGTGTCGGCCTCACACCGATGATGGCCATGTTTGACCACATAACAAGCAACCAGCCGGAGCGCAAGGCGGCGTTTATCCACTCTGCGCGCAACCCGCAGCTCCAGGCGTTTGACGGGGACCTCCGTGAAATGGCGGCCGGCAACGACAATGCCACTTACTCAGTGCGCTACTCCGACACAGAAGGCTTCCTGGACCGCGGATTCCTCAGCAGCCGCGTCATCGAAGGCAGCGATGTCTATCTCTGCGGCCCTGCAGCGTTCATGAATGCGATGATCCACGAACTCAAGGCAATCGGCGTGCCGGTCGGAAAGATCCACTACGAATTCTTCGGCCCTGCAGCAGAACTGGAAGCCATCACGGCTTAATCATGCAAGCATTGCAAAACCCCGACCGGAAATCCGGTCGGGGTTTATTTCTGCATGGTGTATGGGGTTTTGCTTAACATTCAGAGGGCTTGCTTAACATTCGCAGGCATTAGCTTAACATTCAGCCGGAGAGCCGGCTTCCGAAGTTTAAGCTGCGCTCTTGCGCAGACTCCATTTCCCGGATATACCGGATCGAGTGCCGATTGAACGCATCCGGCTGGTCGATGTTGCAGACATGGCCCGAGTTCCGGATCGTGATGAGACGGAACTTCTTGCTGCGGCGGACCACTTCCTCGACAGGCGGGATGAACAGATAGTCTTCCTCCCCCATCAGAAACAGCGTCGGCACACCGGTCGTGGTTGACTGCAGTCGCGCGAGATAAGGATTAATCAGCTTTGTGAGCGAGAACCACTTCACAAACTCCTTCTGGCACATCTTCTTCGCCTGGTTGACAAAAGCGAGCCGGGATTCCTCGTGTTCCTTCTTTGGCATGATGATGTAGGCAAACAGTTTATATAAAAGCATATATGGAACAAACCGCTTGAACGTGTTGCCCGCCCAAAGCAGCAGCTTGGTCCGGATATCAAGCCCGATGACCGCGCCGCCCAGAATCAGCGACTTGACCCGATCAGGGTGCCTTTCCGCCAATGTTTGCGCAACGATGGTCCCGAGCGACATGCCGATCATATGGGAACTGCCGATGCCGAGCTTATCCATGACCTCGACCACATCATCGGCCACCTCGCGGAACGAGTCTCCCTTTTTCCACCGGCCGCGCTCGGAGCGCCCGTGGCCCCGGAGGTCGAGAAGCAGGACGTTATGCGCCTTGCGGAATTCCTTGATCTGCTTGAACCAGACGGACGAACTGCCGCCCGCCCCGTGGATGAATGTCACCCACGGATGCTTGTCCCCTTTGATGTAGGTCTTGTAGTGGAGCATGGAGATCTTCCCTTCAGTCAGGCTGCTCCCATTAAAACATGTTTCGCAATGCTTTTCACTGGATAACATTCTTTAATAGGATTTAAATGGTGTCTTATTGAAATTTCTTTGACAGTTTCGAAGATACTTTCATTAAATACCCCATCACTCCATCAAAAAAACCGGATTCGGACCCTCCCGGCAGGATCATCCGAATCCGGTTTATAATGACACCTATTTGTTTCTGATTCTATAATAAATCAATGTTCTGCGGGAACCCGCTTACGCTCATATGTCCACATGCACCATTTGCCGATGTCCCGGAAGCCGATCCGCTTGTAGATGCGGCCCGCTGCAGGATTATCGTAGAAAAGGCAGAGCATCTTGCCCTCATCCAGCAGTTCCCGGCAAAGCACGGACATGCAATAGGAGGCAAGGCCCTGCTGCTGGTATCCGGGAATGGTCCCGACACCGACAATCATCGCGGACATCGAGTTTTCGGCGGTACTCGAGGCAGAACTGATGATGCGCCCGTCCCCCTCGATCAGCCACGCTCTTGCCGTCCCTTCCGCCAGGGTGCGGCGTTTGTGGGACACGCTGTATTCTCCGTCAGCAAATTCCGGAATGGCGTACATCTGATCGATCAGAGCCTCAGCATCATCCGGAACCGCCTTCCTGACCGTGACCTCCTGCGGAATGGCCGGAAGCCCGGCTGCCGTCTCGCATTTGGCATAGTAGAGCACCCTCGGGTGATCGGGCTTCCGATCGAGGTAAGGCTCCACCTTATGGACGATCGGTTCGATGCCTGAGAGAAAGCGGAAAGACGGGTCGGCATTGATGATAGCCGCAAATCCAGCTGCGTCAAAGTCGCCGGGAGCCCACACAATATAATTATCCGTGTACTTAAGGAGAACACCGCGGATCACCCCGTCCTCCCCGAAGTCGCCCCAAAGTGTCTGGATCGGATCCTCGAAACCGTACGCCTCGATATCTCCGATGATAAAAAGGTTTTCCGCCGGCTGAACGCCGATAAACGCCATGGTCTCCTGCCTGTCGGCCTCTAGCAGCTGTCTGATCATGGTCCCGCCTCCTTTTTGGGTTTCGGGATATCATAGCACAGCAGGCGAGCCTGCTCAACGGAATTTTCAGATTTCCATGCTTAAAAGAAAACGCGCCCACTGGGGGCGCATTTCCCGGTTATTCCCCTGTTTCCGAAAAGCGCATGATCCGATCCCGGATTTCATCGCGGACGCGGCGGAAGACGGCGCGCTTTTCTTCCTCTGTCCCTAGTGCCCGTGCCGGATCGTCAAATCCCCAATGATCACGGACGGCATCTGTCGGGACAGCCGGGCAGTTGTCCCGGGCATCCCCGCATAGGGTGATGACATAATCGGCGCGTTTCAGGAGATCGGTGCTGATCGTCTCGGACTGCTGTCCCGAGATGTCGATGCCGGCTTCCGCCATCGCCCGTACCGCCTCCGGATTCAGTCCATGAGCCTCGATGCCGGCGGAGCGGACCTCAAAGCGGTCACCGAGGAGCGCCTTGCCGAATCCCTCCGCCATCTGGCTCCGGCACGAGTTGCCCGTGCAAAGAAAGTAAATCAGCTTCTTTTCCATTTCCAACACCTCAGTTAAGCACTTCCAGCCACAGATACAGGCCGGTCAGCGTGATGAACAGGACGGGGATCGTCAGGACGATCCCGACCTTGAAATAATAGCCCCAAGAGATTTTAACGCCCTTCAGTGACAGCACATGCAGCCAGAGAAGCGTCGCAAGCGAGCCGATTGGCGTCATCTTCGGACCCAAGTCGGACCCGATGACATTCGCATAGATCAGCGCTTCCCTTACTCGATCCGGCACATCCGCATCCTGGATGGCCAGCGCGTCGATCATGACGGTCGGCATATTGTTCATGACAGAAGACAGAATCGCCGCGATAAAGCCCATGCCAATAGTTGCCGCATACAGGCCGTGGCCAGCCGTCCATTCGATGACAGAAGCGAGTACATCAGTGAGCCCGGCGTTCCGGAGACCGTACACGACGACATACATCCCGATCGAAAAGAAGACAATCGCCCACGGTGCTCCCTTCACGACAGCCTTCTCGTCCACCGCCTTGCTCGGTGCGGAAATGCCGAGGAACAGGATGGCGACAATTCCCGCAATGATCGAGACCGGTACGCCGAGCGCCTCGCTCAGGAAGTAGCCGGCCAGAAGCACCGCGATGACCGCCCAGGAAAGGCGGAACAGCTTCATGTCCCGGATGGCCGAGCGGGGCTCCGCCAGTTTGGACTCATCAAACCGCTTCGGGATGCTTTTGCCGAAGTACAGGTAAAGCACGAGCATGCTCGCCACAAGGCTGAACAGGTTCGGCACGAACATGCGCAAGGCGTACTCGGAAAATCCGATGCCGAAAAAGTCAGCCGAGACAATATTCACGAGGTTCGAGATCACGAGCGGCAGTGATGTCGTGTCCGCGATAAACCCGGAGGCCATGATAAACGGAAGAATCAGCTTGTCCTTGAAATCAAGCGCCCGCATCATCGCAAGGACGATCGGCGTGATGATCAGCGCCGCTCCGTCGTTGGCGAACAATGCCGCGACAATCGCGCCGAGAAGTGTAATGAGGAAGAACATCCGCACACCGCTTCCCTTTGCAAAGCGCGCCATATGAAGGGCCGCCCATTCAAAGAAGCCGATTTCATCGAGGATAAGCGAGATCAGGATCAGTGCGACAAAGGTGAGCGTCGCATTCCAGACGATGCCGGTCACATCCCAAACGTCCTGCATGCTGACAACACCCGCAAGCAGGGCAACGACCGCTCCGGCAATTGCCGACCAGCCAATCGACAGCCCCTTCGGCTGCCAGATCACGAATACCAGCGTGACGAGGAAAATGAGTGCTGCCAACCAGGCCATCATGCGTCACAGCATCCTTTCTCACCGGCTGCTTCAAGGTCCGCTGCCGTCCGCTCCGGAGCCGGCACCCTGGAAAGCAGGCCGACCAGAATGTCGTGCAGCGGATGTAACCGGTCAAGCGACCAGAACGTCCACCGGCCACGCTTTTCTCCGGTCACGATACCTGCTTCTTTAAGACGTTTCAGGTGCTGGCTCACCGCCGGCTGCGTCAGCCCGACGAGCGGGGTCAGGTCACAGACGCAAACCTCGCCCTCTGTGAGCTGTTGTAAAATTTTCAGCCGCGAGCCGTCGCCCGCCGCTTTCATAAATGTTTCAAGTTCCGTCAGTTCCACCGGAATCCCTCCAAAAAAGAATACCGGTTTATTGTATTTGCCCGGACACATATAAGTCAATACTTATTTGTTGACCGGATGGGAGCGCACATGGGTTTCTATGTGCGCTCACCTACGATAAAGAGCGCTCATCGATTGCTATGCGCGGTTGTCGCAATCCTATGCGCGCTTCACCGGATGCTATGCTCGCTCCGCTTTTCTCACACCAAAAAAGCGCGCCACGGCAGCGCGCTTCACAATCACATCTTATTTCCCTTCGAGTACCCGCAGCGATTCGCGGTTGAATGCCGGGATGTCGTCAGGCTGGCGGCTCGTGACGAGCTGGTCCTGGCAGACAACGACTTCGGAGTCTTCAAAGTTCGCACCGGCGTACTTCATGTCCTGTGCGATTGACTTGTAGCCGGTGGCCTTGCGCCCTTCCAGCGCCTTTGCCGTAATGAGCAGCTGTGGGCCATGGCAGATGGCCAAAACCGGTTTCTTGGCGTCCATGAACTCTTTGGCGAAGCTGACAAACCGCTCATCCGCTCGGAGCTGGTCCGGCGAGAATCCGCCTGGGATGAAGAGCGCGTCATAGTCGGATGCGCTGACTTCACCGATGCCTTTGTCGATCGACACTTTCTCCTTGCCTTGCTTGCCTTCCACCGTTTTGCCGGCTTCTTTTTCAATGGTGATCACTTCATGGCCGGCATCCTGAAATGCTTTTGCCGGGTCCGTGTACTCAATGTCTTCAAACATGTCTGTAATAACCGTTGCAATTTTAGCCAATCTGATCACTCCTTTATGAATGTCCCTATCTACTCTTCCCGCTTCATCCACTCTTAAACATCAGCGATACTTTGAGACAAACGGATTGCCTTCCTCGAAAAAACGCCACGGATAGTGTACCGCCTCTCCCGTGTTCTGGATGCCGACCCTCGGGCCTGCCTTCAGCTCTCCGGCAAGTCCCGGACCGGGCGCGATAAAGAGCGGCTCCTCGTACCAGACGCCCCCGTACGATTCCATCGTGACGCCGAGCGCCTTCGACAGCTTGCCCGGACCGTTCGTGAGGTCAGGAATCTTCAGATGCCATCCCCTGCGGTCCTGCATGAGTTCCAGCCCCTCCACCGGCTCCGCTCCGCGGATCAGGACTGCGTGTGGCGTTCCTTCCTCTCCGGCGACGACATTCATGAGCGTATGGGTATGCATCTGATACGTATAGATTCTCCCCGGGTCCGCGAACATCACTTCCGTCCGCTTTGTCCTGCGGTTATTGAAGCTGTGCGCCGCGCGGTCTTCCGGACCATGATACGCCTCCGTCTCAACGATCCGCGCGGCAGCCAATCCTTCCGGCGTTTCATGGACGATGTACTGTCCAAGCAGCGCGGGTGCCAGCTCCAGGACAGGCTGTTTGAAAAAACCGGGGCCGATCGGCCTGTACATACGTCCCCACTCCCTTCCATGAAACCGAACAATCTTCCATTCATTGTCTACCCGATATCGGTTATACTAAAATTAAACAGATTTTAGGGGGAAATATCCACCATGACGACACTCACCGAGGAAATCCTCGCTTTCAATAAAGCCCGTGGATGGACAGAGGGCAACCGGGATGCCCGGAACCTGGCCATTTCCGTGTCTCTTGAAGCCTCGGAACTGCTGGAACACTTCCAGTGGATGTCCGGCGAACAGGCCATCGCGAAAAACCGGGAAGGCATCATCGAAGAAGCTTCGGATGTCTATATCTACCTTCTTCAGCTGGCTGACGTCGCAGGCTTTGACCTGGATGAAGCGGCTCATTCCAAAATCCGGAAAAACGCCCTCAAGTACCCGGTTCCGGCAGGTGAGCACGAATGAAGCAGGTCAAGTTCGTCCTGCTTCTGGCCGCAGCAGGCGCACTCCTTCTCCTTTTCCGGCCGGAAGGAAAAGGCGGCAAGGCATCCGCCGACGTCGCCACGATCGAATCAGTCGACCCACTGAAAAATCCGGGTCAGCCCGTCGCAGACTATCTTGTCTTCCGGGCGCTTACCACAGGCGAGGCGCGCATGGCCGTGACCGGCAGCAGCGTCACAAAAGGCTCCGGCGCGTCCAACCAGTCGAAAACATGGCGCGCACTTACCCAGGCACATCTGCGCACCGTCTATCCGTCGCTTAACACCCTGAAAATTGAAAACCACGGACACTCGGGATACACATCCGTCCGCCTGCTCGAGGATGAAGTGACCGGGCCGGTCATTGCGGGACGACCGGATGTCCTCATCATCGAAACGTCCGTCATCAACAATCATAATAAGAATGTCTCACTTGATGATACCTATGCATCATTGGAACAGCTGCACGCCCTGTATTCGGAGGTGTTGCCGGAAGCACGGATCCTCTTCATCTCGCCGAACCCGATCACCGAAAACAAGTTCGGACCGCAAGTGAACACTCTCGGGCTGCAATTTACCGACTATGTCTATGGCACTCAGGCCTTCATCGAAAACAAGGGATGGGCATACATTAACATCCATGATGAAATGCTCTCGCTTATGGAGCAGCGGGGTGTCAGGTTGCCGGAGACGCTCAAGGATGGCATTCATCCGAACGACCTCGGATACCGCATCTGGGCCGACGTTATCTGGCCGCATCTCACAGCCAAGTAAGGGGATTTTGGGGGATTTTCACACTGGGGGGATTTCAGATGGACCTGCACGCACTCAAGCAAGATCTTGCACTGCGCAACAAAAACGGGCTTCCGTTCCTTTTATCGGGGATGGTCGTCTGGACGCTGATCACCGCCGCCTTTTTATTGCCGATTGAGCTCCGGCTCCAGAATATCATCCTTCTCGCGCTGACCGGCCTGCTGTTCCCTTTGGCCGTCGGGCTTGCCGGCCTGCTGAAAGCCGACTGGAAATCGGAGGACAACCCGCTCGGAAGCCTCGGCCTGGTGTGCAACCTTGCCCAGTTCGCCTACTTTCCGCTTGTCTTCTGGGCACTTGGAAGCCGGCCCGAAGCGATGGTCTTCATCTTCGCCGTGATTGCCGGGGCGCACTTCCTCCCGTACGGGTGGCTGTACGATACGAAGGCCTACTATCTGATGGCGCCGGTCATGGCGATCGTGTCCACGCTCGTCGGATGGGCAGCCGCACCGGACAGCCTCTGGGCCGTCCCGCTCGCCTTCCTCATCCTTCTTGGCGTGCTGAACGGCTGGCTGCTTGCTGATTACAAAAAGAAATCCGGCGTGGCCGGAATGGAGAAAAGAGCCGCCTGATCCGGCTCTTTTTTTTGAACGGGGGAATAGCGGATGGACATTCGGCTGGAACCGCTCCGGCAAGAAGATGCCGGGCGGCTGTATGCATTTGAAGCGGAAAACAGGGCATTCTTCGAAACCGCAGTGCCGGGCCGGGGCGACGATTATTACCGTTATGAAGTTTTTCTGGGCCGGCTCGGCGATCTGCTTGAAGAGCAGGCCGCCGGCGCGTCCCGTTTTTTCCTGATCAAGGATGAAGGCAACCGGATCCTCGGCAGAATGAACCTGACCGGCATCGATGCTGAAAACGGAACTGCCGAACTCGGCTACCGGATCGGCAAAGCTCATGGAGGAAAAGGCGTGGCCACTCTAGCGCTGTTGGAATTGCTTCAGCTCGCAGGCGGTTTTGGAGTTCGGAGAATTTTCGCCAAAACCACAACAGCGAACATCGGCTCCTCGAAAGTCCTCGAGAAAAATGGCTTCGTTCATACAGGAACGGATGACCGGGAATTTGTAATGAACAATCAGACCATGAGATTCACCCATTATGAATGGCGTTATCAATGAAGCACGCCGGGACCCTTTTCCCGGCGTGCTTTATTTGCTGCTGATGGAGATGAACATGGAAGCATCCCGGTTCATGAAAATGCGTTCTCCATGATGGAAAGTACGGATCTCAAGCGGAACAAATCCTGCATGGGATAATCGGTTCTTCAGCTCCTCATGCTCGAATCCGTTATGGACTTTCGGATGGCTGACTTCATGATGCTTGTCAAAATCCACGATGATCAGTTGACCGCCTTCATTCAGCACCTCATGCAATTTACGCAGGATCTTGTCCGTATCGGGGATATGGAGGAGGACAAGGGACATCAGGACGATGTCCGCCTTGAGTTCGGGTGTTTCCGTGGTAAAGTCCGAATACAGGACCTCTGCATTGGCGATGTCTCTGCGCGCTATTTTGCCCTTTGCGACTTCCAGCATCTGTTCTGAAGAATCCACCAGAAGCACAGACTTCACAAGGTCGGTTAACTCCAGGCCCACCAGGCCCGTTCCGCTCCCGTAATCGATCAGGGATTTTGTCCGGCCATTCCCCAATGCCTGCCTCACTTCTTCTGTGATCACCTGCGCCAGTTCGATTCTTTCTTCAGTATCATACCTGCTAGCCATCTGCCCGAACACGTTTTCTTCCATACGCCACTCCTCTGAGTCCATTTTTGTACGGAAAGCCCGATTTCCGCCCCCTAAGTCCGAAATCGGTTCCTAAGTCCGAATCCGATGCCCTAAGTCCGATTTTCCGTCTTTTCGGATCCGGACTCCAGAAAACCGCTCACACCCGGTGCTTCGCCAGTGCCTCTTCCGCTTTCCCGGAAAAGCTTGCGCCCGCTCCCCAGTCAAACTTCATGAAGGCGCCGCTTCCGCCGCCCGAACCGGTCAGCCGGACCTTGGTGCGGCCGTCTCCATCAAAGTTGTCCGCAATCATCGTGAGGGTGGCGCGGTTGCTGGTCCTCATGAAGTACTTCTCCATGATGAGGACGACCATTTCCCGGCTGCCCGTGCTCCGCGTATATTGGTCGACGATCCGGCCGCTCACCGAACCGACGGTCAATGCATCGATCACAAGGTCCGCCGCCCGTGACGGGCTGACCGACAAAAAAAGATCTCTTGTCTCCATCAGAAAACCCCCTTTCCGGTCTTTACGGAATGGGGGCTTCAGGCGTTTCATTCAAGCTCAATCTGCTTTGTCTCGGTGCCGAGGATGAGCACGGCTGCGACACCGATCAGGACAGCTCCGGTAAAGATGGAGAAAATCGGGCCGAGCCCCACGCCGGCACCTGCGAGTGAGCCGACAAGCAGCGGCCCGAAGATGCCGCCGATCCGGCCGACAGCCGCCGCGGTTCCCGTCCCGGTCCCCCGGATGACCGTCGGATACTGTTCAGGCGAGTAGGCGTACAGCGCGCCCCATGCCCCGAGGTTGAAGAAGCTGAGGAAAGCGCCGGCCGTGAGCAGCAGCCAGGTCATGTCCGCGTTTCCGAACACGAGGGCACTGATTGCCGTCCCGATCATGAAGACGCTCAGGACGAACTTGCGGCCGATTTTCTCGATCAGCCAGGCTGCAGTGAAGTAGCCAGGCAGCTGGGCAAGCGTCATCAGGAGGACATAGCCGAAACTGTGGATCATGTCGAAGCCCTTCATGACCATGACGCTCGGCAGCCAGAGGAACATGCCGTAGTACGAGAAGACGACCGTGAACCAGACGATCCAGAGCATGATCGTTGCCCGGCGGTATTTCGCCGAGAACAGCGCCTTCATATTGCCGCCGATGCTTCCCCGCTTTTCCTTTTTCGCCGTGAATTCCGGCGAGTCGGGAAGGTGGATGCGAAGATAAATCGCATAAAGTGCCGGCAGTGCGGTCAGGATCAGCGCAATGCGCCAGCCGTATTCCGGAATGACAAAGTACGAGATCAGGGCAGCAATCAGCCAGCCGCCCGCCCAAAAACTTTCAAGCAGGACAACGACGCGCCCCCGCTCCTTGGCACCGACACTTTCGGAAACCAGCGTGGAGGCGACAGGAAGCTCCCCGCCAAGTCCCGCCCCGACAATGAAACGCAGGACGAGGAAGGCGGCGAGTCCGGTGGTCGCCGCGGACAGTCCGCTCGCCAGCGAGAACAGCACCAGCGTGAGGATAAAGACATTTTTCCTGCCGATCCTGTCAGCCAGGATGCCGAAGGCGAATGCGCCGACCGCCATGCCGATCGAGTTAACGCTGCCGATCCAGCCCATCTCCCCGGGAGTCAGCGCCCAGTCGACGGCAAGCGCCGCGATGACGAACGATAGAATGCCGACGTCCATGGCGTCGAACATCCAGGCAAGCCCGGCAGTTCCCAGCAATCTGTTGCGTGAAATGGCAGGCTTTGGTGCCTGCCGTCCAGTATTTGAGGCCATATTTTCACCTGTCTTTACAGTTGTATAGTTTTATTGACTCCATAACTATACATTGTGCAAGACCGTTTGACAATATCCTTCATGAAACGAGAACAAGGCTGATCGCCATGACCGCCATACCTGCAATCATGCCGTAGATCGACAGATGGGCCTCGTCGAATTTCTGCGCGGCCGGCAGCAGTTCATCTACCGAGATGAATACCATGATCCCCGCGACCGCCGCGAAAATGATGCCGAACATGATGCCGTTCAGAAACGGCATGAGGATCAGAAAGGCAATCACCGCACCCGCGGGTTCCGCCAGGCCGGACAGGAAGCTCAGCTTGAATGCCTGCTTCCGGTCTCCTGTCGCGAAGTACATCGGCACGGACACCGCGATGCCTTCCGGAATGTTGTGGATGGCAACCGCGATGGCGATGGCCACACCGAGTGTCGGGTCCTGGAGGGCCGATGTAAATGTCGCAATGCCCTCCGGGAAGTTGTGGATGGCAATTGCCAATGCGGTGAAGACACCCATCTTCTTCAATCTCGCATATTCATCATTCGTCGGTCCCTTCCCGATGTCCTCTACGCTCTTCACCTCATGCGGATTCCCCGTCGACGGGATAAATCGGTCAATGACCGCAATCAGCAGCATCCCGCCGAAGAATCCGGCAATCGTCGCCCAATAGCCTGGTGTGTTTCCAAGTTCATAAGTCAGCGCATCTTTTGCCTTGACGAAAATTTCGACAAGCGAGACGTAGATCATGACACCTGCCGAGAATCCAAGCGAGGCTGACAGGAATTTTGTGTTTGTCCGGGAAGTAAAGAACGCAAGCAGGCTGCCGATGCCCGTTGCCAATCCCGCAAACAGAGTCAGGCCGAATGCGATCCAGAGGTTTCCTTCCATTCAACCATCCGCTTTCTGATTTAAGATGATGCTATTATATGCCAGAAAGTTTCCCTTGTGCAACTTATTTGCGGAAGAATTTTCGAAATACCGCTTCAAATGTGTCGGTTCAGGTCCATAGAAGATTAGGTTATGCCGGCACGGATTTGCTGGGTGCCGGCGCGAATCCAACTGTAATCAAAGCCACACAAAAAATCCGCGCACCTGGCGCGGATCCGGACCTCAGCATGACAGCGAGGCGGGCATATACTTTTCTTCGAATTCCCGGGGCGGGAGCGGTGCATCAAAATAATAGCCCTGGACACCCCGGCATCCGATGTCCAACAAAAACTGCAGCTGTTCAGCAGTCTCGACGCCTTCTGCGATCACGTCGCAGTCAAGGCCTTCCGCCAGCGACACGATCGATTTCAGGATCGCTTCCGATTTGCTGATCATGCCGATGCCGGAGACGAAGAACCGGTCGATCTTGATCTTGTCGACCGGGAAATTCGTCAGATAAGACAGGCCCGAAAATCCGGTGCCAAAGTCGTCAATCGCGACGGAGATGCCTTTGCTGCGGCATTTCCTCAGATTGGAAAGTACCAGGTCGGAGCTGAGGATTTCCTTCCACTCGGTAATCTCGATCTCAAAGCGGTCCGGAGGGATCCTCCACTTCCGGAGCATTCTCATCACGGTGCCGTAGAATCTCTTGTCATCCAACAGTTGTGATGTCACGTTGACGGCGATCCGCGGGACACTGCCATATTTTTCTGCCCAGCATTTCCCTTCCGCCAGGACCAGATTGAGGAGATGGATCGTCAGTTCCCTGATCTTCCCGCTTTCCTCTGCAATCGGGATGAATTCGTAAGGGGTAATAGGGCCGAGTTCGGGATGATTCCACCTTGACAGTGTTTCGATTCCGATCAGTTGGCCGCTCTCCCCGTCCAGTTGGGGCTGGACCGCACAGGAGAACCCCTTCTTCTTAAATTCCCCCGAGAACAGGTCATCCTCAATCAGCCTTCTGCGGTCCAGTCTCGTCCTCATCTCATCATGGAACATCAGGAAGCAGCTGCCCCTCTTTGTCTTCGATTCGTGCATGGCGGTGTCTGCCATGCTGAGCAGTTCGGCTGTGGTCTGCCCGTCTTCGGGGTAGCGGCTGATTCCCACGCTCGCTGAGGCGGAAAAGCTTACATTATCATTCAGCCTGACGGAGATGGCCGTCTGCCTGAACATTTCCTTGACCCACTTGTTCAGCTCATTTGGATCTGTCCGGCGGGTGAGGAAGATAAATTCATCCCCGCCGACACGGGTGACCACATCGCCATCCTGCAGGAGATCCTTCAGCCGCTCCGCGATCTGCCGGATATATTGGTCTCCCGCTTCATGTCCGTGAAGGTCGTTTAGCTGGCGGAAGCTGTCGATATCGAAGAGCACGACGGAAAACGGGTTCCCTTCCCGGATGTTTTCTTCAATCTTCTCAATCGTGGAACGGCGGTTCGGAAGACCGGTCAGATCGTCCCTGAAAGCGAGCATCTCCAGCCGGGCTTCCGCTTCCTTGTAACGGCTGATGTCGTGGAACAGGACTGCAACCCGGCCGTCGCCGATTTCCTGGGCGTCCACCTGCAGCCAGAGTCCTGCCGGCCGGTAATAAATTTCATCCGTCTCGGCGACACCTGTTCTCCGGATGCGATCGTACATCTCCTTCAGGCCCGCGGCGACCGCATACGGGAATTCCGTCCAGGCGTTTTTTCCGACCAGGTGATCCCCTTCCCGTCCCAGGATGCGGCACGCCTTTTCATTGATGTAAATAAAATCCGACTGCTCGTCCAGCACATAGAAGGCACTGGCCAGCCCGCCCATGATGCGGATGGCATCCTGCTCGTTCAGCAGTCCTCCCTGGCTGCTGCCGTTGTTTCCGAGGCCCTTCATCTGCTTCCACCTCCTTCATAAGCTAAGTGCCGTTATCGCCGGCCATGTCTTTTCAGCGCCCTGCCGATCGCCTGCCAGTCTTCCTCCACCTTTTCGCGCAGAGACGGGTTATAGAACACGGAAGCCGGGTGGAAGGTCGGAATGATGGTCCTGACATCCTCCGTCAGGCTGTATGTCCGGTCCGCCGGATCCGCCAGGTACTGGACCGGCCTCTCGATCAGCTGCCCGTGTACATCCGATACCTTATAGCCTTTGCCGAGCAAGCGCTGCAGGCCGATGTTGCCGAGCGTGACGATCAGCTTCGGCCGCACGTCCCGCATTTCCGCATCCAGGAGCGGCGCGTGGGCGAGAATCTCCTTTGCCGTCGGCGCCCGGTTATACTTGCGCTCGGTGAGCGTGCCGTCGCGCTCTTTTTTCGTGCCCCAGCGGTACGGGCGGCTCCGCACGGCGCTCGTGATATAGACATCCTCTCGGCGCAGCCCGATCGAGGCAAGGGACTTCATGAGTTCCTTGCCCGCGCGGCCGATAAACGGGATTCCGTCCACCAGTTCAAACTCTCCCGGCGCTTCGCCGACAAGCATCAGTTCCGGCTCAGCCGGGCCCTGGCCGTAGACAAACCCTTCCACCTGCGCGCCGCCCATACGCCGGCGCCCGAGTTCCGCAAGCTCTTCGCTGATTCTGTACATCCATCCATCACTTCTTTCCTGCTGTCCCTTATCTATACCACATGCCGGGAATCCTTAACAATCGGGGATCCCGCCGATCAGGACTGGATACGGTCCCTATTCCAGTAAGAAAACAGGATCAGCAACAGAAGCAGGTAGGCCGTGCCGACGGACCAGCCCGCCAGTACATCCGTCGCATAATGCCGCCCGAGTGCGATCCGTGAAAGGCCCATACCCGCAATCAGTATGCCTGCAACTGCAGGAATGGCCCTCCGCCAGTAGATGGATCGGATCCGTCTCATCGCAATAATTCCGATGGAGCTTACATAAAGCAGTCCCATCTGCGCATGGCCTGAGGGAAAGCTGTGGCTTTCAAGCTGCCCCTCCATTTCCGGCCGGGGACGCCCAAACCACTCCTTCAGGCCTTCATTGATTGCGTATCCCACTCCCACCGCCAGCAGGATAAACAGCGCATCTCTCGGCGAATGCCTGATGAGAAGCAGAACGATCACGGTGAGACACACTGCAAAAATGGTCGATGGATTGCCGAAGAAGCTGAACCCTTCCAAAAACCCGGCGTCCCCCAGCCAACCTGATAAGGTCCTGTCAAACGCCTGCATCGGCGAAGACTCATAAAAGACGGCAAGCAGAACAAATAAAACCGTGGCGGCCACTGCGGCCCAGACTTTTCTTTTGTTATTCTTCATCCGAATTCCTCCAGCATGTGAAAACTCTGTATTCATTTTAACACTGGAGGCAGAGGTCATACCCGCAGGAACCGCAGACACTGGTGAGGAAAATGTATTTGTAATATTCTGTTTTAATGCGCGTGATTCCTGCTGATTCTACATGATTTTCAAGGCATATAAAAAACACCCTGCGCTTGGCAGGGTGTTTGGGCGGAACCGATCAGAGGCTTCCTTCGATTTCGGAGATCATCTCTTTCATCGACTGCAGGCCGCCTCCGGAGAGGTACCAGTATTCACCGTTCAGGTAGTGGATCTTTTCATTTTTGTAGGCATTCGTTTTCTGGACAAGATCATTCTCGAACGATTCTTTTACGCTCGAATCCTCGCCGATTGCCGCGTCACGGTCAATGACGTACAGAATGTCAGGGTTCGTGTCGAGGATGTATTCGAACGTGATGTTCTGGCCGTGTGTCGAGGACTCAATGCCTTCATCAGCCGGCTTCACACCGAAGACATCGTGGATCAGGCCGAAGCGGGATGCCGGACCGTACGCACTGACCTTGCTCTGCGTACCGAGGACGATTAGCGCTTTTTCTTCAGATGCAGAAGTCTTCTCCTGGATGGCAGCAATGCGGCTGTCGATGTCTTCGAGTTCAGTGTTCATTTCATCTTCTTTGCCGAAGATCTCAGCGACGGTGTTCATGTTCTCTTTAAAGGACTCTACATAGTTCGTCGTATCGATCGGGATGTAGACGGTCGGTGCGATTTCTGCGAACTGGTCATACAGCTGGGCCTGGCGGCCGGAGATGAAGATGACGTCCGGCTGGAGTGCGTGGATCGCCTCGAAGTCCGGCTCTTTCAGGCTGCCGACGTTCGTGTAGTCATCCGAAGCGTACTGCTCAAGGTAACCCGGTACACTTGCCTGAGGAAGGCCGGCTACATCTACACCGAGTTCATCGAGTGTATCCAGGATACCGAAGTCAAAGACGACGACTTTCTCAGGCGTGCCTTCGATCGTTGCTTCGCCGAGCTCGTGCTCGATTGTCACGGATTTGCTGTCTTCGGTTGTTTCTTCAGTGGCTTCACCGGATGTGCTGCCGCTATTTTCTTCAGTTTCTGCTGCATTGTCGTTGCCGCAGGCACCCAAGAACAGGATGAATGCCATCAGCATCGTGATAAACGCGAACTTTTTCATATAGAATCCCTCGTCTTTCCTATTCGATTATGTGTGGTCAGGAATTAAAGTATACGCAGATCCGGCAGTTGCTCATCTGCTTGATCGGAATGTCCATGTCATAAATCTCTTTTAGCGACTCGGAGTTGATGATGTCCTCGGTCGGGCCGTCTTTAATGACACGCCCATTCTTCAGCGCCACGATCCGGTCGGAGTATACCGACGCAAAGTTGATGTCATGAAGGACGATGACTACAGTCTTGCCGAGTTCATCCACGAGGCGGCGGAGGATTTTCATAATCTGGACGGAGTGCTTCATATCAAGGTTGTTGAGCGGCTCATCGAGAAGGACATACTCGGTGTCCTGGGCGATGACCATCGAGATAAATGCCCGCTGGCGCTGCCCGCCGGACAGCTCATCCAGATAGTTGTCCTGCAAGTCCCCGAGCTCCATGTACTCGATCGCCTGGTCGACGATCCGAATGTCTTCCTCGTTCAGGCGCCCTCTTGAATGCGGGAATCGTCCGAACGAGACCAGCTCACGGACCGTAAGGCGGACGTTCATATAGTTGGATTGCTTCAGGATCGACACGCGCTTGGCAAAGTCGTTCGACTTCATCTTGCGCACATCATCCTTGTCGACCAGCACTTCTCCGGTGTCTGCATCCAACAGACGGCTTACCATGGAGAGCAGGGTGGACTTGCCCGCCCCATTCGGCCCGATGAACGAAGTGATCTGACCACGCTGAATATTGACCGATACCTTTTCGACGACGGCTTTTTTTCCATAAAACTTGGACAGCTCACGAACTTGAATCATGCGGATCGACTCTCCTTAAGTAGTAGATAGATGAAATACACGCCGCCGGCGAACTCGATGACAACACTCAGAGTGGTCGAGAAGGTGAAGACACGCTCGACAATCCACTGTCCTCCTATGAGGAGGATCATACTCAGGCCGGCTGCAGCCGTAATGGTGAAGGAATGCTTATAAGACTTGATGAACTGGTAGCTCAGGTTGGCGACGATCAGCCCGAAGAATGTGATCGGGCCGACAAGCGCCGTGGATACGGCGATCAGGACCGCCGACAGGATCAGGGTGCCGCGCACCATCCTGTCATACGGTACGCCCAGGTTCATGGAGATATCCCGGCCAAGCGAGATCACGTCCATGATTTTAAGCTGGCGCCATCCGATGATGATGCAGACGGCGACAACCGCAATGGAAAGCCAGACCAGGTCTGCATTGACGTTGTTGAAGCTGGCGAACATGGCATCCTGGACGGTCAGAAACTCGTTCGGATCAATCAGCACCTGGAGGAATGTCGAGATGCTCGCGAAAAAGGTTCCGACGATGATCCCCACCAGGAGCAGGAAGTAGACCGGCCGGTTCCCCTTCTTAAAAAGGAACTGGTAGAGCATCAGCGCGAAAATGATCATCGCCGCGACCGACAGCAGGAAGTTGACCTGCTTGTTGACGACCGTGATATGGGTCGATCCCAGGAAAAAGATGATGAGCGTCTGGAGAAGCATATAAAGCGAGTCCAGCCCCATGATGCTCGGCGTCAGGATACGGTTCTGGGTGATCGTCTGGAAGACGACCGTTGCGTAGGCGATCGCGATGCCGGTCACGGCCATGGCCGCAACCTTCACGCCTCTTCTCGGGAGGGCGTAGTCGTAGCTTCCATTCAGGTCATGGAACAGATACAGCCCGACACAGAGCGCCGCCAGCGCATACAGGATGATGAGTTTTGTGGAATCACGCATAGGCTTTCCTCCTGAACAGCAGGTAAAGGAAGATGCCGCTGCCGATGACCCCGACCATCAAACTGATGGAAATTTCATATGGATAGATCAGCACACGTCCGAGAATGTCACAGATAAGCAGGAAAATCGCTCCCATGAGTGCCGTGTGCGGCAAAGTTTTCTCTAGGTTGTCCCCTTTGATGATGGAGACGATGTTGGGGATGATGAGTCCGAGAAACGGAATCATGCCGACCGTGAGGACGACCGTTACGGTGATCAATGCGACCAGGATCAATCCGAAGTTCACGACAAACCTGTAGTTGAGGCCGAGGTTCCTCGAGAAGTCCTCCCCCATCCCGGCAACCGTGAACCGGTTGGCGTACAGGTAGGCGAGTACCAGGATCGGCACGCTGATGTACAGAAGCTCATAGCGCCCTGACATGATCATGGAGAAATCACCCTGCAGCCAGGAGGAAATGTTCTGGATCACATTCGACCGATAGGCGAAGAATGTCGTCAGGGACGACAAAATGTTTCCGAACATCAGCCCGACCAGCGGGATGAAGATCGCATCTTTGAACTTGATGCGCTCCAGGATCTGCATGAACAAGAGTGTCCCGGCAAGTGCGAATGCGAATGATATGGCCATCTGCTCGAGCATCGTCGCATTCGTGAACAGGAGCATGGATACGAGGATCCCGAGACGGGTCGCATCTAGTGTCCCTGCTGTTGTCGGTGAAACAAACTTGTTCCGGCTCAACTGCTGCATGATCATGCCGGCAACGCTCATGCCCGCACCTGCAAGCAGGATGGCAACGAGCCGCGGCACACGGCTGATCAAGAATATTTGGGTTTCTTCGGAACTCCAATCCAAGAGGTCCATTGGTGTGATGCTGCTCGCCCCGACGAACAAAGATAAGAACGACAGGATGACGAGACCAGCAATCAGATAACGTGTCTTCATGGCTATCCCCGATGCACTGCAATTTGAAAGGCTATTGAGAATGTTCTGTTGAAAATCATTCTCATCACCTTCACAATTGTTATTATAGCACGCGTTATCGGGAAGTCAAAGGGTAAATGAAAATGATTATCATTTAGATTAGAATGATTATCGTTTAGAATTCCCTTGGCTGAAGTGAGTTTTTTCAGAAAATACCCTGTCCCAGTCGCCCGTCCGGATTTACACTGCTTCAGTCTTCACGGCATACAAAAAAACCGCAGCGGAGGGCTGCGGTTTTCCTGTTTTTTTATTGCTGCGGAAGTTCGACAGCGGAGTCGATGACTTCCTGGGGAACCTCGATTTTCTCGATGCCGTTGATGTTCTCGTAGGCCGTATTCGAGTCGATGTCGATATTGAGCGTCTCACCCTGCTCTTCCATCGTCATGGACATGACCATATTCATCACGGTCATATTAAAGGTTTCTTTATCCACGTACATTTCATACTGGAGTTCATTGATGTTCATATTCTCGAGTGCCTTCTGCTCTTCTTCGCCCATCTGCTCGAGCGCTTCAGGCGGCAACTGCTCCTGGAGCGTCTGCTTGATCAGCTCGTTGAACTTCTCGCCGTCGGCCGTGAGCTTCAGGATGTACTCGTTTTCGTTCTGTTCGAATTTCATATCCTGCGCGTATTCCTGAAGCTGCTCAAGCTGCTCGGAAGGATCCGGCTGATTCTGGGTCAGCTGGTCGAGCCCGGGGACAGCCCCGGTCATCTTGATCCATTGCTCTCCCTGAGGATCCAGCATATACATGGTTCCGTCTTCGGTCATATAGACTTCAATTTCCATCGACATCTCTTCACCGCCCGCAGCGCTCATGGCCATCGTGCCCTTCTGGTGCAGCGCCATCGGGTCCAGCGTCATTTCCATGTCCATGTTGGTGTTCGTGTTCATCTCGACTTCCTGGGAAGGGATGGAGATTTTCTGGTCCATTTCCACTTTGGCTTCGGCGCTCTTCATCTCCTGGGAAGCAGTCAGGGCTTTCTCGTAAACTTCCTCTGCCGTCAGGTCGCTCTGCTTTTCTTCCGATGTGCCTTCCGTCGGCTCGGCCGTCTCATTACATGCCGCCAGACCAAGCGTCAGAGTGCCGGCCGCCATGGCCATTAAGAGTTTCTTCATATAGAATTACCGCCTCTCTCATTTGGATACAGTCCGTAATACGGCAACATTCATGGAAAAGTTCCGTTTTCTTGAAGAAACCCGACGAAAGACCCAGTCCTCTACCGGATTCTTCTTGATTCGGCTATAATAACGGAAGCCGAAATAGATGAATGGAGGATCCCATGCTCAAGCAATTCTTTTCCTATTATAAACCGCATAAGCGGCTGTTCATGATCGACTTCTCCAGTGCCGTGTTCGTGGCGCTGCTGGAGCTCGCCTTTCCCGTTGCAGTGCAGTGGTTTATTGACGAGCTGCTTCCTACCGGTGACTGGGGACGGATCGTCTGGATCAGCCTTTTGCTGCTCGGGGTCTATCTCCTCAGTACGTTCCTGCAGTTCATCGTCTCCTACCTGGGCCACAAGCTCGGGGTGAACATCGAGACGGACATGCGCCAGCAGCTGTTCGACCATGTGCAGCGGCAATCATTCCGCTTCTTCGACAACACGAAGACCGGACACATCATGAGCCGCATCACCAATGACCTGTTCGACATCGGCGAACTTGCCCATCACGGGCCGGAGGATATTTTCATTGCCGTCATGACAATCATCGGGGCGTTCTCGATCATGTACACGATCAACCCGGAGCTCGCGCTGATCACGATCGTCATGATCCCGTTCCTCGTCGCGGTCATCACATTCTGCAATACGAAGATGAACAAGGCATGGCGGAACATGTACAGCCGGATTGCGGATGTAAATGCCCGTGTCGAGGATAGCGTGTCCGGAGTCCGCGTCGTGCAATCGTTCACGAACGAAGCGTTCGAAATGAAGCGGTTCCGGAAAGACAACGGAAGTTTCCGGCTCGCCAAAATCGCGGCCTACAAAGTCATGGCATGGACGCACTCCAGCATGTACATGATGACCCGCCTTGTCACGCTGCTCGTCCTTGTCGTCGGGGCCTGGTTCACCTTTAACGACCGCCTGACCTACGGTGAGCTCGTCAGCTTCGTGCTGTTTGTCAACGTCCTCATTAAGCCGGTCGACAAGATCGCCGCGCTTCTCGAGATGTATCCGAAAGGCATGGCCGGATTCCGGAGGTTCCGGAAACTGCTGGACG
Organism: Bhargavaea cecembensis DSE10; assembly: GCF_000348905.1. Taxonomy (GTDB): domain Bacteria; phylum Bacillota; class Bacilli; order Bacillales_A; family Planococcaceae; genus Bhargavaea; species Bhargavaea cecembensis. The sequence continues at coordinate 29,352 of NZ_AOFT01000003.1, forward strand.
AGGAGCCGGAAGTGCTCGACCGTCCGGATGCCGTTGAAGTTTCCCATCTGAACGGCAATATCCGCTTTGACCGGGTGTCGTTCCGCTATGACGGATCCAAGCCGGTGCTGAATGACATCAGTTTGTCGATCCGCTCCGGACAGACGGTCGCGTTTGTCGGGCCTTCCGGTGCCGGCAAGACGACGATCTGCTCGCTGATCCCCCGCTTCTACGACGTCGACGGCGGCTCGATTTCCATTGACGGAATCGATGTCCGGGACATGACGATGAAGTCGCTGCGCTCACAGATCGGCATCGTGCAGCAGGATGTGTTCCTCTTTACGGGTACCATTTTCGAGAACATCGCCTACGGCAAGCTCGGCGCGACCGAAGAGGAAGTGTACCGGGCCGCCCGCAAGGCCCATCTCGAGGAATTTATCGCCGATCTGCCTGACGGTTATGAAACACAGATCGGCGAACGCGGACTTAAGCTTTCCGGCGGGCAGAAACAGCGGCTCGCCATCGCCAGGATGTTCCTGAAGAACCCGCCGATCCTCATCCTGGATGAAGCCACATCGGCACTTGATACCGAGACGGAGCGCATTATCCAGAAATCACTCGAGGAACTGTCCGAAAACCGGACGACTCTGGTCATCGCCCACCGTCTTGCCACCATCCGCAACGCGGACCGTGTCGTCGTCGTGACAAAGGACGGCATCGCGGAAGACGGCGGCTATGACGAGCTTGTCAGGAAGGGCGGCGTCTTTGCCAACCTGCACAACATCCAGTTCCAGGAAGCCTGATTGATCCCCCGCCTGCCCGGCGGGGGATTTTCTATTGGAACGATGTCACTCTTAACCTATGGAAGAAGTCTGTAATGTGGTATACTATGCCGGTTAACATTTTGTAGGAGGTCCTGAACGTTGAACACCACCCATGCGTCCGACAGAAAACGGACGATTCTATATGTAGCTATCTTCCTGCTCGTCGCGATCATCGGGCTAGCTTATGTAAAATGGCTTCCATATGTCGATAAAAGCATCACCGCCATCACGACCCAGTCGATCGGCGATTCGATTCTCGGTGATCCGGCAGATGCCGGAACATTCTCCTGGGAAAGCACATGGTCGTATGTCGTCACGTACTTCCTGGCGGTCTGGAAAGCGGCCGTGCTCGGGATTGTGCTCGGCTCGCTCGTCCAGGTCCTGATCCCGGCTGACTGGCTGATGCGCACGCTCGGCAAAACCTCATTCGGCAGCACGGCCATCGGCGGCCTGACGAGCCTTCCGGGCATGATGTGCACCTGCTGCGCGGCACCCGTCGCGGCGGGCCTGCGGAAAAAGAACGTCTCAATCGGAGCGGCGCTCGCCTTCTGGCTCGGTAATCCCGTCCTGAACCCGGCGGTCCTCATCTTCATGACGTTCGTCCTGTCATGGGAATTCACGCTGCTCCGTGCCGTCTTTGGCATCGTGCTCGTCTTCGGAGTCAGCTACCTGGCGAACCGCTTTGCCCCGCAGCCGGCTCCGGAAGAACTTGCCCGCAAGGTGGAAGAAGCGGAAACGGCGATTGCACCGGAAGAAGGCAGCTTCCTTTCCCGCTGGCTGAAGAGCATGGGCCGGATGGCACTTTTCATCATCCCTGCTTACTTTATTTCGGTCCTGCTCATTGCGGCGGTCCGCCCGTGGCTCTTCCCGCTGCTTGACGGTGCATCGGGCAATACGCTGCTCATGATTCTGCTGTTTGCAATCGGCGGCATGCTGTTTGTCATCCCGACCGCTGCGGAAATTCCGATCATCCAGACGTTTATGTCTGCCGGACTCGGCACCGGCCCAGCCGCTGCCCTGCTCGTCACCCTGCCGGCCATCAGCCTGCCATCGCTGATCCTCGTCGCAGGCGCGTTCCCGAGAAAAGTCCTCTGGTTCGTTGCCGGCGCGGTCATCCTGCTCGGCGTCCTCTGCGGCCTCGTCGGCATGTGGGTATTGTAATCAGTGTTTTTGAGCCCCCGCTCCGGGTGACGGAGCGGGGTTTTTGATTGGCGGATCATATTGCTGTAAGCCCGATTCGTATGCTGTAAGTACAATACTCATGCTGTAAATGCGATTCACTTGTTTCAACTCCGCTCTCCTTGTTGCAACTCCGCGCCCCTTGTTGCAACTCCACACCCCCTTGTTGCAACTCCGCGCCCCTTGTTGCAACTCATCGCCCCTTGTTGCAACTCATCGCCCCTTGTTGCAACTCCACACTCCTTATTCCAACTTCATACTCCTTATTCCAACTTCATACTCCATAAGAAAACCCGCTGCCTTCCCGGCAGCGGGCTTCAGAGTCTCTTCTATCTATTAGAAGGACGCGGTTTCCATATAGTTCGGCTTGAGCTGTCCGCTTTCAATCTCTTCGACGAAGTGGCAGGCGGCTTCGTGGCTCTGTTTCATGCCATCATGCGTCTTGAGTTCCGGCACATCGACCCGGCATTTTTCCTGGGCGAACGGGCAGCGGGTGTGGAATCGGCAGCCCGTCGGCGGGTCGATCGGGGAAGGCACGTCGCCGCGGAGGACGATGTGTTCCCGCTCCCGCTCCGGATCCGGAACAGGAATGGCCGACAAAAGCGCCTTCGTATACGGGTGTTTCGGGTTATCGAAGATCGAGTGCTTGTCCCCGATCTCCATGATTTTGCCGAGATACATGACGATGACGCGGTCCGAGATATGGCGGACGACGCCGAGGTCATGGGAGATGAACAGATAAGTCAGACCGTACTCATCCTGCAGCTCTTCCAGCAGGTTCAGCACCTGGGCCTGGATCGAGACGTCGAGCGCCGATACGGCTTCGTCGCAGATGATGAGTTTCGGATTCACCGACAGCGCTCGGGCGATGCCGATCCGCTGGCGCTGGCCGCCCGAAAATTCGTGCGGGTAGCGGTCTGCCTGGCTTCCGTTCAGGCCGACCGTCTCAAGCAGCTCAAGAATCCGCTTGCGGCGTTCTTTTTTTGGCAGTACGTTCTGGATTTCCATCGCTTCGTTGAGGACATCCGAGATCGACTGGCGGGGGTTGATCGAGGCATACGGGTCCTGGAAGATGATCTGGAGATCCTTCCGGTATTTCCGCATTTCCGATTTCGACAGGGAAGCGAGGTCGGTGCCTTCGAAGTACACCTTGCCGTCAGACGGTTCTTCAAGACGGAGGATGGCGCGTCCGGTTGTGGACTTCCCGCATCCGGATTCACCGACGATGCTGACGGTTTCCCCCTCATAGACAGTAAAACTGATATCATCCACTGCTTTGACATGGTTGACCGTGCGGCCGAAGAAGCCGCCCTTGATCGGGAAGTGCTGCTTCAGCCCTTCAACCTTTAGCAATTCTTTCTTCTCCAAAGACATCCACCTCCTTCGGTCCCGGCCATTCTTCATCATAGATCCAGCAGCGTACCTGGTTGCCTTCTCCGTCATCAAACAGATCAGGCAGTTTTTCTGCGCAAAGGTCGGTCGCCGCCGGGCAGCGCGGCGCAAACCGGCAGCCCTTCGGCATATTGAACGGCGACGGGACCATGCCGTGGATCGGGACAAGCTTTTCCTGGTCTGCGTCAGGCCGCGGCAGTGATTTCAGCAGCCCGACCGTATACGGGTGGCGCGGTTTGCGGAACAGTGTCCGCACATCGCTGTATTCGACAACCTGCCCGGCGTACATGACGGCGACATAGTCGCATGTTTCCGCGACGACGCCAAGGTCGTGGGTGATGAGGATCACAGACATGCCGAGGCGGTTCTGAAGGTCCCTGATCAGGCCGAGGATCTGTGCCTGGATCGTCACGTCGAGCGCGGTTGTCGGCTCGTCCGCGACAAGAACCTCAGGGTTGCAGGCCAGGGCCATGGCGATCATGACACGCTGGCGCATCCCGCCTGACAGTTCATACGGATACTGTGTGACCCGTTTTTCCGGCGACGGGATGCCGACCAGTTTCAGCAGGTCGACGGATTTCGCCATTGCCTGTTTCTTGTTCATGCCCTGGTGGGTGGTAAGGGATTCCGAGATCTGCTGGCCGACCGTGAAGACCGGGTTCAGCGAAGTCATCGGCTCCTGGAAAATCATCGAGATCTGGTTTCCCCGGATGCTCCGCATTTTCTTTTCCGAGAAATCAAGGAGATTCTCGCCTTTATAGCGGATTTCACCGTCGACCACTTTGCCGTTTTCAGCGAGAAGACGGAGGATCGACAGAGAAGTGATACTCTTGCCGGACCCCGACTCGCCTACGATTCCTAATGTTTTACCTTTCGGGACGGAGAAGCTCACGCCGTCGACGGCTTTGACTTCCCCCTCGTCCGTGAAGAAAGAGGTGCGCAGGCCGCGCACGTCCAAAATCGTTTCTTCCAATTGATCTTTCCTCCTTGGGCCGTGGACGGGACCGATCAGTTCAGGTCGATCCGCTTGTTGAGCAGTTTATATGAGATGTCGACGATCAGGTTAACGAAGACGAACAGGACTGAGAGGACGAGCACAGCACCCTGGACAATCGGGAAGTCCCGCTGGGTGATGGCCTGTACCGTCAGGCGGCCCATGCCGTTGATGGCGAAGATGGTCTCTGTCAGGACTGCGCCGCCGAGGAATCCGCCGAATTCAAGTCCGACAACCGTGACAACCGGGATCAGCGCATTCTTGAGCGCGTGGCGGTACGTGACGATCCTGTCGGTAAGGCCCTTGGCCCGCGCCGTCCTGATATAGTCCTGGTTGATGACTTCAAGCATCGAAGAGCGGGTCATGCGGGCGATAATCGCCGCACCGCCCGTTCCGAGCGTGATGACCGGCAGGATGACCTGCCGCCAGCTGTCGCCCCAGCCGGACGGGCGCAGCTTCGCCCACTCCGGCAGCCAGTCCCCGCCGATGGCGAACCAGTCGATCAGGACCAGGCCCAGCCAGAAGTTCGGCATGGACAGGCCGAACAGCGCGATAACCATGATGGCCGTATCGGCCACCGTATATCGGCGGACGGCCGAGATGATCCCCGCCATCAGTCCGAGGAAGACGGCGAGGACGGTGGCATAGAACGATAATTCCACCGTGACCCAGAAGCGGGCAGCGATCTCATCCGAAACAGCACGGCCGCTGCGGACGGAATTTCCGAGGTCGCCCTGGAGGACGCCACTCATATAGTTGAAGTATTGGATATGGATCGGGTCATTCAGGCCGAGGCGTTCCTCGATTTGCCTGACTGTCTGCTCCGAAGCACCTTCCCCTGCGATGATCTGGGCCGGGTTGCCCGGGATCAGATGCATCAGGGAGAAGACGAGAATGGAGACACCGATGAGAACCGGGATGGTCTGAAGGACCCGCCGGATGATGTATTTAAGCATTTCGCTTCTCCCTCCTTATTTGTTCGCTTTCGGGTCAAGCGCATCGCGCAGCCCGTCACCGAAGATATTGAATGCAAGAACGACGAGGACGATGGCGATCCCCGGAATCAGAATCATATGCGGAGACTCCGCCATGTACGAACGTCCGGCAGAAAGCATCGCGCCCCACTCGGGTGTCGGCGGCTGCGCGCCGAGGCCGAGGAATGACAGGCCGGCGGCAGTCAGGACCGCAGTCGCGATCCGGAGCGTCGCCTGGACAATGATCGGAGACAGGACGTTCGGTAGGACATGCTTGAAGATGATCCGGAAGTCGGATGCCCCGAGCGCCCTCATCGCATCAATATACTCAAGTTTCCGGACCGACAGGGTCGATCCGCGGACGATCCGCGCAAAAGCAGGGACCGAGAAAATCCCGATTGCGATGATCATGTTCTGGATACTGCCGCCGAGTACACTCACGATGGCGAGCGCGAGGAGAATCCCCGGAAAAGCGAGCAGGACGTCCATCAGACGCATGATGACCGTGTCAATCTTGCCGCCGTAATAACCGGCAATGATGCCGAACAGGACACCGATGATCCCGCCGATCATAACAGAGACAAACCCGACGATCAGTGTCAGGCCTGTTCCATGGATAATCCTTGCGAAGATATCTCGCCCGTAGTTATCAGTCCCGAACCAGTGCTCCGCGGACGGAGGCTGGAGCTTGTTCGCGATGTCCGTGGCATTCGGGTCCGTGCTGACAAGCATCGGTCCGAAGATGGCCACCAAGATGAAAAACAGCACAACAATCCCGCCGACAAGGGCCGACTTGTTCTTTTTGAACCGTTTCCAAAAGCCCTTGTAGAGTTCGAGGCGAGGATTGTAAGCCCTTTCACCCGCGGAGGCTCCGGCTGTTTGCTCAGACATATTAATCCCTCTTTCCCCAGGACGGCAGTAGATGCCGCCTTTTTCTCAATATCTATAATCGGTAGTTTACCATGAATAGTCTAAATTCGACATATAAATTTAAATACGGAAAAGTACAAAAACATAATAATTTTTGACACTTTTTAAAATACCTTTTCTGCTCTATCAGGTTGATGCGCGAAAGACTTCTACATTTATATCAGCACTTGACGTTTTCACCAGAACACTATTGTCATCAACAATTTGGTATGGTATATTCTTTCTGAATATTGCGGTCGATTGCGCAATATCAAAAAACAAAATATAGGGGGAGAATTTGCATGAAGAATAAGCGCAGCTCATTGTTGCTCTTGATCCTGATGCTGGTCGTCTCCATGTTCCTCGCGGCTTGTGCCGGCGGCGGAGATGACAGCGCTTCCGACAGCGGAAGCGGCACCGATGACGGCAGCCAGGGCGAAGAGGGCACAACTGAAGGCGGCGGCGAAGGCGGCGACCTCATTCTCGCAGTCCTATCCGATGCTTCTTCGCTTGATCCGGCCGGATCAAACGATGTTCCGTCCTCCAACATCCAGGCAAATATCTTTGAAACACTTGTCAACCGCAACGATGACAACGAGATCGAACCTGGCCTAGCGACGGAATGGAACGCAATCGACGATACAACCTGGGAGTTCAAACTCCAGGAAGGCGTCAAATTCCATGACGGCGAAGAGTTCAACGCAGAGGCAGTCAAGAAAAGCCTCGACCGTGTACGCGATCCTGAAGTCGCATCTCCTCGCTACTTCCTCTTCGAGATGATTGAAAGCGTGGATGTCGTGGACGACTACACTGTCCAGATCAAGACAGCGTATCCGTTTGCACCGCTTCTCGCCCACCTGTCCCATAACGGCGGCAGCATCATCAGCCCTAAGTCCATCGACGAAGACTACGCGGCGATGGAAAATGGCGAAGAGCCAGGCTCTGTCATCTCCGAGAACCCTGTAGGCACCGGCTTCTTCAAGTTTGAAAGCTGGAACCCCGGCTCCGAGATCAAGCTCGTGAAAAACGAAGACTACTGGAACGAACCTGCCAAGGTCGACTCTGTCACATTCAAGGTCGTCCCTGAAGCAGCGACACGTGTCGCCGAGCTTGAAACGGGCAACGCGCACATCATCGACCCGGTTCAGCCGAACGAAGTCCAGCAGATCAATGACTCCGGCAGCGGCACGGTTCACCAGAAGCCATCTTCGAGCCTCTCGTACATCGGCTTCAACACGGAAAAAGAACCGTTCAACGACGTCCGGGTACGCCAGGCGATCTCGATGCTCGTAAACAAAGAAGACATCATCTCCGGCGTTTACGAAGGCTTCGGCATTCCGGCGAAAGGTCCTCTGGCACCTGGCATCTTCGGCTACAACGAAGACGCAAAACCGCTCGAGTACAACGTTGAAGAAGCGAAAAAGCTGCTTGAAGAAGCAGGCTACGCTGACGGCTTCTCCACGACGATCTGGACAAACGACAACCCGCAGCGTGTTGACGCAGCAGTCCTCCTCCAGCAGGAGCTGAAGGAAGTCAACATCGATGTCCAGATTGAACAGATGGAATTCGGTACGTACCTCGACCAGACGGCTGCCGGCGAGCATGACATGTTCATCCTCGGCTGGTCCAACCCGACAGGCGATGCGGACTACGGCATGTATGCCCTCTTCCACTCGTCCCAGAAGGGCGACCCGGGCAACCGCTCGTTCTACGAAAACCCTGAAGTCGACAAGCTTCTTGACGAAGGCCGCCAGGAAACAGATCCTGAAGCCCGTCAGGAAATCTACAACAAGGTTCAGGAACACCTGATCGAAGACGCACCGATGGTCTACATCCATCACCAGGAATATCTGACAGGTCTTGCAAACGGCGTTGAAGGCTTTGATATCGATACATCCGGTATCTACCAGCTCAAGAACGTCACCCTGTCCGAATAATTGCAAACGAGAACCCTCCCGCACGTGCGGGAGGGTTCTTTTGCGGCTGTCTATTTTTCATTCTGAGAAGTCCCGCATTTACGTCGTTTTGGAAACGCTGTCTTTATTTTGGCTGATTCTGGCCGCCGAGACCCTATTGTCCGCATCAGGTTTGTGTGATATATTTCTGAAATATCGCATTTACCATAATAGGCGGTAAGAAAAGGGGGATTACACCATGAGAAAAAACACAAAACTGCTCCTGATCCTGACCCTCGTGCTGTCCATGTTCCTTGCGGCATGTGCCGGCGGCGGACAGGAAGACACCGGCGGTGATTCCGGCAACGGAGACGGTGAAACTGCCGGAGGCGGCGATCTGATCCTCGCGGTCCTGTCAGATGCATCGACACTGGATCCTCAGGGCTCAAACGATGTTCCGTCCAACAATATCCATAACAATCTGTTTGACACCCTTGTCGAACTAGACGAAAACAACGAAATCGTCCCAAGCCTGGCAACAGAATGGGAAGCGATTGATGAGACGACGTGGGAATTCAAGCTCCGCGAAGGAGTGAAATTCCACGACGGCACAGATTTCACTGCCGAAGCGGTCAAGAAAACGTTCGACCGTGTACGTGACCCGAAAGTGGCATCCGGGAAGGCCTATCTGTATGAAATGCTCGAGAGTGTGGAAGTCATCGATGACCACACCGTCCAGATCAAAACAGCCTATCCGTTCTCGCCGCTCCTCTCTCACCTGTCACACTCCGGCGGTGCCATCATCAGCCCCAAGCTGATCGATGAGGACTATGCCGCGATGGAAAATGGTGAGGAACCGGGATCGGCCATCAACCAGCATCCGGTCGGCACCGGGTTCTTCAAGTTTGAAAGCTGGGACCCGGGCGTCGCGGTCAAGCTTGTGAAAAACGAAGACTACTGGGACGGCGCGCCTAAAGTGGACTCCGTGACGTTCAAGGTTGTTCCGGAAAGCGCGACACGCCTTGCTGAACTCGAGACCGGAAATGCCCATATCATTGACCCGCTCCAGCCGAACGAAGTGGCACAGATTGAAGGCGGCGATTACGCTACGGTAAACAAGCAGCTTTCCCGAGCCCTGTCGTTTGTCGGATTCAACACGGAAAAAGAACCGTTCAATGATGTCCGCGTCCGCCAGGCCATCTCCATGATGATCGACAACGAAGAGATCGTGAACGGCATCTATGACGGCTACGGCGTCCCGGCACACGGCCCGCTGGCTCCGGGAACGTTCGCCTATGATGAAAACATCAAAGGACTCGGCTACAATCCGGAAGAAGCGAAAAAACTTCTTGAAGAAGCCGGCTACGGCGACGGTTTTGAAACGACCATCATCACCAATGACAACCCTCAGCGGATCGACATTGCGGTCCTCCTCCAGCAGAAGCTGAAGGAACTGAACATCGACGTCAAAGTCGAGCAAATGGAGTTCGGCTCCTACCTGGAAACCCTGACAGCCGGCGACCAGGACATGTATCAGTTGGGCTGGTCCAACGCGACCGGTGACGCTGACAACGGACTCTACTCCCTGTTCCATTCTTCACAGAAAGGGACGGGAGCGAACAAGGCATTCTACGGCAATCCGGAAGTCGACAAGCTTCTTGATGCCGGCCGCGCAGAAATCGATGAAGCGAAGCGCGTAGAAATCTACGACCAGCTTCAGCAGATCCTGATCGAAGAAGCTCCGATCTCCTATATCCACCACCAGGAATACCTGACCGGCGTTGCCAACAATGTTGAAGGATTCAGTGTCGATGCAAGCGGCTATTATCAGCTAAAAGACGTCACGCTGAACTGACATGAAAACTCCCTTCCGCTTATGCGGAAGGGAGTTTTTTGATGATCGTGGTTTCAGGTTACTCCTCAGACGGAGCGAGGAACTCCCTGAAGCGGTTCCTGTCCGCCTCCCTGATTTCAACGTCCATAAGTGTGCCGGCTTCCGTATACTCGGTATCTTTTACATCGGCATGCTCATTCAGATACGAGACCACATCTCCCCGGTCGAACGGGATCAGCAGCCTGACCCTGACGTAGTCTCCGAAAATTTTTGCTGCGATCATTTCGGTGAGCGTCCGGATGTCTCCCGCATCCTTCGCGGAAATCCAGATGCTGTTCCCCTGCTTTCTCGGATGCTCCAGTCCCGCAAGGTCCGACTTGTTGTATACGTGGACTTCCGGGATGCCCTCGATGCCGATATCGGCAAGCGTATCCTCAGTGACATCCATCATGTAGCGGTGCTCAGGATGCGATACGTCGACGACATGGAGCAGCAGGTCGGCATCGGCCGCTTCCTCAAGGGTCGAGCGGAATGCCTTCACCAGGTGGTGGGGCAGCTTTCCGACGAAGCCGACCGTGTCGGTCAGAAGGAATTCGCGGTTGTCCTGAAGATGAATATTCCGCACCGAAGTATCCAGTGTCGCAAACAGCATGTCCCTCTCGAGCACATGCCTGCCCGCACCGTCCCCGATGCCCGCAAGCATCGAGTTCATGATCGTCGATTTGCCCGCGTTCGTATAGCCGACCAGCGAGACAACAGGAACATCACGTTTTACCCGCCGCTTCCGCTGCGTTTCCCGGTGGCTCTTCACGGAATCCAGTTCGCGGCGGAGGCGGGCGATCTGGTCCTCGATCCTCCGGCGGTCGAGCTCGAGCTTCGTTTCGCCGGGACCGCGGGTTGCCACGCCGCCGCCCGTCGAACCGGCCTGCCGGCTCAGCGAAGCGCGCAGGCCGACCAGGCGAGGGAGCATGTACTGCAGCTGGGCCAGTTCCACCTGAAGCTGGGCCTCCCGGGTTTTCGCCCTTCTTGCGAAAATGTCCAGAATCAGCATCGTCCGGTCGATCACTTTTGTATCGAGCTCAGTCTCCAGGTTCCTGATCTGTGAAGGCGACAGTTCATCATTGAAGATGACAAGATTGGAATCCGTCTCATCATGGAACATGAGGATTTCCTTCACCTTTCCGGAACCGATGTAGTGGCTCGGGTTCGGACGCTCCAGGTTTTGCGTGACTATGCCGGAAACTTCCACGCCGCAGGCCTCCGCAAGATTTGCCAGTTCCTCCATTGAATAATTAAACTGCTCATCGTCGTCAAGATGAACCCCGACGAGCACGGCGCGTTCCAGTGTTTCTTCCATTGAAATCCCTCCAGTTGTGGCTGCCTGTCCTCAGTATACCCGTCCTGCAGGACTTCAGCGCGTGCCTTCCCGGGTAATGGAGACATCAGCCAGACGTTCCGCTCCCTCTCCCCGCACAAAGACAATATCGGCATTTTCCAGCGCCAGCCTATTGCCCGCCGGACGGTCCAATCCGAGCATTTCAGCCCACCGGACGGCGGCACTCTCCGGATTCCGGACCCGGATGACGGCTTCCGTGATGCGTGATGCCAAGTTTTCTTCAGGCATGGTCCCTGACGAGATCAGCTGATTCATCCGCGTCCCGTCCTCCACTCCCCAGTCGATAAAGAACGGGTTCGGCAGTCCTTCCCCGATTTCCTCTTCAATGAAGAGCAGTTTCCATTCCAGCAGCTCACCCGTTGCCGTGCGCCGGGAAGCCTCCTGCACGCCCGTCGTCTTGTATCCCCGCTCATTTAAGTGCTTCTCGAACTGATACAAATTTCCCGGCCGCAGGCAAATCGTTCCCCATCCCGGACCGTATGCCTTCAAATCGTGGACGAGCAGTTGCGCGAGGGACTGCCTGCTTGCCTTCGCTACTTCCGGTTTCTCTACGGACAATGCTTCAATGTACGCATTCCGGGCATAATAAAGTGCATTCTGTGTCCCCCACTGGTCATGCCGGCCGCCCGGGGCTCCATTCATCCCCTGCTCCTTCCATGCGGCCGCATCCTCCTCAGGCGTCCGGTTGCTGAAAAAAACTGCATGATCAAGTTTCAAATCCCTGTCTCCTTTCGATATTTTCGGACAACACTAGTCAATAAGGCCTAATTTTTCCGTCAATTTCCGATTTAGCCTTGAAGCCCCCGTTCATCTTCGTTACCCTCGGGTATACATCTTATTATGTAACCTCTACATAATAAAACAAAATCATAGAAGGAGAGGAACATGGACAGATCAAACTGGAAAAACCCAGTCTTTATTGTTTCCGCATTATTTATCCTGGCTCTGGTCGTCATCGGAGCTGTTGTACCTGATGCATTCGCATCGGTCGCATCCTCGGTATACGACTTCACGATCGATACCTTCAGCTGGTTTTATCTGTTGGCTGTCTTCATTTTTATCGTCTTCCTGCTCGGCATTGCCATCAGCAAATATGGCCGCATCCGACTTGGGGCCGAAGACGAAAAACCGGAGTTCTCATTTTTCACCTGGACCGCCATGCTCTTTTCTGCCGGCTTTGGTGCCGGACTGGTCTTCTGGGGCGTAGCCGAACCGATGAGCCATATGTTCAATCCGGCATTCGAGGAGCTTGAACCGATGACTGAAGAAACCGCCCGGAATGCAATGGGTTACTCAATGTTCCACTGGGGCATGCACCAGTGGGTCATGTTTACGCTCACCGGACTTGTCATCGCTTTCCTCCAGTTCCGCAAGAAGAAAACCGGACTCATCTCGACCGCCCTCGAGCCGATTGTGGGATCGTCGAAACCGGTAAAGAACACGATTGACATCCTCGCCGTCATTGCGACAATCATGGGGATGGCCACATCGATCGGATTGGGTGTACTCCAGATGAACGGCGGACTCAACGCCGTCGCCGGCATTGAGATTTCCCCCTATGTCCAGCTGGGCATCATTGCGGTAATGATGGTCGCCTACTTGCTGTCGTCTACAACAGGGCTGCACCGCGGAATCCGTTATCTCAGTAACCTGAACCTGGGTCTCGCGCTTGGTCTCCTGCTGTTCACATTCTTTGCAGGCCCTACTGTCTTTATCCTTGAAACCTTTGTTGTCGGGCTGGGTGACTATATCGCGAACTTTGTTCAGTACAGTCTGCGGCTTGAGCCTTATAAAGACCGGCTCTGGGTCCAGGATTGGACCGTCTTCTACTGGGCCTGGGTCATGGCCTGGTCACCGTTTATCGGCGCGTTTGTCGCGCGTGTATCGCGCGGCCGGACAATCAGGGAATTCATTGTCGGCACGCTGATCATCCCTCCCGCAATCGCCATGTTCTGGATGGCTGTATTTGGCGGAACGGCGATCTACAGTGACCTGAACAATGGAACCAACATCGCGGAAATGGTCAACCAGGATGTTACGTCCGCGCTGTTTACGACGTTCGAGCAGACACTGCCGTTGCCGGGACTGCTTTCAGTCCTTGCGATCCTGCTGATTTTCACATTCATCGTGACATCCGCTGACTCCGCTACATATATCCTGGCCAGCATGACGTCCGGCGGATCACTCAATCCGAAAATGCCGGCCAAGCTGATCTGGGGCATTCTCATGGGCTCCATCGCAGGTGTCCTCCTCTTCACAGGCGGCATCAACGGTCTGGAAACCGCATCACTCGCCTCGGCCCTGCCGTTTGGCATCATCCTCATCATGCTGATGTTCTCCATGATCATCCTGCTGAAGAGAGAACCGCTTCCGGTAAACAAACGTGAACTCCGCCGGTTCCAGCGCCTTGAGAACCTGTCGAAAAAAGAAAAAGTCGAACGATCCAAAGAATAAAGCAAAATCCGATCCGGCCAATGGCAGGATCGGATTTTTTATATTCATTTCATTCAGAAGGGAGGACAGCCGGCTTTCCGGTTGTATTCCCTCACCTTTGCTCGCGTTCGAGCAGCTCGAGAGATTCCGTGAATTCGCGCTCGATTTCTTCGTTCGGACGATAAGTCGCATTACTGACCAGCACCGCCACAAGCAGGCTCAGGAGGAACCCTGGCACGATTTCATAGAGCGTGCCGGTCAGGGCTTCGACGTTGCCCCAGATCATGACGACAACCGCGCCGGTGATCATGGCCCAAAGCGCGCCCTGTGATGTCAGCTTCCGCCAGTAGAGCGACAGGAGGATCACCGGACCGAATGCTGCACCGAATCCGGCCCAGGCGAACGATACCAGCTTCAGGATCGTATCGTTCTGCTCCCATGAAAGGGCGAATGCCACGATTGCCACAAAAAGGACAGCCAGCCGGCCATACAGGACATACGTTTTATCTTCGGCGTCGGATTTGATGACCGCCTTGTAAAGATCCTCAACCAACGCAGATGAAGTGACAATCAGCTGGGAAGAGATGGTACTCATGATCGCCGCAAGGACTGCCGACAAAATGACGCCCGCAATAAACGGATGGAAGATGACCTGACCCATCTCGATAAAGATCGCTTCCGGATCGGTCAGCGAAAGATCCGGGTTCTGCAGGAAATAAGCATAGCCCACGAGTGCTGTCAGCATCGCGCCAACCAGGCTGAGAATCATCCAGCCGATCCCGATCCGGCGGGCGGACCGGGTCTCTTTGACAGAGCTGATCGCCATGAAGCGCACGATGATATGCGGCTGGCCGAAGTAGCCGAGCCCCCAGGCAATGGATGAAATGACCCCCGCCACCGTCGTGCCTGCAAACAGGCTGAGGTGGGTCGGTTCTGCTTCCCGGATGGTGCTGATGGTCTCAGCCGGTCCTCCCGTGAGAAAGACGCCGATCACCGGAACCAAAATGAGAGCAAGGAACATGATGAGGCCCTGAACAAAATCCGTATAGCTGACTGCGAGGAACCCGCCGAACAATGTATAAGCCAAAACAACAAGAGAAACGATGATCAGGCCGGTATGATAATTTAGGCCAAACGAGCTCTCGAAAAAGACGCCGCCTGCGACCATGCCTGAGGATACATAGAACGTGAAGAATATAAGAATGATCAGGCCCGAAGCGATCCTCAGGAATGGCGAGCGATCCTTGAGACGGCTCTGCAAATAACTCGGGATGGTGATCGAGTTGCTTGAAACCTGTGTGTACGTACGGAGCCGGGGTGCAACATATAGCCAGTTCAGATAAGCACCAAGCGTCAGGCCAATTCCGATCCAGACCTCACCCAGCCCCGCAAGATAGATTGCTCCCGGAAAGCCCATGAGCAGCCAACCGGACATATCTGCTGCGCCAGCGCTGAGTGCGGTGACCGCAGGCCCGAGCGAGCGTCCCCCAAGCATATAGTCCGTAAGATTGGCAGTTTTCCTGTAGGCATACCAGCCGATGAGCAGCATGGCCGCCATGTAGATGATGATTGCGATTAACTTAAAAGTAGTATCTGTCACATAATCACTCCCCCTTCTGTAACCCATCCTATCATAAGGCCTGGTCCTATATGACTGTCAATTTAGAGAAATGGAACGGCGTTTTAAAGAAGAAAACAGATGATGCTGGCGAATACCGGAATATGGTTGCCTGTCCCCCCATTATTTCCCGGGAAATCGACCGGTGATGACAGCAGGCGTGTCGGATGATGCCCCATGGCCAATTGCCTGAAGAAGCCGCCCGAATACCGGCGGAACCTGTCTGCGGATGAAGCAGCCCATGACACAGAAAGAGCCGAGGGTAAGGTTTAGCCTAATCTACCGGGGGAATTCCTCTTGGTATAAGGAGGCGATTCCAAATGCCATGGAACAATCAGGATTACCCCGACTCGTTCAAGAACCTGGACGATCCGGTCAGGGAGAAAGCGATCGACATTGCCAATGCCCTCGTTCGCGACGGCTATGAAGACAGCCGCGCCATCCCGATTGCACTGGACCGCGCACGCGAATACGTGCACGGGGACGATGACGGCGGACGGCCTGTGTATGAAGTGAGGGAAGACGGAGAAGAATGGGTGCTCCGCAAAAAAGGCAGCGACCGGGCGATTCTGCGGGAAGACACGAAAGACGACCTACTCGACAAAGCCAAGCCGCGCATCAACGACGAAAACGGCGTCCTGAAGATCTATAAGGGCGACGGAGAACTCGAAGATACGCTTTATGAAGGATGAGGGCCGCACGGGATGCGGTCCTTTTTCATGGCCGGCAGATGGTTTTAGTGAACGTTGATTAACTTCATTGAGACGTTGACATACTCCGCTGAAACGTTGACATAGCCCCCGCTCCGCATCAAAAAAGCCGTCCCGCTTCATGCCGGGACGGCTTTCACATTATTTCGCCCCAATGCCGGTGCGTTCCTCGGACATCTCCCGGAGCTTGAATTTCTGGATCTTGCCTGAAGCGGTCATCGGATATTCGTCAGTGAACTCGATATAGCGGGGAATCTTATGGTAGGAGATCTTCCCTTTGCAGTATTCGCGGATCGACTCTTCGGTCTCTTCAGCGCCTGCCTTCAGGATGATCCATGCCATGAGCTCTTCGCCATATTTCGGATCGGGCACGCCGACGACCTGGACGTCGCTGACAGACGGATGCGTATAGAGGAATTCCTCGATTTCGCGCGGATAGATGTTCTCGCCGCCGCGGATCACCATGTCCTTGATGCGGCCCGTGATGTCGAGATAGCCGTCTTCGTCCATGACGGCGATATCGCCGGTGTGGAGCCAGCCGTCTTCATCGATCGCCTTGCGGGTCGCCTCTTCATTGTTATAGTAGCCTTTCATGACATGATAGCCTCGCGTGCACAGCTCCCCCGGCTGTCCCTGCGGCACTTCCTCTCCGGTCACCGGGTCGATGATCTTCACTTCAACATGCGGATGCGGCTTGCCGACAGTCGCCACACGCTTCTCGATCGGATCCTCCGTCGTGGTCTGGGTGATGACCGGTGACGATTCCGTCTGGCCGTAGCAGATCGTGATTTCATTGGCCCCCATTTCGTTGATGACCTGCTTCATCACCTCGATCGGGCAAGTGGAGCCGGCCATGATGCCCGTTCGGAGGCTCGATGTGTCGAAGTTCTTGAACTCCGGATGCTGGAGCTCTGCGATGAACATGGTCGGTACGCCGTTGAGCGCCGTGCATTTCTCATCCTGCACGGCCTTCAGCACGGCAAGCGGATTAAACTGTTCGATGATAACAGATGTTGACGCGTGCGTAACCGCCGTCAGGGTGCTGAGCACGCAGCCGAAGCAGTGGAAAAACGGTACGGGGATGCATAGCCGGTCCTTCTCGGTCAGTTTCATCCGGTCTCCGATCAGCTGAGCGTTATTGACGATATTGTTGTGCGTCAGCATGACGCCTTTCGGGAAGCCGGTCGTGCCTGATGTGTACTGCATGTTGATGACATCTTCCGGGTCAAGCGACCGGAATACCTCTTCCAGCTCCTCATCTGATACACCCTCAGCCTTTTCCTCGAACTCGGACCACTTGAACATTCCCGGCTCGTCACGCTCCGTCATGAGGATGATGCGCTTCAGATGCGGGAGGTTCCTGCACGAGATCTCGCCCTTTTCCGAGACCTCGGCCTCCGGGCATACCTGCCGGATGATGTCGATATAGCTCGTCCCCTTGAAGCCTTCATCAAGGATGAGCGTCGTCGACTCTGACTGCTTCAGCAGGTACTCGAGCTCCGCAGCCTGATAGTTGGTGTTCACCGTCACGAGCACGGCCCCCATCTTGCCGGTCGCAAACTGGCTCAGGAACCACTGTCGCTTGTTGTCACTCCAGATGGCCACATGTTCCCCTTTTTTGATCCCCATCCCGAGATACGCTTTCGCCAGACGGTCCGTCTCTTCGTCGAATTCCCGGTAGGTTTTCCGGATTCCGTGTTCCGGATAAACGTAGGCTTCCACATCAGGGAACTCCCGCGCCTTCTCCCGGACCACTTCTCCGACAGTTTTATTGAGCAGTGCCATCCAAACGCCCCCTCTTGAAATCGTTTTCAACAGTATGTTACCACACTTTTCAGATGGTTTCGAAACTTAATTCAGACCAAAAGAATACGCCGCCCCTCAGGACGGCGTGTTCTTCTTTTAGCGCACACTCAAATGCTCGTCATGGGCATGTACCGGGTGGGCACGGCCCCGTTCGTCCATGTACACAAGGTGGCTCCGGTTCAGTTTTGTAGGGGAATCCAGGCCCGCAGCCGCGGCAATGCGGAAGAGCCCTTCGCGCATCGTGAGGATGTAGTTGGTGACGCGGTACTTTTTCTCGTCGACGACCAACGCACGCTGCAGGTCTTCATCAGTCGTCGCGACGCCTGCAGGGCATTCATTTGTATGGCACTTGAGTGCCATGATGCAGCCGACGGAGATCATGAACCCGCGGGCGACCTGTACGAGGTCCGCCCCGAGCGCGAGCGCAATGGCCGCTTTGTCGGGCGTGGTGATTTTGCCGGAGGCGATGATCTTGACCCGTTCGCGGACGCCATGCTCACGCAGCGAGTCATCAAGGATGGTGAGCGCCGTCTTGATCGGCAGGCCGAGGCTGTCTGCCAGATCCTGGTAGGTCGCTCCGGAACCGCCCTCCGAGCCGTCGACCGAAATAAAGTCCGGGCCCTTTCCGGTCTTCTTCATCCAATTCGCCAGTTCATCGGCTTCGCTCTTGCTGCCGATGACCACCTTGATGCCGACCGGCTTTCCGCCGGCCTCGCGGATCTGCCCGATAAACTCGAACATCGACGGGTAATCATCAAACTCACGGAACCGGTTCGGGCTGTTGATGGTCGTATATGGCTCGACGGTCCGGATTTTGGCGATCTCCTCGGTCACTTTCTCGCCTTCCACGTGGCCGCCGCGCATCTTTGCACCTTGGGCGAGCTTCAGTTCAAACGCACGGACATTCGGGATGGCGGCCTTCTCCTTCACCTTTTCGATATCGAACTCCCCGTCCGGCGTCCGGTAGCCGAACAGGCCTGAACTGATCTGGGCGATGATCTCCGGACCCCCTGACAGATGATAGTCAGACAGGCCGCCTTCGCCTGTGTTCATCCAGGCGCCTTTTGCCATCCCGATCCCCTTGGACAGCGCGGTGATGGCGTTTTTGCCGAGCGATCCGAAGCTCATCGCCGACTGGCCGAGCAGGCTGCGCACATGGAACGGCTCCCGGCATTCCGGCCCGATCACGACGGCGTCATCCGGCGGCAGCAGCCACGGAAGCGCCGGAATGTCCTCCATGTGCTCGCGGCGCGTAAACAGCCCCTCATCGTCGATCACATAGTGGCGGGTGTCGACCAGGTCGGAATTGTCGACACGCATTTCTTCGTTCTGCTTCGTGAACATGGCGTTCCGGATATAATAGCCGGGCTCATCGAAATCCCGCTTCGAACCGAAGCCGATCAGCGAGCTTTTGTACTTGCCAGGAAGCACCATATGCAAGTACTCCTCCCGGCTGAACGGCTTGCCGCTGTTGTCATCGGAGAACAGGTACTGCCTGAACTCAGGGCCCGTCTTCTCAAGAAAATAGCGGACACGCCCGAGAATTGGGAAATTCCGCAGGATGGAGTGCTGCTTTTGCCCGCGGTCATAGAAAAACAGCCAGTCCAGCGTCACGATCGGCACAATGACGAGCAGGATAAACAGGATCATCGCCGTCAGCGACACATTCTCAAAAAAAGTGCTCATTTTTCCGTTTCTCCCCTTTCAGTATGTATTTCCGGATGGTGCAGACCTCGAAAATTGTTTACCCTAAAACTTCTTTGATAAGCTAGGGTGTGATGCATGGGGATACATAAACTTGAAAGGGGTCTTTATCAATGGTCTTAGATCTTCTTAACTCCCACTCTTCTGTCCGCGATTACGAGGATGTCACCCTTAGCCGGGAGACGGTCGAGCGGCTCGTCAGCGCCGGCCAGCATGCGGCAAGCTCGCACTTTGTACAGGCGTATTCGGTCATCCATGTGACCGATCCGGTCAAGCGCGAGGCACTCGCGGAGCTCTCGAAAAATCCGAAGCAGTTCCTGACTGCCGGCGCGGCACTTGTTTTCTGCATGGATTACCGCCGGCTGGAAGCCGCGGCAGCCCTCCAGGACGCGAAAATCGCCTACTCGAACGCAGAGGCACTCGTCGTCGGCGTAACGGATGCGGCACTGTTTGCACAGAACGTTGCCGTTGCCGCGGAATCGGAAGGGTACGGCATCTGCTATATCGGCGGCGTCCGGAATGCACCCGAAGAGATCAGCGAAGTCCTCGGCCTGCCGAAAGGCGTTGCGCCTCTCTATGGCATGACGATCGGCGTGCCGAAGTTCCGCAACGAGGTCAAGCCGCGCCTTCCGGTAAGTGCCGTGCTGCATGAGAATGAGTACAATAGTGAAAAGTATGAAGAACTGCTTCCTGAATACGACCGCACGATGAACGACTATTACCTGAACCGCGGAAGCAACCGCAAGGACGCCACCTGGTCTGAAGACATGGCGGCATTCCTGAAAGAACCGCGCCGCATGCATCTGAAGGAATTCCTCGCCAAACAGGGGTTCCGGTTCGAATAATATAAGAGCACCGCACACTGCAGATTCCCGAACAGAGAGGAGGACTGCCGATGGAATTTGAAGAGATGATGGATGCGCTTGTGTCCCGCATGGCGAATGGCACGCTGGTCAAGGCGACGATCAGCCAGCCGCGCCTGAAGTCAGAGGAACTGAAGCGCATCAGACTAAAGCCCGTCGAACTTCAGGGAGAGCTCCATATCCAGTTCGAATACCAGTACGAACGCATTCTGAAGCACGAAAATGTGCCGGCAGGAAAAGTCCGCCCCGTCCTTGACGGCCTGCTGCGCAACTTCCGCCAGATGCAGGCTTCGTTCACCGGCGAAGACGTGCAGGTGCGGCTCTCGAAGAAGCTGAAGGTCTCCTGGAAGTCCGGCCGGACCGATACGAAAGCGGCACCGAACCTCTCCCACAACCGGAAAAAACAGTACATCCTCGAGGAAGGCAAGCCGTATCCGTTTCTCGTCCGGCTCGGCGTTCAGACCGAGGACGGGAAAGTGAAAAAGGGCAAGATGGACAAGTTCCGGCAGATCAACCGGTTCACCGAGTACATTGCCGACAGCCTCGCCCATCTGCCGACGGACCGGACGATCCGCATCCTCGATTTCGGATCCGGCAAGTCGTATCTGACGTTTGCCCTTTACCACTACCTGAGGATTGAAAAGGAACTCGACGTCCGGGTGACCGGTCTAGATCTGAAAAAGGAAGTCATCGAAGAATGCCGGCAAATCGCATCCGACCTCGGTTACGGGGAAGACCTGGAGTTTCTCGTCGGCGACATCAACGATTATAATGACGAGACGGCGGTCGACATGGTCGTTACGCTTCATGCATGCGACGTCGCCACCGATATGGCACTTGCCCGCGCCGTCCGATGGAATGCGGATGTCATCCTGAGCGTGCCGTGCTGCCAGCACGAGCTGTTCAGCCAGCTGGACTCGCCTGAACTGGGTGTCATGCTCCAGCACGGACTCATCAAGGAGCGCTTCGCGGCGCTGGCGACCGACTCGATCCGGGCCGAGCTGCTGAGCCTGCTCGGGTATGATGCGCAGCTGCTGGAATTCATCGACATGGCACATACACCGAAAAACATCATGATCCGCGCCTATAAGACCGGACGGACAGCCGGCCCGGAGCGGGTGACCCGATACAAAGCCTTCCGGGACATGCTCGGCGCGGAACCGTTCATGGAGCGCGAGCTGAAAAAAGAACTCGCCCCCGTCCTCGGATGAGGATTTCCCGCATGCGGGCGGGGGTATGAACAATGTAGGAAACGGGCGGTTATTGATGCCCGTAAAAAAGAGGAGAGATTCAAATGGACCTGTTCCATAAAATCTGGGAAGCCACATCATTTATCAATGACAAAACCGAACATAAACCGACGGTCGGCCTGATCCTCGGCTCGGGACTCGGCTCGCTGGCCGACGAAATTGAAGAAGCCGTCATCATCCCGTACGCGGAGATTCCGCATTTTGCAACGTCGTCCGCTGTCGGCCATGCAAACGAACTTGTCATCGGCAAGCTGAACGGGAGCACAGTCGCAGCGATGAAGGGCCGCTACCACTACTACGAAGGCTACTCGCTCGAAGAGGTCACGTTCCCGGTCCGCGTCATGAAGGCGCTCGGCATCCAGGAACTGATCATCACGAACGCCTGCGGCTCGGTAAACAAGGACTTCAGCCCGGGGGACCTCATGCTGATCACCGATCACCTGAATCTGACCGGCACCAACCCGCTGATCGGGCCAAACCACGAGGAGCTTGGCACGCGTTTCCCTGACCTGACGCAGGTGTACAGCAAGGAACTGCAGGCGAAGGCATATGGAGTTGCAGAAAGCCTCGGCTTCAGCCTCCGCGAAGGCGTCTACGCATGGTGGAGCGGCCCGACGTACGAAACGCCTGCGGAAATCCGCATGATCCGTACGCTCGGCGCGGATGCGGTCGGCATGTCGACCGTGCCTGAAGTGATTGTCGCGGCACACGGCGGCATGCGCGTACTCGGCATATCCTGCCTGACGAACATGGCAGCAGGCATCCTTGACCAGCCGCTCAGCCACGACGAAGTGATTGAGGTCGCCGCCCAGGTCAAGTCGAAATTCTCAGGACTCGTCAAAGGCGTTCTCGCTGAAATGGCATAAATCCGCAGAAAACGACAACCCCAGGGGTTGTCGTTTTATTTTTCAGGCAATATATGATATGCTACATGAGGAATTTAAATTTTCTAACTTTTATACAGAAAGGTGTTTGCAGTGAACGAATCCCTCACATTCGGCGAGCGGCTAAAAGCCCTCCGGATCCAGCATGAAGTTTCCCCCGAGCAGTTGGCAGAGACAATCGGCGTCGCGAAAAGCCTGATCTGGACGTTTGAGCTCGACAAGAAACTGCCGACCTACCCCCAGTTGATTGCCCTTGCAGACTTCTTCGAAGTGACCACCGACTATTTGCTGAACCGCGAACCCGTTTCCGTGGATATTAAAGAGGCGGCCGACGACATGCTCGATACATATGAGCTTCGTCTGGACGGCCGACGGTTGTCGAAGGACGAACTTTTGGATGCTATGACGTTTATCCGCACACAGCGGACCGTCCGCCCAAAAGACTACACAGTCATCTGAATATCCCTGCCGGGCGGATTGCCCGCAAAAGCGCCGACATTCGGTGCTTTTTTCTTTTGCCCTTATCCGGACTGCTGTTCCAGCAGGCAGCGGACTTCCTCTTCGCCCTTGGCATCCCCGGCTCTCCTGAAAGCGTCCATGCTTTGTTCATAGGCCGGCCCCGGATCATGGCCGAAACGGGCGCTCGCCTGTCCGATTCCCCGCCAGGCGCAGGCGATACATATATCGTCTTCCGCTTTTTTCCCTTCTCGGAGCGCCAGCCGGAAAGCCCCGATCGCTTCCTCAAGTCTCTCTTCGACCAGCGCCACTTCACCGAATTCATAGGCGTTGGCGGAATGGCCGGCATGGTCATCCGGGAACTGTTCCCGGCGGAGGGCGCGCTCCCGCTCCAGCCAGCGTTTGGCGGCGGGCGCGTCCCCTTCCAACCGGCAGACCATTGCGAGCTGGTGCATGGCGATGGCGGATGCCTCCTGGTGACCCTGCTGTTCCGCCCGGTGCAGAAGCTCTTCGTAGAGGGTACGCGCCTCTCCGTATTCCTTCTTCATCGCCAGAGTGAACGCGAGCATATGCATCGCGTTTTCTTCCTGTTCCGGATCGGCAAGCTGCGCGCGGTAAAGCCGCTCCGCCTCTGTCCAGTCCTCCCGCTTGAATGCTTCGAATGCTTCCTTCATTCCGATAGCTCCATTCGCGCAAACGAATAGCCGTCACGCTTCAGGAGATCGGCCTGGTTCAGGCGGAGCGGGTCTTTAAAGACGGGTCCGTCCGTCACGAGCGTGTGGAACTCGCCGGCCTCCCCGCACGGATCGATGCCGAGGCTTTCCATGTCTCTGATCAGTTGGTGGTCAAATGTCCGGCCGACCCACTCGGCCGGGAAGCGCTCATCATGGCCCACGACGACAGTCGCCCGGAAACCGGCATCGAGGAATGAGCGGACCACTTCCGTGCGGCCCATGCCCCAGAGCGGATGTACCGCTTCGATGCCCCTCTCCGCACATGTATCAGCCACCCATTTCCGGTGATCCTCCAGGTCGATGTCGCCGAATACACCTGTCTGGATTCCCCCTACCTTCATCTCATCCAGCCCCGAGAGGAACTGCTCCCTGTAATCCGTCCAGCCCGAGCGCCGGATCACAAGCGGGATGCCGATCGCATTTGCCTGTTCGCGGATGATCGCCTCGCTCACCGCATGCGACTTCGACCGGTCCCCCCCGCTGTCGAACATCGTCAGCAGCCGCTCCGGCCTGCCGCCGTTTTGAATCGCCCGGTGAAGTGCAAGTGCCGAATCCTTGCCCCCGCTCCATGAGGCGAAAAATGGTTGGTTGTTCATCGTGTGGCCCCCTTTAGGGAGAGTGTAGCATATGGGACAGCGGACGGGGATTTCGCGACCGCAAGTGTGGGATTCGCGACGGCAACTTGTGGTTTCGCGACCGCAACGGGCGAATTCGCGGCCCCAGCTTGGATTCGCGACCGCAAGTCCCGGTTTCGCGACTGCATCGACCGGGTACGCGGCCGCAATGCCCAATTTCGCGACCTCTCCTCTTTTTCCCCATATAAAAAGCGGGGCGCTCCCGCCCCGCTTCCCCCTTACGCCGGCATCGGCGTCGGGGTCGGCTCTGCATAGCCTTCATTATACGTTTCGTCGATGGTCTCACGGATTTCCTTGAGCGACTTGCCGTCCTGGAACATCTTCACGGATTCCACCGCAATTTCCAGGCAGACGAGGCAGCGCGTGCCGTGGTCATCCCAGACGACCGAGCCGTCTTCGCGGACTTCCGAGATAAAGCAGTTCATGTTGCTTTTGTGCCCGGCGCTTTCCCCGCAGCCGCAGTAGCACGGCATCCACTCAAGGATCTCAGTTGCAGAACCCGCCACCTGGTAGACAAGCTGCATGTCTTCCGGCTTGTCATTGAGGAACGACGGCAGTTCGTCCGCCGAGGCGGTCACTTCCTGAAGATCGCCGTTCGGGAGCACTGTCTGGCCTTCCTTCACTTCCCGGTCGGCCGGGGCGGCATGGTCATGCCCTTCATGGGTAGCCTCATCCTCATGGGTATCCGTCTCACCAGCTGCGTCATTGCCGCATGCGGACAAAACAAGTCCGAGCGCCGCGAGTATATAGATGAACCGTTTCTTCACGTGGAATCACTCCTTTGCGTACCACTATACCGCAAGACGCGACGAGATGCTGTGAGCAAAAGATGACATCCGCATCGGTAAGGGCGAAGGTATGGGACGGACAGCCCGGTTTCGTCATTCATTGGTTTAATTTCATCATTCGCGTCTCCGATTTCGTCATTCGCGTATGTACTGATGATGAATGACGAGACTCTGGCCGCGGCTGACGAAGCCTCCCCCAGCCATCACAAAAAAAACCCATAAAAAACACCGGGGACCCGAGTCCCCGGCTGCATCATTTTCTTATCGTCCGATCATTTTCGAAGGAACAACGTATTCATCAAACTGCTCTTCTGTCAGAAGGCCGGACTTGATGGCCGCTTCTTTCAGAGTGGAGCCTTCCGCGTGGGCTGTCTTTGCGATCTTCGCCGCGTTTTCGTAGCCGATGTGCGGGTTCAGGGCTGTGACGAGCATGAGCGAGTTGTCCAGAAGCTCCTGGATTTTCTCGTGGTTCGGCTCGATGCCGACTGCACAGTTATCGTTGAAGCTGATAATTCCGTCAGTCAGCAGGCGGACCGACTGGAGGAAGTTATAGGCGATGACCGGCTTAAAGACGTTCAGCTCGAAGTTGCCCTGGCTTGCAGCAAATCCGATTGTCGCGTCATTCCCCATAACCTGGGCAACGACCATTGTCAGTGCTTCGCTCTGTGTCGGGTTGACTTTGCCCGGCATGATCGAGCTGCCCGGCTCGTTGGCAGGGATCGTGATCTCGCCGATGCCGGAACGCGGGCCGCTTGCCAGCCAGCGCACGTCGTTCGCGATTTTCATGAGGTCAGCCGCGAGTGCTTTGATTGCGCCGTGCGTGAAGACGGCTTCGTCATAGCTTGTCAGCGCGTGGAATTTGTTCTCCGCAGAGGTGAACTCGATGCCGACCTGCTTGGAGATCTGTGCAGCGACTTTGTCGCCGAATCCTGCAGGCGCGTTCAGACCTGTACCGACCGCGGTGCCGCCGATTGCAAGTTCTTTCATCTGCTCGACTGCAGTTTCAATCATGACACGGTCTTTTTCAAGCATGCGCACCCAGCCGCTGATTTCCTGGCCGAGTGTGAGCGGTGTCGCGTCCTGCAAGTGTGTACGGCCGATCTTGATGATATCGTCGAATTGCTTGGCCTTCTCATCAAGCGTCGATTTCAGCTTGTCGATTGCCGGAAGAAGGTCGTTCAGTACAGCAACGACTGCGGAAACGTGGAGCGCCGTCGGATATGTATCGTTCGACGACTGCGACTTGTTGATGTCATCGTTCGGGTGGAGACGGTCTTCCTCGCCCCACTCTTCAAGAAGCTGATTGCCGCGGTGAGCAAGCACTTCGTTCATGTTCATGTTCGACTGCGTGCCCGAACCGGTCTGCCAGACAACAAGCGGGAAGTTGTCGTCGAGCTTGCCTTCGATCACTTCGTCGGCTGCTGCAGCAATTGCTTTAGCCTTCGCGTCGGACAGGTTGCCGAGCTCGTTGCTCGTGATCGCTGCCGCCTTTTTCAGGTTGGCGAATGCCCGGACGACTTCCATCGGCATTTTCTCCCAGCCGATTTTGAAGTTCTGCTTGCTTCGCTGTGTCTGAGCACCCCAAAGCTTGTCCGCAGGCACCTGGATCTCGCCGATCGTATCGCGTTCAATGCGGTATTCCATCATTCCTCATCCTTTCGGGTCTGCTGAAATTCAATCCTTCTCTATTTTGCTACATTTCCGGTCAAGAAACAATAGAAGGGACAACCGACCGGCAAAGCCGATTAGACAATTTTTGATATCTTCTGTTATTCTTAGTTTCATCTTTTATAAGACGACTGATAGTTTGGGAGGATACATATGGAAGCCTATCAAGCCACTTTTGAAGATCTGGAAGGCGTGTCGCGCCTGTTCAATCTGTATCGGGAATTTTACCGCCAGCCGTCCGATCCGGAAGGGGCCAGGAATTATATCCGCACGCGGCTGGATCAC
This sequence comes from Bhargavaea cecembensis DSE10, assembly GCF_000348905.1. Classification (GTDB taxonomy): domain Bacteria; phylum Bacillota; class Bacilli; order Bacillales_A; family Planococcaceae; genus Bhargavaea; species Bhargavaea cecembensis. Next base: position 56,562 of record NZ_AOFT01000003.1, read on the forward strand.
GGGGATTCCATCATTTTCACCGTAAAAAACGAGAAAAATGAATACCTGGGATTCACCCAGCTGTATCCGACGTTTTCATCGATTTCCATGAAAAAGGCCTGGATCCTGAATGACCTGTACGTGGATGCAAGCGCCCGTAAACATGGAATCGGGGAGCTGCTGCTCCAGAAAGCCAAGGAATTGGCGCTGGATACCGGAGCGGCCGGCATCAGTCTGAGCACGGCGGTGGATAACCACGCGGCACAGCACCTGTACGAGAAAAACGGATATGTACGGGATGTGGCCTTCTATCATTATGAACTGGATCCGGGTGCCCAATGAGATTCCTGTCCGCCTTTCTCGCATCATACCTGACTATGTGCGGCACGGTCCTGCTGGCGATTGTGGCGATATCATTTTTTAACGGTACAACAGGTGACCTTGACTATTTCATCATAATGTACCTGCTCATGTTCGGAATTCCGTTCGCGCTCATCGGCTCCCTGCTCGGAGAAATGCTCATCAAATACGATTCTCGTTCATCCCTAGGCAATTTCATCTTCTACGGCGCGCTTTTCGGTGCACTTCTCTATGTGGTGATGAATACTCCAAACATCGAGTCCTCTGCCAACCTGGGCCTTGATCTGTTCGGCATCCTCCTGCTGGGCGGAGTGGGCGCCATTACCGCGTCTGTTTTTTATCGGGTGAGGACGCATCGCGGCCGCCGGTTCCGAATAGGATAAAACAGGCCGCCCGACCGGCAACGGCGGGCAGGCTCTACATAGGAAAAGGCATCCGACACCGCGGATGCCTTTTTCATCTATTAAAGCTCATGCCGCAGCGCCCCGATGACATCCGTTTTCGTCGCCTTGCGCGCTGGCCGCCAGCCGGAGATCATGGCGACGCTCAATGAAATCGCCGAGGCGATCAGGACGAGCTGCCACGGGATGACGGAGAACGTCACGTCAAACGAGTCGCCTGTTTCGCCGCCGAGCGCTGCGTCTACAACAATTGGAAGAATGGCATTGGCCGCAAAACTCACGCCGTAGGAGATCACGACCGCAATGACCGTGCCGACGAGTCCAATCCATGCGCTTTCCATCAGGAACAGCCTTTGGATCAGTTTCGGTCCGGCGCCGAGCGCTTTCATGACGCCGATTTCACGCGTCCGCTCCGTGACAGCCATCGTCATCGTATTGAAGATGCCGATCGATGCGATGAGGATCGCAATCGTCCCGACAAAGATGAGTCCCGCCTTCAGCGCGAGGAAGAACACGTCAATCTGCTCAATTTCCTCGGATACGGAATACACCGAGTATCCGTCGTTCTTCAGTGTCTGGGTGATCGCTTTTACATTTGCGAGGTCATCCGCATACACGTTCACCTGGCTGCTTGTGAACGGCATGTCTTCCCCTTCGGGCAGGCCTGCAGACGCTGCCGCGTAAGCCGTTTCCATCGGACCGATCAATGACTGGTCGACGTAGAGATAACCGTCGAACGCCCAGTCCTTGCCCGGCTCCTCTTTGATACCGACAATGGTGAGCGGCATCGTTTCCGCTCCATCCTCCGCTTCGGAAAACGACAGATTCACTGTCTTGCCGATCAGCTCCCCCTCATAGTAAGCAGGCTCTTCGTCTTCAGCGGTTTCCACACTTTCATCAACAAGCTGCTGGGCGAATTTCGAGCCGACGATCGCTTCACCCTGATTTTCCGGGAACCGGCCATCCGCAAGCCTGAATCCGGATGCCTGTTCATCGCCGAAATTTGTGAAGTGCGTGTTCATGCTGCCGGTGTGGCCCTCCACTTCGCCCATCACCACCGGCACCAGCTGCTTGCGGTGGACGACGGCCTCGACGTGACCGATCTCCTTCATCGCATCCGTCTTCGCATCGGTCATGTCTTCGCTGTACACTTCGATCTGCGTCACCATCTGGTTCGACAGGATATCATCCTTGATCGTCTTCTGGAGCCCGAAGCCGACTGACGCGAGGACGATCAGGAACGCCGTGCCCATTGTCGCGGCGAGCACCGTCATGAACACCCGGAGCCGGTTCCGCCGGATATGCTGGCGGACGAATCCGATCTGATCCTTAAACGACATGGCGGAGGCCCCCTTCCGTAAGTTCGCCGTCGTGCATCCGGTACTGGCGATTCGCGATGGCCGCCACCTCGTCGTCATGCGTGATGATGACGAACGTGATGCCGTACTTCCGGTTGAGTGACAAAATCAGGTTCAGGATGTCCTGTTCGGTCTCGGAATCGAGGCTGCCCGTCGGCTCATCCGCGAAGATGACCGGCGGTTCGGTGATGAGGGCACGTGCGATGCCGACACGCTGCTGTTGTCCGCCCGACAGCTCGTTCGGATAATGCCCGCTGATTTCGGTCAGGCCGGTGTTTTCCAGCAACTCAACCACTTTCCGCTTGCGCTCCGCTGCCGGCACGCCCTTCAGTGTCAAAGGCAGCTCGATGTTCTCGTACGCCGTCAGTCCGGGCATCAGCTGGAAGTTCTGAAAGACGAATCCGAACCGCTCCAGCCGGAATGCCGCCCGCTGCGCCTCGTTCATCGCGGTGAGGTCCGTCCCGTCTACAAGCACCCGTCCCGCATCCGGCTGCAGGAACCCCGCAAGAATGTGAAGAAGCGTCGACTTCCCCGACCCGCTCCGGCCGACAATCGATACGATCTCTTCGTCCTGCGCCTTCAGTGTCAGTTCTTTTAAGACGGGCACTTCCGTTTCCTTCCCCTTCTTGCCGACCCGGAACGAATGGGACAGCCCCTTCACTTCGATCATGTTCATTCCTCCAATAAGTGGTTGGTGATTTCAGTATAGGGAGTGAATCTGAAGGATTAGGAAGGGGGAAAATGAAGATTTTCTTAAGATGGGAAGGCGGGTGGTCACATTGACCGGGCGAGAGTACGCCATCGGTCCGTGAGATGGTCTGTGCCCGAGATTACACATTCAGCTCTTGAGTTTACACATTGACGCACCGAGTCTACACGTTCCCCCTAATTTACACCTTCCCGTCCCGATTCACCCGGCTTCCCTACGGGTATGGGACTTATAAAAAGGAGGTGCGGCCATGAAGAGAATCCGGAAAGAGACGTACCGCACCTTCAGCTGGTTCACGCTGTCTGCCGTTGCCTCATTCGCCATCGACATCGGCCTGTTCTGGGTGTTCTCGAGGTGGCTCGAGGAAGACTCGCCTGTCATGTACATCACGTTTGCGACGGTGATCGCCCGCACGATGTCCGCGGTGTTCAACTATACCGTCAACAGGCGGCTCGTCTTTAGGTCGGGGTCGAAAAACTCATTCCTGAAGTACGCGGCGCTCGTCCTCTTCAACATGGCAGCGTCCGCTGCGCTTGTCACCGGCCTCCACTTCCTGTTCCGGTTCATCAATGAAACGATCCTGAAAGTGCTCGTCGACTTCGGCCTTTTCATTGCCGGATTCCTCATCCAGCGGGCATGGGTGTTCGCTGGAAAGCAGGGCGACCATCAGCTTCATGGAGTGCACCAGCGCACCATCAATAAAACCCCTGCCCGGAAATGATTCTTCCGGAGCAGGGGCGGACGTATGCTGGCATGTTAAAATAAAGGAACAGCAGCACGGTTTGCACAGGGTGGTCTGCCCCACTCCCCGCAAGAGAGGGGGTGAGGCCTGTGTCCATATATGAAACACTGATGTTCGCAGTGGCATTTGCGGCTTTGGTTGTCGCCATTATGGAATCGACACACAAAAAATGACCCCCTGACCTGAGTTGACGGCTCGCTAAGGGGGTCATTTTCTGATTCGCTGACTGCGGGCAACTTCTCTGAGCGCCGTGTTGCTGGGCCATCCGGTTGCCGCCGGATGGCTTTTCTGATTTTAGTATACCACCGTTCAGTTTATTCTAAAACCGTTGTAAAAGTACCTGATGCAGTCACAGCCGGGAACGGATATAATGGATAAAAAAGGATGAGCGTCGATGATTTCCAACCAACACCTTCTCACTGCTGCCATTCTTATTTTGGCAATTGGCATCGGCCTCAATATCACCTTAAACCAACTTGGCCATTTTGAAGGCTCCAACGCAAGCATGATCAGTATCCCGATTTCTTCTAAACAGGGTTATTTCGCCTCCGGTCTTGCTCTTCTTGCCATGATGGTCACCGGCATGATCCTTCTCCTTGTATCACTAAAGCAGAAACGGACTGCCGCTCTTGCCATTTCACTTGCGGCCGTCATCCTGATTCCGCCGATCATCCAAAGCATTCTCTGAGGAGGACAAAATATAATTTCAAGCATTAACCCGATTGGAATGCTCATTCTCTTGCTTTCATCCGCTATCTCATCGTGAAGATCAGAGTATAAATTGAACCCGGACCCTAAGCCTCCCACGAGGCCGGATCCGGGTTCCTTCATTCAATCATACTTCCACCTGCTGTGCGTCTTCCGTCGGGGATTCCTCATCCGCCGCTTCAGGCACAGGCGTTTCCTTCTTCTCCCGCTTTTCCTTCATCTCGAATGCGATGTCATCGAGGCTCGGTCGCAGGTTATGCTTGCCCGAATAGTTCTCGAGCATTTCCTTTACGTCGATGCCGGAGCTCGCCTTAAGCGATTCCTGCAGGCTCGACATCAGTCCGGTTGCGTAGCCTGCGACGCGGTTGGCGCCGCCGCCTTCCCCGCCGCCCGTGTCGACGACGGTGAGCTTGTCGATGTTGCTGAGCGGAGTGGCGACGTTTTTCGCATATTCCGGCAGCATCCGGACGATCATGTCGAGCACAGCGGCCTGGCCGTACTGCTCGAACGCTTCGGCAATCTTGCGCTTGGCTTCCGCCTCTGCAAGACCCTTCAGGCGGATGACGTCTGCTTCCGATTCACCCTGCGCGCGCTCGGATTCAGCTTTGGCGATCCCGTCAAGCCGGATCTTTTCGGCATCTGCCTTCGCTCGGGCTTCGATGCGGTATTTCTCGGCATCGGCTTCGGCCAATTGCTTTGCCTTGTCGGCGGCCGCGCTCTGCTCGACGGCATAGCGGTCGGCGTCGGCCTTTTTCTTGACTTCGGAATCGTACTGGCGCTCCCGGCGCTGGATTTCCTTTTCCTCGAGCTCGATCTGCTTCTGGCGCTCGATGATGCGCACCTGCATTTCCTGCTCGGTGACTTCCTGCTTGGCGCGGGCGGATTCCAGCTCGTACGCCTGGTCGGCGCGCGCTTTCGCGACGTCCTGCTCGCGGCGGTACTCCGCTACCTTCAGCTGGTTTTCCTTCTCGGACTCGGCAATTTCTGTTGCGCGGAACAGTTCCGCCTGCTTGGCTTCCTTGTCGGCCTCGGCACGCTTGATGCGTGTTTCCTTTTCCGCTTCCGCGGTTGCGATGTCGGCATCGCGCTTCACTTGTGCGATCCGCGGCTTACCGAGCGAGTCGAGGTAGCCGTTTTTATCGCGTACATCTTTAATAGTAAAAGAAACAATCACGAGGCCCATTTTCGCCAAGTCATGTGAGGCGACACGCTGCACTTCCTGGGAGAACTTATCGCGGTTCTTATAGATTTCCTCGACGGTCATCGATCCGAGGATCGAGCGGAGGTGGCCTTCCAGCACTTCCTTCGCTTCGTTTTCGCGGTCTTCCTTTGCCTTGCCGAGGAACTGCTCGGCCGCAGTCGCGATTTCGGAGATCGAGCCGCCGATCTTGATGATCGCCGTGCCGTCCGCCATGACCGGCACGCCCTGCTCGGTGTACACTTCCGGCGTCGTCACCTCAAGCTTGCTTGACAGCAAACTGAGCGGTTCCGCCTGCTGGAACACCGGGAAGACGAACGTCCCGCCCCCGCGGATGATCTTGATCTTGTTTCCCGCTTCATCCGTGTGCACATTTTTTGAACCCAGATAACTCCCCGTGACAATCAGCGCCTCGTCCGGCCCCGCGGTGCGGTAGCGCGTCACGTAGACGCCGATGATGGCCAGAAGCACAAATGCGACAATCCCGATTGCAATCCAAACCATGTGTGATGCCCCCTTTTTCAGATATAAGCAGAACAGCCGGAGGAGATGCTCAAGACAGTTCTTTGAAGCGGAACGGCTCGTACTCCTTCACGATGAGCGTGCCGTCCCGGATCTCGATGATCAGCACTTCACGGTCGTAGCCGATTGCGGCATTTTCAAGACCCGCCGCCCGCTTGGAGATGAGACCGTTCACCGTCTCGATGACGACTTCGCCGAACCCGTCTTCCGGAACCGGCGTGATCACGCGCCCCACCTGGCCGAGGAGCGATTCCTCGGTATAGGCGGTCGACGCCTCGGCGGACCGGAGCGGCAGAAGAACAAAGAAATAAAGGAGAAACGACAGCACCGCCGAGATCCCGGCCGAGACCGCCAGGATTGTGACACTTCCCAACCCCGTCACGTTCTCGAAGATGAACCCGGAAGCCGACAAAAATGTAATGAATGCCAAAATCACCGCCGGATTCAGAATAGGCACCGCCTCCCCTGCACCGTCCGCCACATCCCCGAAAAACAGGTACAGCACCGTTGCCAGTCCCGCGATGATCAGGACGATCAGATACAGCTGCTCTACCGGCAGCCCGAATACATTCATCCTCCCCACCCCCTCTGTTTGCTTACCTGTTCTACGTAACAGGGTTTGAAAGGGTTTCAAAAAATTCTCATTTATGGCCGGAAAGAAGACAGAGGTCTGTCTTCTCAAAACTCGTCTGCATTTCACTTGCAATGATTTGGAAGTGCTGTTATGATGTAAGAGAATTATTTTTGTTCGGCAATGACGTTCGGGTGGAATTCTCTTCATCCTGACACATCAAGACTTGAGCAAGGATAGTAACACATGTGTGTCGAACGGCACCAAGGAGGAAACAAACATGGAACAAGGTAAAGTAAAATGGTTTAACGCAGAAAAAGGATTCGGTTTCATCGAGCGCGAAGATGGCGACGATGTATTCGTACACTTCTCCGCTATCCAGCAAGACGGGTTCAAGTCCCTTGATGAAGGTCAAGAAGTAGAATTCGAAATCGAAGAAGGCCCACGCGGTCTTCAAGCTGCGAACGTCGTAAAAATGTAATTTCATTTAACGACTTCTAAAAACGCCGTCTCCTCCGGGAGACGGCGTTTTTTTTGATGTTACCAGGGATTGGCCAGCAGGAACCCCATCAGCAGCAGCGCCACAATCAGAAGGTTCCATCCCCGCTTCTCCCCTTCCTTCGGCCGGATGACCCGGTAAACGAAGGCAAGTGCAAATGCGAGGAACATGAAGCGGAACAGGTCACGATTAAATATGGAAGCCACCAGGATCACCAAAGCAATCCCGAATAGGATCTTTTCGGCTGTCGACAGATTCCTCACACGGATCCCTCCTGCCATCTTTGACTCTCCTTCTTACGATTCCCTGTTTTCCAGTCCCCAATCCATTGCAAGGATCTCCTTCAGCGCGGCGACCCTGCCGGCTCCGATCGCTTCGGCAATACGGACTTCCAGTTCCGCTTTCAGTTGTTCATTATGTTCATAGCACTCATGCCCAAGCTTCGTCAGGCGGACGCGCTTCACTTTTTTATTGCGCTCGTCGTCGGATACTTCGACAAGCCCCTTTTCCGACATTTTCCGGATCAGCTTATGGGTCGCCTGCCGGGTGATGTCCACCTTCCGGCTCACTTCGGCAATGGTCGGCTCCCCGCCGCTGATCCTTGCCATCAGAAACCATTCCGAGTTGGAAATCGCAAGGTCCCCTCGCTCATTCCACAGTTCTTCCGCAATCCGCCGAAGGCCGAAATGCCTCTCACCAAGCAGATCGATCAAGTCCAGGCCGCTCATTTCCGGCATCCTGACCCTTCCTCTCTATCTCCAGTTTCACAACGGGATTATCATGACAAGCATCGGGCTGATTGTCAACCGATTTGACAAAACAGCCTGATAGGGGTACAATGAATGTAAACTTAGTTGACAAAAATGCCATGAGGAGGCCATGCGGATGTTTGAGATCGGTGATGTCGTCATCTATTCCGAGCACGGACTGTGCAAAATCGATGACATTTGCAAGAAGGATCTGTTTGGCGAGACCCGGCTTTATTATGTGCTCCACCCGCTTGGAGAACAGACGCTGAAGATCAGCACGCCTGTGGACGGCAAGAAAAAGCGGCTCATGAGGACGATGAACCGCGAGGAAGCCGAGGAACTGATGGACGTATTCGGAAGGCCGGGCATTGAATGGGTGGACGATCCCAAACACCGGGCACGCGCCTACCAGAGCCTCGTTCAGTCGGGCGACCGGCAGAAGATCGCAGAAGTAACCGGCGCACTCATGGACAAGAAACTCAACACCGATCAGAAGATCTATGACCAGGACCGCAAAATCCTGAACCATGTGCAATCGATTTTGTTCAGGGAGCTATCGATGGCCCTCGGCATCTCGATTGAAGAAGTGGCGAATCGGGTAGAAGAGCGAATCCTGGCCGGCACCCCACAATAAACCGAATGGACGCATCCCGGTAACGGGGTGCGTTTTTTATTGTGGAACGAGCCACACACCCACGAGCCTCACGCTGGCTTGGTGTACTTTCGCCTCCATCCCCCATCTTTAACGCCACGTTCTTCCCGCACGACAAATCCTCTTCCTCTCATGTAAACTATTGGAGAAAAACAATCTATGATTGACCTGAAAGGAAGAAGCCTTTTGCGCACGTTAGCGAATCTCGTCATCCGGTTTCCGAAGTGGATCATTGCGCTCTGGATCCTGATTGCCGCCTTCATGGCATTCCAGGCCATCAAGCTGCCCGGGGTCCTTGAAGGGGACGGCTTCCGGATGGACGGCGAATATGAACAAGTGGCCGACCGGCTGACCGAGGAGTTTGGCCTGCCGGCGGAGACGATGTTCCTCGTCTTTGAGGACATGACCGATGAGGAAATCGAAACGGCCGTGTCGGATGTGGAGGACCTCGGGCTCGCGGAGGAGGTTGTTTCTCCATTGGAAGATGACTCCCTCTACACCGGGAATCTCTCCTACGCCCTTCTTCATTTTGAAGAAGAGGCGGACATGAGCGAAGCGGTGTCGGCCATCCAGGAAACCGCCAATCATGACGGAGCCGTCCTTACCGGCGGCACCGCGATCAGCGAAGACATCAACAAGGCGAGCCAGCGCGACCTGGTCAAGGCGGAGACGATCGGGCTGCCGATCGCCCTCATTGTCCTGCTGCTCGCATTCGGATCAGTGGTCGCGGCACTTGTTCCGTTCTTTGTCGGGATTGCCACAATCATCACGACATTCGGCACGATGACACTGATCGGCCAGTCGATGGACCTGTCGATCTTCATGCTGAACATCGTGCCGATGCTGGGCCTTGCCCTCAGCATCGACTTCTCGCTTCTGTTCATCAACCGGTACCGTGAAGAGCGGAAAAAGCAGTCCGTCGAGGATGCGGTTCGGACGACAATCCTCACCGCGGGACGATCCGTCCTGTTTTCGGCGTTCTGTGTGTTCATCGGGCTCGGCGCTCTGTTCATCATCCAGATCGACCTGTTCAAGAACATCGGCGTCGGCGGCATGGCGGTCGTGTCCCTGGCTGTCCTGTCGTCGCTCACCCTGCTTCCGGCCGTTCTGCTCATCCTTGGCGACCGGCTGAACAAGTGGACCATCCTCAAGGTAAAGGAAGAAGGCTCAAGCGGCTGGCGCAAGTTCGCGGAGCGCGTCATCAAGCGCCCGGTGCTGGTCACGATCGGCGCCCTCCTCATCCTCGGAATCTTCATGATCCCGGTGAAGGACATGGAGCTGACCATCCCGGAGATGGACTCGCTCCCGGCGTCCAATGACACCCGCCAGGCGTTCGAGAAGATCGAAGACGAGTTCGGCCTGTCCAACTCCACGGCCTACCTGATCGCAGAGCGCGAGGGCGGCTGGGAAAACGAAGACGGCATCCGGGAAATCGAGAATCTGCAGGATGCCCTCCTCAACGACAGCCGAACCGATGAAGTCTCCACCATCTTCACCGAAGGAGAAATCGAAGATGCCGACACGTGGCTGCAGGCCACCCAAATCCCGGAAACGGCCGCAGCCGTCGAGCCGCTTCTCGATTCCTTCATTGAAGGAGACTCGCTCCTCGTCCCGGTCACGCTGAAGCCGGAAGGCGCATCGGCCGAAGCCCAGGAGTGGGCGCGCGACTGGGCGGAAAAGGAGACCGAATGGAATCTGTCTGTCGGCGGTTATCCGAAGTTCAACCAGGAGATCTTCGATGAGATTTGGGACAAGATCGTCTATGTGCTCGCGATCATCATCGTCTCGACGTACATCATCCTGATGATCGCGTTCCGCTCCGTCCTGATTCCTCTGAAGGCGATCATCATGAACGTCATCGGCCTGTCCGCGGCGTTTGGTGCGCTCGTCTACATCTTCCAGTACGGACACTTCGGCCTGGAAGCCGGCTCGATCGCGCTGATCATCCCGGTGCTAGTCTTCAGCCTCGTCTTCGGACTCAGCATGGACTATGAAGTGTTCCTCATCTCCCGCATCCAGGAGGAGTACACGAAGGACTATGACAACGACCGCGCAACCGTCGAAGGACTCGCCGCGACAAGCAAGATCATCACGTCCGCAGCACTGATCATGATCGTCCTCACCGGCGCGTTCGCGTTCACCGAAGTCATGCCGGTCAAGCAGATCGGCGTCGGCATCGCGATCGCCGTCGCCATCGACGCGACGATTATCCGCCTCCTGCTCGTCCCGAGCCTCATGAAACTGTTCGGAAAATGGAACTGGTGGATGCCGTTCCGGAAAGGACCTTACAAGGCTGGGAACTGGCATTAATAGAATGAAGCGGCTTGCTCAATCTTGGAGCAGCCGCTTTTCTTATGCAAAAGATGAAAAGAAAATTCAAACTAGTTTTATAGTATAATTGCTATGAATATGCAACAGATCCTTTTACATACAGGGGTGTCTCTTCATGATCAAAACCATCGCACTCCGGACAGCCGTCTGGCTTTTCTCATTCGCCATCCTGCTTTTGCTCCTTCTGGTTCCGATGGATACCGTTTTCGAGGAAGGCAGGGGCGGCGCTTTTATGGGCGCCGCCTATGACTATCAGATCCAAAACCACGCCGCCAACATCAAGGCCTTCTTCACCTATCTCTACGAAACAGGAGGTCTGGGAACGGATGAGGCAGGCCGCCCGATCATGGAGCAGGTCACATCCGTATTTTTTCGGAGTATGCTCATCTTTATGCCGGCGATTGTCATCGGCTTCTTTATCGGAATCGCCAAAGGGATTTTCGACTACAACGTCAGAAAAACAAAGGCGAGACTCATTGGCCAGCCAGCCACCATCGCTTTCCTGTCTGTGCCGGACATCGCCATCATCATCTTCATTCAATTGGCTGTTCTTCTCCTGCAAAGCTACGGACTGGTCGAGATCGACCTGTTCGGCCACGATAAAATCGACAATGTCCTGATGAACATCCTTTACCTGTCGATTTATCCGGTGATGTTCATCGCGAACATCACATTCAAGACGCTTGAGACCGAGCAGGGCCTGGACTATATCCGCACCGCGCGCTCAAAAGGGACCGGAGAACTGAAAATCTTGTATCGGCACATGCTGAAAAACGGGCTGCCGAAAATAATGGCCTATTCAAACACGATGGTCCTCTACACGTTATCGAACCTGTTTATCGTTGAAGTGTTCACGTAATACAGGGGAGCCGCTTTTTACATGTATCATTCGCTCGGAAGCTCGACCACTTTTTATGTCGGTGCGCTCGTCTCCCCGAATATCATTTCGCAGATCGGCTATATCTTTTTATTTACCGTCGTAATCCTCGCCTTTAACATCGTATCGGGAATCGCTCGGTCAGCCATTTCGCCACTGGAGGATAAACGATGAACCGGACATTATGGATCGGATCCGCCATGATCGGAACCGTACTGATCATGATCTTATTCGGCCCTTATCTGCCACTGGTGGATGGCTCGATGGACCGGACGCTCGTTTTGAGGGATTCGGATGGCACGCTGCTCGCTCCTCCCATCCCGCCATCCGACGATTTCCTCATCGGAACCGACCGGAAAGGGGTGGATCTCTGGTCCAAAGTCATCATCGGTGCGAGGGAAACCTTCTACATTCTCGGCGTGATCGTGGCTGTGCGTGTGGCGGCCGCGCTGCTCATTTCCGCAGGGGCGTTTTACTTGAAGGGCCTGCGCTTCCTGATGAACCTGTGGAATGCCTTCTTTTCATTTATGCCGACGATTTTCATCATCTGCATTTTGCTGGCGGTGCCCGGAGTCATGTTTTCGGATCATCGGTCATTGTGGGTGCTCGTCATCATCTCGGCCGTCGAGGTCGGAAGATTGGCCATCGTGTTTTATGAAAACCTGAACCAACAGCGGAAACAGACTTATATGGAAGCCGCCATCACCAATGGAGGCAGCAGATGGACACTCTTCAGAGACTATTACTGGCCTTCCCTGAAGAGAGAACTGACCGTCACCATCCCGTCGGAATCAGGCCGGGCGATGATTTTGCTTGCCCAATTGGCTGTGATCGGCATCTACGTCAACCAGAAATTCTTTTCTCAATTGGACAGAAGCTACCTGGCCGTGGAAACGTCCGATTCCTGGCCCGTACTCTTGAGCAACCTGCGGCAGGACATCTATTCGGCCCAATGGATCCCGATTGCCGCTCTGGCCGCGATGACGTTTTCCATCATCGGCTTTTACCTGTTGGCGGAAGGCCTGAAAAAGCTTCAAGCCGTCAAAACGCGCCGCGAATTTTAAATGAGGGCAAATGAAAAACAGCCGGCCGCATGACGGTCAGCTGTTTTTCTGCTTTTCCTTTTTCCCCGGGATGAACAGGGCTGCAATGTAGAAGCAGCCGATGCCCAGAAGTATTTTCAACAGCGTTCCGGCTATCCCGATCCCATCAATTTTCAGCACGAAAATGAAGGAGCCAATCAGGATAAAAAGGAAAACAATCGCCCATCTCATGTCGCAGTCCCCCTTGCCAATGCATCAGGATTGCCGGCTCTGCCCCCACGGTCCCGGCTTTTTGGCCCACTCCCAAATCGCCATCATGGCAAAGGCGACCAGTGAAACACCCAGATTATCGGCAAAGCGGATTTCTCCCGGTGCCACCGCTTGCCAGATGCATGCGGTAACGAATAAAAGCAATGGAAATCTAACCAGTTTCCCCAAGCTCATCCAAACCATCCCCCTTGTTTACCACCATCCCAAAAGCTTCGGCAAAATCAGGACTCCAAGCAGGAATCCGGCCCCGAACAGGAGGATTCGTATGATGACGCTCCGCTTCCCCATACCCATCCACCTCCCGGCTGGCAACCTCTTTTTTCCACCCTAACACAACCGCTCCGAAACATCCGCTACTCCCCCGCCGGCTTCTTGCTGAATGCCATGAACAGAATCATGCCGATAATCGCGGCCGTCCCTGCCCACTGGAACCCGCCGAACGGCTCATGCAGCCAGAAGACCGTCGTCAGGACTGCCGCCAGCGGCTCCAGGCTACCGAGCAGGCTCGTTTCCTTCGGCTGAAGGCTCTGGAGGCTTTCTATGTAGAACCAGAAGGCGATCATCGTGCCGAAGATGATGACAAACGCAATGTAGCCGAGCGCCTCCGCGTCCAGGCCCGACAAGTCGATCTTCCACGGAGGATGAACGAAACTGAGTGCAAATCCGCCGATGATCATCGCCCATCCGACAATGACCAGCGAGTCGAAACGTGCGAGAAGCGGGATGGCATACAGGGTATAAAACGCCAGCGAGACCCCTGACAGCACACCCCAGACAACGGCCGGCGCCGGAACGGACAGGCCGGAAAGCGATCCGTTCGTCAGCAGCAGAAAACAGCCTCCAAGTGCGAGGATCACCGTCACGAGATCTTCCCGCCGGAATACCGTCTGCCTGCGGAGGACCAGGTAGAAGATGATCATGACCGGCGCCAGGTATTGAAGCAAAGTCGCCACCGCTGCATTTCCGTGCCGGATGGAGGCCATGTATGTATACTGGACCGCGAGCATGCCCAACAGGCCGAACACGACCAGCTGTGCGCCTGTCCGCTTTTCTTTCCAGACACCGAAAATCTGGGAGCGGTCCTTCATCAGGAACTGCACCGCCAAAAGAAGCAGCCCGGCAATGAGGAGCCGTGTTGTGACAAGCCAGTTCACGTCGATCCCGTATTGCTGGAACAGCTTTTGCGCGACGGTGCCGCCGACGCCCCACAGCGTCGCACCCGTGATGACGAGGAAAAAGCCCGTTTTTCTCGAAGAGCCGCCCATCATTCTGCCCCCCTCTTTATTTCTCTCTTAAAAAGACGCTCCCGGGAAACGGAAGCGCCCACTAATTTAGTTTGTTCTCAGAATCAGGTCTCCTGTTGTCCGGGCTTTTCAGCCAATGCCGGATGCCTTTTCCCGCATAGGGTTCATCGGCAAATCTCGGGATAACATGAAGATGGGTATGCGGGATGTGCTGGCCGCCGGTCCCGCCGGCATTCCAGCCGATATTGTAGCCGTCCGGCGAGAATTCCCGGTCAAGCAGCGACTTCGCCTCTGTTAGCAGGTCCTGTGTTGCCCGCCATTCCTCGGGCGTAAGCTCGAATACCGTCTCACGGTGCTCAATGGGTACGATCACCCCGGAGCCTTTCAGCACTTCCTGCGGCATCATGAGGAATCGGCAAAAACTGTTTTCCAGTACGATTTCCTGTCCTTCCATCAGGGAAAGGTCACAGAACGGGCAGTTTCCGCCGCTCAATTATCCACCTGGTAGAACACCCAGAAACTGAGCAGGACGCCTACAACGACCAGGATGAAAATCGTAAGGAAGACAATGATGAACTTCTTGCCGTCCATTACATGGCGCCTCCCGATTTCAGGCGGAAGCCTTCTTCCTTCAGATACAGATGTGCTTCCTTCGCGGAGTCGAATCCTTCCTCGAGGTTCTCGCCGTAGTACAGGTTAAAGTAGCCGTTCTCCTCCTTCAGATGGAGTTCGGTGCCTTCGCGGTTTATCCATGCTTCATTGACCGGCTCTCCTGCTGGGTCGCTTGAAAGGTAGCGCACCGATTCCGCCAGGACCTCTTCAAGTTCCTCCGCCGAGAAGTCGCGGATGTTGATGAATCCTTTTTTGTCCGCTTCGTACTGCGGAAGCTTCCCGACATACACAAAGCCGTTGCCGTTTTCGTGCAGGTGGCGCACGACGATCTTTTTTTCATGAAGCGATTCTTCGTAATGGTAGTTCACGCGCCCCATCGACACTTCCTTCCGGGTGAGTTCCGGGAATTTCGCGATGATGGCTTCTTTTTCTTGAAAGCTGAGCATCCTAAACACCTTCCTTAATTTCTCCGCATTGCGGAGAGTTCTAATCGTTGTATCCGCAGCGTTTATTGCCTCCAGAATGTCCCGCAGTCCGCCTTGTCCCTGATATTGAACTCAATGAACTTCCTGAGCAGCCTGTAGTCCACTTCTTTTTTCCACGGCATGCGGACCAATTCCTTCGTGTGGGCAAAGCCGGAAGATTCGATGTCCTCCGCGAACTTCACCATCGCCGCCTGCTCGGGCGCGACGGACATGTGATTCTTGGCGACGCTGAAGCCGATGATGTACGTGCCGTGATGCGTGAACATCGGCTGGTTCCATTTGATCACCGGCTCAAGTTCCGTAAACGATTCGGCCACCCAGCCGAGCATCTCCTCCACCCGCTCCCTGTGGTCGGGATGGTCGATGCCATTCAGGTATTCTTTAAAAACTTCCATACATACTCCCTCCATCGGGTCAATCTTCTTCCACGACCAGCCCGAACGTGCGGGCAAACCCGATCGCCTGCTCGCGCGTCACTTTGCACCCCGCGAGTTTCGACGGCGTGACGGTGATCCGGCTGAATTCCGTGCGGGTCAGGTCGATGCCGTCCAGATCCGTATCGAGAAAGCTGATGTCGTCCAGCCGGTTTTGGCCGAATGCCACCGCCTTCATCGAACAGTCGACGAAATCCGCCGACTCCAGCTCACAGTTATCGAACGCAACGTTCCTCAGCTTCGAGAAGTTGAAGCTTGAGTAACGGCCTGCGCAGTTTGTGAAGCGCACGTCCCGAAGCATCGATTCGCTGAATACGGCGCCGGTCAGCTTGGCCCCCCGGAACTCACAGCGGTGCAGCGAAGACCGGGAAAAATCCGCATTCGACAAATCGCAGCCGTCAAACACGACGTCCATCAGTTCAGACGCAGGCGCCCGGAAGCCGCGGAAGTCGGTTTTCCTGAACCAGGCACCGTCCAGGATCACCCGGCCGTCCGATACGGCGGCGCCCCCATCCACACAAACTGAGCGGACCGAAGCATCCTCTTCGTCAAACGCCTCCTCCCAGGCGGTCTCCGGCAGTTCCTTCATCAGCTTCGGCTCCCGGATCTTCACGACAGTCACCTTGTCCACCACTCGGCGGCAATGATGAACAGAATCACCACGCAGATCGCGAGAACATAAAACCACATCGGGACGCTGTCCATTCCGAAAATCATCTGTTCTCCTCCCCGGCCCGCTGACTGCGGGTTTTCATGTTCCAAGTATACCTGTCCGTCCGCTCCGGCGCATCCCCCGGCGTTTACCCGGGCCGGAAAGCGGAAACTATTAAGGGAGACATCCCCAAAGGAGGAGTTCGACTTATGAGAGCAGTGACTTTCCAAGGCGCAAAAGACATCCAGGTCAAGAATGTGGAAGCCCCGAAAATCGAAAAAGATGATGACATCATCATCCGCATCACCTCCACCGCAATCTGCGGCTCTGATCTGCACATCTACGCAGGCTCGATCATGACCCGTCCCGGATATGTGATCGGGCACGAGCCGATGGGAATCGTCGAAGAAACCGGACCTGCCGTGACGAAGGTGAAAAAGGGCGACCGTGTCGTCATCCCATTTAACGTGGCATGCGGTGAATGCTGGTACTGCACGCATGACATGGAGAGCCAGTGCGAACACCCCGAGTCAAACCCTACACCGGGCACCGACTTCGGCGGCTATTTCGGCTACACGGAGATGTTCGGCAACCACCCGGGCGGGCAGGCAGAGTACATGCGCGTGCCATTCGGCAACTTCCTGCCGTTTGTCATCCCGGAATCGGCGGAAGTGCCGGATGAAGCGGTCCTTTTCATGTCGGACGTACTCCCGACCGCCTACTGGAGCGTCCTGAACTCCGGCGTAAAGAAAGGCGATACCGTCATCGTGCTGGGATGCGGCCCGATCGGCCTCATGACCCAGAAGTTTGCCTGGATGATGGGTGCCAAGCGCGTGATCGGCGTCGACACTGTGCCGTACCGCCTGGCGAAGGCGAGGGAAATGAACAAAGTCGAAACGGTCACTTACCGCGACTCGAACGAGACCGGTGATTACCTCAAGGAACTCACGTCCGGCGGTGCCGATGTCGTCATCGACTGCGTCGGAATGGACGGGGAAAAGACTGTTCCGGAAAAAGTGCAGCATAAGATGAAAATCCACGGCGGCTCCCTCACCGCTCTCCGCACCGCACACCGCGCCGTGCGCCGCTTCGGCACTGTCCAGCTCACCGGCGTCTACGGCCTCTGGTACAACGCCTTCCCGCTCGGCCGCTTTTTCGAGCGCAATGTCACCATCAAGACCGGACAGGCACCCGTCCCGCACCTGATGCCGGACCTGTTCAAGATGATTACGGAACACAAAATCGACCCGACCGAGATCATCTCCCATATCGTCCCTCTCGAAGAAGCGCCGATTGCCTATAAGACGTTCTATGAACATGGCGATGAATGCACCAAAGTGGTCCTGAAACCATAACCATATCCGGAAGGGCTTTCCGTACGACGGGAAGCCCTTTTTCTGCGTTATGGAAAAGTATTCCGGGCGGCATTAATTGTCCGATTCCGAGGATAACAAAAACCTTCTCTTAATCCCCAGAATTTTCACAAAGGCCGCATCCTTGCATGGTTTTGTCATTTTCCCTCCCTTATCACGGAAATCAATGGTATACTGAACGAGTTAATAGGGGGGTCGCCTGATCATATAAATAACAGGCGGCCAAAAAATAGAAGGGCTGATTTACATTTATGAATACGCGAATGAAGCGGCCGGGCTGGCCTTCGTGGTCTCTTTTGGCCGCGCTGGCTCTAACCGCAGTGCTCGGATTCGCCTCCTCGCAGACCGGTGAACCGGCTGCGGTCGGCGAGGATTCGGGGATCGCGGACGCGGCCGTCACGAAGGAGCAGCCGGAAACTCCGGGCCTTCAGCTTCAGACGGTTACGGAACAGACAAAATGGTACACCATGGACATCAATACGGTATCGGCGGATCATCAGGAAGTGGAGAAGCCGATCGCCAAGTGGATCGACGAGCAAAAAGCCCTCTTTGAAGGCAGCGTCGACGAATATAAAGAACAGCTCGAAGACGGCGAGCGCGCGCACCTCAGGCTTACTGCGGAAAAACTGCCTCATTCGGGCAGCCTCTACAGCCTGCTGTACACGTCCTACCAGTACACAGGAGGCGAAAACGGCATCACGAAGATCAAGCCGTTCAACATTGATCCGTCCCAGGGCCGGATCGTCGAACTGGCGGATCTGTTCGATCTTGAAAGTGACGGCCGGGTTCTCCAGAAACTCGTGAAGGAAGACCTGTTTTCACAGAAGCCGCTGAAAGATGACCTTTTCGACGACCTGCTCGCGATGGCGCTGAACGACCCTTCCTCATGGAAATGGGCGATCCGCAATGACCGGCTCTCGATCTATTTCGATGAGTATGAGATCGCGGTCGGTGCAGCCGGCGTCGTACGTGCGGACATCCCGCTCGACCAGGTACGCGGTTTCCTGAAAGAAGAATATGCCGGACAGCTCTGACTGCCGGCTCTTGCCAAGACCCCTCAGCGGGTCTTTTTGTTTTGCCCTGATGTTTTACCCTCCCCGGCTCCGGGCATGAGGAAGACAACCACCCAGAAGGAGGCGGTCGGATTGAAGACCATTTTCATCACCGGAGCGGGAAGCGGCCTCGGCCGGGGCGCAGCTTTTGGATTGGCACGACAAGGGCACAAAGTCATCGCCACAACCGAAACGACATCACAGAAAACGGATGTGCTGCGGCAGGCGGAAGAGGAAGGGCTTGCCATGGATGTGTACAAGCTGGACATCACCAATCCCCGTGACCTCATGCAAATCGGCAAAACCGACTTTGACATCTTTGTCGCGAACGCGGCAATCAACGAAGGCGGTCCCCTTGCCGAAATCCCGATGGACCGTGTGCGTGCGCTTTTCGAGGTGAATGTATTTGCCACATTGGAATCTGCCCGGCTGGCAGCAGCGCGGCTCGTTGACAAAAGAAAAGGCAAGATCATCTTCATGAGCTCGATGGCCGGCATCTCGGCAACTCCATTTGTCGGCCCGTACACCGCCACAAAGCACGCCATCGAAGGTATTGCACAGACGATGCAAAAAGAACTCGAGCCGTTCGGCGTGCAGGTCGCGACCATCAACCCCGGCGCCTACAATACCGGCTTCAATGACCGCGCGGGCGAGGAAATCTGGAAATGGTTTGACGACAGCGTCCACTTCACAAAGAAGGAAGATATCCTGAAGCAGCAGGAAAACCTGAAGAACCAGTTTGACCCGCAGGACATGATCGACAAAATGGTCGAAATCATCCCGAAAGACCATCACCCGTTTAGGACCGTCCATCCGCAGGAAACGGAAGACCAGCTGAAAAAGACGGAGAAGAAGCGGTGGGAGATGGAAATCTGAAAGCAGGGGCTGTCCCGAATGGGATGGCCCTGTTTTTATGATGCATGATTCTGCGGGATGGCCTGACCGGCCTCTCCCATTCCGTGGCGCCGCTCGATCACCTTTCCCAATACGGCAGACAGGATTTGCTGGAACAGCATGCCGCAGACCACCGGAACGGCGACCTTGGCGGGGAAATAGACCGTCGCAATGACGACACCGAGGGCGATGTTCCGCATGCCGCCGTTAAAGACGAACATGACCGAGATATCCGGCCTTCCTTTCCACACCTTTTCCCCGATCAGGAGAGCGAACGCATAGCCTGATGCAGAAAGCAGCAGGACGCCCGCAATCACCTTGAGCAGATCAAGATCGAAGTTTTTGAGATAAGGCGCAATCACACTGCTGTTGATGAGCACAATCGCGAAGATGGACAGCTTGGAAAGCGGGGAAAGCTTGGGGCCGAGCAACTTCCCCGCCTGCCCTTTCGTCCATTCGTTCAGGAGCAGTCCGGCCAGCGATGGCAGCACGACCATTAGGAGCAGATCCAGGACAAGGGCTCCCGTATCGACGGGGACCCCCTTCCCTGCCACCACGAAAAGGGTGGCCGGGATAATCAGCGGCGCAAGCATGGTATTGATGAGGATGATCGACAGGCAAAGCGCCAGGTTCCCCCGGTACATGCTCACCCAGATGATGCTCGAGACCCCGGTCGGCACGGCGGCCGACAGAACAAACCCGACTGTCAGCAGATGATCGTCAAACACCAGCACCGAGAACACATAGGCCCAGACCGGGATGAGCAGATGCAGAAAAGCGAGGCTCAGCAGCACCGCCAGCGGATGCCTCACTGCATTCTTCAGATCCGCCGTCCGCATCCCGAGGCTGCCCGCGAACGTCATGAGGGCGAAGATCCACGGGACAAAGCCCAGGAGGCGGCTTCCTGTATCCGCGATGAGCACGCCCGCAACTAGGCTGAGCGGCGTGATGACCGGCATCCCTTTCTTCAGGAAACCATCGAAACGTTCCAGCATGGGCGTATCCTTCTCTCTTTGAATCGTTGGACACCATTATACTCCGAGAGCGGGAAGGTTTCGAATCGACGGATGCATGAAACCATGCCGTTGGTGGTAAAATGGAAAGATAAAGGAGGTGATTGTGCATGGTGAGACGGTTGTTCGGATTGATCCTCTTGGCCGTCCTGGTCTTTCTGGCCAGGCCGCTTTGGGAAGAGCCGCTGTCCCGCGTCGTCGACCTGTCGTTTCTCGACCGGGTAGACGAGCTTATTGCAGCCGTCGGCGGGCAGCCCGCCGTCGACCAGGCCCTCGGCAAGCTGAATGAAGGCGCCAATTCGCTTTACGCGAAGCTGGAGCAGTCCGTGAAGGACGAGCGCGCCCGCCAGACTTCCGGCGCGGAAGCGGAGAAGCCGGATTTGGAGCGGCCGGAATCCGTCCCGATCACCGTGCACAATATCGGGATCGGGGACACCCGGGAACTCGTCCAGACAGAGCTCGGTGAACCCGCCCGCTCCACGATGAACGAATACGGCGTCGAATGGCACGCCTACCATGACGGCTACCATAACTTCGCGATGGTGTCGTTTGACGGGGAAGGCCGCGTCAACGGGCTGTACACCAACCAGGACATCATCGCCTCCACGAGCGGAATCGCCTACGGCTCACAGAAAGCATCCGTCCGGGCGGAATACGGCCGCCCGCTCGACCGCATCGTCAAGGGGCGCAGTGCTTTCCTGATCCAGAGCAACGGCGAGTATGATGTATTCGAACTCGACAACAGCTACGTCACCATTTTCTATGACCTCCACCAAAACGACACCGTCACGGCCGTCCAGATCATTGAAAAGGAACTGGAGCATTCGCAAGATGCACTGTACGGTGCTGCCGATACGGACCTGAAAGAAGGCTTTGAGCGCCAGCTGTTCGACCTGACGAATGCCGCACGAGTGGCGCACGGCTACGGCGTCCTCGACTGGGACGGGCGCACCGCCTCCACTGCCGTCAGGCACAGCGAGGACATGGCGGTGAATGACTACTTCGCCCATGAAAACCAGCAGGGCCAGTCGCCGTTTGACCGCATGGCGGAAGACGGCATCCAGTTCCGCGGCGCCGGAGAGAACCTCGCCTACGGCCAGCCGAGCAGCATCTTCGCCCACGAAGGCCTCATGAACTCGCTCGGCCACCGGAAAAACATCCTGAATGAGGACTTCCGCATGCTCGGCGTGGGTGTCGCCTTCAACGAAGAAGACCAGCCATACTACACGGAGAACTTCCTGTTTAAATGAGTTTAAGGGCCCGCATGCTTTCAGCGTGCGGGCTTTTTTTGCGAATAAGTGCAATCGAGAGGCATTTCGAGGCACTCGCCCAGTTTTGCGCACCACTCGCCATCGATTTCTATGCACTCGGGATGATTTTCAGCGCACTCGCATAAAGAAGACCCGCTGTTTGGGCAGCGGGTCTTCCTCACTTCTTATTGAATGCCGCACACGCGATGCGGGCGCCCGATTTTCCTGCAGGGTCCGTCTTGTAGTCATCCGGCCCTTCATGGACGACGACTGCGCTGCCGTCTTCATCCAGCAAATAGCCAGGGTGGCCTTCCCTAAGGGAGATGTACTGGGAAACTGTCTCGAGGTCGACATTGCCATCCGCATCGACTTCGATGTTCGGCAGATCGCCGGCGTGGAAGCCTTTCGGGTTCTCAAAACCATGCTCCTTCTTTTCCGGATTCAAGTGGGCGCCGCTGGACTCGAAATCAGGCGGCGTGCACTCACCCTTTTCGTGGACATGGATCGCCTTGGTTCCGGGTTCGAGCCCCTCCGCGGTAATGCGGATGCCGGTCCCCTGCTTGTCACCCGTGAGGAGGATCGTTCCGACCGTCTCCCCTTCGGCATTAATCAGGTCCGATTCAATGGCGCTGGTCACCCCCTCGCTCATCACCGGAATCTTCTCTTCCTTCCCCATCTGCATCCCGCATCCGGAAAGGACCACAGCTGCTGCAGCCGCTCCGTATATCCATTTCTTCATTTCAATCATCCTCCTTCCTTTGGAGGATGGTCAAGGCGCGGAAAAGGTATTCATCGGTTGGGCACTGCGGCGACCGCGGCAGTCGAATTCCGGGGCATGGGGTGGAAGTTGGAGTATGGCGGCGCCATTTGGAGTATGGCGGCGTCATTCGGAGTATGGGACGCACGTTTGGAGTATGGCGGCGCCATTTGGAGTATGGGACACACTTTGGGAGTATGGCGGCACCATTTGGAGTATGAGTTGCACGTTTGGAGTATGGCAGCGCCATTCGGAGTATGGGGCGCACGTTTGGAGTATGGCGGCACCATTCGGAGTATGGGGCGCACGTTTGGAGTATCGCGGCACCATTCGGAGTATGGGACGCACGCTTGGAGTATGGCGGCGCCCTATGTGGTAAATCCGCACCCCATGTGGCAACTCCACGACCCATGCGGCAACTCCACGCCCCAAAATCAAAAAGCACCCGCCCCAAAAAGGGACAGGTGCTTCCAAAAGCTTATTCCGGTTCAACCATTGGCTTTTTGCGGAATTTCGCGAGGACTTCGTATACAATCGGCACGATGAGCAGCGTCAGCAGGGTGGAGCTGACGAGGCCGCCGATGACGGTGATGCCGAGTCCTTTGGAGATCATGCCGCCGCCCTCTGCTCCGATGGCGAGCGGGATCAGGGCGAAGACGGTTGCGAGCGCGGTCATCAGGATCGGGCGGAGACGGGTGGCGCCGGCTTCAAGCAGTGCCTGGCGCGTTGTTTCGCCTTCGTTTTCCTTGTGGATGACGCGGTCGATGAGAACGATTGCGTTGGTGACGACGATTCCGATCAGCATGAGCGCGCCGATCATGACGGACACCGAGATCGGTTCATCCGCGATCCACAGCGCCACGAAGCTTCCGATGAGCGCGAATGGCAGCGAGAACAGGATCGCGAATGGTGCCAGTGCGCCGCCAAATGTCACGACGAGGACAAAGTAGACGATCGCGATCGCCGCGAGCATGGCGAGGCCAAGCTGCGAGAACGACTCATTGATCTGTTCGGTGATGCCGCCGAATTCGACCGTAGCACCTGCCGGAAGATCCAATCCGTCCACTTCTTCCTGAACCTCGCGGGAGATCGCCGTGGAGTCCTTGCCGGTCACTTCCGCGGAGACGGTCGTGTACAGCTTGCCGTTCCGGCGGGTCACCGTCGTCGGTGCTTCGCCTTCCTCGACTTCGGCGATTTCGCCGAGCTGGACCGTACCGCCGAGCGCGGTCGGAATTTCGGTCGATTCAAGCGCATCGAACGTGCCGAATTCCTTTTCTTCAACGGCAACAAAGACATCGAGCGTGTCCCCCTCATGTTTCACGGAGGTGAGGGCCGCTCCCTGATTGCCTTCGTTCAGCGCCATGCCGATCTGTGCAGTGGTCAGGCCGAGTTCGGCAAGGCGCTGCTGGTCGGTGACGAAGGTGTACTGGTCGTACGCTTCCGTCAGGTCGCTTTCAACCGCTTCCAGGCCGTCCGTGTTGTTCAGGATTTTCTCAACCTGATCGGATGAGGCTTTCAGGTCGTCTTCGTTGTCCGCGTAGACGAACAGTTCGAAGCCGCCGCTCATGGACGTGAAATCCATCGAGCCCCATTCGCCTTTTCCGGATTCTTTATTTAGTGACTCCACGAGCTTTTTCGGCTCTTCCGAGAAGTTCTCGAAGTCGGAATCATACTCGATGAAGAACAGGGCAGAGTTGGCGCCGCCGCCCATCATCATGCCCATTCCGCCGGCTTCCTCGATGGAGAACTGGTAGGACGTGACGCCCTTCCGCTCTTCCAGGAGCTCTTCGGCGCGGGAGACGATTTCAAGCGTTTCTTCCTTCGGCTGGCCGGCCTCCGGATTGTAGGTCGCCATGACCACTTTCTGTTCTTCTTCAGGAATGAACGTGACACCGATCAGCGGAACGAGCAGGAAGCTCGCCGCCAGGAGCAGGACCGAGATTCCGGCCGTGATCCATTTATGATTGAGCGCCCATTCCAGGACACCCGCATACCACTGCGCGAGGCGTCCGGGCTTCTCGGTCTTGCGGGCGACGCCGGTCTTGCTGCCGTAAAGCTGCTTTTTGAACAGCGAGTGTGACAGCATCGGCACGACGGTGATCGCGACGAGAAGGGATGCAAGCAGCGCGAACACGACTGCCAGTGCGAACGGCAGGAACAGCTCGCCGACCTGGCCGGAGACGAGTGCGAGCGGCAGGAAGACTGCGATGGTTACGATCGTCGAGGACGCGATCGGGACAAACATTTCCTTCGTCGCCTCAAGGATCAGTTTCTTGCCTTTCAGCGGTTCATCCGGCAGGTGCATCCTGCGGTAGATGTTTTCGACGACGACAATCGAGTCGTCGATGACCCGCCCGATCGCGACGGTGAGCGCGCCGAGCGTCATGATGTTGAGCGTGATGTCCATCGAATTCAGGACAAGCAGCGCAATGAGAAGCGACAGCGGGATCGAAATGACCGCGATGAATGTAGTCTTGATGCTTCTCAGGAACAGCAGGATGATGATGATTGCAAACAGCGCACCGAACAATGCCTTCGACAGCATCGTTTCGACCGACTGTTCAATCGGCTCACCCTGGTCAAACGTGATGGCGATGTCGACACCATAATCTTCTTCAAGCTTTTTCGCTTCATCTTTGACTCCGTTGACGACATCGACCGTGTTGGCATCCGGGCTCTTGACGATTTGGACGCCGATCGAATCCTCCCCGTTCGTACGGGAGATCGACTCGGATTCGTTGATGACCTCAATTGTTGCCACATCCGAAAGTGCGACCGTCGGCAGGCCGGTCATGGCCGCCGGCGGCATGGCGCCTGCTCCCGGAGCGGCCTGGCCCGCATCGGCACCCTGTCCGGCCTGGGCAGCGCCGGCACCTGGCTGGCCGGCACCCTGCGAAGGCACTGCCGGAATCTGCAGGTTCTCGAGTGCTTCGAGGGAAGCAATCGATCCGTCGATGACGACGTTCTTCATGGAACCGTCAAGCTGGTTCAGCCCGAGCGGGAAGGCAATGTTGGAACCTTGGATGATGCCCGTGACCGTTTCGCGGTCAAGGCCCGCAGCGGCAAGCGCCTCGTCGTCAAAGTCGAGCTGGACTTCTTTCGACTTTTGCCCGCTTGCCTGGACGTTCCCGACCCCTTCGACTTCTTCCATCGCCGGGACGATGTCCTTGACGGCGATTTCCGTCAGTTCATCGAGGTCCTGGCCGTTGCCCGTGATGCTGAGGGCGACGACCGGGAAGGCATTGATGCTGATCCGGGAGATGGCCGGATCCTGTGCGTCATCCGGAAGCGAAACGTTTTTTAGGACGCCCTCCACTTCCGTGACCGCCCGGTCCATATCCTTCTCGAAGTCAAATTCGAGCTGGATGGATGAGATGTTTTCCATCGAGGACGAGAGAATCGACTTCACGCCCTCGACGTTCCTTAAACTCTGCTCAACCGGGACGGTGACCGAATCGGCGACCTCATCCGGGGATGCACCCGGATAAACGGTCATGACCGATACGACCGGTACCGTGATGTCCGGCATCGACTCCTGCTTCATGGTGGCAGCGGAATAGATCCCCGCCGCAATGGCCATGATCGTCAGAAGCCAGATGGCGAACTTATTGTTGATGGAAAAGTTGATGATCTTTTTCAAGCCTGCTTTCCTCCGTTCCTGTGACTGACCGGTCAGTTTACCTCTATTAGGATAAAGGAAACACCAGCCGGATACAATCATATGAGCCAGTTGTCACACTTTATCCATTTTTATTCTGCTATACTGGAGTCACTGACCGTCCGGTCAAAGGAGGACCAAGCCCATGAACGAAACCAAGAAGCGCATCATCGAGGCGGCAATCGCCCTTTTCACGGAAAAGGGGTTCCACGGCACCTCGATCCAGGAGATTGCCGCCCATGCCGGAATTTCAAAAGGCGCCTTCTATCTACACTTCAAATCAAAGGATGCTCTCCAAGTGGAGATCTTCAGGTATTACACCTCACTGATCCAGGAGGAAATGGAGAATGCCGTCGACCCCGCGCAGTCCGCCAAGGAGAACTTCCTGCGCCAGACCGAGGTCCAGATCTCCCAGATTCAGCGTCACACCGACTTTATCGCGATGGTTGTCCGTGACCAGGCCTACAGCCTGAATCCGGAACTGATCCGCTTTATCGAAGAACTCCGGGTGTCACAGGCCGAATGGTACCGGGAACAGCTTATCGCGATGTACGGCCAGGCGATCCGCCCATTTATCCACGACATCTCCGTCATCACGGAAGGCATCAAAAACAACTATATGCAGCAGTTCATCTCGAATCCCCAGGCCCTTTATCCGGAGGCGCTGGCGGAACTCATCGTCCGGATGACCGGCCAGGCGGCAGAGGAGTTTCTTGCCGGAACCTACCGGCCGCTTCTTGACGACGAGACGGTGCGGACACTGTTCTCCTTTTTCCCGGAAGGCGAGGAGGAGACGGATGCGGCAGGCGTCATTGATGTGATGCGCACCATCCTGTCCGGCCTGGCGCTTCCCCGCGCGACCGCCCAGTACCTGTCATCGAGCCTCGACTTTCTGGGGACACAGGCCGATGCAGGACCAAGTGCCGATGTCACCGCAATACGGGGCGTCCTCGCCGTTTTCCGTCCCTATCCGGAATTCGGGGACTGCCTACGCCGCCTGGAGGAGAAGTTCGGGACGGATCCGCATCTTTGACGGATCCCGGCGATGTGACCCATCCAATATAAAGCACCTGCCCATTTCCGGGCAGGTGCTTCTTTGTTGTTTCTCACCCGAACAGCAGCTGTTCGAGCTTCAGAGGTTCGATATATTCTCCGTCTTTGTAGACACGCATGTTGCCGCCGGAGATCTCATCGATCAGGAGGACCTCGCCGGTTTCTGCGTCGCGGCCGAATTCAAGCTTGATGTCATACAGCTCCAGGCCGCGTGCAGCGAGTTCGTCCTTCACGACTCCGGAGATCTGTTTGGTCAGTTCTTTAAGTGTGTCATACTCTCCGGCGTCCAGGATGCCGAGCCCAACAAGGGCATCTTTGCTGATCGGCGGGTCCTGGCGCTCGTCGTCCTTGATCGTCACTTCGACGAATGCGTCAAGCGGCTGTCCTTCTTCCGCATAGGCTCCGTAGCGGCGCAGGAAGCTTCCGACTGCGCGATAGCGGCAGATGACTTCCAGTCCCTTGCCGAACACGTCCGCCTTCCGGACGTTCATCGTCTGGCGGTCAACATCCGCTCCGATAAAGTGTGTCGGAATGCCGGCCTCTGCCAGCTTCCCGAAAAAGTATTCCGTCATGCGGAGGCCGGCGCGCCCGGCACCCTCTATTGTCAGGCCGACCGTGTTGGCGCCGGGGTCGAATACACCATCCTCCCCGGTCACGTCATCCTTGAACTTCAGCTGGATCGTCCCGTCCTCCAGCTCGTAGACATCCTTTGTCTTGCCTTCGTAAATCCGCTTCACACAGTCCACCTCTTTCGGCTGATCTGACACAATTATAACCGAAAGACGAACATTAATAAATGCTTACAAAGACATTTTACGTCTTTTCACTCTGCTGCCGTCTCTCCGGTCACCCGGTTCCGGCCCGTCCGCTTGGAATGGTACATCCGTTCATCAGCCCGGTTCAACAGTCGCTCCGGCGTGTCCCCCGGCAGCTCACCCGCAACACCGAAGCTTGCGGTCACGTTGCCGGCTTTCCCAAAATCATGGGAGCCGATCGCTTCCCGGAGGCGCTCCGCAAGTTCCATTGCACCCGGAATCTCCTCGTTCGTGATGATGATGAATTCCTCGCCGCCCCACCGGCCGAACAGATCGCCTGGCCCAAGTTCCGAACGGACGAGGTCGGCCATTTGCCGCAGCACATCGTCTCCGGTTTTATGGCCGTGCTCATCATTCACACGCTTGAAGTGGTCCATGTCAAAAAGGATGATCGAGAAATCGGTACCTTCCCGGTCCGCCTTTTCCACCTTTTCCGCCAGCCATTCGTCGATCCGGTATCGGTTCGCCGCCCCGGTGAGGGCATCGATATAGGCAAAGCGGGCAATCGCCCGCTGCTCAGCCCGCCTCCTGTAGAGGATATGTAAAAAATACGCCAGGAACGTGTAGACAAACAGGCTGACATACAGCGTGATCAGCGAATGAACCTGGCTGCTGGCAAGGCTGCCCCACACCGGGATGGCCGGCGCGATCATGAGGAGAAGGAGCGTAAAGCAGGCCATGACCGCCTGCTTCCGCTCGAGAATGAGAAAACTCAGGACAACGATAAACGGAACGTAAAGGATGAAATTCCCGAGCTGCAGCTGGCCCTGTTCCAGCATATGGACAAACAGCGAGCTTAGAATCGCAGCTAGCAGATAAACCAGCGAGACTCCGAGAATCAGGATTTCCGCCACAATAAGCGGCCATCGGGTCCAGAGAAGCCCCCAGCAGCCGATGATCGCAATCAGCAGGACAAACTTGATCAGCTGAACCAGACGGATATCCTCCGTAATCAGAAGATTCAGCGCGAGGGATGCAGCGATGATCGGCAGGACAAACAGGTAGACGCGCCGCTTCTGCTCCTCGAACTGCTTTTGGTCACTGCCCATCATGCTCCCTCCTTCCAAGTCGGGTTCCGCCTGTCTGTTCAGTCGTCCCCGCTCACCATCGTCCGTCCGGTCACCCGGTTTCGGCCGGCCTGCTTGGATTGATACATGCGCTCGTCCGCCCGGAGAACGACCGATTCCGCGGTATCGCCCGGCCGGTTGACGGACAGTCCGAAACTGGCGGTCACCCTGCCCGCAATCCCGAAGTCGTGTTCCCCCACCGCCTTGCGCAGCCGCTCCGCAAGCAGGAAGGACTCCTGCTCGCCCGTGTCGGTGAGGATAATGAACTCCTCCCCGCCCCAACGGCCAAACAGGTCGCCGTGGTCCAGTTCCCCCTGGACCACTTTCGCCAACTGCCGCAGAACATCATCACCCGTTTTGTGCCCATAGACGTCATTAATGTCCTTGAAATGATCAAGGTCGAAAAAGAGAACCGAAAAGAGTTGCCCGGTCTGCTCCCCCAGCTCGACCTTTTTCCTCAGCCAGTTGTCGATCCGGTGCCGGTTCGCAATCCCCGTAAGCGCGTCCATGTAGGCAAAGCGCAGCATGGCGTTTTGTTCGGCGCGCCTTCTGTACAGCTGGTGAAGGAAATAAGCAAGACCCGTATAGACCGCAATCCCCGTGTAAAACAGGATCAGTGACTCGACCTGCTCCGAATGAAGGTGCGGGAAGGCCGGCACAGACGGGATCAGCAGAACAACGAAAAGGGCCAAATTTGCGAGCAGGGCAGGAAGCCGGTCAAACAGCAGGAACATCAGCAGGGCGATCAGCGGCATCCAGATGATAAAGTCACCTAGCGAGGAATCCCCGTATTCCAGCATCTGCGTGTAGATTCCCTGAATCACCATCGTAAGCAGGTAGGCGCCGGCAAGGGCAAGCAGGAACCATTCAATGACACGCAACGAAAGTTTCGTCGACAGGAGGAGCCAGGCGAACAGCATGCCGACCAGCAAAATCAGGTTGATCATCAGGAGCAGCCCCTCATTCTCTGAAAGAAACAGACTTAATCCGAGCAAGCCCACCAGTACAGGCAGGACGATTTTATAAACGCGCCGCTTCATATCCGAAAACCGCTGCTGCTCAGTATCCATCCGCATCCCTCCTCCTGCAGGTTACTTTCCGTATTCCCCTTCATCCCGAAGAAAACGCGCTTCGGCGGAAATATCTTCAGGGGAGGGGATGGGCGAATGACGAAACCGGGGAGCCGTATGACGAAATTGGCGGAGTGAATGATGAGATTGAGGGCAGGGATGACGAAATAGAGCCACGCAAAGAAATGGACGCAAGGCCTGTTGGTCCTTGCGTCCATTTGTGGAGAAGTCCTCTGTTCTCTCCGAAACAGCCTGTGGATAAGCGGGTTATCCCCGGATCCCCGTGCAAAAGTCGGACTTTTCTGTGGAGGACGGGGATAAGCCCGATGATTTGTGTGCCCAGACCTCCGCTTAACGGTGGATAACTTTAGCGCCATCCGCTGATGCGCTCGGGTTCCGGGACGAATGCCGCGGACAGCGCACGCATCCTGGCTTTAAGCAGCTGCGTCCTGCCTTCGGGTGTTCGCGTGTAGATCAGCTCGGCCCGGCCGACACGCTTTTTCCATTCTTCCAGGAAAGTCTCCGCGGTCTCCTTTTTCCGTCCAAGTTCTTCAGGCACGGCATGGATGTCTAACCGCTTTCCGAATCCGCGGGATCGCCTCACGATCAGATAGCGCGGATTCTCAATCGGCCCGAGCAGTTCGGCGAGTGCGTTCATAAACCGGGTCTTTTCACGGGTCGTGCCCACCGTGAGCCAGCATGTGTAATAGCCCTGCCCGTCCATCGGTGACCCGGATGGCTCCCTCTTCTGCCGGCCCGTCCAGCATCCCGCTCCGGTGCATCGCGGTATAGAGCGCTTCGGCAATCTCCTTCAAACTCGACTCGACGGACGGATGCCGCATGTACAGCCTGCCCGCATGCCAGAATGACGGTGCGGCGACCGCAAGCCCGGCAAGCCCGCCCCAAAGGGTTGATTCGCCGAACGGCGTAACGGTCAGCCGGCGGATCCAGCCCCCCGCGTCCCATGCCGCTCCGGCGGCGGTAAATCCCGCCACATACAAAAGCCCCTTCAGCGTATTGTCGAGATAAAACGGTCTCGGAACCGATCGGCTCGGCAGGACCGCCTCCTCCACCATCCGGCTGCCGGAATCAACTGCCCGCATCCAGCGCTCCCCGAGGTTGTCCCTTGAACGGGCCCTTCGCTCCATTTCACCGTCCAGCCGATCGATCTCCTCCATTGAAAAAGGAGGCTCCCCGACTACTAGCCGGCCGATGCCCGTCTCAATCACATCCCGCTCCGCCCCCGGACCCGCAAGCGAGCGGAACCGGCGGACGAGCGAACGCCAGTCATCGCCGCCGTCCTCCGCGTCGCGGTCGACGGTGACGAGATGCCAGATTGACGCCGTCTTGTCCGGGTCTGCCGGATTGCGTCGGATCGCCCGGCCGCGCATCTGGTTGGACAGCATGTACGAACCGACACAGGACGCCATGACAAGCGAGTTCACACACGGTGCGTCCCAGCCCTCGCCGAGAAGCGCGGCCGTCCCGGTGAGCACGTCGATTTCCCCTTTTTCAAGAAGCTCAGTGACAGTAGCGACCATCCCCTGCCGGTTCGCATCATTCACGGGGATCCGCACGAACGACGGATCATGCGGGAGCGGAACCGCCCCTTCCAGCCTTGGTGAGGCCGTTGCCGGAACGACTGCAATCGATCCTGTGAGAATAGCCGGCCTAACCCGGCTTCCCAACTCCCGCCGCAGCATCTCGAACACCGGAACCGCGCCGATCCGGGTCAACGGCTTTTCATCGCCGGGCGCTGACGGCATGTCATCCGCCCGTATGTAATCGGTCAGGATGACCATGCGCAGCCGGTCACCCAAGATCTCTTTTTCAAGACGGACGGTTTCCGCAACCGCGTTGAGTTTCGATTGGCTCTGGACAAGCGCGCGGCTGATCGCCGGCGTGGACGTCAGGTAAACGGAGCGCCGGTGGATGGCCCCGATCCGGGACAGCCTTTTGCGCAGACGTTTAACCGTTTCCTTTTCTTCGTCCCCCAGCCTGAACAACAGCCCCGTCAGCAGCTCCTCCATCCAGCTCCGGTCAAGCGCCGGCATCGTCTCCTCCGGCATGCCGATCAGCAGCAGCGCCTCCCGGTATGCCTCCGAACCGCTTTCCTTCAGCACCATCAGCATCGCCGAAAATACCCCGGGCATCCCGAGGATCTCTTCGACATGGGCCTCCGTCTGAACAATCCACCGGTGCTGCTCGAGATAGCGGATGAATTCCCCGTCTTCCCGCAGCTCATCCAGGAATTCATCCGTCCGTTCCCGGAACGCCAAAATCTCCGAGAGCTCATCAGCCGACGGGACGGTGAAGCGGATATAATCCTGGTGCGGACACAAGTCGCCCGCCTTCACGAGCGAGGCGACCGGGATTTCGAGATCGATCGGTCCGCACAGCGAAACGTACCGCTGCCAGCCGGCAGGTGACTCGTCATAAGGAGGCGTCGCGGTCAGCGCAACAACCGCCGGGTTTCCCAGCCCCTCCTTGATGTCCATCATCGTCTTCCACCAGGAAGTCCGCAGGTGATGCGCCTCGTCCAACACAATCGTCCCGAAACCTTCGGCGAGCAGCGGCCCTTCCCCGCCGGATTTGAACAGCGCGTGAAGCGACTGATACGTGGTCACCGTCACAAATCCTGGCGACGAAAGATCGGACGACAGCCAGTCCGGCCGCACCCCCTCCAGGAACAGGTCGGTGAGCCGGTCTGCCCACTGCTCCCGAAGTGCAATCGTCGGCGCGACAATCAGCGTCCGCCTGCCGATCCGACGCATCACCTCCAGCCCCAGCACCGTCTTCCCCGAACCCGGCGGCGCGACCAGATGGAGATGCCCGTTTTCCAAGTGCTGATCAAGTTCCGACAACACCTCTTCTTGATAAGACCGCCAAGGATGGGGGAACTTCATTGCCACCGGAAACTCCTCCATCTGCTTGCCTCCTCCCGTCAACCACATCATTCTTCTCCTAATCCTATCAAACCCGCAGGGAGGTGTCCCTGCGGGTTTTAAATCCAATTTTCTTCAGTATAATAAATGGAATAGATAAAATTTGGAACTTGCGAGAAATAATTGATTTAGCCAGAGCGAATTCATTAATCTTCTAGAAAAAGGGGGCATTGTTAACATAGAACATAACAAAAAGACGGGTTGGACATATTATTGGTCATATACTTTAGTTGCTTTAGGTGCATTGGGAGTGGTTGCAATCTTGAACTTTTTCTTTGGCCCACAAATGTTTCTCCCTCAAACTGCATCATTTGTACTAGCACTTGCAATAACTCTCCCTATCAATGTGGCTATTAATATATATAGATATATAAGAAACAAAAAGGCTTCAACCAATGAGAAAAATTGATTTCGCATGTCCACCGCAGAGAAACTTCCCTGCGGGTTAAACAATTGATAGCTTCTTTCTAATGGGGAGCTCCAAAACACCATAAATGAAAGGGATCACTAAAAAGTAAAACATCGCATGAACGGAAGTTCCCTTTTGAATCAATATGAAGGGCACATAGAAAAGGATAAAACTTATCACCAGGTACATTCCGGCCGAATAAAGAAGATGTGTCTTGCCTGTACGTTTTTTAATGAAATCGACCAGATATGAAACCGGAATGCCCGGTGACATATATAACAATATGACCGGGTACATCATGCAAGTGTAATAAATAACCGTAATAAAATTCTCTACTGGAGGAAATAGAATGACAGCAAAATAAACGGCACCAAATATCGCTGTACATAAAAGGGTAACGAGTTTAGATTTAAAGGTTCTCATGAGTTCACCATCCTTAAAGCCGATCATAGGAAATTTATTGTTCCGTTAAAGGGACAAGGTATATAGAAATGGAACTA
Source organism: Bhargavaea cecembensis DSE10 (assembly GCF_000348905.1). Classification (GTDB taxonomy): domain Bacteria; phylum Bacillota; class Bacilli; order Bacillales_A; family Planococcaceae; genus Bhargavaea; species Bhargavaea cecembensis. The sequence goes on from NZ_AOFT01000003.1 coordinate 90,814, forward strand.
ATATGATATCCGGCTGTAGTAAAGGAGAGAAGGCTATGGGTCTATCATTTATTGAACAGGTACATTACATTAGAATTCCTGTAAAAGATTTAGAACTGTCCGCACGATGGTATAGTGATGTATTAGGGCTTCAGTTACTAAACACTACGGATGAACGTGCAATTATAAAAGTAAATGAAGGACCTTTCCTCCTGATCATAGTTCCTACCGAAGATGAAACATATGCACACTTCACAATTGACCATGAACCAGAATTCAGCATCGGCTTTACAAGTCCGGAATTATCCAATTTCCATCAACACTTAATTGATCATCAAGTGAAGGTCGAGGATATTAAAGAAGATCACGGCCATGCCTTCTTCCACTTTTACGACCCAGATGGAAATAAACTTCAAGCACACTGGTAATGAGTCCAAGCCTGAGGAATAGGCGATAAACCCGCAGGAAGGAGTCCCTGCGGGTTTTACTCAGTTATCTTGGCTCCTCACTTCTTCAAACCAGGCATCAAAAATGTGGCTTGGAAGTAACTCTTCATCATTGGAATAAATGAGATCGTATTTGTACTTTGATGAGAGTTTGTTTTCCTTAACATCATAATGCAGTTTGATTTCTGTTGGACAGTCCATATTGTATTCCCGGCACAATTCATGAATCTTCTTTAAATCCTCTTTTCCGATCTTCAAAAGTAATCTTTGGCGTTCATCTGATACATCATAATGGATTACTTCTTTTCGACTTTGATTTTGTGAATAGTTCACCATCATGGGAATAGATTAAACCATATTTATATTGTCCTTTAAGTTGATTCTTCTTCACATCATAATCTAGTTTAATTTCCGTTGGCATTTCTCTATTATATTCTTCACATTTATTACGTATCTTTTTTAAAATCTCACGGCCGATTTTTCAGCATGGCCAACTGCCTTGTATCGGAAAAATCGTATTCGTGACTTTGCAGACCAGATTTTTGAACAGATGATTTAATTGATCCCTGTGAACAAACTGCCCGTTAATTTTATAGAAGACATCAAAGGCATACATGTTAGGTTCGTACGAGGCATAAACAAATAGTCGTTCTGCCTTATTATCCGCATACTCCAGACAAACGTCGACCATGTCTGTTTGTAATTCGGAAAGATGATCTTCAAATATGTTACTCACGACTTAGCCCTCCACTGGAATCAAAAATCTTCTTCCCAAGCTTCTTTTGCATCCATTAACCTTTGTAACAAGAATTCATAGAAGTTCTTCGCAGTATCGAAGTCATCCAGTCCACCTTGTCGATTCCATGCAATTACCGGACACTCACCGTTCTTCATTCTGCTTGTATCCAAACAATACGCGTATTCACCGATGTCATCGATCACAACTAAGTCATGATTCATTCCTATTTCCCTATAACTCTTTGTTGCATTTAGAACGGGAGCTATATTTGACTTAGCCACTCCTAAAATAGCAACACCAAACAAACCGCCTGATCCATGATTAGCTAAAAACCACTTATAACTTTTAGGCAATCGGATATCCAAAGTCTCTTGAATATATTCAATCTGCTTATCATTTACTCCGCCGGTAAAGTCATCATCGTCTATGTTTTTCTTAATAAAGTCGGATAATTCCTCTATATTCATTCCATCTGTCCCCCATAGCCATTCATTCCTCACTAACAGTGGAGAAAAAGGCGGACTCCACCTGTCGCACATAGATAACCTGAGTGCCCCCCACTGGAAAACGTTCTTGCAGGGTAGACTTATTTATTCTTCATGACTTTTCACTTCATTGAACCAGGCACCGAAGATATGATCAGGCAGTCGCTCATTATCATTTGAATAAACCAGCTCATAGTTATAACTGCCTTCCAGTTTGTTTTTCTTCACATCATAGTGCAACTTGATCTCCGTTGGCATGTCTCTACCAAATTCCTTACACTTAGCATGAATTTGTTTTAAGTTCTCATTTCCGTTGTGTAATAACGCCCTCTGCCGATCGAGTTCTACATCATACTGTTCATTTGAAACGGCATCGTTCAATTTGTTTTTCCGGACAGTCTTGCCATTGATCCTAAAGAAAACATCAAAAGAATACATTTCTGGCTCATAAGAACAGTAGATATATATGTCATCCGGTCGATTTTCAACATACTCCAGACATACAGCGACCATGTCTGTCCTGTATTTCAGCGAGATGATCTTCGAATTTCTTCACCCTGAACACACCCTCATCACAAAAAATGCATTACCCTCACCTTTAAGAGAAGACTTGGCTCTTCATTGGGCCTTTTCTTCCTGTCGTGCTGAATAATAGGCGAGAAACCCGCAGGGACGCTCCCGCGGGTTCCTTTTCGCTCAGTTTTCTTGGTTTTTCACTTCTTCAAACCATACATTAAAAATATCTGCAGGAAGTAACTCGTCATCATTTGAATAAACAAAATCGTATCGATAGTTACCTTCGAGTTTGTTTTGCTTTATATCATAATGTAATTTAAGTTCTGTCGGCATATCTCTATTAAATTCCTGACACTTATCATGAATTAATTCTAAGTTATCCATCCCTATCCTTGTTAATGCACTCATTCTTTCCCTTGAAATATCATACTCATGTGCTTTTGGGTTTTGAGATGATTCTACTGCCTCGTTTAATTGATGTTTACGTACTACCTTACCATTAATCCTATAGAAAACGTTAAATGCGTACATCTTAGGCTCATAAGAACCGTAAATATAGATGTCATCTGCTTTCCCCTCTACATACTCCAAACACACTGCAACCATATCGGTCTGTGCTTCAGAAAGGTAATCCTCAAATGTCTTGCCCAATAATATCTCTCCCAGAGCCATAATCCCTCTTCAACGTGATCCTAACTATCCCGTTTTATATAAGTTGTTTTACAAACGAACTGAAACTATCTGCAATCCAATAGGTATTCTCTTCATCCGTAGAATCATCAAATTGATAAGAGTCATCCCAGTAATAAACGCCCTCAAATTCGCCCTCGCAAATCAGAACAATGAACCCCTGCATCAAGTCGTCACCGATGATCATCGCATGTTCCAGTAAATCATCCTCAAACTTGTTCATCCAGGTTTCAATGTCAGATGTTCTACTACCAGTTTGTAACCCATACAACACGTCAACATGAATATATGCAGAGGTGTCCTTTATAAAAACTTTGTTTTCATCATTTTTTTCTATAACGCCACCATTGAATTCCTGCAAAAATTCCACATAATCATTTGGCAGTTTTACTTTATACTGTTCTTCAATTTCATTGATTTCCTGCAGCGTTGCACTACCGAACTTTTGAATAGTCATAATAATCTCCTTAATTTCGTTTTTTGAGAGCCATGCCGCCTCTATGGGTATATTCTTTGTGAATTTCCTTATTAATCTCTTGCATAGTTTTACCATCTTGATGATGGTGCCAAGTATTATTTTTCGCATCTCTAGGGCCATTTGGTGCCAACTCATCAGCTCTTTTGAAATCGGTATTATAGCTTTCAAATCTTCCTATATTAACCTCTTGCTTTACAAATCCAGCCTCTTTAAAGTCGGGAAATCCATTAGGATATCTAACAAAGTGGCCATCAGGATGCTGATAAATCCATGTTCCATTTTTATCAATATACACACGCCCACCTTTCTCAATCCACTTCCTTGGATTAGGTGAATTCTTGGGTTTTGTTAATAATTCCTCTTTGGATACAGCATCTGGTTGATCATATTTTTTCTCAATCTCTTTTATTTTTTCAGTCTTAGCAGCACTTTTTATACTTTTTGCTGCGCGTCCCATTCCATCTGCCGCATCGCTAATCCCCAAAAGTTCTCCACCCAATTTAATGCCTTTAAACAGCTTTCCTACAGGCAAAAGAGAAGCGCCTGCAAGAACTTTTTCTCCACTTGATGTTTTGGGATCTGCAAGAGTCTCTAAATCTTCAAGAAATAAAAAGTCCATAATGCCTTTCCCAACGCTCATCGCGCCTTCCCCGGCTTCTTCTAAGAATTGCCCGACGCTATTTTCTCTAATTGCCCCTTCATCTTTATCCGGTATCGATTCTGAAAGATCGTATGTATTTGTCTCACCTGCAATGGTCACAGGTACAGGATAGGAGTTTGCTCCGGATACCATGTTGGGACGATTCAATCCTGACATATTAGAAAGTCCATCAACAGATGCGTCGTGCGCAGTCAAGGAAAGTCGCAGCGGATGCCGGGCAGTGACCGTTTTCCATGAATCTGCAGGAAAATCTGCGCCTGTCAATCCCTCGGTCATCATACTCTCGACATCAATGATCCACTGCTCCATCTTCTTCAAATCCATGTCAACAGTAGACAAAGCAGCAGTCTGGCTTTGGTCGAATTCCATCAGTCCTCCAATAGTAGAGTCGCGCTGTCTCTCCGAGGATCTGACACCTTCCTGTACTTCACTGTCATCGAGATGAGGAAGAGAAACAATATCTGCAACACTGTCCATGATGCTGTTCGTCTCGTCTGTAAGGGTTCCTGTAATCCTTCGAATCTCCTCTAACCCTGCCTGGACTTCTCTTTCGAGAAATTCCTGCCTGATCTTTCCCATCCGGTCGGGCTCGAATGAATTCAGTGCTTCTCCGATACGCCGGAGAGTATCAGCGAAACGGCTTTTAAAACTTATAAAGAAATCCAACAGCGGCAAATGACATTCCTGGTAAAACGAGCGAATGGCATTACCGCCTTCTCCCTTTAAAGCATCTTCCAGCAAGACAAGTTCTTCCACCACCTGTTTAATTCCCTGTATCTCTTCTTCCAGGCGGTTCAGCTTCTCTATGTTCCGATGTAACCCCTCATGAAATTGCTGTACATCCAATACCTTCACTGATTCACACTCCCGGAAACGGAAATCTCTACTGCCACTAATTCTCTCAGAAATTCCCTGTTTCTCTAATCGGACAAAAGTCTGTATTCAATCTTGAGTAAATAGGAAAGCTGTTACGCCTTACTAGCTCTTAGTGCCCACGAGCCTTCTCAGAAATGACGCCCATAAAAACAAGGGCAGTCTTTGATTTCCAACACCTGTGGAGATCTTCTTCCCACTCCTATAAATCGGTTGTGGATATCCGGGTTATCCCCGGTTTCGATGTCAAAATCGGATTTTGGCTGTGGAATGTCGGGATAAGTCCGGGGATAAGGAAGGCTTCTGCTCCCTTTCGACCGTGGATAAGTCCTGACATCGGATATTAAGCCAATTTTGCCCTCCCCAGCCTTTGCCCTCATGATATATTAGAAGAATGAAATGACGGGGAGGGTCGGCCATGAAACGGTATATCGGGGATATCCTGCTTCTGATCACCGCAATCGTCTGGGGAAGCGGGTTTGTCATGACGGCGATTGCGCTCGAGCATCTGACGGCGTATGAAGTGATGGCGGGGCGGTTCCTCCTGGGCACGCTGATCATCACGGTCCTCTTCTACAAGAAGCTCCGGCTGATCTCGAAGTCGGTGCTTTGGAAAGGGGCGGTGCTCGGTACGATCCTGTTTGTGGCGTTCGCGCTGCAGACGGTCGGGCTTGAATATACGACGCCTTCCAAGAACGCGTTCTTGACGGCGGTGAACGTCGTGATCGTGCCGGTGATCGCATATCTCGTTTACCGGCGGCGGATCGACCGTCATGAGCTGATGGCCTCCGTCATTGCGCTCACCGGGATTGCGTTCCTGTCGCTGCAGGGCTCGTTCACCATCAATATCGGTGACCTGCTCACCCTGCTGTGCGCGGTCGGATTCGCATTCGATATCTTCTACACAAATATGTTTGTTAAAAAAGAGGACGCCCTGGTACTGACCATCGTCCAGTTTGCGACGGCGGCTCTGCTCAGCACGGTGGCGGTCCTTTTCCAGGGCGGCTTCCCGTCGAATCCGTCCAATGAAGCGATCTGGTCAGTCGTCTATCTTGCCGTCTTCTCGACGACGATCGCCTACGTCTGCCAGAATCTCGCGTTCCGATACACGACACCAACAAAGGCAGCCGTCATCCTGTCACTGGAATCGTTCTTCGGCTCGGTGCTGGCCGTCCTGTTCATCAACGACGTCATGACCGGCCGGATGGTGTTCGGCGCAGCGCTGATCCTGGTTGCCGTGCTCGTGGCGGAAGTCAAGCCGGCCTTCCGGCTGAAAAGCAGCGTTCGGACAGATCACTGATGGGAGGCGACCGCGGCCATGGACAGCATGCGCTATGGAGAAAAAACCGACAGCTTCTACAGGACCCTTGGCATCTATTTCATTCTATTCCTGGCCGTCTGGTCGTTCCGGGAAATCGTCCTTCCTCCGTATTTGAGCGGACTTCCGGAAACAGCGACAGCATTGGCAAAAGCGGCCCTCAAGATCATGGTCTGGATCGTTCCGGTCTGGCTGTTCATCAGGTTCCGCCTGAAAAGCGATCCGGCCGACTTTCTGAAGCTGACCGCCAATCTCCGGAAGGGGCTCCTTTGGGGCTTTGGTTTGTCCGCCCTGCTGGGACTCTGGTTCACCATCCAGGCGTATGTGTTGAACGGCGGAGGTTTTCATTTCAATGTCTCGTTCGATAGATTCCTTAACGTCTTTCTCCTAGTCGGCCTTACAGAGGAAATCGTCTTCCGTGGCCTGTTTCTCCAGGCATTGGCGAAACGGCTCTCCTTCTGGAAGGCGAATATGGCCGCGGCGCTTCTGTTTCTGGTCATCCACTATCCGATTTGGCTGTACCAGGGGACTTTCTTTAATTTGGGCAGTCATGCCTACGTCCTTTTCGTCGGTCTGGTGTTCGGATGGATCTTCAGAAAAACTGGTTCGCTCTGGTCCGTCATCATCCTTCACTCGTTTCACAACTTCTTTTTGATCATCATGTAAAAAAGCTCAGGGATGCGTCTCCGTCCCTGAGCTTTTTAATGTTTCCACCACCAGATAACCGTCGTCGTTCAATCTCGTGACGCTGCATGATTCAATCGTTTCAAACTCACGGATCCGCTCCTCGATCGTCTTCCCCGTTCCGTCCCCGAACAGGTCTTCCCGGTCATAGTGAGGGAAAATCCGCTTGTCAGTCAGGCCCAATGCCGAAAAGTCATCGATATTCCGTGCATTCAACTGCGGCGTAAAGTGATGGACGACCCTGATATCCGGGCCGAGAAGGACCGCCCCGGCACTGACACCTACGATGACCGTGCCCTTCTGAGCCAGTTCCGCAAGAACCCGGTCCGCCCCGCTTTTCTTCATTTGCTCCAACAGAAAGAAAGGATTGCCGCCATTGATATAGATGACGTCTTTCTGCAGAAGGATATCCGGTGATTCCGATTCGATATCCACCCAGTCCACCTTCCGGAAATCCATCTCCTCAAAGTCGCTTCCCGCTTTTTTCGCAAAGCGGTTTTGTTCTTTCTGGGGCGAGGCCGTCGTGATGATGGCGGCCTCCAAGGATTGGGGGTCCGCATCAAGCAAATCCAAAAACCGCCTCTTGATCTCATCTGTGTAGAAACCGTTTGACGTCAGCAGCAGTTTCAACGGACTCCCCCATTTCTCGATGTTTCTTTAATCCCATTATAACGGGTCTTCTCGGTCAATTTGCTGATGATCAATGCTATGAAACCACGTGCTACTTTACCTAATAGATTGAGGTTTTCATTTGAACTTCATTGTGTGTTGGATGAAGATGGAATCATAGAAAACACGAACGAACCTTTTTCCGGGGAGGATCAGCATGACCAGCAGATTATTAAACAGGTGGGTAAGTAATCCGAAAAGCGCCCGGCTCGGTTTTTGGGGGCTGCTGATGTTCAGTGTGCTGATCAACAGCATTACTCTGCAAGCTGACAACCAAGTTTTCATCCTGTATATCTTTACCGTGATTTTCTTGGGAATCGGCTATAGTGACAAGCCTAAACGGGTTCTGTTTATCCTCACCGCTCTGGTGGTCACCTGCAGGTATTTCCTCATCCCGGATGGGGGCTCTGGCTTACTCGCATACCTTCTTCATTTTCTGACCTATTATCTGATTACCCTCATCTCTGCAGGGCTGATCCGATACGCCCAGAGGGTGAGAGAAGACAATCTGGAACTGACCACGGCCCTGTCCAACGCGCTGGATTCCAGGGACCCTTATACGTTGAACCACTCCATGAATGTCGCGAAATATGCGCTTTTGATCGCTGAGCAAATGGAGCTATCCAAAGAAGAATGCGACATCATCCGGCAGGGTGCCTTGCTTCACGACATCGGAAAAATCGGTGTCCCCGAACAAATCCTCCTTAAAAAAGGCAGATTGACGGATGAGGAATATGAAATCATTCAATCCCACCCGACCATCGGCTATGACATGATCAAACACGTGGGCGAATTCTCTCAAAACGGTGTGCTTGATATTGTGCTGCACCACCATGAGCGCTTTGACGGGAAGGGATATCCAAAAAGGTTGAAAGGCCATGAGATTCCCCTGTTTGCCCGAATCGTCGCAGTGGCAGACACCTATGACGCCATGACTTCAAAGCGGGTATACCGTGATGCACTCGATCAGAACACCGCGTTAAATGAGATCCGGAAAGGCAAAGGAACACAATTCGATCCCGAGATTGCGGACGTGTTTGATGAAGTGATCCGGTCCGCTGGTCATAGAAAGTCGAACGCTTAGAATTCAACTAAGCGTTTTTATTTGCAGATAAAGAGAAAAAACGTCCGAATGACCGGACGCATTGCTTTTCTCGTTTAAGACGCCGCCCGCCGGAACGGCACACGCGGCAGGCGTGCCCGGATCCCCCGGCGCGGGCTGATGGTGACAACGTTCCCCGGTGCCACGTACTCACGGAGCGGCCCTTTATACACCGGCTCCAGCTGGCTCGACTGGGTGAAATGCCGGGCCTGCGCCCGCCAAGCCGGCTCGTCTGTGATTTTGATGCCCGCGGTTGCCAGCATCGCCACGACGAACTGTGAGCAGAAGTATGCCCGCTTGCGGCAGATTTCCCGGTTGAGGATGACGCCGATCAGACCGATGAAGTTGTACGTGTAGCGGTGGCGCTCCCGTTCGATCTCCAGGATGCGTCCGCGGATCCGCCGGTGCTCGTCCTCCGTCACGCGGAACCGGAACACGGCGCATTGCGCGTCTTTTAAAAGTCCTTCCCCCGCACGCTCCTTTACGAATCCGCCGGAAAACGGATTGCGCTGCTGCACGCGGCCGAAGCTGTACATCTCCTCAAGCTGCTCATCGAATGCGATCGAAACGTGGTTCAATGGGCAACCCGTATATCGGCGGATGATCTTAGACAGCACAGTCCCCGTATCGGTCAGTACGATGTAGATCTCCTTCACGATGATGTTCCCCCTGTTATCCGGCCCCGGCCCGCTTCGGAACGCCGGCCCGGCCTTGTCATTCGTTATCTTCATTGTGGACCGGACCCTCCTTTTCCAAAACGGCCTCCGGCGGGAATCCGTCTCAGTCTCCAGACCGATTCCGCTCCGGGACCGCCGATCCCGTTACTACACTATACGGTCGGGCAGCGCCGGACGTTTCAGGCTTACGCCCTATTCAGGAAAAAATTTACGGATGGTGGCGGAGCCGCTGTGAATGTTACGCAAATGCGCCTGATTGTTACGCAAACCATTTCCCACAAGACCGGCCGCTTTCTTCTTCCACCATACGCTCCAAATGTGAAAGTTCCCCTCATAAAATCATGAAGATTTTATTAAGATGAAACGTTCCGGTCCGCCGAAGCGTACAACAGCTATCAAGAAAATGGAGGGATTCATCATGCTGGTGACGACAACAAATTCTCTGGAAGGCAAGAAGATCGAGACGTATCACGGGATTGTGGTTGGAGAAGCGATCATGGGGGCGAACGTGGTGCGGGACATTTTCGCCTCTGTGACGGATGTGATCGGCGGCCGCAGTTCGGCTTATGAAAACAAGCTTGCGGAAGGCCGTGAGATTGCGCTCCGGGAAATGCAGGACCGTGCAAAGCGCCTCGGCGCAAACGCCATCATCGGCGTCGACCTTGATTTCGAAACGCTCCGTGAAGGCATGATGATGTGCGTCGCGACGGGTACGGCCGTCACCTATAGGGACTGATGGCGGACAAAAGCGTCCGGCTCCATCCGGTCGCCTCAGTTTCAGAGGAAATGGACGGATTCACTCCGGTCAGCATCGCCATCGGTGCAGACGGCGAGCTGTGCCTCCTTTTCACGAAGAAAATCCCCGCTCTCGCCGAGGAGATTTTTCCCCGGTCCGTCACCAGGAACCCGATTGCCTACAGGGCGGTCATTATCCGGAACGGCGCCAAAACGGTAACCGACTTTCCGCGGGAGAAGTGGAACTACCATTTCTTCGAAACGATCGATGATGGAAACCACCTTCTCCTGTGCGGCTCCCGCTCCTGCAATCACGGAGACGGCAACATCGAACGGAACGCCCGTGTCTACACGGCGGACGGACAGCTTGTCCGCCAGTTCTGCCTCGGCGACGGCATCGATCACCTGTCCGTTACACCGGACAACCACATCTGGTGCGGGTACTTCGATGAAGGCATCTTCGGCAACTACGGATGGGAAGACCCGCTCGGAAAGTCCGGCCTCGTCAAATGGAGTCCGGACGGCCGGATTGTATGGGAGTACCAAGGCACCGGTAACCGGTTCATCGCCGATTGCTATGCGATGACGACTGTCGGCAACGAGGCGGCATTCCACTACTACACGGACTTTGACGTTGGATTCGTCCAAGACGGGCAGACGGTCTACTATTCGACTGATATCGACGGAGCCTCTGCCATGGCCGCAACGGCAGACGGCAGCAGAATCCTATTTTATGAGGACAATCAATTCATCTTTACCGAACGAAAAGGCCGGCGCTATGTCCGGCGCGGCTGCCTCCGGTTCAAGAAGCCCAACGGAAAGAAACTCTCACCATTGCTGGTCGCCACGCGCGGCCCGCAGCTGCTCATGCTGGACGGGCCCGACCTTTATCTATATGACATGGGCGGCGCGTGATTCCATCCATTTCAGAAATCGGAAAATCAAAGATTCAATAAAACCATCTCTTTGTTTTACAGCCAAAGTCCCGGGGAATCTGAATACCGTAACTGGAATACTTCCACAAGGATGATAGCCGAAGGAGAGAGCCATGGAAACGATCAACGATTACATTGAATCCATATTTACCAATCCTGATTCACAACTGGATGACGTTCTTGCCTCCATCGAGGAAAACGATATGCGGCAGATTTCCGTCCCGCCCGCTTCGGGAAAACTGCTGACGATGCTTGCCACGATGTCCGGAGCCAGGCGTGTTCTGGAAATCGGCGCGCTCGGCGGCTACAGCGGCATCTGCCTTGCAAGGGGGATGGCCGAAGGCGGCACGCTCACTTCGCTCGAGCTGATCGAGGACTATGCCAATCTCGCCAAAAGCAATCTCACCAAAGCCGGCTTCGGCGACCGGGTCACTTACATGACGGGACCCGCTCTTGAAAGCCTGGAACAGCTGGCCGGCCGAGGCGAGACGTTCGACTTTTTCTTTATCGATGCCGATAAGGAAAACTACGAAAACTATCTCGAGGCCTGCATCCGGATCGCCGAAAGCGGCGCGCTGATTGTGTGTGACAATGTCCTCGCGCGCGGCACCGTCGCGGATGAATCCGCAGAGCCCACCCGGAATACTGAAATCATGAAAACCTTCAATAAGACGGTTGCGAACCATCCGAAGCTGGAGTCCCTGCTGATTCCGGTCGGTGACGGGCTTACGGTATCCATCGTAAAATAAGCACTAAAAATCCCCCTGAGCAGGATTCGGTCCTGCTCGGGGGGATGCTTTTTTGTTCAGTTATACGCGCGTTGCCTGTTCCCGGCCGACTTTCCGGATAAAGTAGTCCAGCTGTTTTTCCGTGCGCAAAAAGGCGTCTTCATCGACGATCGGCTGATCTGCCGACTTGTCGAGCTGGCTGTCCATATAGTACAGCCCCTTCAGGTTGACACCCTTCAGCGTGGCCAGCAGCGGTTTAAGCGCAGATTCAAGCGCGAGAAGGTGGGACATGCTGCCGCCCGTCATGACCGGGAGCACGGGCGTGTCTTCCAGGATGTCCTGCGGCATGATATCGATGAGCGCCTTCAGCACACCCGAATAGGCCGCCTTGTACACCGGCGTGCCGACGATGACGCCCTTCGCCTGTCCGACCTGTTCGGCAATGCGGATTACGTCCGGGCTCTTGAAGTTGCCGAACATCAGGTCTTCAGCCGGCACATCCTTGACTGAAATATGTGTGACGGAGAACTGTTGCTGTTCCAGCCGCTCTCCAAGATAACGGAGAATTTTCTCCGAACGGGAATTCTCTGAAGGGCTACCCGACAAGATGACGATATGGCTCATTCCGTCCCCTTCCTCCTTCACAGCCTGCCGAGCGCGCTTTCCAGGTGCTCGACGCCGACTTCAGTGACCGCTTCATACCGGTTGCCGCGGCCGATCTCGATGACCGGCACATGGCGGACGCCGTATTTGGTTTCAAGGATATCCCGTCGGTCGTCGTGCTCTGTGACGTCGACTGTGCGGTATTCATAACCGTTTTTCTCGAGGTAATCCTTTACATCGCCGCAGTAGCTGCAGCCTTGCTTGGACCAGACGACAATGGACAGATCTTTGGACATGTTGCATCTTCCTTTCTTATTTGGAGGGACGGATGCCCTTTTCAGTGAACCTCGGACGGCTCATCCTGATACCGGTTTTCCTTGAACGGCAGGCCGAGCGTTTCACGGAGGGTACCGCCGCTTGCCGCGCGGTTGTAGTATCCCTTCTCTTCGAGGATCGGGAGGACATGATTAATGAATTCGTCGTACTGGCCGCCCAGCACCTGGAGATTCAGCATGAAGCCGTCCGCCGCTTCCTCATCGATCCACTGGATCATGCGGTCGGCCACCTGTTCGTACGAGCCGAAAAACGGATCTTTCGGAGTCGCGACGCGCAGCGCCACTTCGCGGAGCGTCAGGTTTTCTTCCTTCGCCGTCCGCTTGATCTCATCGGTCGTGGACCGGAAGGCATTTTTGCCTACGTCACCGATATCCGGGAATGGCTCGTCCAGCGGGAATCCGCTGAAGTCAAAGTGGTCAAAGTACCGGCTGAGGAACGTCAGGGCTTCCTCGACTGACAGCAGGTTCTTGATTTCTTCGTACTTCCGCTCCGCCGCTTCTTCGGTCGGGCCGATGATCGGGGACAGTGACGGGAAGATCAGGAGGTCTTCCGCCCGGCGTCCTTTATCCACGGCCGCCTGCTTGAGTTCACGGTATTGCGCCTTCGCCTTTTCGATCGGTCCGCTGACCGTGAAGATCGCTTCCCCATATTTGGCGGCGAAGTTTTTGCCCGTCTTCGAGGCGCCTGCCTGGAAGATAACCGGCTGGCCCTGTTCGGAGCGCTCGATGTTGAGCGGGCCCTGCGCCTTGAAGAACTTGCCTTTATGATTGAGCCTGTGCATCTTGGAGAAGTCGGAGAACTTGCCGGTTTCACGGTCCCGGACAAAGGCATCGTCTTCCCACGAGTCCCACAGTCCCTGGACGACATCGACATACTCTGCAGCCATCTCATAGCGGAGGGCATGTTCCGGGTGATTTCCCCGGTTGAAGTTTTCCGCACTGCCCTCGAGCGGTGACGTCACGACGTTCCAGCCGGCGCGTCCGCCGCTGAGCTTGTCGAGAGACGCGAACTGTCGGGCGATGTTGAACGGCTCGCTGTACGTCGTCGAGACCGTGCCGACCAGCCCGATTTTCGAGGTAACCATCGCCAGTGCAGACAAAAGCGTCAGCGGCTCGAATCGGTTCTGGAAATGCGGGATCGACTTCTCGTCGATATAGAGCCCGTCCGCGATAAACGCGAACGCAAAGCCGGCATTCTCCGCTTTCTTGGTGATGTTCACGTAATGTTCGAGGTTGATGCTGCCGTCAGCCGGGACGTCCGGCGCTTTCCAGGAATTCATATGGGCACCCGGGCCATAAAGCAGAACCCCGAGATTGATCTGTTTGTTCGTCATGTCCGATTCCCTTCTTCCTTAGTTCTTGCTGTCTTCAAGCAGGTCCATGCCGTACCATTTTTCCGACAGCTCGGAGATCGTTCCGTCCGCGCGGAGTGTTTCAAGCGCCCCATTGACCTCTTCGATCATCTTGTCGCCTTCTTCATTCTTTTTGAACGGCAGTGCCACCGGCTGGTCGCCAAACGGTTCGCCAACCACACGGAGCGGCAGGCCTTTTTCATTGATCTGCGCCATGAGGATCTCCCTGCCATGCACGAAAGCATCCAGTTTCCCGCTGCCGACATCGCTATAGATGACATCAGCTGATTCGTACGTAACAAAATTAAACTCTTCGTCCGGATAAGCTGTTGTCAGGACGTTCGGATAGTTGGTTCCCATAGCTACGGCAATCTTCCCTTTTTTCAGCTCATCGAACGAGATTTCTTCCCGGTCTTTGCCGGTTGCCAGCACAGCCTTTGAATTGTAGTACGGATCGGAGAAGTTGTACTTCTCGCCCCGCTCAGGTGTAGCCGCGAAGTTCGCGACCGTGTCGATTTTGCCGGTTTCCATGCTCGCTAGCACGCCGGTCCAATCCGTTACTTCCCACTGGACTTCGTAACCCAGTTCATCATAGATGGCTTCGATGACGTCAACGCTGAAGCCCTTCAGCTCGCCGTCTTCCTTGAAGTACTGCGGATAACCGTCAGGTGTGGCGCCGACTTTGACGACTTTCTTATCGGAGCCGCCGTCAGCGCTATCGCCAGCCTCGCCGCCGCATGCTGCCAGAAGAGCAGCGATCGCCAGCAGGACCAGTGTGAATTTAAGTGTTCTCATTGGATGTTATCCCCCTTAGTTCAGACCCGGTACGGCTTGCCGATCCGGTGTTCATACCATTGCTGTAGCCAGTTGTACAGAATCGTCAGTGCCCAGTAGATAAGGCCGACGGCGAGGTACGCCTCGAAGAATCTCAGATTGGCTGTTGCCAGCAGTTTCCCCTGCGACAGCAGTTCCGTGACGCCGATCGTAAACGCGAGCGACGAGTTCTTGATCAGCCCGATGAAGATGTTTCCTGTTGCCGGAATCGCGTTTCGCACTGCTTGTGGAATCACAATCCCTCTCATGGCCTGTGCATAAGTCATGCCGACTGATACCGCGGCTTCCGCCTGCCCCTTATCGACCGATTGGAGTCCCGCGCGGAAGATTTCGGCGAGGTAGGCAGAGGTGTTCAGGCTGAACGCGATGATTGCGGCAGTTGCAGCAGACATCGCATTCAGTCCCGGGAACAGCTGCGGCAGCCCGAAGTAGATCAGGAGCAGCTGGACAAGCGCCGGCGTTCCGCGGAAGAAGGAAATATACACTTTGGCAATCTGCAGAAGTACAGGCGTTTTATTCACAAGGATCAATGCAAGAATCACACCGATGATCACCGCGATGATCATGGATACGATCGCCAGGTAAAGTGTCATCGGCAAATACTTGAGGAGTTCCGGAATGATTTCAATCATATAACCGAGGTCGAAATTCATTTACATACACCGCCAACAATTAAATTAAAGTGTTGAGCCATCAGTGCGCCTCCGGGGTGATGGTTTCGTCGGTCGCCTGCATGGCGGTTTTCTGACGGGCAGACGCATTTCTGTAGCTTTGCAGGAATTTCTTCGTCCGTTCGTTTTTCGGATGATCAAAAATGTCTTCGGGCGAGCCTTCCTCGACCACGAATCCATCCGCCATGAACACGACGCGGTCCGCGATTTCACGGGCAAACTCCATTTCGTGGGTGACGATCACCATCGTTTTCTGTTCTTCTGCAATGCGGGCAATGACCCTGAGCACTTCCCCTACCCATTCGGGGTCGAGCGAAGAGGTCGGCTCATCGAACAGGATGGCATACGGGTTCACTGCAAGCGCACGGGCAATCCCGACCCGCTGCTGCTGGCCGCCGGACAGGGCGACCGGGTAGTTGGCCTCTTTATCCGACAGCCCGACTTCCTTCAGCAAAGCACGGCTCTTTTCGTAGGCTTCGCTCTTTTTCATTTTCTTGGCGACGATCAGGGCATGCGCCACATTTTCAAGAGCGGACTTGTTCTTGAACAGGTTATAGTGCTGGAACACCATGGACGTCTGCATGCGCAGTCGGTTGATGTCCGCACGCTTGGCGGATTGGGCATCAACCATCTGGTCGCCGATCTGGATCACACCGGAATCCGGGCGCTCGAGAAAGTTCAGGCAGCGGAGCAAAGTGGACTTTCCCGATCCCGAAGGCCCGATAATGACCACCACTTCCCCGTCATTGACCTCGAAATTTATTCCTTTCAGCACTTCTGTGCGGTTAAAGCTTTTTTTCAGATCTGTGACCTTGATCATATGGTACCTCCCTACTACGATTAACCCTATTAGGTTAGTAGGTTTAACTGGAGTTAGTATAGTGTGATATTTCTTCATCGTCAATAAGATTGTTTTACTCCATAAATGTAAGCGCTCTACTTTAACTGCAAAGTAAAACCCCAGTTGCAGTTTCCATTCTGCAACAGGGGTCGGATTCATCTCTATTAAATTCTTCTTCCCTTTGGATGATTCAAACTCGTATACCGCCACCGTTCCCGACACTTCATGGGTCGCTGCGAGCAGCGGCTTGCCGATCGGGCTGTCATCGGCCGGGATAAATTGCAGGCCTTCCGGAGAGACGTCCCCCTTCACGTCTTCGCTAAAGTCACGGCTCGTGATGAACGTGGTGAACTTCGGTTTTTCCGGACGGCTCAGGTCATAGACCATGATCCCGCTCGTACGCTCCAGGGCGATGAAAGCATATGTCGTTCCGTTGATGACACCCGTCACGATGGTTTCCGGTTCCGGCCCTTTGGAAGAGCTGCGGTCATCATAGGCAATTTCATCGTTTGTCGTATTGAAGAATTTCGGAAGTGCCTTGGCAGTGACTTTCTCGAATTCGTTGCCGCTGTCATAGACAAGATCCATCGTTTCGGCGTCGAAGATGGAGAAGCTGCGTGCGCCGTATGTATAGAGCGCCTCATAATCGCCGTTTTCATTTTTTCCGTTCTCCAGGGTGATCTTCGTATCGGCCAGTTCATCCAGCAGCCCCTTGTCCAACAGGCGGTCCAGCTGTTTCTGGTTATACCCTTCGTAGTGCTCGGCGTTGAGTTTGATTTGGCCTGAAATATCGCCGATTTCGGCTTCCTCGGAATATGCGTCATAGTCCCTCGCATCGCCTTCGTTCGGCGTCACGATGTAGGTCTTCTCGCCGCCAGTGAATGTATCGATGGCATCCGGCATATAGAGGCCGAGGAGCGGCAATTGCTCCAGCTTCGTCTCGCCATTTTCTTTTCCGTCGAGCTCGTTGCCAGGGAGCGAGTGGTCTTTCACGCCGAGCCCTTTGACATCGATGATCCGATCGGCCTCCAGGTCGACTGTTGCGATGGCGTTGTTTTCCTGGAGTGTCACGAACGCCTTTTTGCTGTCGTCGGACACCGTGATGAACTCCGGCTCCAGCTGCTGCAGGACGCTGCCTTCCGAAGAGACGCGGACCTGGTTATCCAGCGGCACGCCTTCGAACGTCAGCGTCTTTGCGGTAAGCGTGTCCAGGTCGATGACGGAGATGCTGCCTTCCGGATCGACCGAATAATCATCTGCCGGCTCTCCTTCGTTGGCGGCCAGCAGTTTCTTGCCGTCCGGTGTGAACGTCACCATGTCCGGCAGTGCGCCGACCTGAATTTGATCGACGAATTTTCCTCCCTTCGTCAGCAGGACGACGTATCCCGGGTCCATCTTCGGGTCACTGACAACGGACAGCGCGACCAGGTCACGCTCAGGGTGGACTGCCACACTCGTGATGTCGTCCACATCACGGATATCAAACTCAGCAAGATGGATGCGGTCCAGCCGCTTCATGTTCTTGAATACACCAGTGTCCAGCCGCTCGAATGACACCACATCGATTGCCGACTCCGCTCCGTTCGTCACAAATGCCCTCTTCAGCTTCTCGTCGTAGGCAAGGATCTCCGTCCCGCCTTCACCCGAACCGCTGTCATACATACCGACCTGAGTAGCAGTCAGATGACCGCCCTGATACTGGAAAAATGACGGCTCCTCCCCAAGCACCTTATAGCTTTGTCCTCCCGCAATCAGCAGCCCGGCGGCGGCCACACCCGTCCACACGATATTCCTGAACTTCACTCCGGTTCCCTCCACTCAAATGCATTCAAAGGAGAGCGTAACAATCGAATGTTGAGAGGTTGTTGAGGACATGTTTAAGATCCGTCCAATAAAAAACCCTTCTGCGGCAACGACCCGCAGAAGGATGGATTCAATCTTATAGGAGAATGTCGCTTTCCTTGAGGCCCTCCCCCTCAATTACGAGGGCGGTCATCCCCTTTTCCGAGCGGGTCTCGTGCCACTCGCCCCTGTCCCAAAAGACGGCCGATCCTTCCCGGACTGGGTGATACCGCTTTTCTTCATTGCAGACGGTCCCGCTGCCGCTGAGCACGATCATCACCTGCGGCACCGAGGCCTCGTGGTACGCGATGACCCCGTTTTCCCCGAGCGTCATCAGTGCGGTCTGAAAGCGGCCTCCGGAGCGGACAAACGGCTGGACGGTAAAGTCGGATCCGCCGTGGGTGACTGGCTTCGCTGTGCCCGCATCAAACCGAAAGAACTTCATTCCTCTTCTCCGATCAGCCTTCTGACGATCTCGGAAACCTTGCCGCGCCTGGCTTTCCATCCGCTCTCACCCGACCAGAGCGACAGCAGGCCCGCCTTGCCCTGTTTGCCGGCCGCCGAGCGGATCTGCTTGGTCAGGTCGTTCTGGATCGGGTACGGGGCAATCGCTGCTTCTGCCATTTCCTCGATAAAGCGGTTGTTGAGCCCGCGCGCGTTTTTGCCGCTGAATGCCTTGGTGATCACCGTCTCGCCTTCATCGGAGTTCAGGATCGCTTCCTTATGCAAGTCATTCGCGCCGCTTTCCTCCGTGACGAGGAGCGCGGTTCCGACCTGGACCGCGGAAGCTCCGGCGTCCAGCGCCGCGCGGACCGTTTCCGCGTCGTGGATGCCGCCGGCAGCGATGACCGGCACCGTCAGCCTGGCCTCGGCGAGCAGCTCATGGAGCGTCAGGAAGCGGTCATCTCCGATGAATGCACCGCGGTGCCCCCCCGCTTCCTTGCCCTGCAGCACGACCGCATCCATCCCGCTCCGCTCCGCTTCCAAGGCTTCTTCCGGCGTTGTCGCCGTGCCGATCAGCAAAGCGCCCGCATCCTTCAGCTTGCGGACCGTCTCCTCATCGGGCAGCCCGAACGTGAACGACACCACCTCCACACCTTCATCGATCAAGACGTCCACTTGGCGCGCAAACTCGCTCTCGCTCAGCGCCGGCGTTTCCCCGGGCAGCCCAAGCTCCTCACGAAAAGGTGCCAGCGCCCGGTGCGCCTCCCCGATCACCGCCTCGTCACGCTCCGGCCGCTCCGGCACGAACAGGTTGACGCTGAACGGCTTATCGGAGAGGTTCCGGATTTTCCGGATGGCCGCCCGCGTCTCCTCGGCCGTCATATACCCCGCCCCGAGCGAACCGAGAATACCCGCCTCCAGGCACGCCGCGACAAACCCGGGCGTGGTCGAGCCGGCCATTGGCGCCTGGATGATCGGGTACTCCATCTCGAGTGCTTTCCACCAGTTTGTGTTCATTTGATCGTCTCCTTTGGTTGCCATTTCCGCCGTCCAATCTCCACCCATTCCCTTTCTCGTTCTGCCCTTCGATTTCCTTCCTGCATGCCCCGCCCCCGTCCCGGGTAGACAGACAGTATTCGGGACCGGAGGTGCCGCCATGGAACAGCTCTGGAGAGCATTTGACGGGGTGATCCCGCTGTTTGTATTCACAGCCGCCGTTACAGGTGTGATTTTTGCCGTTATTCATTTGCGGAATCCCGGCCTGAGCCGAAAGAGAATCTTCGTCAACGTCCTGTTCGCACTGAGCGTCATGGCGATCCTGTTCATCACGCTGTACCCGAAGGATCCCGGTCCCACAGGCGAACAGAACATCAATCTCATTCCATTCAAAAGCATGACGGAGATGATTGCCAATGCCGTCAGTCCGGGCGTCCCGCTCCGCAATATCGTGCTGAACATCCTGCTGTTCGTGCCGTTCGGATTCCTGTTCGGGGCGAGAGGGACTGTCCGCCGTCACCTGGTTTTAAAAGGGACGCTGGCCGGCCTGCTGCTGTCGGGTGGTGTGGAAACAGTCCAGTACTTCCTCGGGCGAACGACGGATGTGGATGATGTCATCCTGAATACGTTCGGGGCACTGGTCGGGTGTGGGGCGTGGAAGATGGTTGATATGAAAAAAGCTCCCTAGATAGGGGCCATTGAAAAAGTCCAATGTAAAAGCCACACTCAAATTTTTGAGTGCCGGCTCTTAACTAGCACCAGACGGTTTCAGGTGAAATCCGGCAGCAACAAATGATTGCATCTTCCGTCGATTTCGTCATTCGGGGACTTAATTTCGGCATTCAACGCCCCGATTTCGTCATTCGTCCGCTTTCAGAACGCGAATGGCGAAATTACCCGGTCGAATGACGAGATTGGATGAATGAATGACGAGATCAAACGGATGAATGATGAAATCACCACCTGCGGCTGGATTACGATCACCACCGCCTCCGGTCATCATTCGTCCACACTGGATTGATTTTTCCGTGGCCGCCCCTAAAAGGCGGCTTTTATATTGATTTACTCACCGATCCCCACATACCCGGTCTTCTCCACGATCTCCTGCCCTTCCTCCGATAGGATCCAGTCGATGAACGGCGCGACGTTCGGGTTGTCGGTGCCGGCGGTGATGGCGTACAGTTCGCTGACGATCGGGTAGTCGCCGGAGCGGATGTTGTCCGCGGTCGGCTCCACACCGTCGACCGCGAGCAGCCGGACGTCATGGTTGCCGATCATCGACTGGGAATAAAACCGGAACGTGTAGCCGATCGCGCCGCCGTAGTTCCGGTAGTCGGCGACATCTTCAATGATGCCGCTCATGAGGTCTGCAGTCTGTTCGGTCGGCGCCTCCATGATCGGCGTGTCTCCCATGAACGCTTCGAGCGCCGTCTGGCTGCCGCTGTCCGGCGGCCGCTGGTAGGCGCGAATCTCCGTGCTAGGACCTCCGACTTCCTTCCAGTTGGTGATTTCACCGGCGTAGATACCGCGTATTTCTTTCTGGCTGAGGCCATCGACCGGATTTTTCCGGTTGACGAAGAAGACGAACGCTTCCTTGCCGATCGGCGTGAGGTCCAGTTCTTTTCCGGCCTGTCTTGCCCGTTCTTTTTGGGCCTCCGATGGGCCTGCCGCAAAAATCAGATCCACTTCACCGTTTATGAGGCTCTCGTACGCCTGTCCGGTGCGGTTCGACATCACTTCGCTCATGTACGGGTCATAATCCTTCTCCGGATACACCGCCTGCGCGAACGCGGCGTAGAGCGGATAAAGCGCCGTCGCTCCGTCAATTACGGGCAGGTCGCCTTCCATCCTGAAGGTTCCCGGTCCATCCAGTGAAACCGCTTTTGTTCCCTCCGCGAATGGTGAATACTCGTACAGCGCGACGCCGTCCGCATGCACGACCGGCTTCGTCAGCTTATACAGCGAAGGCGAGGCGATGAGAAACCCGATGGCGAGAAGCCCAAGCGGAATGCCGAACACAATCTTTTTCCGTCGGACTCCAAATATGGCGAAGCCGAACCATAAGATCACCGCAAGCACACCCGCCACCGTCACCGGCAGCCACGCCTGCCCGCCGGCAAACAGCACCATGAACAGCAAAGGCGCAGACAGGAACATTACAAAGACCACAATCCCGACAAACCCCAACACCTGCCCGGCCCGCTTCATGTCAGGCACCCCCATTGTCTCTTGTTATTTCCAACTATTGCATAAACCCCGGTGACCCGCAATCCTTATTTCGTGTAGAATAAAGTCATGATGAAGGGGTCGGTCGGGTATGATTAGCACGCACAGAATACTATGTGCGCACCCGGTCCCCCATCCTGAAAGCAGGTGAAGTCATGAAGAAACTGAGCAATTTCTTTTTTGCGCTCATGATCCTCGGTGTGATTCCGGTGGCTCTGGCGTTTTTCGATATCGGACGGAGCTTTTACAATGACTATCGCTGGTGGTTCACAGGCATTCTCTGGACCGGAATCATCGGCAACTGGATCACCGAACGGAAAATCCGGAAGCAGCAGACGGCCTGAACACGCGTGCTTTGAGCAGGCGTGTTTTTTTGTGTCTTCGTTTTGGTGTCGGCAACCCGCAAGTTCGTGACCGCAATGACCGAGTTCGCGGCCGCAACCCGCGAGTTCGCGACCGCAACTCGCGATTTCGCGGCGGCAGCATGCTATTTCGCGGCCGCACCCCATGCTTTCGCGTCCCCGCGCATCGCGCATACCCACGGCAGCCCAATGACAACAAAAAACGCATGCCGCGTGCATGCGTCCGCCTCCGTCATCCTCTGCGCCTGATCGGGACGCCCACTTTCTTTTTCCGAAAGCGGGCAGGTTCCCATGTTTCCGGTGCCATCCTGCGGAACAGGAATCGCCGTAAGAAGCTCACTGGCTGCGCCTCCTCCATTCAATTTTTGCAGCGCTTCTCCAGCCGGCCCATCCGAACCCGGGCCGGCTCCGTCCGTCTTCCCCTAGAACCGGATTTCGAATTCACTATCGCCGGTGCGAAGGGTCAGCACGTCCGCGTCAGTCTCTTGCAAAATAAACCCAATGTTCCCGGCCTTCACTTCGCCCGGGGCAATCATGCCGCCGAGCTCTTCCCGATAAATATCGTCTTCCCAATGGAGCGTCTCCCCCGTGTCGGTGCCGATTGCCGAGACCGGATCAAACTGAATGGGCTCTTCGCCGGTGTTCCGGACTTCGACGAACAGCTTGATGAACTTAAATGCCTCCCCGCCGGTGAATCGACCGGACGCCGGCTCGTAGCGAAGCATTTTCGTTTCCCTGATTGTCAGTTCACCCTGGCCCGCGACCACCCGCTTCTGCTCGCCGGACGCCTTCAGAACTTCCATCTCGCCCCGGCTGTCATGCATCCTCTCGCCGGGCCTCGTGAGCCTCCGGTCATCCGTCACGTTCGGATTCGGCTTGTAGCCCCCGTAATAGGCCGGCACCTCCGACAGCCTGTCCGCCTGCAGGGCAGCGGCCTCCACCTGTCGCTCCGGCGGTGCCTGTTCCACCGGTGCGGTCACATCCATCATGCATCCCGAAAAGAACAACGTTGCAAGCCCGATCACCAACAGCCGTCTCATCGCGCAGCCTCCCTGTGTCCGCTCTTCCTTCCGCCCCGTTTGCCCCCACCATACCCCGCCCGTATGAAGGCCATATGAAGCGCATTTAAGGAGTTTGTTAAGGATCAAAAAAGCGCATGCGGCTGTCCGCATGCGCCCATTCCTTTATTCGCTGATTTCCTTGACCCGGCCGACCTGCCCGTCCTCCAGGCGCACCTTGATGCCATGGGGATGGGTCGGTGAATTCGTGAGGAGGTCCTTTACGACCCCTTCGGTCAGCGCGCCCGTGCGCTGGTCTTTTTTGAGTACGATCTTCACGCGCTGGCCGGGCTTCACGTCCGCGCGGGTTTTGCCGTCTTTCATCCAAATCCGCTCCTTCCTTACTACGTTGTACCACGTTTAACCGGTTCTGTAACGGGAGAACCTATGGATTCGAAGGGAGTGTTTGGGATGAAGAAAGGTAACCGGGAGCCGCATGAGCGTATGGCCGAGACGAACAACGGCCTCCGCGACACGCAGGAAGTGCTTTACCAGGACGAATTCAAGCGTGCGGACGCCGCTGGCAAAAAGAACAGCCAGCCGGGCAGCCGCCATCAGGAAAAATGAAAACAGCCGCCATCCGTGCAGGATGGCGGCTGTTTCGCGGCACAGCAAAGCCGCCCCGCACCAGCGGAACGACTTATCGTGAAGCATTCCCTAATCACCGGAGAAATAACCAAAATAAACAGAATATTTTACCGTTTGCTGTATTTCTCCCTGCTTTGGGCGAGCGCCTGAATTCCCGCAATTAGGGCCACGACCCCGAGCCCCGCTGCAAGCAGGATGGAACCGATCTTGAGGGTCATGGATTCAGCGCCCGCCCCCGTCACGGCAATGATGGCGCCGGGGACGATAAACAGGAGAAGGATCCCGATATCCTTCATTGCCTCACTCCTTGTCTGTCAGGGTTTTCACGAACCGTTCAAGGCGGCGCATCACTTCATCCTCCGAAAGGGTCGTGATGCCGAACCGTCTCCAGTGGGAGGCGATGCTCCCCGGATCCTGTTCCAGCCAGCCGTACACCGCCAGAAGGTCCCAATACCTGCTGTATCTGAAGCTTCGGTCTTTCGACAAATTTTTATACTTGGCAAGGAAGCGGTCCGCCACGTTTCCGCCGTGGATCAGCTCGAGCGCGACCCGCATCCGGCCGACATCCAGCTGGGCCGGGCCGCTTCCGGCATGGTCCCAGCCGGTAAGACCGGTCGCCCGGCCGCCGCTGAACAGCACATTGGCCGGCTCAAAGTCCCCATGGACAAAGACCGGAACGGCATCCGCAGTTTCCTCCCGGAAGATCCGGGCGGCCCGCTCCCAGTTGGCGCGGTCGAATGCCCGGTCTGGAATGACCGGTTCCGCCGGCCGCCGGCGCGCTTTCATGTCCGGCTTTGGGGCCGAGTGGGTGGTGGTTAATATACCCGCAATTTCATCGGTCCAAGCCTCAAAATCGAGCGGCTGCAAAAATGGGAACCCGTCCAGCTGCGGCATCAGGAGGAACCGGCCGTCGGTGGCTTTTGCCTCCGGCGCTGGCAGGCCATTTTCGGCGGCAGCGTTCAGAACACGTGTTTCCCGTTCTGCCGATTCGGCAGAGGACGTCTCCTTCACGACGAAGCGTCCGCCGCCTTCATTGTGGAACGAGTACGCGAGCCGTTCCGACGGCAGGCGCCTGAACGATTTCAGGACGGACAGCCCCGCCTCGGCATCCACCCATTCCATCGTCTCATCGGGAAGATCGATGGTCGGCAAAAGGGTTTTCCGCCAGAACAGCAGGCCGAGCAGGGCACCGCCGGCAATCATGATGAAAGCCGGCCAGTTGATGACCGTCGCACTCAACACAAGCGCCACGACCGCTGCCCCGAACTTCTTTTTCCAGACAAGCATGACCCCGAGCAGCGCCAGGATCACCCCGAACACCGTCGGGAACAGGATCGCGTCCAGCCGGATCCAGATTCCCTGCGTCACTTCCACCTTCACCGGGTCGCCGTACCCCGGAAGGCAGAGTGCTCCGTACACGCGGATCCAGTACATATAGTAGTAATACACCGTATACAGCCCGCCCGCCAAGACGAGGAGCCCCGGCAGATAATCGCGGATCGGCCGTGCCGCTGAGGCCATGGCCATCCCTCCTATGGATGTGCGGCCGGAAAGGGTGAGCTGTGGTTGAATGCCGTTCCTCTAAGTTGGGGGAACGGAACCGGCAATACGTGAATATTAAACAACGCTCAGCCGCTTACTCCGCACCTACTCACTTCCTGAACTGCACGTCACCGTCAACCACGGTCATGACGACATTCGCCTTCACGATATCGTCTTCCGATACACGCTCCAGGTCGGCGTCGACAACGGTGAAGTCGGCGAAGTGGCCCGGGGCGATCTTGCCGCGGATGTCTTCCTGTCCGAGCACTTTTGCCGCTTCCGTCGTATAAAGGCGGAGCGCCTCATAGCGGGAAAGCTTTTCTTCGGGCAGGTAACCGCCTTCTTTCGGGTCGTCCGGAAGCTTCCGGGCAACAGCCGTGTAGATCCCGAGGAGCGGGTCCGGGGAGTCGACCGGCGTGTCGGAGCCCCCTCCGCAGATGAATCCGCGGTCCATGAGTTTTTTCCAGGCGTAAGCCCACTCAAGCCGCTCAAGCCCGAGGCGGTCTTCCGCCCATGGGAAGTCCGAGCCGACGAAGATCGGCTGGATGTCGAGGATGATCGGGAGCTTCTCCATGCGGTCGACGAGATCCTCGCGCAGCACGCACACATGGATCAGGCGGTCGCGCTTGCCTTTCGGGCACGGATACTTCTCGATCGCTTCGATCGCCATCTCTGCTGCGGCGTCGCCGATCACGTGTACCGCGATGGCCTCGCCGTGGCTGCGCGCAAGGCGCACCAGCTCTTCCGTCTCTTCCTGGGTCACGACGAACGTGCCGCGGTTGCCCGGGTCGTCCGAGTAGTCCTCCGACAGCGCCGCGGTCTTGCCGCCAAGTGCCCCGTCGATAAAGAACTTCATCGCGCCGGGCTCCGCCCACGGCTCGTTGTACTCCACGTTTGCCTTCATCATCTGGTCGAATACCGTGGAGCGGCGGAGCAGATGGGCGCGGAACTTCCGCTTGCCCTCGCCAAGCACCTCATGGAATGCCTTCATCGGGTTCTCATAGCCGCCAAAGTAGCCGAGGTCATCGGTATGGCCGCCCGTCAGTCCCATCGATACGAGATCGTCGACTGCCGCTTCCAGGGAAAGGCGGAGTGCTTCCTCTGACGGATGCGGGATGATTGCTTCGACCAGATCCTGCGCATCTTCCTTCAGAAAACCGGTCGGGTGCCCGTCCGCGTCACGGACAATGACGCCGCCCTCCGGGTCGGGTGTCTCTTTCGTGATCCCCGCAAGCTGCAGCGCAGCCGAGTTCGCGAGGAGCATGTGCCGGCACGTCCGCTTCAGCATCATCGGCTTGTCCGTCACGGCATCCAGTTCCGCAAGCGTCGGCACATGGCGATCCGGGAACAGGTTTTCATCCCAGCCTTCTCCAAGCACCCACTCGCCTTCCGGCACCGACTCTGCCGCTTTCCGCATGATTGCAAGCAATTCTTCCGACGACGTCACCGCGGACAAATTGTTGCTGAGCAGCTGCCGGCCGTGTCCGATCAGGTGCATATGCGTATCGACAAATCCCGGATACACAACCGCCCCGCCGACATTCTCCTCCCGGTCTGCCCGGTCCTTCAGTTCTTCATATGTACCGGTCGCAGCAATCCGGCCGTCCTCCACGAGCACCGCCTCGACCGAGTGCCCTTCCTGTTCCATTGTCACAAACGTTCCCCCGTGCCAGAGCGTCTTCATTCCCATTCCTCCAATGAACCGAATTTTCTTTTAGTGTAGCACTTTTCAGTCAGGTAAAGTGTGAAGGGATTAAGGCGAATTCAACTCGCAACTGGCCCTTTCACTTCTTTGAGAACTGACCCTTTCATATTTCAAATAAAGCATATAAGTTTACTTGAGTTTAAATTGAAAGGAAGACGGTCCATGGAAGACCCAAGACCCCTGGCCAGGGTGACAGACACCGTGCTGGCGGATTGGATGGATGAGCAGGAAGCAAGCGCCGGCTACGTTCCCATACACATTTATGAAGAATCGAACCGCGTGACCATCCATGCCTTCAGCCAGAACAAGGCATGCCTCATGAAAGTCGTCTACCACCGCCCAACCGGGGAGCGGACCGTCGAACGGTTCGATGTGCAGTCCGGTGAAATGATGAACCGCCGGACGAACAGGGAAATGAAATAAATCGCGTGTTCAAAGGTTCCAATTGGGTTCACGCATGAATCCGGGTGGTTTGTACGTGAAATGTGCCTGAAGTGGAGAGTCTCCGAGTCCGTTCAAGAAGGATTTCGGAGGCTCTTTTTTGTCCCCATGCTCAAAAGCGATCTAGCGATCTTATGATACAGTTGAAGTAGACCATCACCACTGGGGGATCATCACGAATGCTGAACAGAGAAAAATTAGAAAATCACCAGGTGCTGCTCTACGTCGTTGTCCTGGCGGCGGCGTTCGGTTTCGGGCTCATGGCACCGGGCCCTGCCGAAATGATCGGCGGCTCGATCCCCATCATCATCGCGATTCTCATGTACAGCATGTTTTCGCAGATCCCATTTGTGTCGCTGAGAGATGCGTTCGGGAACCGGCGTTATCTTCAGGCGGTATTGCTCACGAATTATATTGCCGTCCCGTCCGTGGTGTGGATTCTTTCGGGATTCCTGCCGGACAACACGCCGCTTCTGCTCGGGTTCTTCCTCGTTTTGCTGACGCCCTGCATTGATTACGTCATTGTGTTCACGGCACTCGGCAGGGGAAACGAAAAGCTGGTCCTGATGTCGACACCGATCCTCTTCATCACACAACTGCTTTTGTTGCCGGTCTACCTCTGGCTGTTCATGGGCGAGGCCCCAACTGGCATCGTCCGATCCGGTCCGTTTCTGGAGGCGTTTGTCGGCCTGATTGCGATCCCGCTCGGCATCGCCATTGCCGTCCAGCTGTTGGCGCGCAGATCATCAGCTGGTGAACGTCTGATCGACCTCTCGGCATGGCTTCCCGTCCCGTTCATGGCGCTGACTCTATTCGTCGTCGTCGCGTCCCAGATCAGCAAGGTCCCGGCCTTTATGGACCAGATCATCAGAGTCATTCCGCTCTATATCGCCTTCATGGCCGTCATGCCCGTGATTTCCCGATGGGTCGCCAGGCGGCTGGGCCTCGACACCGGGGCCGGCCGGGCGCTGGTCTTTAGCGGGTCCACACGGAACTCCCTCGTCGTCCTTCCGCTCGCCCTGGCACTTCCCGGTGAGTCGAGCACATTGGTTGCGGCGGTCATCGTGACGCAGACCATTGTGGAGCTTGCCGGTGAACTCGTCTATATCCGGTGGGTGCCCAGGCTGGTGAAATGAGACAAGCCCCCAAACCAAATCGGTTCGGGGGCTTGTTTCCATTCTATTACTGTGCTGTGTATCCGCCGTCGACGATCAGGCTGGAACCGGTCATGAAGCTGGAGTCGTCGGATGCGAGGAACAGGACCGCTTTCGCGATTTCGTCCGCCTGGCCAAGACGTCCGACCGGTGTTGCCGCCTTCAGGCCATCTTTCATTTCTTCCGGGATGATCGGTGTGTCGATGAAGCCCGGGCAGATGGCGTTGATGCGGATGTTGCGGTCCGCGTATTCGACCGCCAGGCCGCGGGTCAGGTTGACAACGCCGCCCTTCGATGCGGCATACGGCGCATTTTGCGCGACACCGACATGTCCGTACATCGATGCCGTGTTGACCATAACGCCGCCGCCTGTTTTCAGGAAGCCGCGGAGCGCTTCGCGAGCCACAAGGAAGACTCCGTCGAGGTCGACGCTCACTGTCCGGCGCCACTCTTCGAAAGTCAGCTCATCGGACGGCTTGTTGACGCCGATGCCCGCGTTGTTGAAGACGACATCGACCTGGCCGAACTGGCCTGCCGCTTCCTTGAACAGGTTCTGGACGTCGTCTTCGCTTGTGACGTTCGTCTTCACGAACAGTGCTTCCGTGCCGGAATTGTTGAGTTCTTCCATGACCTCCTGTCCTTTTTCTTCGTTCAGGTCGGCGATGACGATCTTCGCGCCTTCCTGTGCAAACAAAAGGGCAGAGGCCTTCCCGATACCGGAAGCGCCACCTGTTACAACGGCCACTTTGCCTTCAAGTTTACCCATCACACAACACTCCTTTGTATATCTCTCGAATTCAAGATAACTCATTTTCACCAAATCGTCAAAAACTCTGCTCAACACGGAGCATCCCGAATAGGACACCCTTCTGAGTTTCCCCTATACTGAAAGAAATGAAACGAAAGGAGGAGTATCCATTGTCCATTACTGCACTGAAATTTGTGCGGGCCGTGGGGATTGCGGACGGCGTGTCCCTGATCGTCCTGCTGTTTATCGCGATGCCGATGAAATATATGGCCGGCATGCCGCTGGCCGTCTCGATCGTCGGTGCGATCCACGGCGGCATCTTTGTCACGTACGTCCTTGCCCTCCTCCTGGCGCAGATTGTAGTCCGCTGGAACATCATCTGGTCGGTGCTCGGCGTCGCGGCCGCCTTCGTGCCGTTCGCGAACTTCTTCCTCGACCGGAAGTTCAAGAAGATGCAGAAGGAACGCGAAGAAGAGGCCGGTATTCAGGCAATCTCGTGATCCATATACAAAAAGGCAGCCGTCCCTCGTGGACAGGCTGCCTTTTTTTAAACCTTAAACAACGAATACTTCCGGTAGGCCTGATAGTAGCTGATCCCCAACAGAACAGCCATCAGCGCCGGCAGCAACTTCAGCAGGACG
The DNA here is from genome assembly GCF_000348905.1 of Bhargavaea cecembensis DSE10. Taxonomy (GTDB): domain Bacteria; phylum Bacillota; class Bacilli; order Bacillales_A; family Planococcaceae; genus Bhargavaea; species Bhargavaea cecembensis. The sequence continues at coordinate 120,912 of NZ_AOFT01000003.1, forward strand.
AACGGAGTTTCAAACAAAAATGCTTTCCAAAACAGCGCGCCTTCCATGCTCCAAAGACCTTCGTGGTACAGATTCGAATCCTGGTAAAGCATCAGCGAATAAAACAGACAGAGCATGCCCAGCCACAACGAATAGTTCATCAGCCGTTTGTAATAACTGCCCTTGGATTGCCGGTCAGAGAAAATCACATCCCGGCCCTCAGCCGCTTCTTTTTGCCAATACCGGATGCCGCTGAGGGCGGGCCCGCTAAGATATTCCCAGCCAAAATCCTCATACATCGCCTTGTAATCATCGAATTCCCCTTTGTTTAAACGACCCTGGTAATCAAGCCGCATCACATAGCGCTGATCCGTTTTTTCAAAGGTGTAAATGCCAAGTCCGCTTATTGCAGTACAGCGATAACCTTGCTGCAGCTGCTCGTTCAGCCACCGCTCTTCTTTCTCAATATCAAAGAACACCTTAAACCTTTTCATCCGAATCACTTCCTTTGTACAAGGATAAAATGTGCAACAGCCTTTCCTGCTCCACCTTCAAGACATTGAGTCCCTCTGCAGTGATTCCGTAAATCTTTCTCCGTCCTGATTTCCCCACAGGCTCGATCCAGCCGTGTTTGTTCAGGTTCTCGATTGCGCCATATAACGTGCCGGCAGCCAAAACAACGGAACCCTCACTCATCTCTTCAATCTTCTGCATGACGGCATAACCGTGGAGCGGTTCCCGCAGAGCCAGTAAAATGTAATGCATCGTTTCGGACAACGGCAATAATGGATGTTTCATCACTTCAACCTCTATTCAGTCCAACTATATAGTCTGACTTAATAATAGTTCAGTTCAACTGAATAGTCAACCCATTATCAGAAAAAACAGGCAGCCGGACCCTATGGGCTGGCTGCCTGCTTTCACATTCGCTTGATTCCACTGATGGTCCCTGAACTCGTCATTTCCGCATTCACATCTGCGAGGAACAGCACAAGCACGCCAGGCTCGATCACCGTCAGGTCCGTCAGCTCCTTTGCCGTGCCGCTTACCCCGTCCCCTTTCCCGAGGACTTCCCCGCCGACCCGGATGCTGCCGTCAAACACATACAGCCATGGCGTATAGCCGTCCATGTCGGGTACGGTAAGTTCCGCTCCGGCATCCGCTTTCGCTTCATAAACGGCCACCCGCTGGCGGATCTCAAGAGGCGCGCCTGAATCCGACGGTCCGCCGATGAGCGTCCAGCCGCCGTCTCCCGGCTCTTCTGCTTCCCAGAAACGGACGCGCGGTTCCAGATCCGCCTTTTCCGGCCGGATGAGGATCTGCAGCATCTCGACATCCCCGTGCGGCGCCGACTCTTCGTGGAAAAAGCTCCTGCCCGCATTCATCATCATGTGCCGGCCGGGCGCCAGCAGCTCTTCCTGCCCGCCCGAATCCCGGTGCAGCAGCTGTCCCGATCCGATGTAGCTCAGAATCTCATCGTTCACATGCTCATGCATCTTGATCTTCGTGCCTTTCTTGATGGTGGCATGGTCAAACCGCGCCAATGGCCCGAATGAATAGTCATCGCTGTCCTTGTCCTGATTGACCAGGCCGGGGCGGTTCACCTTGAGGCTGAAAAATTTGCCGCCCGCCGGAAATGCCTGGCTGCTCCGGTAAATGTCCATCGTTCTCCCCCCTGACGTTGTTAGATGAAGTGTATCTCAGGAAGCGCGCGGGCAAAACAAACTTGCCCGGAGCGTGAGGGTACTCGCTGGACAAACGGGAGCACTCACCGCCCGATTGTGGGCACTCGCGGAGCAAACATGGGCACTCGTCCGCTATCTTGGGCACTCGAATGATTTCCGCCCCCCGCCGCCCACCATTGACCACCCCGGAAAATTTCTATATTATAATAACGACAACTAAATGTCCGGCCACGCCGGGAGAGGTTCATAGCGGATACCCTCTATAAAAAACTATGGATTCATGACGATTTCAGCCATGTCCATGCCGGACACGGCTTTTTGTTTTTTTATGGGACTCACCAAGCCTCTCTTGTGCATGCCGGGCGCATGACCACAAGGAGGCTTTTATGATGTCTGGCAGAAGCCAAGAACAAGGATTGAACGACCTGACCCTGCTGGGAAACCAGAATACCCAATACTCGACCGAATACGCGCCGGAAGTGCTGGAGTCGGTGGATAATCTCCATACGAACCGCGACTATTTCGTGAAGTTCAATTGCCCCGAGTTCACGAGCCTGTGCCCGATCACGGGACAGCCCGATTTCGCGACGATGTACATTTCCTTCATTCCGGACAAGAAGCTCGTCGAAAGCAAGTCGCTGAAGCTGTACCTGTTCAGCTTCCGCAACCACGGTGACTTCCACGAGGACTGCGTGAACATCATCATGAACGACCTCATCAAGCTGCTCGACCCGCGCTACATCGAGGTGTGGGGCAAGTTCACCCCGCGCGGCGGCATCTCGATCGACCCGTGGTGCAACTACGGCCGCCCGGGAACGAAGTATGAGGAAATCGCCAGCTACCGGCTGATGAACCACGACATGAATCCGGAAACAATCACAAACCGCTGAACCGCCACGGAAGAAGTTCTTAGCGACCTTCTCTAAAAAACTAAGGGAAACAGTGCCGCTGTTTCCAACCAAAGGAGACCATTCATCGTGAAACAAGAAAAAGCGGTCGTCGTATTCAGCGGCGGCCAGGACAGCACGACCTGCCTGTTCTGGGCAATGGAAAACTTCTCGGAAGTGGAGGCCGTGACATTCGACTACGGCCAGCGCCACGCCCTCGAAGTGGAATGCGCGAAAGACATCGCCGAAGAGCTCGGCGTGAAGCATCACATCCTTGATATGTCGCTGATCGGCCAGCTCGCACCGAATGCGCTGACAGACACCGGGATCGAGGTCGCGGACGGCGAGGACGGGGGGCTTCCGTCCACATTCGTACCGGGCCGGAATCTGCTTTTCTTTTCATTCGCAGGGATCCTCGCCCGCCAGATCGGCGCGAAGCATATCGTGACGGGCGTCTCCGAGACCGACTTCAGCGGCTACCCGGACTGCCGTGACGCATTCGTGAAATCGCTGAACGTCACGCTCAACCTCGCGATGGACGGCCAGTTCGTCATTCACACGCCGCTCATGTGGCTCGACAAATCGCAGGTCTGGGAACTATCGGACCAACTCGGCAAGCTCGATTACGTCCGCACGAAGACGCTCACCTGCTACAACGGTATCCAGGCCGACGGCTGCGGCGAGTGCCCGGCGTGCCGCCTGCGCAGGAAAGGCCTAGAAACCTACGTTGGGAAGAAGGGCGGAACCGTCCTCCCCGATGGCGGATCGGCTGAGGAGGTGGCGCTGCCATGAGAATCTTCCTTTACCTGATTTCCATTGTCATCGCCAACGTCGCCACCGCCGCGCTCATGCCGCTTGAGTTCGGGATCTTCATCATCCCGGTCGGCACCCTGTTTGCCGGGGCGACATTCATCTTCCGCGACCTCGTCCAGAACAAGTACGGCCGCAAAAAGACCTACATGTTTATTGTGATCGCGCTTGTCCTGTCCGCAACGGTCTCCTTTATCCTCGGGGATACGCTCGCAATCGTCGCCGCTTCCGCGCTCGCGTTCATCATCGCGGAGTCGGCGGATACGGAAATCTACAGCCGCCTCAAAGTATCGTTCGTCTGGCGCGTGTTCTACAGCGGTATCGTCGGCGGCATCCTGGACTCGGCTGTCTTCGTCATCGTCGGCATGAGCCCGATCGGCGCCGGATTCATCCCTTGGGAAGCCGTCCCCGTCGCCATCCTCAGCCAGGTGATCGCGAAATCCGCTGTCCAGACTGTCGGCGCGCTGATTCTCGGCCAGATGCGCAGCTTCCGTACGGTGCCCGTCCAGTCTTAAATTGAAAAGAAGCATGCCGCCCGGGCCGGGCTGCATGCTTATTTTCATTCATAAAACGTCATATGAGGCTTTTCTTGCCGGTAATATTCCAGCCGGTCTTCCAGCGTTCCGGTATGGAACTCAAACTTGTGGCCGTCCGGGTCGGTAAAGTAAACGGACTTCCGGTCTCGCTCATCCCGTTCACGGCCCTGCAGGATGTTCACGCCGAGCTCCCGGAGCCTGGCGACCTGTCCATCAAAATCGGCTTCGTCGACCGTGAAGGCGATGTGCGTGTAAGACTCATGAATCTCCTTCCGCGGGATATCCGGTTCCTCATTAAGCGCCAGCCACATTCCGTTCAGGACAAAGTAGGCGGTGCTCTTTCCCTTCACAAGAAGCTTCGCCCCGAACACATCGCTGTAAAACTTAATCGACCGCTCCAGGTCGGACACCGAAAATAAGAAATGATTGATCCCCTTGATCGTCATCTTCGCTCCCCTCCTTGTCTCCATTATGAATGTGTGAACTCGCAGTGTGAACGTGCAATCTTACATCTCGAACGTGTCGTCTGACGAGGCCAACGTGAAAACTCGAGACACGATTGTGCAATCTCGCAAATTTCAGCCTGACCAAAAAGAAGCATGCAGCCCCCCTGGGCGGCATGCTTCTTCCATTCATTCCACAATCCGTTTCTCCATGAGCACATTATTGTGCCAGACGCCGTCGCGCATCGCGATTTTCTCGCGCACGCCGACGATGCGGAATCCGCACTTCCCGTGCAGGCGGATGCTTGCTACATTCTCTTCGAAGATGGCAGCCTGAAGTGTCCAATATCCGGCACGGTGCGCTTCTTCTTCGAGATGGCGCAACAGACGCGTGCCGATTCCGGATCCGCCCGCCTCACGCTTTACGTACACACTCACTTCACCGACACCGCGGTACACATCACGCATAGAGAATGATGTAAGTGACGCCCACCCAAGAATTCCGCCATCTTCATACACGAACCGGAGCTCGGGATGGAACTTCCGATCCCAGCCTTCATTGGAAGGCACCCGGGTCTCGAAAGTCGCGATGCCTGTATCCATGCCTTCCTGGTAAATCGCCAGCACTTCGTCTAGATCCTCAAAGGTCATTTTCCGGATCATGCTCCCGCTCCCCTCAGCAGCAGCCGCCGGCACCGCTGTGGCAGACGCCAGTTTCTGGCAGGACAAGCTGAACATGATCCGCCGCTTCCCTATCTCCGGCAAGCGCAGCCGCAACAGATCGAACTTGCTCATAGCCGGTCACCATCAGGAAAGTCGGTGCGCGGCCGTACGATTTCGAGCCGACGATGTAGAAGCCTTCCTCCGGCTGGCGGAGCTCTTTCTCGCCGTGCGCCGGGACGCTCCCGCAGCTGTGGAGGTTCGGGTCGATCAGCGGCGCAAGTGCAGGCACGGCCTCGGTGATCGCTTCCGCTTCAAACCGGAGCTCGCGGTGGAAACCGAATTCCGGACGGCTTCCCGTGTTGACGATCAGCCGGTCAAACGGAGCAAGGTCCTTGTCGCCGGATGATAACACAATGCCGTCCGCTTCCCGGATTTCCGTGATCCGGAACGGCGTGACCACTTCGACACGGCCGTCCCGCACGTATCCGGCGATCCTGTTGCCGAGTTCTCCGCGGGCTTCCAGCTCGTCATCTTGTCCGCCGCCGAACGCGTCTTCCACACTACTTTTGCGGAGAATCCAGGTGACCGATGTTTCCGGATGCTTCTCTTTCAGACCCGCCAGGTTCAACAGGGAATTGATCGCCGAATGTCCACCGCCGATCACGGCGATGCGGCGGCCCGCATACCGTTCCTCATTCACCCGAACGTCCGGGATTCCGTAATCGATCAGGTCCGCCAATTCCTTCTCGGCCTTTATCCACACGCCGCTGCTGAGTGCAGGGTTCGGATTGCCCCAGGTACCGGTGGCGTCGATTATCGCTCCGGCTTTCATTTCCTTCGTGCCGTCAGGTGTCTCCGCATAGATCAGGAATGGCTTCGAAGCGCGGCCGGCCGATTTCATGCGGTCGATTGAATCGCGGGTGATGGCGACGACTTCATGATGTTCATGGATGTCCGGCGCGAGCATCTCTGCGAGCGGCGCGAGGTATTCCCCGATCAGTTCCGCTCCGGTCGGCAGCTTTTCCGGTTCCGGCTTCTGCCAGCCTGTTTTTTCAAGCAACCGTCCCGCCGCTTTGTCGACATTGTACCGCCACGGCGAGAACAGCGTAACGTGCTCCCACGTGCGCACATTTGCGGCAATGCTCCCTTTTTCCAGGATAAAGAATGGCACGCTGCGCTCTTTCAGATGGGCGGCAGCCGCAAGGCCGATCGGGCCTGCTCCGATGATCGCGACCGGCAGATCCGGCTCGCAGCATCCCGTGGACGGGTCGCAGCAGGCAGCGGGTTGGATGATTTTCAGTTCCATACGTCTACACCTCTTCTTGGATAGGGTCGTTGCAGATTCGTTTCAGGGCCTCTTCATAGGCCGCTTTCGTATAGGCGCCGTAGCGGTTCAGGTCGCCGCGGAACAACTGTTCTTCGGTCAGCTTTTTCGCTTCTTCCAGGGAGCCTGCCCGGGTGGACAGGAGAAGCCGCAGGTACGACAGGAAGTAGTCGGGCGACAGCGCACCCGCATTCTTGACGACCATCAGCAGCTCCCGGGCTGATAGCCGATCAGCATCAGACCCATCTCCCCTTCGTTTTCTTCCGCATGGACCGTCACGTCCGCCAGCATCTGCTTCACCTGCGGGTCGACGGCGAACCGGATCCCTTCCAGTTCCACCTGTTCATCTCCGTCGGCAGGCACCGCGAGCTCAGCGCCCATGTTGACGCCGCAGCACCCCGGGACGCCATAGAACCGGATCGTCTTGTCCGGCTGTGTGGCCAGTACCTCTGTCAAATACGCTTTTCCTTCGGGTGAGACGTTCATTTCGATTCCTCCTCCGCGAACTTCCGGATGCGTTCGCCGATCTCATCGCGCACGCGGCGGAATTCCGCCATGATCTCTTCTTCCGTACCGGATGCTTTTGCCGGATCGTCAAAGCCCCAGTGCTCCCGGCGGATCGACGGCGGCGTCATCGGGCAGCGGTCCGCGGCATCACTGCACAGCGTCACGATAAAGTCCGCACGGTTCATCGTTTCCTCGTCGAGAATATCGGAAGTCTGTCCGGAGATATCGATTCCCGCTTCGGCCATCGTCTTGACCGCTCGCGGGTTCAGCCCGTGCGCTTCTACACCCGCGCTTTTCACTTCCCATTCTTCTCCGAGGTACTTCTTGCCGAATCCTTCGGCAATCTGGCTGCGGCACGAGTTGCCCGTGCACAGGAAATAAAGCAATTTTTTCTTCATGGTCAGTTCCTCCTCAGATATCGGCTCAGCATGAAACTTCAGCAGAGCCGCACTCGCAGGTCACGGTCGCTTCAAGCTCATCGATGACTGTCTGAACAATCGGCGTCAGCCCTTCCGCCAGCCGATAATGCTTCCACGTGCCCCGTTTGCGCTCCGTGACAATGCCGGCTTCCTTCAGCTTGCGCAGATGCTGGCTGACAGCCGGCTGGGAAATGCCGAGCACATCGACAAAGTCACAAACGCACACTTCCCCGCTCTTCAGGCAGGACAGCACCTTTAGCCGGTTGCAGTCGGCAAGCGCCTTCAATTGCTTCTCCATCAGCTGAATATCCATGTGGACCTCCTTATATAACCGTTTGCTTATGTTCAGAATACACGTGCAGCATTCGCTTGTAAATAATTAAATGCTTATATATTGAGGTTGTGTACTTTCAACAAGCCATTGTGTACTTTCATCGCCCGTTTGTGTACTTTCGCCGCCCCTCCTGCCCCAAAACGAAAAGCACGCGGCAGTCCGCGTGCTTTCCTCATTCGTCCCCATTCTTTTCCTGCGCGAGATAACGGTAGAGTGTCGTTTTCGAGATGTTCGTTTTCTCGCGGATTTCCGCCAGTGTGTACAGATTCGATCGGTACATCCGGAGCGCTTCCCGGACGTTTTTGTCCTTTTTCCTGGGCCGTCCGGTGGAGACGCCTTTTTCCCTAGCCCGGTCGATGCCCGTCTTGGTCGCTAGGCTGACCGTCTCGGACTGGAACTCCGTGAACATGCGCACCATCTGCTCCAGGTTCAGCGAGAGCGGCTGGTCGGAGTCGATTTCTTCGCGGTGGAAGCGGATCACGGCTTTTTTCTCCGAGACGTTTTCGAGGATCGCCATGAGGTGCGCCGGCGAGTGGGCGAGCGTGACGAGCGATTGGACGTAGACCACGTCCCCTGCCCCTAGCCGTTCAAGCAGCGCATCCAGCGCCTCGTTCTCCTGGTACTCTTCTTCCCTCACCCATTCATCGACCGGGTGGGTGCCGAGCGTCTCCTTTTGCGCCGCCATGTCACGGTCGGACGGCAGGCAGCGGATATATGCGTAGTTCATGATAGACTTCCTTTCCGGAAAAGCTTCATCCCATTATAGACCAAAACAAGGTCCAAAAGGGTTCCCTTTTGGAACGTTCGGTGTTAGAATATGTCAGTCAGATAAAATGAAGAGGTGTACAGATTGATAGATACTCTAAAGAAAGAATGGTTCGGCAACGTCCGCGGGGATATCCTGGCAGGGACCGTCGTCGCCCTTGCCCTCATCCCCGAAGCGATCGCCTTTTCCATCATAGCAGGCGTAGACCCGATGGTCGGCTTATATGCCTCCTTCTGCATCGCGGTCATCATCGCCTTTGTCGGCGGCCGTCCCGGCATGATTTCTGCGGCGACTGGTGCGATGGCGCTGCTCATGGTGCCGCTCGTCCGCGAGCACGGGCTGGACTACCTGCTGGCCGCGACGATCCTTACCGGGGTCATCCAGATTGTCTTCGGTGTGCTGAAGATCGCGAAACTGATGAAGTTCATCCCGCGCGCCGTCATGATCGGCTTCGTCAACTCGCTGGCGATCCTGATCTTCATGGCGCAGGTTCCGCATTTCCTCGGCATCAGCAACATGACCTATGTATTTGTCGCGATCACGCTCGCGATCGTCTATATCGTCCCGCGGTTTTTCCGCGCGATTCCCGCTCCGCTGATTGCGATCGTCGTCCTGACGGCGGTGGCGATTTTCTCCGGCTTTGAGTTGCGCACGGTCGGCGACCTCGGCACGATCTCACAGACGCTTCCGTCCTTCCTGATCCCGAACGTTCCGTTTAACCTCGAGACACTCGCGATCATTTTCCCGTACTCGCTCGCCCTCGCGATCGTCGGGCTCCTGGAGTCGCTCCTCACTTCTCAGATTGTCGACGACATGACCGATACGGGAAGCAATAAAAACAAAGAAGCGCGCGGCCAGGGCATCGCGAACGTCATCAACGGATTCTTCGGCGGCATGGCGGGCTGCGCGATGATCGGCCAGTCGGTCATCAACGTGAAAAGCGGCGGACGCGGCAGGCTGTCCACGCTGACGGCAGGCCTCCTGCTCATGTTCCTGATCATCGTCCTCGGCGATCTCGTCGTCCAGATCCCGATGCCGGTACTGGTCGGCATCATGATCATGGTGTCGATCGGCACATTCGACTGGGGTTCGTTCACGTACCTCAGGAAAGCCCCTAAATCAGACGCGGCTGTCATGGTCGTCACGATGGGAATCGTCGTCGCGACACATGACCTCTCAAAAGGTGTCATCGCCGGCGTCATCCTGAGCGCGATCTTCTTCGTCGTCAAGATTTCCAAGATCAAAGTGGAGAAAAAGCTGACGGACGACGGAATCCTCTACAGCGTCCAGGGCCAGCTGTTCTTCGCCTCGGTTGAAGACTTTCTCGCCGGCATCGACCTGACAGTCAAAGACAGGGAGATCCGCATCGACTTCACCAACTCCCATGTCTGGGATGATTCGGCGGTCGGCGCCATCGACAAGGCGGTCCTGAAGCTCAGGGAAAACGGCAACGACGTCACCATCCAGGGCCTGAACGCCTCCAGCCGGCGGATCATCGACAGGCAGGCCGTCTATACAAACGAAACGGCCATCGCGGCCACGACCGAATAAGCGCTAAACAGCATGCAGCCGGGCCGGGCTGCATGCTTCTTTTGTTGTGTACGTGCAATCTCGCGGTGTGAACGTGCAATTTCGCAAGAGGAACGTGCAGTCTCGCGGTGTGAATGTGCAGTCTCAAGGGGCGAATGTGCAAACTCACCCGCCACACCAACAATGATCTTTCGCAATCACACCTCTTGATATATTTTTTATACTTGATATAATAAGTATACAACATCCCAAACACACAAAAGGAGGCGTGCCCTTGCAGACCTGTCCCTATATGGAAGCGGCCTTTCAGATCCTCGGCAAGAAGTGGAACGGGCAGCTGGTCCACTACCTGTGGTCACGCGAGAACCATGCCGCCCACTTCTCGGAGATGAAGCAAGACCTCACGGGCATGACGCCCCGTGCGCTTTCACTCAAGCTCACCGAACTGGCGGAGGCCGGCCTCATCGAAAAGACGGTCCACCAGGAGCCGGCTGTCAGCATCCGCTACCGCCTGACCGACAAAGGCGCGGCGCTGGCCGAAAGCCTGAAGCCCATCCAGGAATGGGCCCAACAGAATCTCGACGTCCCACTCACCCAAACAAAGGAGGAAGAATGATGAACAAGAACAATCTGATCTGTGACATGGAGACCGGCGTATGCGGCGTGCCGGGAGAGGAAAACACGACCGGCTTCCAGATGCTCGACTTCAGCAAGCCGAAGGAAAAAGTCGACCTGTATTACGTGACTGACCCGATCTGCTCGCACTGCTGGGCGCTTGAACCGCAGTTCCGCGCATTCACGGAACGCTACGCTGACCACCTGAACGTGCATACGGTCATGGGCGGCCTGCTCGAGAAATGGGACGGATTCGCCGACCGCGCCAACGGCATTTCAGGGCCGCAGGACGTCGCGTCGCACTGGCGCGAAGTCGGCGAGCACAGCCGGATGCCGATCGACGGCACGCTCTGGCACACGGATCCCGTCACCTCGTCGTTTATCCCGTCCCGCGTGTTCAAGGTCGTTCAAAAAACCGATCCTTCTCTCGCACCCGTTTTCCTGCGCCGCGCCCGCGAGGAGCTGTTCGCCTTTAACCGCAACATTTCAGACGCCGGCGTCTTGAAGGAAATCGTCGACGGCCTCGGACTCGACGGAGACGCGATTGTGAAAGAATCCGAAACACCGGAAGCCCAGCAGCTGCTCGAAGAAGACTTCCGCACGACCGCAAGCCTTGGAGCCCGCGGCTTCCCGACAATCGTCCTCGTCAACAAAGAACAGCAGGGCGTGAAAATCGTCGGCGCCCGCCCGCTCGAGGCGTACGAGGAAGCCTTAAAGCAGGTCCTCACTAAAGGCGAGCCGGTCGCCGCGGACACACCAAAACTCCGGGACGTTTTGGGGAAAGAAAAGCGGCTCTTCTCCAAAGAGATCGAAGTGCTCTACGGAATTCCTCAAGAAGAAGTGGAAACCTTCGTCGCCCGTGAGCTTCAGGACGGTTCGTTCGAAACGGAAGACGTGCTCGGCGAAACGAGTTTCCTGCAGAAGTAAGCACTGGAAAATATCACATCGAATCGTTCCGTCTCCAGCGGTTATTCTAACTGCACAAAGGAGGCGAAACGACATGCCAAACAACAACAATTCCAACAAACTCGTTGTACCGGGCGTACGCCAGGCACTCGACCAGATGAAGGAAGAAATCGCACGTGAATTCGGCGTACAACTGGGTGAAAACTCGACAGCGCGTGCCAACGGTTCCGTCGGCGGAGAAATCACTAAGCGCCTGATCGCCCAAGCCCAGCAGCAAATGAAAAACGGCGGCCAATAACCCGCCCGGACTCAGTATGTCCGTATCCCAATCCGCCATGCAAAAGAACCGCCGGAGGGCCTTCAACCCTTCCGGCGGTTCTGTTTTTATTGTTCCTATCAGCCTTCGTCTTTTTCCAGGGTCGGCGGACGGATCTGTTCGCCGAAGCTTTCGATTTCAATGACAAAGTTGATGTCGACATCGGCTTCGGCAAATTGCCGGTCCCAGCCGTAATCTTCAAACTGTTTCATCGTCCAGAAGTTTTTCCGGGCGGCGGCGTACCAGACAAACGGCTCTCCCTTATATTCTTCCTGCAGTTTCTCGATCAGCTCATCAGACTTTTTCTCCAATCGCTCTTCGACGGATTTGACCAGTTTTTTCTGCTGATCCTTGTTCTGTGTAAAATCCTGAAGGGAGAGATTGGAGTTGATGCGCATTTTCAGCGGAACGGTCACATCGATCTTGGCCGGAGACCGGTCCGTATCGATGCGGATCTTGGAGTTTTCCGTTCTGCTGAATACAACGGAAAGCCGGTATTCCTCTTTGGTGGGGTCGGGAAAGCTGGCAGTCATGGACTCGATCAGGTTCTTTCTTCTGAGCAGCAGCGAAAACCGGGTCTCTTCCCCGTTCAAGGTTCCGACCATCCGGCCCCGCTGCAAAATGGCCGAGCCGATCATCTGGACAGGGTCTCCGGAAGCCTGCGGCACCTCGCCTGCCAGATACGTGTCATCATCCTCATGTTCCTCGGGCTCCGATTGGGCTGACGCATATGCCGCCAGAAACAGTTCGTCATCCGTCCTCTGATAGAAGGTGTTCAGATTGGAAAGCGGCACGTAGCCGGTATGCTCCCAGTTCCCTTCCATGAACGCATAATATTTGTGCGGACGCGTTTCCATCGTCGGCTTGTTTGCATGGATAAAGTCCTGGGCCGGTTCTTTCGAGATGATCATCATCGCTTCCCGCCTCATTTCAGGATCGATGATGGCTGAGCCGATCACGTTGTTGAACAGTTCATCTTTCGCAAGCTCCTCACCGATGATGATCGTCTCCAGATGGCTGAAGGTGATCTTCCTGGAAAGGGAGGACTGCGCCAGTTCCTTGGCTGCCAGCAGATCGGGTGCGGTGATCGTGACGATGTCCGCCGGCGGTTCCGTCTGCGATTCAGCCGCCTGTGACGTATTGACCTGCGGGTTGGAGATCTGGAAAGTCACTTTGATGAGATTCCCCTTCTCCCCCTTGTCCAGGCCGATCGCGACGACGAACGCCTGCTGCTCCAGTTCCAGCCGCTCCCCGCAACCCGCCAGGAACAAAACCGCCAGCAGAATCCCGAGTTTCCATCCGATCCTCGTCATTGCTTCGCCTTCTTTCTGAACCGGTCCAACGTCCATAACAGCACGGGCAGCAGCAGGAACATCCCCGAGCTGACCTCGAGAAGGAGCATCCTCCAAAGCTCTCCCTGAAGATGATTATCCGGAATCATGCCGAGCACGACGGCGGTACCCGCGAGCGGCAAGATGAGGTGCTCGAACTGCTTGTAGTTGACCACTTTGCCGAGCAGATAAGCGGAAAGGTACAGATAAATGCCAAAGTGGAGCGCCGCCCCGACAAACCAGAGAGCCAGGAAAAGCGCCTCCACATGGTTGGCCAGAGAGCCGAGCATCGCCATCCGCGTCAGATGATGGTACGGAAATGCGATGTTCATCACGGCCGGATAGTCGAACATCATCACGTAGACGGCGAGAAACACCGCCATCTTCACCGCAGGCACCCATAGGCCCCATATCGCCGCTTTCCGGAATGCGTTATGGGTCCTCACATGGGCATATAAAATGGCGACGAGAATGATGTCCCCGTAGAATGCGCTGTATGCTGCACTGTTCTTGACCAATTCCACGGGACCCGATCCGGCAATCGGGAACACGTATAAGATGTTCAGCTGCTCTGCCACGCCAATGACGAGCAGGACCGAAGTCAGCAGGAAGACGGGAACGACCAGCAGGGCCGTCCTGCCGATCGCCTCAAGTCCCCTGTGGGCGATATAGAACGACGCGCCCAGGATCAGCACCACCAAGATCAGTAGAACGGAAGTCTCCGAATAATACATCGTGGTGACGATGTCGGCATAGTTGCGGCTATTGAGCGAGGTCGAGGAAAAGATGGCCACGAACATGGCGAACGTGATCAGCCGCCCCACCGTGTTCCCGGTCAGGGTATCAAGCAGCCCGAGCAGCCCGGCATTGTATTTTTTCAGAAGCGGGAGCAGCAGGAGCAAAGGCCCGAAAAGAAATGCCGCCGATAGCAAGGGCATTGCCCAGGCCGCCGTGAGGCCCGCGTCCAGCAGCAGGTTGGGCGTGGAATTGGTGATGCGGATCGCCATCATCGCGTACAGGATGGCGAAAAATTCCCTGGCTCCGATCTTCCCGTCCGATACCCGGATCATGAGCCGCCCCCTCCTTCCGGTTCAGCCCGCTGGTCTTCCTGCGGACTCATGGACTGGGGACGGAGCTGCTGTTTCCTCAAGACGGGACGCATAAACAGATCCCGGGAAGACGGAAAATGCGGGGAAAGCGGCGAGAAGAACGGCACGCCGAACGACTTGATCGACGCGGCATAAGCCAGCAGGGCCGCAAAGGCCAGGGCGATGCCGACAAACCCCAGCAGATGGGCTGCGATCAGAAAGCCAAAACGCAGGATACGTACCATGACACTGAGGCCCACCTCGGGAAGTGCGAAGTTCGACAGGCCGGTGATCGCAATCACAACGACCAGCAAAGGACTGACGAGATTGGCCTGCACGGCAGCCTGGCCGAGAATCAGTGCGCCGACGATCCCGATCGTTGTCCCGAGCGGAGTCGGCACCCGGACCCCCGCTTCCCTCAAAATCTCAAACGTGATTTCCAGCAGCAGCAATTCCAATAAGGAAGGGAACGGGACCCGTTCCCGCGTCCCGGCAATGGCGAGCAGCAGGTCGGTCGGGATCATCTCCGGGTGGAACGTGATGACGGCCAGATAAGCAGCAGGCACCAACAGGGCGATGAACAGGGCGATCAGGCGCATGATCCGCGCAAAGTTTCCGTATGCCCAGCGGAGGAACTGATCCTCCGCCGTATGAAACAGCGACCAGAACGTGATCGGTGCGATCAGTGCATCGGGCGAATTGTCCATGAGGAGCACGACATGCCCTTCCAGCAGGAACGAACTGGCCCTGTCCGGACGCTCCGTCGTCATCGTCGACGGGAACAGCGAATAAGGCCGCTCCTCAATCAGTTCTTCAAGGGCGGCTAGCGTCAGGATGGCGTCCTTGTCCACTTTTTCCAAACGGTCCTTGACGTTCCGGACCAGTGCCTTGTCGGCGATGTTATCCAGATACAGGACCGATACATTTTGCGGGGATTCGTTCCCGACGGACACCGTCTCCGACACGAGCCGGTGGTCCTTCAGCTGCCTGCGGATGAGTGATTTATTGACGTCGACCGCTTCAACAAAGGCGTGGTTGGGCCCTTTGATGACGATTTCCCTTGTCGGCTCGGCAACGGAGCGAGTCTCGAATCCGGCGGTATCTGCCGCAATGGCGGTTTTCTCGCCGTCGATCAGGATCACGGTGTTCCCATTGATCAGCCTCCGGACCG
The DNA here is from genome assembly GCF_000348905.1 of Bhargavaea cecembensis DSE10. Taxonomy (GTDB): domain Bacteria; phylum Bacillota; class Bacilli; order Bacillales_A; family Planococcaceae; genus Bhargavaea; species Bhargavaea cecembensis. The sequence goes on from NZ_AOFT01000003.1 coordinate 136,222, forward strand.
CTTCACGGAAGTCGGCGATCGTTTCGCTGCCCGAGACTGTCAGGATATTGTCTTTGATGCCGTCGACCGACGGCTCGTTCCCCTCTTCGGCCGGCTGGGAAGCCAGGAGCGGCCGGATGATATGGTCGTTGATCATGTCCGTGTCTGCGGCGCCCGCGATAAACAGCACCTTCGCGCTGCGGTTGATGGATGGTATATTCAGCGCCCTGACTTTCAGGGTATCGTTGGTGGGATAGAGGAACAGTTCCTCCAGTTGCTTTACATTGTCGTCAAGCCGTTCCGAAAACGGGTCGTCCGGCACCTTGCCCAAGGACGACTTGTCCTCAGCCGAATTCCCGCTGAACAGCCGCTTCAGGAAATCACTCATCTTCTGCACCTCCCTCAAAGGGATGGATTCATAGAAGAAGGATGGACTGAAATTCTTTGAGTTAACCATGTTCTTAGAGTTTCGGATAAAAAAAGTGACCCCGGCAAACTGCCGGAATCACCCATGACTGTTCTATTATTTAACCGGCCCCGATGTCATCTCTGTCAGCGGGCCGTTCACGTCGAAGATGCGGCCGCGGATGCCGGTGATGCCGAAACTTTCCAGGCGGGCGGTGTGCATCGTGAGGTAGTCTTCGGCGTGCTGTCTGGTGTCGAACAGGTAGATGCCGCCGGCTTCTTGGGTTTCCTCGTTTTCCGTCCAGATCTTCCAGAGGAAGCCCGGTTCGCCGTTGATGCTTTTCGCGAGGTCCGCGTAGGCTTCGGACATTTCCTGGCCGAATGGCCCTTCGGATTTGAAATCGACTTGAAGCAGTACTGGCATGTAAAACTCCTCCTTTTTATTAGCATCTACATAGGTTCAACATTCAAAATCGACAAAGATGCTGTCTTCGATTCCGATTTCCTTTAAGTACGCCACGATTTCCAGGTGGTCAGGATGGGTGCCGTATGCGTCGAGCGCGGCGCGGTCTCTGAAGCGGACGGTAAGTCCCATCTCATAGCCTTTGCTGCGGTCGGAGAAGTTCATCCCCTGCCGGATGTCCACGATACCCGGAACTTTGCCCTTTAGTCCGAGTGTCCGGCGGATCAGTTCGTCCTTTTGTTCCCGTGTCGTTTCCGGAGAGAATTTCAGGAGCGCGATGTGCTCAATCACGGACGCCAACCGCTTTCCGGTTTAGCGATTCCTTGTCAAAGCCGGCGATCTGCTTGTACCGGTCGGCCACCGCCACGAGTTCTTCGCGCGGGATGACGTCTTCAATCCGGTCGAACCCTTCAGGCGCCCGTTCCTCGGCCATCTGCATGACGACTTCCGGACCGTTCTGCCGGTTCGTCCGGACAATCTGCGCAGTCGGCGCGAGCCGCACGGACTCATACGCTTTCAGTGCGGACTCCGCGTCCGGCTGTTCCTCGATCGCGATGCGGAGCGCTTCGGAATCGAGGATCGCCTGTGACGCCCCGTTTGAGCCGATCGGGTACATCGGATGCGCCGCATCGCCGAGAAGCGTCACTCGCCCGAACGACCACTGCGGGAGCGGGTCGCGGTCGACCATCGGAAACTCATAGACGGCCTCCGCCCCTTCGATCAGTTTTGGCACATTCAGCCAGCCAAAGTCCCAATCGGCAAATGCGGATGCGAACTTTTCTCTGTCGATCGACTTGTTCCAATCCGCAGGCTCCGGCATGTCGTCCACCCAGAGCTCGGCGATCCAGTTGATGAGCGAGCGGCCACGCCCCTCTTCTTCCGGCCCGATCGGGTAAGCAACGAACTTCTGGTTCTGGTGTCCCGCCATGATCATCGACCGGCCGCTCAAATACGGCTCGCCTTCCGTCACGGCACGCCAGAGGATCCGCTTGCCGTACTTCGGCAGCCCCTCGTCCGGATAGAAATGCCGGCGCACGACGGAATGGATGCCGTCCGCCGCGATGAGCACATCTGCGGAATGCTCCCCGAGCGGCTCTCCCGTCTTCTTGTCCACAAACCTTGCGGTGACGCCGTCCGCCGTTTCTTCGAACGACCCGAGATGGTGCCCGGTCCGCACCGCTTCCTCCCCGAGACGCTTTTTCACTGCGTCCAGGAGCAGCATCTGAAGGCGCCCGCGGTGGATCGAGTACTGCGACCACTCGTAGCCTGCATGCTTTCCCCGGTCTTCCTGCCAGATCCGGCTTCCGAATTTGTTCACATAAATCAGTTCCCTCGTCGGCAGGCCTGTTTCTTCCAGCTTTTCTTCAAGACCGAGCTCGGTCAGCACGCGTACCGCGTGCGGCAGCAGGTTGATGCCGACACCGAGCGCGCGGATCTCCGAGACGCTCTCAAATACCTTCACGTCCACACCGGCACGGTGCAGCTGGAGCGCGGTGACGAGCCCGCCTATGCCTCCGCCGGCGATGATGGCTGTTTTCACATTCGTCATAATCTGATCTCTCCTGACGTCTTGCTGGTTTGATTTCCCCCGACTTCATTATACATCCCCGGGTGCCCGTTTTTCCTGAATTGTTCGCCAATGGATTGGAAAGCCTTCCCACGAAGGGAATGTTCCCCTTCCCTTACGCATACATTTACAGGCGAATGGAATGGAAAAGAAAGGACGGGTGATGACATGAATCGGTTTCCACCAGGGCCGGAAAACGAAGGCCAAGGCGGCGAAGGCAGTGATGACTACAAAGGCCTGGAAGGTTTCGAAGGTCCCGACAATCCCAAGCAGGAGCAGCTAGACGAGTACCGCATCAAGAATACCGGCAACCCGATGACGACGAACGGCTCCGTGAAGCGGGCCGGAGACTCCGAGCAGCTGAAGGCAGGTGTCCGCGGCCCGGCGCTCCGTCAGGACTATCAGTTTTTCGAGAAGATGAGCCACTTCCTGCGGGAGGAGATTCCGGAGCGGGTCGTCCACGCGCGGGGCTACGGGGCGTACGGCGAGTTCGAGTGCTATGAGTCGATGGCCGAGTTCACGAAGGCCGGGTTCCTCCAGAAGCCCGGCAAGAAGACACCGACGTTCGTCCGGTTCTCCACCGTGCAGGGGCCGCGTGGATCGTACGACACCGCGCGCGACCTCCGATGCAAGGGCGTGAAGTTCTACACCGAGGAAGGCAACTATGACCTGACGACGATCGCGATGCCGGTCTTGATCAATCAGGACGCGATGAAGTTCCCGGATGTGATCCACGCCTACCAGGCCAAGTCGGATGACGGCATCCCGACCGCAACCGGCGCCCACGACCGGTTCTGGGACTATGTCGCGAACAACCAGGAAGCCCTCCACATGACACTCTGGGTCATGTCCGACCGCGGCATCCTCCGCAGCTACCGGATGATGGAGTCGTGGTCGATCAACACGTACCTGTTCGTGAACGCGGAAGGCGTCGCGACATTCGTCCGCTTTGTCTGGAAGCCGGTGCTCGGCGTCCACTCGCTGCTTCAGGACGAGGCGATCAAGATCGGCGGGATCGACCCGGACTTCCACCGCCGCGACCTCCGCGAAGCGATCGACAAAGGCTACTATCCGGAGTACGAGCTCGGCGTCCAGCTGATCTCGATGGAAGACGAGTTCAAATTCGACTTCGACGTGCTCGACCCGGCGAAGTTCTGGCCGGAGGAAATCGTTCCGGTCAAGCTGATCGGCAAGATGACGCTGAACCGCAACATCTCGAACGAGCACGCCGAGTCCGAGCAGGTCGCCTTCAATCCGGGGAACGTCGTGCCGGGCATCGACTTCTCGAACGACCCGGTCCTGCAGGGACGCCTCATGGCCTACCAGGACACCCAGTACCACCGGCTCGGCAGCAACAACTTCCAGGACCTCCCGATCAACAGGCCGCTCTGTCCGTTCACGAACAACACCCGGCGCGGCTACATGCGCTACAGGATCGACACCGACCAGGTGAACTACCACCAGAACTCGCTTGCCGACAACACCCCGTACACCGTTCCGGTCGAGCAAGGCGGCTACGAATACTATCCGCAGTGGGTCGAGGGCCACAAGATCCGCCAGCGGAGCGAGTCGTTCAATGACTGGTTCTCTCAGCCGAGGATCTTCTGGAACTCCCTCACCCCGATCGAGAAGCAGCACACGATTGAGGCGCTCAGCTACCAGCTCGGCAGGTGCCGGAACGTCTCCGTCCGAGAACAGAACGTCGATATCCTTGCCAAGGTCGACGAAGGCATGGCCGCCGTCGTCGCCGACAACATCGGCGTCCGGCGCTCGAACAACTTCCAGGTGGACGCCGAGGAACGCTACAACTCGCTGAGCCAGTACAGCACACCGAAATACGCGGCCACCCAGAAAGTCGGCGTCCTGATCGGCGATGGCTATGATAGCCAGGAAGTCGGCCGGACCTTGGCGACTCTGAAGGAAAACGGCGTCTTTGTCGCCATCATCTCCGACACCCTCAACCCGGTCCGGGCATCCGACGGCTCGACGCTCAAGGTGGACGAAACGTTCATCACGTACAGCCCGTACCTCGTCGACTCGCTCTACGTCGTCGGCGGCAGCGCCAGGAACCAGGAGAAATTCGACCGCGACATCGTCGAGTTTGTCCGCGTCGCCTACACCCACTTCAAACCGATCGGCGTCGCCACCTCCGGCCAGCACTACGTCCAGGCCACCCCGCAGAACAACCTCGCCGGAGTCGTCTACGCGGCGGACAACGAGTACTTCGAGGAAGAGTTCGTGAAGGCAATCGGGACGATGAGGTTCTGGAATAGGACTTAAATGTGTGTATATGAAAAGCGGCCCCTCGCGCGGGAGCCGCTTTTGTCGTTTATTGATTACCGGAACAAGGTACTATGTGAACTTCACGAGACGTTTGTTTCCCTCTGCTTCTTGGTTTTGGTCCATCCGAGGAGCATAAACAGGATGAACATGATCAGAATGATACCCAAGTTGTCCAGCCACCGGACACTGCCTTCCCTGACGTATTGAAAAGCACTGGCGACCAGAAAGTAGACCAACAAATACGTGAGTGAGAACCTTCGGGTAATCACCTGCCCACCCCCTTAAAGATTAGAATGAAAAAATCGGACCAAGCGGTCCATCCTACTCTTTATCTTTATGGGCTTGAAGCAAAGTCGTTTCATTTATTCTCCACATATTCATCGTTTCTATCTAGTCAGGCACTCTATATCAGTGACACGATTGCATGACCAGGAAGCGTTCGGAGATTTCAGATATAATGGAAATAACGTTCAAGCAGAATTTCCTTTATAGGAAAGGAGGAACTCGAATGTCGAACCAGCAAGCCATCCTGACAGCCATCCAAGATGCCATACGTACAAATGGCCCCATCTGCCACCTGGATGACATCTATACATATGTCCGCAACCACGAACCGGCCATCCGGCACTATCAGGACGAGGAGGCCATCATCCGCAACATAATCTACCGCCATTCAAGCGACTGCGAGATCTTCAGGGGCACGTTCAGATGGGACAGCTATGACCTCTTCTATGCACCCAAAGGAATCGGCTCAGGCCTCTGGAGTATCTGGCCCGACGAACTGCCGCTCCGCATCCTGATCGAAATTCTCAAGCACCGCGGCGGACTTGCCACGGTCGAGGAAATCAGGCAACACCTGATGCTAGACTATCCGAGGCTCTATGTGCCGGGCAAGGATACAACGAATGAAATCAGAGAGACCTTGCTCCAGAACTCTACGTATCATCCCAACTCAAAGAACCCTCTCTTTTTCTATTCGAGCATTGTGGATGCTTGGGGAATACGGCCGGAAATCGATTAAAAGCGGGCATCCAAATTGTTGGACACCCGCTTTATCTTGTCTTTCGCTCAAAATACTCATGTAGCCGATAATCCGCGATCTGAGCGGTCCATCCATGGAGGAGAACTGTTTGTTCTCCGGAAGGCTGCGGCAGTTGTACCGAGAATCGATTCTCCTCGAACAGAACCTTTCCTTCCTTTTCACTCCCGCTCCACTTCGTCATCGGCATTTTCGCTATCAGATCGGCCGTTCTCTTCTCGTCATACTCGATGAGCCGTCTGCCTGTTTTATCGCTCAGGTCTGCCCTTCTCCGGTACTCCTTCTCGGTCAGGTATCGGTGGAAGAAGGGTGCGGCTTCTTGAGGTGTAATTGGGTCTGTCCAATTCTCTGGTCCTCTTGAGAGCATATAGAGCAGAACGACCATTTTGTAGCTTTTGTTCATACCCGTTTTCTCTACTTCTATGAACCAGTCCTTATACGTCTCCCAGACTTGGAGTTCCTCTTCCCTCAACTCTCGGGCATGGGCCAACATGCCGAAGTAGCTTCCGAATTCCTGCTTGACGGCCTTAGAGTCGGCATCTGCCAGCAGGTGAAAATCCAGGTATTCCGGTCGCCTGCCGAGCTCCCGTTTCAGATCAAAGTAGGCTGCAATGAGCGCATCCTTCCGGGGCGCGCGTTTTCGTGCCATTTCCTTTAAGAGGTTGATGACCTGTAAATCCAGATTGAACTCACAGACTTCCGGCACGGCGGGTTCGGCAAAGCGGCCACGTTTTTCTCCGTACTCTCCTGTTTCATCAAAGACCGTGAGTTTCACATCCGCGTTCCGGTAGTTGCCGATAAAATCGATGATGGTGCAATGCGACTTCCCGTCAGCCAGCCGCAGCCCGCGACCGATCTGTTGGGTGTAAATCGTGAGCGATTCGGTTGGGCGGATAAAGAGCAGTGTATCCACCTTCGGTATGTCGACGCCCTCATTGAATAGATCAACGGTAAAGATGGCTTCTAGTTCACCGGATTCAAGCCGGGCGGTTGCTTTTCGCCGCTCTTCTGCAGGCGTCGTCCCGTGCAGTACCATCGAGCGGATTCCCTGCCTGCGAAAATAGTCATTCATGAAAGTGGCCTGGCGGACAGATGAGCAGAACACAATCGTCCGGGTCTGCCTGTGCTCCATGTATCCTTCGAAGATCTTTTGCGCAAAGTCTTCCCGGAGATGCATCGCGAGCAATTCCTCTTCGTCATAACGGGTCCCCCGCCAGGTAATCTGCGAGTAGTCGGTGTCATCGTAGACGCCGTAATACCGGAACGGCGAGAGCCATCCGCGCTCGATCGCCTCCAGGAAGTGAATCGAGATAGCAACATTACCGCCGCAGATCGCATAGACGTCCTTGTTGTCCATCCGGTCCGGCGTGGCTGTAATGCCAAGCAGGAACTTCGGACGGAAGTACTCGATTACACGTTCGTATGTAGGCGCTGCGGCATGATGGAACTCATCTACGACAATTAGATCAAAGTCATCCGGGCTGAACCGCTCCATGTTATGGCGGCTGCCGAGCGTATAGACGGAAGCGAAGACAAAGTCCGCTTCCGTCTCTTTTACTGCAGCATTGAAGAAACCTGCCGTCTTTTCCGAATGCACATGCATAAATGACTGCTTGGCCTGCCTGAGAATCTCTTCCCTGTGCGCAATGAAAAGAACTCTTTTAAACTTCCTGGCAAAGAATGCGGCAAGGTACGTCTTGCCGAGTCCGGTCGCGAGCACGACCATTGCCCGGTCATACTCCTCGTCCATCGTCGCTTCTAGCGCATCCAGTGCCATCTGCTGAGCGGGACGGGGCTGCAGCGGTTCGGCGGAGGCAGACTTTGTTTCATAGTCAACGCCGCCTTCCGCGATCTCCTGCGCTTCACCCGGTCCGAGCATCATCTCGGTCTCTTCTTCCGCTGACCAAGCCATACTGAATGGCCGCTGGCGATTGGCTTCCCGGTGGTTCTGCTTGTACTCCGCGAGGGTCTCTGGGTTAAGCGAGATTGTAGAGTCATGATAAAACAGCTTCAGAAACTGATCTTCCGCCTCTTCGAACGCCTGGTCATCCGCTTGTGAAGGGGCAAGCAGATTCCACTCGACCCCTGAAGTCAGCGCAGACTTCGACAGATTCGAAGAGCCGACGATCAGATGATGTTGATTCTCTGTCCCGCGGAACAAATAGGCCTTCGGATGAAAGCTGGCTCCGCCACTCTTCCATAGCCTGATCTCTGCTTCAGGGAGTTCCTTTAGCAATAGTTCCAATGCCTCCGGCTGAGTGATGTACAAATAATCACCCGTCAGAAGTTTAATTGAAGACCCCTGATTTGAAGCAGCCTTCAGAAACGGCAAAACCTTCTGGACGCCCGACTTCATGGTGAAGGCGGTCATCCAATGAATTTCCTTGGCATTACCTGAAAGCCTTTCAAGATGCCGGATGAGCTCGGACGTGATGAGTTGCAGGTTAGTCATCAACGACCTCGATCAGAAAGATCTTCTCATCAAACGCGCCCCGCTTCTTGGCCTTTTCCTCACGGATCATGTCCAGTTGGTGGGGGGTAGCGCCGTGTGCTGCGGCGGTTGCGTAGATGAGTTCGAGCATGTCCGCGAGCTCCTCGACGGCTGCGACGGCATTCTCAGCTGCGAGGTATTCCTCGTATTCTTCGCCGAGTTTCTTCCTGAGTTCCTGCATGTATTCGTCGTCGTTCAATATTCGTGTTTTTGATTCTTTCCCTGCCAGTTCGATGATATCCGGAATTCGGTCACGTACGAGTTTGTTGTGAATGGGCATGTTTGGTTCCTCCTCACATCATTTGGTGCTTTTCTTCCATTATAGAGGGTTTTCATGAACGGGACCGGAAAAAGGCCTTGTACCTTCTGTATTCATACGCCCCAACATTAAAAACAACGACTTCCTCTTAATGTTTTGTGTCTATAAATTATCTATCTTATATAGGCGGGGGAGCAAATGCTCAATAGCAAAATAATAAGCTCTTCTCTCAAATAGAATTTATAGTTTAATGCCAGCACTCAAGTTATAATCGCAAATTGATAATGCTATAATCTATCCCATAGGGAGTGTTTTATTTTGGGAGATATTAAATTGTTTAGGTTTAACGGGGAATCCGTAGATGAGTTAGAAGGACAATCAGTCGCGGTAGAGAAATCATTACAGCATTTAATTGAACGGCATCTTGAAACATTCCTAGGTGTACGTTTTTTAGCTTCTGAATATAGTACGGGAAAACGTCATGCTGGACGTATAGATACTCTTGGCATAGATGAAAATCATTCACCAGTAATTATTGAATACAAGCGTTCGGTTAATGAAAACGTAATAAATCAAGGACTTTTCTATTTAGATTGGTTGCTTGATCACAAAGCTGAATTTGAACTTATGACTTTACGTAAGTACGGGGATGCCGTTGCAGATTCTATTGATTGGAGCAGTCCTCGTCTACTTTGTATTGCTGGCGGCTTTACTAAATACGATGAACACGCTGTGCAACAGATAAACAGAAACATTGAGCTTTACCAATACAAGCACTACAACGATGGCTTTATTTTACTTGATCTCGTGAATGCTACAACTGCACAAACAGTTCATATAAGTGAAGAGGTTAATAAGGCAACAAGCACAACTAACCGAAGTACAAGAGTAAAAACAGTGTCTGATTATTTGGAGCAAGCTAACATGGAATTAAGTGATAGATTTGAAACGATAAAAGCATATATGCTGGCACTAGGCGATGATGTACAAATTAAAATTCTTAAACATTATATTGCTTTTAAACGCATCAAGAACTTTGCTTGTGTAGAAATTCATCCTCATTCAGCAAAGATTCTACTTTATTTAAAGGTTAAGCCCGATACTATTACGTTAGAAGAAGGCTTTACCCGTGATGTAACAAATATTGGGCATTACGGTACAGGTGATTTGGAAGTCGTTATCTCTGACGATGAGGATATTGAAAAGGCTAAACGACTTATAGATATGGCATACGATGTTAGCTAACTAAATTCGAAGTAAAGACTATAATTCATGATGACTTATATCAGAAAAACCGCCGATCCCCTCGGCGGTTTCATTGTATTTATTTCGCATTCTCATCGGACTGATGGACCCCGAAGAGGTTGCCTTCCGGATCGGTGTAGTAGCCTTGCCAGGCCATGCCGGGGAGGGCGTATTTCGGGAGGGCGATGGTGCCGCCGCTTGCGAGGATCTTCTCTTCAGTGGCGTCGTAGTTTTCGACGCCCATCGTGCAGGCGAATCCGTTGAGCGGCTGGCCCGCGGATGGAGGCGGGCTCTGGCGCTGCATGAGGGCTCCGTCGATGCCCATTTCATCCTTGTCTCCGGTAACAGCACCGAAGTACGGCATGCCGGCGTATTCGCTCCAGTCCTCGAATATCCAGCCGAATACTTCCCCGTAAAACTTCTTCGCGCGCTCCATGTCATCGACGTGGATCTCAAAGTGTACGACTTTCCCCATCCTGCATTCCCCTTCCTATCACTGATTGGATTCCAGGTAATCCTTTAGTGCATCCAGATCTTTCGCGGTGGCTTTCTTGAATGGGCCGGCCATCATCTTGCCGAACAGCTTTGTCAGGCCGGTGAGCCCTCCGATCTCGCCGTGCAGGCGGACGTTGGACTTCCCGCCTGTCCCGGCAATCCGATACGTGAATAGGTACTCGCCCTTCCCCGTCGTGCCTTTTGTCCCGTCGACCCTGATCACGATCTTTTCGTTGGGCACGAGTTCCACGACTTCGAAATGCTCGGACGCCTTTGACCCGTACATTTTCCTCGTCTCGATCCACGTGCTGCCTTCACGCATCGGTCCGGCGTCCTTCCGCTCGATTCCGACCAATCCCTGCATCCAATGCTCCGCGGCCTCCAGGTCGAGCAGCGCGTCATACAGACGCTCCTTCGGCACACGGAAGTCCCGTTCCACTTCGAACTCAATACTCAACGCAGTCCCTCCTGTCCAAGCCAGTCCTTACCTGGTAACCAATTCTACTTCCTGCCGGTGAAGCCCTTTCAGTATGAGGAAGATTAATAAGAAGGAATTTTACTTTCCAATCCAGAATGTCATCCACAGTCTTCCTACTTAAGGGGTGAATGATTGATGATCAGTAAAGTCGGCCAGATCATGCTGTATGTCAATGACCAAGGCGAGTCGGTGAAATTCTGGACAGAGCAACTCGGGTTTGCCATGATTGCGGAAGAAGACAACCAGCAGGGCTTGAGATGGATTGAAATCGCGCCAACCAAAGACGCAGAAACGAGCATCATTCTCCACGATAAGGAGTTCATTTCCAAGATGTCACCCGGCTTAAACCTGGACACGCCTTCCCTGATGTTCTTCACGGACAATCTCGACCAATTACACAGTGACCTGAAGGATAAGACGACCGTCGGGGAAATTGTTGAAATGCCGTCCGGCAGGGTCTTTAACTTCGCCGACAATGAAGACAACTATTTTGCCGTCATGGAGAAAAAGTGATTACTAACGAATAAAGAAGTCCCTTCGAAACGTAACCCGTTCAGTTCAGTCGTACAAAAGAAGTTTTTTAACCCGTAAGTAACCTCCAAACCAGCATTGCTTTCGGAGGTTATTTTTGTTGATGCATCATGTTTTTATGTTATTTCGACGTGTAAAACAGCAATAAAATCAGCAGAGTTACAATGGCTATTGTTGGCCGACAAATGCGGCGAAACACAGCTCGAGTCGGAAAAGCGGAATTCCGATCGAAAACGCTTTCCCTAGGACTCCCTTGTCCACTTACTTGTTTTACCTTGCAGACTGGTTATAATCTCAAAAGCGATTGAGTAGGCTTCATATAATTTCTCTATACTAAGCCATTGGATCGTATCATCTTTTGTATGTAATAAATCAGAAACACCATTGGAACTGAAAGGAATACTTGGAACACCATTTGAGAAAAAAGTATAATGATTGCTTTCGTACCAAGGGCTTGTCCATTGAAATGAAGGGAACCCCTTTTTGATTTCTTTTAAGCATTTTTCTAACTCATTAGAACCAGACATAAGTGTGATCGTGTTTGTCCCAAGTGTTTGTCCTACCCCGTCAAAATTCATAGCGAACATCGCCTTTTGGAGATTTCTTTTATGTTCTTTTAGATAATATTCGTCTCCAAGGCCAAGGTATTCTTCAGAACTGAATGCGATAAATTCGAATCCGCTCTTCCAATCATTTCTGTTGGATAATTCCTCTGCTAAAGTGAGGAGAACAGCAACCCCTGAAGCATTGTCAAATGCTCCATCCGTTCCAAATACCGTATCATAATGTGCAGCAAGTATGATCTTCTCTTTCTGAGTCCTCTTCATTCTCCCAATTATATTTTTTGTACTTCCTTTCTCACGATGACTCTTTATGGTGCAGATTGCCGATGAGGACAAATAATTGTTCAAGATCTTCAAGCCTATTTCCGGGGTTACCGTCAATGAGGGAACAGAAAAGTCCCAGTCGTTGATGATCGGCAGATTTTTTTCTGTTTCCATTCGTACAAATACGATTACCGATGGATTTTTGTCTTCAAGGAGTTGAATCGTTTTTTGATGGTAGTCTGGATTATAAATTGTAAAACCTTTCGGAATGTAATTCTCCTTCGATAATTCTCCTTATAGAAAGACTATTTTCCCTTCTAAATCAGGTGAAGCAGCCAGTTCTTCCAACGTACAAAATGGTATGATATCACCCGAAACCTCACAGGCTTGTGAAAAGCTATTCGCTTTTGCCTCCAGTCTTTCACCATTAAACTCTATAAACGCTTCATCCAGTTGCCAAACGGGAACATCAAACTCTTGTATTTCTATGTCTAAACCGGATTTCCTAAACACATTTTCAATATAAACTGATGCAGAGTGATTCGCTTCTGTTCCGACTGGACGACACCCTATCTCACACGACAAAGTGTTCAGATGATCCATTATTCTTTCTTTAATAGGCTGCATGATATCCCCCTCTAATGAATCTTTTCATCTCACCTTCTTTTGCAAAATACCTTCTACATAAATAGCGTTAACCCTTCTCGATACACACAGCCTACGACAGCCGATCTACAATGAAGACAGTTACTCTTGATAGAGAAAGTGATTACTAAAGAATAAGGAAGTCCCTCCAAAACGCCTGATAATCAGGCGTTCGAAGAGACTTCCTTTTTTATTTCACCTATCAGAAAAAGATCAGCAGCAAAATCCCAGCAATAAAGCAATAGTATGTAAAGTACACGAGCTTCCCGCTCTTCATGACGCCCATGAACCACTTCAGTGCAAAGTAGGTCATGAACAGTGTGGCGACAAATGCGGCGAGGTAAGGGATCATCAGGTCCGCTTTGTTCGGTTCATCCATGAAGTCACCCACGCCGAGGACCAGGCCGCCGAGGCTTACGGGAATGTAGAGCATGAACGAAAAGCGGAGCGCGGTTTCCTGTTTCATTCCGACGGCGATTGCCGAGATGATCGTTGCGCCCGATCGGCTGATTCCCGGTGTCAGTGCAACGGCCTGTCCCAGACCGACGAGGATGGCGTCTTTTGCCGTGATGTCACTTTCGCCTTTGGTGCCTTTCATGTTGCGGATCAGCCACAGGGCGATCCCCGTGACGAACAGCATGATGGCGATTATTGTCATGCTGACGTTTTCCGCGATGTAGTCGTTCAGCAAAAAGCCGAGGGCCCCTGCCGGGATGGTGCCGATGACGATAAAGCATACAAAGCGGAAGTCGCTTTTGTAGCGGTCATCTTTTGTTTTCAGGTAGTTCAGCGAGTTGACCGCGAGCCTTACGATGTCCCGACGGTAGATGAACAGGATGGCCAGCAGTGAAGCGGTGTTGGTCAGGATTGCAAATGTGAACCCCTGCTCCCCCAGCCCGAGCAGTTCGCTCGCCACCATGACGTGCCCGCTGGACGATACCGGAATCGGTTCGGTAAAGCCCTGGACAAGCCCGATGACGATCATTTTAATGATGAGTATCAAATCTATTTCCATATTGTCCTCCTTGAAAAGCCTCCCCCCATTTTATACAACTTGGCCGGATGGGGGAAATGATAAAAAAGCCTTCCTCATTCGAAGGCTTTTTCTTGAGACTATTTATTGAAACTTTTCAGGAAAACGAGACGTCCACTTCGCCCAGATTCTCGAACGTCGCCTTGAACCTGTCACCCGGCTTGACGTCGACCGCTTTGGTGAGCGCCCCGGCCAGCACCACTTCCCCTGCTTTCAGCGGGATGCCGTACTCATGAAGGGCCCGGGCCAGCCAGACGACGGCTTCGAGCGGGTTGCCGAGCACGGCGGAGCCATAGCCTTCGTCCAGCTTCTCGCCGTTCTTGAAGACCTCCATCTTCACCGACGGAAGATCGATGTCGTCCGGCTTCACCTGCTGCTTGCCGAACACCGCTCCGGCGGATGACCCGTTGTCGGCGACGGTGTCCTCGAACTTGATCTTCCAGTCCCGGATCCGGCTGTCGATGATCTCAGCTGCCGGGACGACGTAGTCGATGGCCTTCGCAACGGTCTCCAGCGACACGTTTTCGCCGTCGATGTCCGCCTTCAGGACAAAGGCGATCTCGAACTCCACTCTCGGTGCGATCAGCCTGCTTGTGTCGACCGGCTCGCCTTCCGTGAAGATCATGTCGTCAAACAGATGGCCGTAGTCCGGCCGGTCCACACCGAGCATGTCCTGCATCGCCTTGCTCGTAAGGCCGATCTTCTTGCCCTTGACGACCGCTCCGTCCACCTGCCGCTTCCGCACGTATTCCAGCTGCGCGGCATACGCCTGGTCCGGCGTGAGGTCCGGATAGGTTTCCGTCAGCGGAGAAATCGGCTGCGACGTTTTCTCCGCGCGGTAGATCTGGTTCCCGAGTTCTTCTGTAGCCAGCATGTTTCTGCCCCCTATTGCGCCACGGAGTGGTAGAGGGAATGGTTGGCCACCCGCCTCTGCCACTCAATAGCGATTTCCTGTTGGTCGATCTGCTTCAGCAAGCACTGTTTCATGAACGAGATGGTCTGTCTGTCGCTGTCCACGTAGATCTGCGCGTCGTGCCACGTGCTCCCCGTGCCGATCCGGACGTCGTAGATGCCGCTTTGCGGCAGCATGTAATACTCCTTGAGCGAGAGGCTTCCTCCTGCCACTTCTGCACGTGTTGTGTAGCACCTGCCGAGCAGCTGTCTCACTTCTGCAATCCGTCCTCCGAGGATTGCCGACCGGATGCGGGTCGAGCTGATCTTCTCGCGGCGGTACTGGACTTTCTCCACCTTGGACACCCCGATCCGGCCGCCCGAGTCTGCGTGCAGGCGGTCGATCGTCCCCTTCCCCTTGAACCCGTAGGAAAAGTCGTAGCCCGCGACCGCGTGGACCGTTCCGAACTTCAGCAAGTACTGCTCCACATAATCTTCAGGGCTCAGCGAGGCGAACGCTCTCGTGAACGTGACGATATAGAATCGGTCGACGCCCATCTTTTCCAGGAGACGCGCTTTTTCCTCGAGCGGAATCAGGTAATCCACCTTCACTTTCCCACCGGACAGCACCGTCTTGGGATGAGGAAAGAAGCTCATCACATCCAGCGGAAGCCCTGTCCGCTCCGCTTCGCGCCTCGCCGTCCCGATGACTTTCTGATGCCCTTTGTGCACGCCGTCGAAAAAGCCGAGCGCGATGACGTTGGGCCGCGCCTTGGACTGCCAGTCCGCAAGATTGGCCTCGTTCAGAAAGATGATTTCCATTCCTCCCACCCCTTCCTTACTGGACGGCTTCGGCGAATTCTTCCAGCCGACGGTACTTGCCGCAGTTGAAGATGAGCGGATCCCCGTCCGCCAAAGTCATGTCATTCACCTTGCCGATGAATAGCACATGGTCCCCTTCGACATGCTCGTTGTAGACTTCGCATGACAGCTGGCAAAGCGCGTCTTTCACGACCGGCGTGTCCCCGAGGCGCTCGAACTCGAACTTCTCCTCGGTCTTTTTCTGGCCGGCGAAGATCATGGAGACGTCCTGCTGCTCACAGGAAAGGACGTTCACCGAGAACTTGCCGCTCTGGCGGATTCGCTCGAGCATCTTGGCCTGATGGCCGATCGAGATCACGATCAGCTTTGGGTCCAGCGACACGGACATGAACGCGTTGGCGGTCATCCCGTATGCCTCCCCATCCGTTTCGGTCGCAATCACATTGACTCCGGTGGCGAACTTCCCCATTGCATTTCTGAACTGACGATCATCCATTACGATTCCCTCCTTGGTTTGGTCAGAGCCCATGCGAATAAATACTCAACATTCCAAATATACAGACAAACCGTTGTAAAAAAATATCCCCCGAACTATAATCATGTAACCGCTACCAATAACTCCGATAGATTTAGGACTCTGAATCGATTACATACATCCTACCACCTCAAGCAGTCGTCGTTTACCCACGAAAACTACCAAGTTGGCCGGATTCTTCGTATGAAAGACACGAATTCCCCCGCGCACGGCCAGTCAGAACGATCAGATCAAAGGAGTGTATCCGATTGAAAATGATGGCGAACAAGGCGAAGCTTCGTGATGTGTTTGAGTTGCCCACGGAACAGACGATGAAGATTTTCCATGACCGCCTGATCAGCATTCCCGTGACGGCGCTGTCCGCCCTGAAGCGGGAACTCGTCGCAAGCATCGGCGAAGACCGGACGAAAGGCGTGTTCATCCGATACGGCTGGCACACGGGCGTAAGCGAGGGCGAGAAGGTCAGGAATTTCGAATGGAAGGATGAAACCGAACTCGTTGAAGCCGGACCCAAGTTCCATGTGATCCACGGCTACCTGGACGAGGTCATCGTGGACGACATACGGTTCGATGAAGACGGCCATGTCGACTACATCAAGGCGCTCTGGTCCAAGTCGTACGAGGCGGATGAATACAAGCAGACGAACCGGCTGAGCGATGAGCCCGTCTGCCATACGCTTTGCGGGTACGCGAGCGGCTATCTGTCCACCGCCCTGCAGAAGCCGATCCTCGTGAAGGAGACGAAGTGCGAGGCGATGGGACACGAACGCTGCGAGATTGTCTGCATGCCGGTCGAGAAATGGGATGAAGAGGACCGGAACGAACACCGCTATTACCAGTCCTCCAGCATGATCAAGGAACTCGACGAGGTCACGGCCAAGCTGAAGACCGAGCGGGACTACCTGACGAAGGCCCATGGCATCCATAAGGAGCTGATTGAGCAGCTGCTGTCCACGCAGGAGCTCCAGAAAATCACGGACCTCCTTTGCGAAAAGGCCGGGCTGCCGACCTTCATCGAAGACGAAAAGCATCGGATCATCGCCAGCTCCGGGGACATTGACCTGAACCTGGACCTGAAGACGCTCGGCACGGACACGACCTGCTTCACCCGGCTTTCCCACGGCCGGGGGATTCTCAGGACCCCGATCCTGTTCGAAAACGAGATCAAGGGATTCTGCTCGTTCCTCTACCATAACGGCCAGGAACCCACTGAACTGGAACGCATGATCATTGACCAGGCATCGCTCACCTCCTCCATCATCCTGATGAACGAGAACATCAAGCTCCAGACCGAACAGAACATCAGGCGGAGTTTCCTGAGCGATATCCTGGATGAAAAGATGGACAAAGAGGAACTGTATCAGGTCGCCCGTTACCTGGAACTGGACCTGGAGTCGGACTACTGGATGCTGACGCTCGAACGGAACATCGACCAGACCGATCTGAGCTCGGAAGTGGAAATCAGCGAAAAGCTCTTCCGCCACCTGAACCTGTTCCTGAAGGAGCGGGGCATCAACGCGATCGTCTCCCACCGGTCCGGGAACATCCTCATCGTCATCGACTACTCCAGCTGCCTGAACTGCTTTGCCGACCGGACGACCTTCATCAACAAACTTCTGAAGCACTGCGAAAAACGCTTTAAGGGCCTGTCCTTCTATGTCGGCGCCAGCTCCGTGGCAGACAGCCTCGAGGAACTGCCCGTCCTGTACAGCGAGACGCTGACTGCGCTGAACGCCAAAAGCGATGACAAATGGATCCTGTACTATGAGGAACTCGGCGTGGAAAGCATCCTCTTCCAGATCTCCAACGAAAAAACGCTGGACCGGTTCGTCAACAACCAGCTGGGGGTCCTGCTGGAGGAAGACAAGAGTTTGGAGCTGATCACCACCCTCCGCGACTACATCGAAAACGGCATGAACATCAACGCCACCGCCAAAGCCATCTCCATGTCGATCAGCGGCCTGCGCTACCGCCTCGGCAAAATCAGTGAACTCCTCGACGTCGAACTCGACGACACCAAACGGCTGTTTTCCGTCTACATGGCGCTGAACGTGCTGAAGGCGAAAGGAAAAATCTGAACATGAAAGCCTGCCGATCGTGAAGATCGGCAGGCTTTTGATTATTGGGAGTATGACTGCCGAAAAGGAGATCTTCGCCAGTATGCCTTCTAACATTGAGCGAGGTTAAAAACCATTCAATCCGAGCACAAATATCGCAATGATGACCAGAAATCCTGCCGGAAGCACAATCAAGATAGCGGCTGATACTTTCCGCCAAAAACCGCTTTCGCTATACCAAGAAGCCAGAATTGCCGCCGAGTATCCAATTAAAATCATAATGACCCATGAGGACCCGATATCTTTCCCGACAAGCGATTGTAAAATGATATATGTGACAAACAAAATGACAATAGATAAGATACCCAAGTGTTTCCTCATTGCAGTTCCCCTTCGCCCTGGACTCAGGGTCTTATTGTTTGGATTTCTCGTCTTTTTTCCACTTTAAATACTCATACATGATGTCACCGAGAGTGGCCAGAGTGGCTATAAATGGGATCCAGAACCTAAAGTACACATTATCGAAATCCGGATGGCCTTTCGCTTCTGCAACTGCCCAATACAGAAACGCAAGGATTAGAGGGCCGCCCCAAAGCGTTCGAATAAACTTCCCTCTGGCATCCAGTTCCCCATAGCCAATCTTGATCTCTTTCTTGATACCCTCACCCCCATGATCTCTCACCTTTTCGTTCCAAAAGAATCGGTGAGATATTCAGCAAAATCGAAATGATGGTCAACACCCACAATGCCCGTTCCATACCAGGCACAACGTCCATCAGAGCTGCCCAGTCTTCAGCATCTACCCATTGAGATACCAAGCTGTATTCTGCACAAAGTGTAAGAGCAGTGAGCGATAACCCCATCGCCATGGCCAGCCTATAATCCTTCCCTGCTCTGTACAAATAAAGATTCGTAAATGTTGCGGCGATTGCAAGAACCCCTAATATGATCCACATCGCTTCATCCCCATTTTTTATGTACTCCCCCAAATACGGGTACTGGTCAACTGGACGTTTGAACTTGATTTAAGATTCTTTTTTCCACTTTCTGTACTTATAGACTAAGCTTGCGAAATAAAGCAGCGTAAATACAATCGGAACCCATAATTTAAAAAACTCATTGTCAAACGCAGGATGTGCAGGTACAAACCAAACAGCCCAGTACAGAAATAGCAGAGCTAAAAAGCCACTCCAAAGCGATCGGATGAACTTTCCTTTGGCATCCAGCTCCCAATAGAAAATTTTGTACTCCTTCTTCATGCCACCATCCCCACGTCCTCATTACCATGTCGAATGCACCTTGCCTTTAAGAACAAAAGACGGCTTTTTGCCGGCTTTTATCCCACACTCCCTTATATGAGAACTTTGCCCATGGTTTATTTCTCCTTGTTAGTACTTTTTATTGCATTTGCGTAAGCAACAATAAACACAATAAACATTATTCCTCCAATTGCAGCGACTGTGATTAAAAAATCCAATTCTCATCTCTCCTTAGGGCTTTTCCTTGCTGATTTGATTTTTTTATAGAGGAAGATCACAGTATCTATCAACACCGCTACGATGGCTACGGTTAAGTAAGACCATATGGAAGGTACAAATGGGCCCGGCCCGAACACCAAATTTAAGATGGTTCCCACAACCAACATACCTAAACCGATAAAGCTGAATGGCCACTTTCTCCGGTTCCTGCGATCAGCGCCCATCTATTCTTCCCCCTTCCCAATCACCTGGCTATGCCCGAACACGATGCACGTGTCGGCTCTTCTTACATATCCGACCCACCCATAATTCGGTCAGCCAGTAAACCAGCGCAGCGGCAGCTCCAAGCAGGACAGAGAGCAGGAGTGCCGGAAGAATGAAGTCATCCTGCATCGCCAGAATCGCGATCAGCCCCGTGATTCCGGCTCCACTCAGAACATATGCCCGCAGTTTCCTGAACTTGCCGCGGATATACTGATCAGCCGTCCAGGACACGCCGATTCCCAGCGTTAAATAGATCGGTGCGATATAAATCAGATAGATCGTAAACAGTTCGCCCAGCCCGAAATGATAGACTCCGGGCTCCACCTCGTCTTTTGGTGTGTATTGAAGCAAGCACAGCAATGCCGTGAATATAATTGCGGATACTGTAGCAGAAAGAAGCCTTAACAAAGGAAACGCCTTCTTTCCATAATTTTACCATAGTTGATTGATTCACCCATCCCCCTCCCATTGAAAAGACCGCCAAATCATAGCCGATTTGGCGGTCTTGCCTCTGCTTATTTGCCGTTCACAAACGCTAAGATCACGACTTCTCATGTAAACAACAGAATATACAAAAGCAGTTAAAAAGAGGTCTCCAAGTCGCAGATATCGAATGTTCCCAAAACATTCTAACAAGGGGAGCTGAAACGGTGAATCAGATTTGTGTAATTAGTATTTACGTTCCAGATTTAAACCAAGCCATTGACTTCTACACCAATACCCTGGGGTTTGAACTAAACAAGCAATATGGGCCGAAAATTGCCTCGCTTGTACACGGCGAGTTACCCATCATTCTAGAAGAGAACGATCAAACAACGCATAATGAGGATGTAAATACCACAAGAGTCGTATTAGGCCTTCAAACAGAAAATATTTATAAGACGGTGAATTCCTTAAAAGAAAAAGACGTGAAATTTATTGTAGAGGAACCCACAAATTGCCCTCCCGGAAAATATATTAGCTTTAGTGACCCCTTCGGAAATATCTTAGAATACCTCCAATTTGAACATGTGTAACAGCGAAAGCGATCTGAAGGACTCAGGAGGTATGGAATGATTTTTGAAATGACCGTTCAGGTTCGTGTTTCCGATATTAAAGCAGGGCAAAAATGGTATGAAATCCTGCTCAATAAGAAGCCCGATTTTGTTCCGCATGATGGATTTGCAGAGTGGGAGCTTATTCCCGGGTGTTGGCTGCAGGTTGCAGAAGGTACCCTTACCGAGGGGAACGGACCATTTCGTTTGGGGATTGCAGACATTGAATCTGAAAGAGAACGATTGGTAAATGAATTGAAGATTGATCGTTTTGAAATCCATTCAAGACCAGAAGTTCCTGTTAAGTGGGGAACTTTCTCAGATCCGTGGGGAAATCGACTAGGTTTCTTTGAATACGTGAATAAGGCAGGACGAGAGCACGATTTCAACCTGTAGAAAACCGCCAAATCATAGCCGATTTGGCGGTTTTGCATTTGCTTATTTGCCGTTCACAAACGCAAGGATGTGGTTGATGAACGGTTCGGTTTTCTCAATCTGCGTCCAGTGGCCGCATTGGTTGAAGAGGTGGAGCTCCGCGTTGGGCAGCAGCTGCACAAGTTTGTAGCTTGTGTCCTCGAACAGGATGACCTGGTCGTTGAGCCCGTGGAACAGCAACGTCTCCGTCTTGATGTTCTTGAGGTCCTCATCCGAGAGTGCCAGCTCATCCGCCCGCTGTTGCTGATCCTCATAGAACATGGCGTGGAAGGCTTCCTTCGTCTCGGGCTCCATGCTCGCTTCGTAGCGCAGCCGGACGAGCTCTTCGTTCTTGGCCGCGGCTTCATCATGGGAGAACAGCTGGATCAGCTCGCGCATGTTTTCGATGCTCGGATCGTATCCCCATACTTTGCTGAGGCCGTAGGAGACCTTATGCTTCACCCCGACGGAGCCCATCAGGATCAGCTTTTTGACGAGGTCCGGGCGCCTGTGGGCGATATGGAGCGCCATCGCGCCGCCGAACGAGTTCCCGACGAGGTACACAGGGCCGTCCGCGACTTCCTCGATAAAGCCGATCAGGTGGTTGACCCAGTTGTCGAGGGAATACTGGTCCTTTTCCAGCTTGGCGGTTTTGCCGAATCCGACCACATCTGGTGCGAATACGTGAAGCGATTCGCTCAGGCGAGGGATGACGAGCCGCCAGTTGGCGTAGGCAGAGACCCCCGGGCCGGAGCCGTGGATGAGAATCATCGTTTCCGTGCCCGAGCCCGCCTCGAGATAATTCGTCTCGATGCCATTTACTTTCATGCGTTTTTCGGTTGCTTTGAGTTCATCAGTTGCGACCAAGAGAACATCCTCCTTCTGTTTTTGCTGCTTTGGTTATTGCGTTTATTAGACTTTCGCCTGTTCTTTAGACTCTTCTACAGTCACGGAGCGGACGTCTTCTGTCTCTTCCTCGATTGGTGCCTGTCCGGCGATGGCCGGCACTTTCTCTTCACGTACTGGGGTACCGTAACGGAAGAAGTCAGCAGGCAGCTCTGCTGCACCTTGCCAGATGATGGCTTTCTGGAGGTCTTCGCCTTTCCACTCGACTGTTTTCCAGTCCGGGTCGAAGATGAGGTAGCCCGCGTCACCGAACAGTTCCACACGGTTGCCGCCCGGTTCGCAGACGTAGAGGCATGAAGCCTGGGAGACGCCGTGCTTGAGCGGTCCTGCTTCGATTTCGAATCCGCGTTCGATGAGCAGGTCCGAGACGTCCGTCAGTGACTGCGGGTAGCCGTACCAGTAGCAGATATGGTGAAGGCGGCCTTTTTCGCCGAGCGCATCGCCCATGACCGCGATGTCATGCGCGAGGTTCGTGACGCTCGTCCAAGCCGCGATGTCGTTGTTGTCCTCGTCCAGGATCCGCTCGTTGACCTTGAAGCCGAGCAGTGCTTCCAGGAATTCGACGGTTTCACGCGGGTTGCTGGACAGCAGGTTGATGTGGTCCAGTCGGCGGACCGGCACGCCGATGTTCGGGCGGCGCTGCGGACGGTTCAAGAGCTTCGTCTTTTCTTCTTCAGGTGCTTCAAAGTATTCCACTTCATAGAAGATCTCCATGAGGTGCCCGTCCGGCGACTTGAACTGGTAGGCCGGGCCGTGCCCGACATCCCCGTCGATCCAGCCGATGCCATAGCCCTTTTCCTCGAGTTCCTTCACCCGGCGCTCCAGTGCATTCGGCGAAGTCGCCCGCAGCGACAGGTGGCCGAGGCCCGCTTCATGATGGTCCGTGATCTTCAGCGTGTTGTGGTAGTGGTCCTCGTAGGCACGCATGTAGACGGACTTCCCTTCGCGCGCCGCAACGCTCATCCCGAGAATCTCTCTGAAGAATGCCACGGACTCCTCGATTTTCGGGCTGTAGATCTCCAGGTGCGCCAGTTGCGCGACATCAAACAATGGTTCTTCTCGTTTCATGTGAACTCCCCCTATTTTGGTTGATTGGATTTGATTCAGGATAAACGGTTGCGGCTTACCACATCGGGTGGCCGTCGAAGCCGAGGATCGTCTTGCCGTAGCCGACCATGGCATCTTCGTACAGGTGGGTCGGGTGTGCGGCGACCGCAATCAGGTCACGGACAAACCGTTCGGACTGGCCATTCCTGTAGAGTGCGTTGCCCCCGAGGTTGATGATGATTCTTGTAGCCAGTTCCGCGGAATTCTTTGCGACATAGCCGCGCATCGCGAACAACTGCTCGCGCTCTTCCTCTTCGAGGACACGGGTGCCATCTGCCCGGTAGCCCTGGAGCTTTTCAAGGAGCTCATCCGCGATGTTTTTCAGCGCATTGAATTCCATCTTGATCTCGCCGATGTTCCGCTGGCCGCTGCTTCCGTCTTTCTCGTTTTTCTTGTTGTTGTAGATCCGGACGCGGCCTTTCGTCTTCTCGATGTAGTCGTCGACGAGGCGGTTCAGGCCGCCGATGGCCACCTGTGCGAATCCGGACAGGAAGTACGCGAGGTAAGGGACGTTGAAGATCTGGTAGTCCGGCTCATAGTTTCCGTCCGGGGCGGTTGCGCCCTGGACAACCCGGCTGATCGGGAAGACCATGTGCGGCGCTACGTAGGCCTTGTCCAATTTGACGGCGTTGCTTCCGGTGCCACGGAGGCCGAGCGTATCCCAGTTTTCGATGATTTCGGCGTCGTCTTTATGGACGATGAAGAGGCTCAGCTCAGGCTGTTCGCCGTCCCGCATTTTGTGGATGGCACCGAGCGCGATCCAGTCGCACCAGAGCACGCCGCTGCAGAAGTTCCAGGTCCCGCTGACGATGTACCCTTCCCCGTCATCCGCATCCTCGACCTGCCCGACCGGCGCGAACACGTCTGCCATGAGTTCCCCTCTGCCGAAGAGCTTGTCCCGGCCCTCTTTCGGGAGAAATGCCGGCCATGTTTCATGGATGATCGCAAAGTAGGTGATCCATGCGGCAGGCACACTGTGATACGCCACCGTCCGGATAATGTCGCCGAACGTCTTGAAGTCCAGTTCCTGGCCGCCGTATGTTTTCGGCCGCATCAGCATATGGAATTCCGCTTCTTTCATTTTCTCTATGACAACATCAGGAAGTTTTCCGTCTTGATCCGATTGCAGGGAATGCTGTTCCGCCAGTTCACCAAGTTCCTTTGCTCTGCGCAATAGCTCTTCACGTTCCAAGGGCTTCTGAAGTACATTAGGTTGTCTCATACGTTCCCTCCTCATTTGTAAGCGCTATCAACCGAATAGCTTATGTCATAGTATAGGTGCCGGCCGGAAGTGCGTGTACCTACTGGTTGTATGAAGATTCGGATTATTTTCGCACGAAAAGTACGAAAGTGGTCAGCCGCCCTCGTGTGTCCGTCCATGTATAATCCCCTGCCGAATCTCCCACACTAGGTTCATCTCAGAATCTATTGGAGGAGATCCGCCATGACCATCCAACTGCCGCCGATGCGGAAAGCTGCCGTATATGTCCGCTCGACATACTGGGGGCGCGCGCCGCTCCATGCCTCGGCCGATGACAACGAAGAGCTCCTCTTGCGCGTGGTCGAGGGGCGCTGCGACTATGACCTGTTTTACGAAGCCAGCAGCTACAAGCGGAACGAAGCCGCAATGGAACTATTGCGCTGGGCCGACCTGGGCGAATTCGACGCCATCGTCACCCGGCACATCCACTCATTCGGGCTCGGCATCAAATTCGACTGGGACACAATGATGGGCCTCATGATGGCTCGGGGCATCCGCATCATCACTCCGGAGAAGGTGTATTCAAGGGAAAACCGGAACGACATGACCTATCTGGAATTCATGATGCGAGCGCTCCGGGATGAATACGAGATCAAGTTCGGGGCGGAGTGGGACCGCGTGAAGATGAGCTACCGCCTCAGGAAGACACCGGTGGAGCTCATGAGTTTGTACGAGCGGCCGGCTTCTGCGCAGGTGATCCAGTTTCCGGGGGTGTCCGGGCGGGAAGGGCTACCGGGAGAGACTTCTTAATTCAAGGACTAAGGACATCGGTTTCGTCATTCAGGCGTGCAGTTTCGTCATTCGAGACGCCGATTTCGTCATTCGTGGCCGCAGTTTCGTCATTCGAGACGCCGATTTCGTCATTCCGCCTGCCAGTTTTGTCATTCGGCCTCAAACGTACTTAAAAGGGACCATCCGCAGCGGATGGTCCCTTTCAATATCTAATACGAAAAGATCGACTTTAATGAGCGCCCCACATAATGTGCAGGGACCGGTTCGAGCTCCAGTTCCCTCGCCCAGACCGAGAGTTGGCCGATGTGATGGATTTCATGAGCGATGAGGTGATGCAGCACCTCATCCAGCGTATACTCCTGATCATCCCACGGGACACGCACTACATCCTCATTCCGCCCCTCTCCTTTAACCTTCAGAAATTCTACGACCTCATTTCTGCATCGGTCAGAGAGGGACCGTACCTTCACAAGCGTATCGCAGTCGGCAAAGTCGAACACAATATCTTCCTTGCCCTGAATTCCTCGGATCCAGCTGTGTTCGACGTCAATGATATGAAACAGCGTCTTTAGGATACTGCCCACCCCGCCGGTCCTAGATTTGGCCAGTTCTTCCTCAGGCAGCTGGCTGCACCATGCAAACCATTCATCTCTTACCTGCCAGTTGTATTCAAAGAAAAGGATCATGTGGACACGCTCCTGTTTTTTGTGTCAACGTACACATTCGCCCTTTTTCAGGCTATTCCTCTCCCCTATACTCCAAAATATCCCCCGGCTGGTAGTCGAGCGCTTTGCAGATGGCTTCGAGCGTCGAGAAGCGGACGGCGGCTGCGGAGTGATCTGGCTCGGTTGGTGTGTGCTAATCTTCAAACTCGCGGGTGTAATCTTCAAACTCCGCTCGCTAATCTTCAAACTCATGACAGTAATCTTCAAACCCATCCAAAACACTTGTATGAATGCCCCGCCCGCCTACTCTTCCCGATACTCCAAAATATCCCCTGGCTGACAATCAAGCGCTTTGCAGATGGCTTCGAGCGTCGAGAAGCGGACGGCCTTGGCCTTGCCGTTTTTCAGGATGGACAGGTTGGCCATCGTGACGCCGACTTTTTCGGAGAGTTCGGTGACGCTCATCTTGCGCTTGGCGAGCATGACGTCGAGATTAATAATAATTGGCATTTGGCTCCCTCCTCAGACCGTCAGATCGTTTTCTTGTTTGATGTCGATCGCCTGTTTCAGCAGCCGCTGCAGCACCGCGGCAAAGACGGCGATTACGAGCGACGCGCCGACGATGACCAGGCCGATCAGGGCGAGGCCCGGGGCGTCATCCCATTCTGCGATCATGAAGATGAACGGCAGCGCGACCGCATACAGGCCGCTGATCGTGAAGGCGCAGTTGCGGATTTTCTTGAGCGACCCGACCGACAGCTCCGAGAACGCCTCGTTGCGGTCGATATAGCCCAGGAGCTTTAACGCCTGGTAAAGGGCCATGTAAAACGGGATGGCCGAAATGTACATGATGGCCATCAGGCTGAGGACGATCCAAGGAAGCTGCATCCCTTCGCCGATAAACCCCATTGCTTCCAGGACAATCTTCGGAAGGATCAGGACCGCAATCAGGAGCACCGGAATGCCCATCACGATGACCGTGAGCTTCAAAAGCAATGTAGAACCTTTTTTCAACATGTGCACCTCGTTTCTTAATAGTGGGCTTTTCTTTCAGACCGTGAATTCATTTTCCGCCCGGATGGAGATGGCCTGCTTCAGAAGATGCCCGAGCACCGCCGAGAAAACGGCGATTACGACTGAAATTCCGGAGATTCCCATGCCGATGACGATGAGGCCTGGGGCTTCTTCAATCCGGGCAAGCTCGGCGAATACGGGAAGGCCGAGCGCAAACAGGATGGCGACGATTGCGGCACAGCGACGGATCTTCCGCAATGCCAGGATGGCAGGCTCTGAGAACGCCTCCCTGTTGTCGATCAGCCCCAGCAGCCGCCACGCCTCGCGCAACGCTTTGAGGTAAGGCACTGCCGATCCGGCCAATACAGCGAACAGTCCCCATTCCGCAAACGGCAATGCTTCCCCGCGGATCAGGGCGAGCGATACTTCGATGCTAAGCTGAAGGGCAACCGCAAGCACCGGCAGGCCCATCACCACCAAAGTGAGCTTCAGGAATAACGTCGATCCCCTCTTCATCAAGCACACCTCTTTCCGTTGATTCTTCTCGATTATAGATAAATTTATATCGAATATCAATAAATAATGATTGGAAAACGAAAAAACTTTTTCTGCACACAAGAAACGTGCTGCAACCCGGGCGGGCAGCAGCACGTTTGGGCTGACGGACGGGTCTGCACGTTCGGCGCTTGAGATTGTACGTTGGGGCCGCGAGTCTGCACGTTGAAGCCGCGAGATTACATATTCAGCCTCCGAGATTTCACATTCGGATTGCAACAATTCCCTCTCCTTATCCTTCTGTCCTTGCAGTATAGTTGGGGTAACACGTTATTCCGGGGGGATGCGGATGAGGCGGAGTTCGTTATACGGGTTGCTGATCGGAGGCATCGGGGTGTCCCAGTTCGGCAACTGGATTTATCTGATCGCGCTGAATCTCCTCGTGTTTGACATGACCGGTTCGGCGGCGGCCGTCGCGCTACTTTATGTCATCGGCCCTTCCGCACGGGTGGTGATGAGTCTGTTTGCCGGTTCGGTCATAGACCGCTCCGACAAGAAGCGGCTCATGATCGCCTCCGACATCATCCGGGGCCTGCTTGTCTTCATGATGCCGTTTGCCGGATCGATCTGGATTGTTTATCTGCTGGTCTTCCTTACAAACGCGACGGGGACATTTTTCGGGCCCAGTTCCACCTTCGTCATCACGAAGCTTGTCCCGGACAGTGATCGCAAGCGGTTCAATTCGTTCATGGGGATGATGAACTCCGGTGCGTTCCTGATCGGCCCGGCACTTGCCGGCGTGCTGATCTTAACTGTCGGGACGACATGGACCGTCTTTCTGAACAGCGTCACGTTTTTCATCTGTGCCGCAGCCATCGCGCTTTTGCCTGTACCTAAAGAAACGGGTGCCCCCGCCGGACGTTTTGATTGGCGCATATTGCGTAATGACTATGGTGAAGTCGTCCAATTTATCCGATCGGAGCCGTTTTTCTTCCGCATCTATCTGATATTCCAGATCGCGCTCATGCTGGCATTCGCCCTCGACTCCCAGGAAGTAACGTTCATCAAGCAGGACCTGGCACTTGGTGATCAAAAGTACGGGCTGCTCGTAAGCATTGCCGGAGCCGGGTCGCTGATCGGGGCATCGCTTTCCGCCGCATTTGCGAAAAAGCTGTCCCTGCAGGCCTATCTCGGATTCGGAACTGTGCTGACGATGGCGGCGTATGCGGCATTCTACAGCTCTGCCGGCTTTTACCCGGCGATGATCGCCTTTATCCTGCTCGGCATCTTCATGGCCTTCAGTAACGCCGGATACGATACGTTCTACCAGCGCAATGTTCCGGCCGCGCTCATGGGAAGAGTCGGCAGCCTGGCAGCCATCTTCCAGAATGTCCTTCAGATTGTCTTCACCCTCCTTCTTGGCCTTTTGGCGGAATGGTTCAGTGTGCAAGGGGCCGCAATCGTCTTTGCGCTAATTGCAATTGTGCTTGCCATTGCCCTTTCCGTATCGGTATTTGACCGCAAGAAGGCCGGATACTTTGAAGCGGAAAGTGCATGAGGACCCAAAAACAGTGAAGCCCCCGCCGATCGCAATGAAGCGATTCGGCAGGGGCTTTTTTTGGACATTTCCAAATTCACCCTACATCCAACTCCTTTTTTACAGTATAGTGGAAATAACAGGGGGATTTGGAGGATAAAGATGGGAAGCTTTCTGCTGATTTCACTATTCATACTCGGTGCCGCCCTGGCCGGTATCTTCCTGCTGATCCGGTTGCTTTCGCGAAAGCAGGTTCCAAAAGGCATGCTTGCTGCAGTTCTGGGACTCTCGGCAGTCGCCATCGGTCTTTCTATTTATGAAACACAGTTCCATCCGTTCGGCCGCAGCGGAGGTAGTTCCTACATGGAGCCGCTCGATTCGCCTTCCGGCCGATACACCGCAAGCGCCTATTATCGTCCGTATGGCGGAGCGGCCGGCGGGATCACGGTCTGGGTGGATGTCACGGAAGAAGGCGGCAAACCAAAAACGGTCTATTATGCGGAAGCCAACAGCCGCTTTGATGTCCAATGGGCGGATGAAGGCCTCCTTTTCGTCACGAATGAAGAGCCGGGCTATCCCGAATCCGACCGCAGCACCGAACTTAAGGTCGGGAAAGAAATCTATCATGACACCGGAAAAGCTTGCGGCAGCTTTTGGGTGAAGAAAAACTACGAATCTTGCATTGAGGGGGAGGGGTTCCATGAATACAACGGATAACCTGGACATTTATAATGATCCGCTTCAGTATGACAGGCAGTACGGCGGTTACGACGCAGACACCCGGTTCATCCTGGGGCATTTGCCCCCGCCTGGCTCAGCGGTCATCGACCTCGCCTGCGGCACGGGCCGAATTTCGATCCCGGTCGCAGATGCCGGTTATGAGGTGACCGGCGTCGACCTGCACGAAGGGATGCTCGAACGTGCCCGGGAAAAAGCAGCGGAACAGGGCCTCCCTATCCGCTTCCTTCGGCAGGACTGCCGGGAACTTGACCTGCCTGTTTCCGCTCCCCTCATCGTCATGGCCGGCAACTCATTCCAGCACTTCCTGACGAATGAGGACCAGGACCGGATGCTGGAAAGCGTCCGGAGGCATCTCGAGCCGGGCGGCCGGTTCATCTTTGACACGCGGAATCCCGTGCTTGCGGAACTGGCCATACCGGACCGGTATGAAGAGACATCGGAAACTGACGAGCGCCGGATCCGTGAGGTGCACACCGAAACCTATGACCCCACCACGCAGACTCTTCATTGCATGACAGAGAAGTTCACCGAAGACGGTACACCGCTCGGCCAGGATGCCATCTCGCTCCGCTACACCTATCCACTGGAACTGGAGCGGCTTCTCCAGCAGCATGGCTTCCGGCTGGAGAATAGGTACGGTGACTGGAGCGGGCGCCCCTTCCAAGCACAAAGTGGGCAGATGGTGTGTATCTGCCGGAGGGATGAGCCATGATCATCTCCGCCAATCAATGGAAAATCACCTTAGAGCTTTTGTTTTACCTGTCAGCGGTCTCCGCAATCGTCATGGTGTTCCAACGCACTTCAGAGTTGGAAGCGATTCTTGTGTTGCTCGCCCTTGGCATTGTCCGGGAGATCTTAAACAAGACGATTGCAAAAGACCTGGATACCGTCTTTGACCATAAAAGCTTCAAATTTTTGGACACTGTCCTAATGGGTGTACTATTGGTCGGGGTGTACTGGAGCTACCGGGATATCGGCATTCTTATTTCGACCGGAATCACTGCGCTCCTCGCTCTATTAACTTTTCTATATCGTTTATTTAAACGGGACGATCCGGCCAGCAGGGATACGTTTTAGATTCATTTGGGGCCTGCAAATCATAACAATGGGAATCCCATCGCAAATGAATATCATAAATAAAAGGACAGGCAGTCCTGTCCTCTTTTACCATGCGAACGGTGTGTATTCGATGATCTCCCACTCCAGATCTTCTCTTATTAAAACTCTTTCAATGGCATTCAAATAGTCGTCCGTCACCATGTAGCGATCGGAACCGATCATGATGCTGTTTGCATCAAAGCCTACCTTGTAATCTTGCCTGTCGGTTTGGATCACCATCGTACTGGTGATTGCCGGGAAATCATAGGGTGAGATTCTTTTCATCTTCATATCGGTTGTCATAATTTCTCTGATCAGGTCCTGATCATGAATTTCTGTATGTACCGTGTTCGTCATATAGGGCACATCGCTATAAAACGAGATCTGCTCGACCGTTTCGTTCTCAGCAATCAGATTGGTGACCAGTTCTTCATAGGTTGTGTTCTTGGAAAAATCATAGATAATGTATCCGATGATCAGGATGATCAGGATGATCAGGAGCACTCCGCCTATTTTCCTGACGTCCATCTCTCTCCCCCTCCTTTACTTTTTCGCGATGATTAAAAAGCGCTTGGAATTTGTCCGGATCCCCTTGTCAGTTGTGTTCGTTTTAATAAAATCATTTAAGGTGTTGAAGTCATTCTGATCCCGGCCGAAGTCCGGAACGATGGGCGTATGCTTCAATAAGAAAAGAAGATCTTCAGGCCGTTCATAGTATTCTGTCGCATCATATTCAAATGCCTGAACATTGGAAAACCCGGCCTCACGCAACTCGTGTATGAATCGTTCCTTCAGTGTCCCATCTTTTTCTTCCAGGGACTGGCCACGGCCGAATGCCTTTTTGATATTCAATTTATCGAATTCACTTACCTGCTGTGTCATAAAAAGTCCGCCCGCCTTTAACACACGAAACACTTCCTTCGAAGAGAATGGAGCGTGGCGGCTCGTCACCACATCAAACAATCCATCCGGGAATTGCAGCGCCTCAGCCGGCATCTGAAAGAACCTGATGTTGGAAACAGATGAATTCTTAAGGTTCGTTTTGGCTGTTTGAATCATTTCATTGGATAAATCAATTCCAATTGCCAAAAGCAGTGAAGGTGAAAGCTTCAACAGATTTTCTCCGCCGCCGGTGCCGAGATCCAATAGCACATCAGCCTGGTTGCATCTGCTTTTCACCTCTTGAACAAAGTCCCATTCCACGCCTTCGGAGAACACGTTCAAATCACCAAAATCCCATCCATTGACCTTCCCGACTTTGTCGTAAAAACGCTCATCACGACTCATCTGGATCCCCCCTTCGCATATGGTTTACGTCTATCTTACGATTCCCAAGATCCCTGCACCACTTTATGAAGGGCAATGCAAAAAGGACCATCGCCATTAATGGTCCCTTTCCTGATCAACTATTTTAGCGAGAGTACACTAAGCTGCCAGTCTCCGCGGTCCCTCTCTCCACTTACGGCTCGTCCACCTCGATTCCCCGCTCCTTCAGCATTTCAATCACGCCAAGTGCCGCCTGTTCCTTCATCTTCGCCTCGACCATGATGTCGACGTCCTTTCCGTCCAGCTCCTCAAGCAGCCAGTCGAGGTCTTCGGGCACGATGTAGTTATGGTGCGGGCGGTCGTCGGGGCGGTCACGGCCGGAGCTGATGTGGATTTTCGGGATGCCCACCCGCTCCCATGTCTTCCAGACGCGAGGCAGCAGCTCATCCAGCGGCTCGTCCGCCGGATGGCAGCGGTGGTGATGGATGTCGAAGCAGGCCGGGATGCCGGCCGCTTCGCATACATACAGCACCTCAGACAGATTATAAGTACGGTCGTCATTTTCGTATCTCAGTTTGGTGCGGATCCATTCCGGGAGCCGCTCCGTCTCATCGATCAGCCGTTCGAGCGCGGCCTCCGGATTGCCGTATTTCCCGCCGAGGTGAAGGATCATGTCTTCCGCTCCGGTCAGCTCCATGAGTGTCGCGTGGTGCGCCAGGTCCTCATGCGTCTTCCTGACGACCTCGAGGTTGGGCGAGTTCAGTACAGAATATTGGCCGGGATGCATCGAGATGCGGAGATTGAATTTGTCCCGCAGGGCTTTGATTTCCCCGCAGACTTCCTGCACATCGGGGTCATTCGCCCAGTCCCACGTGTTCACCGGATGCGTCGCGAGCACGATCAGATCACTGCTCAGCCGGTAAAAACCGATGCCGTGGACGATATTCCAGCCGATGATTTTCTTCGTATGGCGCAGGTTGTCGAGCGTCAGCTGTTTCAGGGTACGCTCGCCCTCCCGCTCCGCCGTCGCCACCCGGCACGTGCGGAAGCCGCCTTTTAATGTCGTATTAATGCAGGCATAGCCGACCTTCATGGGTTCCGCCTCCTTCCGGGTCTTCGCCTCTTTCCGTATCTTTACCCCATCTGCAGGTTTTTACGTGAGGATTTCCCGAAATAAAGGAAGTCTGGAAGCCTTTATTCTTCTTCGTCCGTCTGCTTCAGCTCCCGGACTTTCTCTGGCGTGACGTCATTCCCGTCCGGATCCATCACCTTCATCCCCGAAAACGTATGGAGCACCTGCCCGCGGATCTCACGCAGGTAATCCTCACGGAGCACCTGCTGCTCAACCTTCTCCGCATTGTTCAGGCCGACTTCACGCTGCTTTTTCGCCAATTCATTGATCCGCTGCAGCTTATCCATCATGTCGATCATCCTCCTTTATGTTGATCACCCTGCGTTGCAGCATGTCTTTAACCATCCCAAAATCATCCGAACCATCACTTTATGTCTTCCCTCCACATGGGCACATATCCTTGACATCTTCTGTTTACAAACGTAAACTTAAATCAAAGCTGCAAGTTCTTGAAAGGAGCGTTGCCGATGACCACCGAAACAGA
The DNA here is from genome assembly GCF_000348905.1 of Bhargavaea cecembensis DSE10. GTDB lineage: Bacteria > Bacillota > Bacilli > Bacillales_A > Planococcaceae > Bhargavaea > Bhargavaea cecembensis. The sequence goes on from NZ_AOFT01000003.1 coordinate 169,895, forward strand.
TTTCAAAGTGACCGATTCCGAATGGGAAGTCATGCGGGTCGTCTGGGCACATGGCAAGGTATCCAGCAAAGAGATCATAAACGTCCTGGAGCAGAAGATGGGCTGGAAGCCCGGCACGACCAAAACCTTCATCGGACGGCTCGTCAGCAAAGGGATGCTGGATACAGAAAAGGAAGGCAGGCGGTACCTGTATTCCGCGAAGGTCAGTAAGAACGAATTTGTCCGCCATTCGCTGGGCGAGTTTTTCAGCCACGTCTGCAATAAGGAAGTCGGAAAGACAATGGCGGATGTTCTGTCAGCGGCCACGCTGAGCCATCGGGACATCGCCCTTCTCCAGGAGGTTCTCGAGGCGAAGAAGGAGCACGCCGTGGAAGAGGTTCCATGCAATTGCGTTCCGGGTCAGTGCCATTGCAATGTGGACCATCATTGAGTTCCATCGTGTCTTATTACGTGTTGAGTAATAGGACCTCTTTTTCGCCTTTTATATACCCCCACACCGTATGTAAGATAGCACTTGACATTATTTGTTTACAAATGTAGTCTTAGGGTAGAAAGACTACAATCGTAAACAACGGCTCGGAAGCCGACAAGTTTGAAAACAATAAGGGAGGATTTATAATGAAAGAAATGACTCTTGACGTCCGCGGCATGTCGTGCGGCCATTGTGTAAAGACTATTGAAGGAAGCGTCCGGGAACTCCCGGGTGTCCGGAAGGTGAAGGTGGATCTGCAGAACGCGCAGGTGTCCGTCTCCTACGACGAAGCAACGAGCTCCCCTTCAACGATCAAGGAGACCATTAAAGAGCAGGGTTACGGCGTAGCCTGATTCTTTTTATCGAAAATATACCCCTGTGCGGTATCGGAAAGGTGGAACGAAGATGACTGTTTCAGCTAAAGAAGCCAACATCCAGATCACCGGGATGACGTGCGCGGCTTGTGCAACCCGTATCGAGAAAGGGCTGAACAGGATGGAGGGCGTCGAGCAGGCGTCCGTCAACCTGGCCCTCGAAAAATCCTTGATCACGTATGACCCGTCCAAACTGAGCGAGGCTGATTTTGAACAGAAGATCGAAGCGCTCGGCTACGGGGTCGTCAAACAGAAAGCGGAATTTGAAATTACCGGAATGACCTGTGCCGCATGCTCGACACGCGTCGAGAAAGGGCTCAACAAGATGGACGGTGTGGCGTCGGCAAACGTCAATCTGGCCCTTGAACGGGCAACCGTTGAATACAACCCTTCTGAAGTATCCATCCGGGATATCATTGAGAAAGTTGAAAAGCTCGGTTACGGGGCGCATCAGAAGCAGGACGGCGAGGAGCCGGATGACTACCGGGAACAGCACATCAAAGACCAGCAGCGCAAGTTCATCGCTTCCCTGATCCTTTCCCTGCCGCTGCTCTGGACGATGTTTGCACACTTCTCCTTCACGTCGTTCATGTACGTGCCGGAGATCCTGATGAATCCGTGGGTGCAGATGGCGCTTGCGACGCCGGTCCAGTTCATCATCGGGAAACAGTTTTATGTGGGCGCCTATAAGGCGCTCCGCAACGGCAGCGCGAACATGGACGTTCTCGTCGCAATGGGTACCTCAGCCGCTTACTTCTACAGCGTCTATCAGGCGATTGCGACTGCGGGAACCGATCATGCGCCGCACCTGTACTTTGAGACAAGTGCGGTGCTGATCACGCTGATTGTTCTCGGGAAACTGTTTGAAGCGAGAGCCAAGGGCCGTTCTTCCGAGGCGATCAAGAAACTGATGGGCCTTCAGGCCAAGACCGCGACCGTCCTGAGAGACGGAACGGAAAAAGAGATTTCGCTTGATGAAGTCATTGTCGGCGACACGATCCTCGTGAAGCCGGGCGAAAAGATCCCGGTCGACGGTGAAATGCTGGAAGGCGCCACTGCTGTGGACGAATCAATGCTGTCCGGCGAAAGCCTTCCGGTCGACAAGCAGGCCGGAGACGCGCTCTTCGGATCCACGATCAACAAAAACGGGTTCATCAAGATGACCGCGACCAAGGTCGGGCGCGATACCGCGCTTGCCCAGATCATCAAAGTCGTCGAGGATGCACAGGGCTCGAAGGCACCGATCCAGCGCATGGCCGATAAGATTTCGGGCATCTTCGTCCCGATCGTCGTCGGCATCGCCGTTCTGGCATTTCTCGTCTGGTTCTTCTTCGTCCAGCCGGGCGAATTCACGCCGGCCCTTGAAGTGCTGATCGCCATCCTGGTCATCGCATGCCCGTGTGCCCTCGGACTTGCGACCCCGACTTCCATCATGGCGGGATCCGGCCGGGCAGCGGAATACGGCATCCTGTTCAAGGGAGGCGAACACCTTGAGCAGACACAAGGCATCAATACGGTCGTCGTCGACAAGACCGGTACGGTCACGCACGGCAAACCTGTTCTGACGGATGTCCGGGTTGCGGACGGCCAGGCTGAAGAAGCGTTCCTCTCGCTGATCGGTGCGGCCGAGAAGCAGTCCGAACACCCGCTGGCGGAAGCCATCGTCGAGGGCGTCACGGAAAAAGGAATCGCACTCGGTGCCGTCCAATTTTTCGAAGCGGTTCCTGGCCATGGCGTCATTGCGACAGTCGACGGACAAGGAATTATCATCGGGACGCGCAAGCTGATGCAGGAATACGGCATCGATGTGCAGGACGTCCTTCCTGTCATGGAAGAACTCGAACGCCAAGGCAAGACGGCCATGATCGCTGCCATCAACGGCCAATACGCGGGGATGGTCGCCGTTGCCGACACCATCAAGAAAACATCGGTTGAAGCCATCAAACGCCTGAAAGACATGGGCATTCAGGTCATCATGATGACCGGTGACAACGAACGCACGGCACAGACGATCGGAAAAGAGGTCGGTGTCGACGCCGTCATCGCCGAAGTGCTTCCGGAAGGCAAAGCCAAGGAAGTCGAGAAACTCCAGCAGCAAGGCAAGAAAGTCGCCATGGTCGGCGACGGCATCAACGACGCCCCCGCCCTCGCCACCGCCGACGTCGGCATGGCGATCGGCACAGGCACGGACATCGCGATGGAAGCCGCCGACATCACACTCATCCGCGGCGATCTGAACAGCATCGCAGACGCCATCCTGATGAGCCGCAAAACCATGCGCAACATCAAGCAGAACCTGTTCTGGGCATTTGCCTACAACAGCGCGGGCATCCCGATTGCCGCGGCAGGCCTCCTCGCCCCTTGGGTGGCAGGCGCCGCCATGGCATTCAGCTCCGTGTCGGTCGTCCTGAACGCGCTTCGGCTGCAGAGAGTGAAGCTCACCAAATAAGACTTTTCCAGTCAATTGCCCCCTGAAACGCATCTTGTTTCAGGGGGCTACTTTCGTATCATTGATGATGAAAAATCCGATAAAATAGCTGGGGCACTGTTCTTAATCGGGATTGGACATGTCCCTTTTACTTTGAAAGTTTACGATTTGCCCTGATACCGCCAAAGATCAATAGGGCTCCCAAGAGGAAGAAGAAAAATCCTCTGGAAAACCCAATAATCACGAAGATGACTCCAAGCAACAGAAAGCTTGCCACCACCGGATGACTATAGTTTAGTTTATTCACGTCACTACCTCCTCTCAGCTCTCCGATGGATTCTGATCTCATACTGGGCCCATTCCCCGTTCAGTTCCTCCAAACTCACGATCTTCCAAGGATTAAAGAATGTCTGGCCGTTCTTATTAAAGATCAGATTCTGTCCGATGTGATAGGCCGCGTGCCGGACCTCGCCGGACTGATTCACGTATGTAATGACGTCCCCCGGCATCAGTTCTCCGTCATCCGGTGAATAACCGGCCCGCCGCAGTCCGTTCATCAGCGTTTCGGGATGGATCCATTCATGGACCATCCATTCCTGGCCCGTCACGGCGTACAGGGCGGAAGCAAAGCAATTGCTGCCCGGTATGGCCGTGAACCGGTTGGCATACTTCCTGATATGGGCCGGCGTCTCTTCAGGTACTTCTGCCGCTTCCCAAGTGTCCCACATCCGGGCATACGCCTGGATCGCATGCGCCTTTACCGGATACGGCAACCGATTCCACATCCCTTTCCGGATGACGACAAATGTTCCTGCTTCCACTTCCACGACATGGTCGCCAAGGACCTCTTCTGCAGAAGGGAATAATCCCATCGGAAAAATCATTCCCCTGCCCATCCTGCACTGATTGAACAGAAGGGTCCGCCTTTGCTGTCGCGGCAACTGATCAAGCCAGTCCGGCGGAGCCACGATCACGGACGTGGCCTGCTTGGAGAGCGTCCAATACATATAGCTGTTGTTCATCTGGATCTGGCTGTACGCAGAGTGCCCGGAAAACTCTTTCCGCGGCATGATGAGGACCCCGTCCAGATGCTTATCCAGATTCTCCAGCATGGCTTCATCCACGAAAAACAGATCCTTTTCGGGTATATATTGATCGATCCACTGCTCCACCTGCTCTTCGGCAGGTCTGATGTTAACCGCCATGCAGTTCCCCCCTCTTTATAACGGCTCCCCCGTATCGCCTTCTGTGCCTGGTTCCATTTTAGCAATTGTCCCGCGACTCATGATACAATGAAGCAGACTGAATTTTCTGCGGAGGGGATAGATATGCGTTTGACTGTTTATTTGGCCGGGGAGATCCACTCGTCCTGGCGGGATGAAATCAAAGAGAAGGCGGCTGCCCTGAAACTGCCGATCGACTTTGTCGGCCCCCAGGAGAACCATGACCGCTCCGACAACATCGGCGAAGAGATCATCGGCGAGCAGCCGGGCCCGTTCTACAAGGACTGGGCGGCGTCGAGCTTCAACAACCTGCGCACCGAAGTGCTCATGCAGAAGGCCGACCTTGTCATCGCCCTGTTCGGCGAGAAATACAAGCAGTGGAACACCGCAATGGATGCAAGTGCAGCGGTCGCACTCGGCAAGCCGCTCATCCTGATCCGTCCGGAGCAGCATATCCACGCGCTTAAGGAACTTTCCCGCAAGGCGAACGCCACCGTGGAAAACTGCGACCAGGCGATCAAGGCACTGAAGTACATCTTTGATTGAGCGGAGTGATTCAAATATGGAGCATCAGAACAAGTCTTTCAGTCTCGCTGATATCCACACCGGCTATTACGTATTTTTCGGCGCCGTGGGAGGAGCAGTTCTGGGGCTACTTGCTTATGTGAATGATTGGTTGTAATGGAGATGAAGGTACGGGAAGCCGTCTCGACTGATGCGGCGGGTCTTGCGGAGGCGATTGCCAGCGCTGAAGATTCCGGGATGATGCTGTTTGGCCCGGGAGAGCGACGGCTCACTCAGGAGCAGGCGGAGCGTATGATCGGGAATTTCCGGGAAGATTCTGCATCCGCCCTGTTCATCGCGGAACACAACGCCGGCATTGCCGGCTACCTGATCGCGCGCGGCGAAGATACAGGCCGTACCCGCCACCGTGCCTATGTTGTCATCGGCGTGCACCACCTTGCCCGCGGCAAAGGCACCGGCACTGCACTCTTCCGCCGGCTTGATGATTGGGCCAGAAGACGCGGGATCCGACGCCTTGAGTTGACGGTGATGACTGAAAACGAGACCGCCGTCGCCCTTTACCGAAAGATGGGCTTCGACGTCGAAGGCGTGAAGCGTGATTCGCTCTTCGTTGACGGCAGGTACGTGGATGAATACTACATGGCGAAGATGATCGAATGAGGAAAGCCGTCCGGCGGGTGCCGGACGGCTTCTTTGTGGCCAATTTCGTCATTCGGGACGGCAATCTAGTCATTCCACTCTCCAGTTTCGTCATTCGCCCTGAATACAGCCGCGAATGATGAAACCGAACCGCTGAATGACGAAACCTAAAGCCCGAATGGCGAAACCGACAGACTGCCCGTCATGAAACGCTCCCTGCTCAGCGAATAGATCACCTGCTCCTCCCCGAAACGCTCCACTCGCCGCTCCTCTTTCATTCCCAGCCGTTCCAACAAGCGCCGGGAAGCGGTGTTGGCGGCCTGGGTTTCGGCGAGCAGCCGCTCCTGCCCAAGGTTGCTGAAGGCATGGCGGATGACTTCTGTTGCCGCTTCCGTCCCGTACCCCCTGCCCCAGAACTCGGGCAGGAGCTGATAGGAAATCTCCAGCGCTTCCCCGTCGTGGTGGAGGTCCAGTGAGACAGAGCCGATGAATGCCCCGTCTTCCAGTTGCCGGATGATCCAGCAGCTGTCGGCGTTCTGGAGCATGCCTGCGAAGGCCCGCTCCACTTCCGCGCCGGTTCTCGTTCCACCGAGAAAGGCGCGCACCGGTTCACTCCCATAGAGCAATTTGACGGCATCCAAGTCTCCGGCTGCCGGCGGCTCCAATACACATCTCGCAGTCTGCATCTTCATTGTCCCATCGCTCCTCTGATCTTCTTTTTCACAGAATCAATATCGATCGAAGCCACGTCGATCTCCGGCTCCGTCCAGCCGAACCCGTCTCCTCTGTACCGCGGAACGATGTGCATGTGATAGTGCTCCACGTCCTTGAACGCCCCGTTGTTCTGCATGACGGTGATGCCATCCGGCCCGAAGGTTGATTGAATCGCCTTCGCGACTTTTTGGGCGGCAAGAATCACCGCCTGCAGGCTTTCCGGGTCCACTTCAGTGAACTCTGCCGCATGCCGCTTAGGCACGACGAGAACATGCCCCGGATTGATCGGAAACTTGTCCAGGAAACAGCAGACGAGGTCGTCCTCGTAGAGGATATGGGCGTCGGCTTTTCTATTGATGATGTCGCAAAAGATGCAGGCCGGCATTGGCTACCCCCCTTTAAACCGCTTCATTAGTGAAACGAAAGCATGGCCGCTTGATGGTGCATCAGAGTCCCCTAACTCCCATCACAAACTCATACAAAAAGTAACCCGCAAAACTGATTAACACTAGACCAGAAACAATGGAAAAACCCTTAATCATCGTTCTGCTCATCAGTTTCCTTGTGTAGGCCACGATCCCCAATAAGCCTACATCATGCAGCAAGATCCCCGTCAAAACACCTGCAGCAATAATGAAAAACATGGCCGGCTCTGAAGTATCGTACGAACTCGACAAAACGGTCCCAAATACACTTAACCAGAAGACAATGTTTCCTGGAGATACGGCAACCAGGAAACCATTCCGGTAAGAGGAGAAGAAAGACTTGCTGGGCTTCTCTCCGGCCTGTGTGATATCTGCATCTGCGTTTTTGATGGAATCAACACCAATCATGAATAAAAATATCGCACCGACCAGCCACATCGGCACCTGAATAAACGGAATCTGCAGGATTGAAGCCAATCCAAAGTAGAGAGCCACAATCAAAATCAAGTCAATGGTCATTCCGCCCAAGCCAACAGCCCATCCGTGAATAAACCCATTTTTCAATCCCTGCTTCGTCATTTCCACCGTGATTGCACCTACCGGCATCGCCACAGCCAGTCCAGCCAAGACATATGTAAAAAACAGATCCAAGAAGACCACCTGATTTCTATGAATTGAAATCATCATACACTAATTCATCAGAAATGGTTGTAATAAAAAACATTTCTATTAATATTTATTCAAGAATACGTTTCCACACAACTTTTTGGAAATAGGGAAGATGGCATGGTCCCCTCCACCGATTAACATTAATCTCCTAATCCTGTACAATTGGAGAAAGATGGGAGGTGACCGGGATGAAACAGAAATGGATTTTGCATGGCATCGGAGCCGGGATCATCAGCGGCATGTTGCTTGGTGCGTTTTTGTGGGCGGTTGAGGAACAAAGCGGCCATAGCGTGTACACGCTCCTCATGAATGTCGACTATATCCCGGTCGTGAACGCCTTCACCTATCCCGCTCCTGTCGAATTCCTTTTCCATCTGATTGTCTCGGTCATCCTCGCGACCGTCCTTTTGTGGCTCGTCAGACGGATGCGGATGCTCGGCAACCGCGTCATCGTCTGGCTCGTCACCGTGAACACCCTGATCGGTGCCCTGATCTGGCCGGTCACTTCCCTGTCTGACCGCACGCCGGCACCCGGCGACTGGGCATCGTTCGCCTGGTGGCTGGCGGGGCATGCGCTTTATGGCGCTGTGCTGGGGTGGCTTCTCCAGGAAAAAGATTAAATCCGGCTTTCTTCAAACCCTAAACCATATTTTCTGTGCAGGTAATTTCTATTGTATGATTCATAGGGTCTAATATGGGAAAGCTCCAATACCCTTTCCATTCGGGTTCATTAAAATAGCTCGTTATATCATGATTGATCACTGAACGTACAATTTCACTAAAATTCTCTTGATCACACTCGATCGACCAGCTTGTCCTAGGAACTGTACCTCCTTCCCATCCCGGTTGAATTGCAAATAAAGAAGTTGATGGATCAAAATCCTTATGGAAATCAATGCTTAATTGATGCTCACCTATCTTAAAAGCAATCGAATTTTCACTTTCCCATATGAGATTTAGATGAAGGATTTCAGTATAAAACCACTTCATCCTCTCCAAGTCGTTGCAAAACAAATACGTGAACCCTAATCGTTTTGCCATTTTAGTCATCCCCCAACTCTCCCATTAAAGAGTCCTCTTATCCAAGTATGCGAATGATATCCCGGGGTTTCTCAAAGTTGTATGTCGCGGAAATCCCCTCCGGATTCTTGCAGCCCCAAAGGGCCAATCCAAAGTCGATTCCCGCATCTCTTGCGCATTCATAATCGTAGACCGTGTCCCCTATGTAGATTGCGGTTTTCGGATCAGCGCCTGAAATCTCAAGAAACTTCAATAAAGGATCCGGGTTGGGTTTGTGTTTTTCGGTGTCGTCCGCAGAAACGGTGTGCGTCATAAAACCCGAAAGTCCGAACGGCTCGAAGTCATCTATGATTTCCTGGTTCGTTTTTGATGTTACGATGCCCAGGACCAGGTCTCTGTCCTCCAAGGTCCCCAGTACTTCCTTCATGCCGTCAAACACTTTAATTTCCTGAAAGAAATCTTTCATGAAATGATTCCAGCGCTCGTTCGCATGATTGATATCCCCGATCCCCAGTTGGGGCAGTGAACTGGAGCCCGGGATTCCGAGAACAAACGTCAACTCCTCCAGGGGCATCTGTTTGCCGTAATCTTCCTTCAGCATTTTCTGAAGCGAACCCAGGACGGCCTTTTCCGTATCAATCAGTGTTCCATCAACGTCGAAAATGATGGTCTTGTACACTTGAACCCTCTCCTTATCCATGTTGATCCGGTTTAAACGGACTGTCAGAAAAACGTTCCGGCAGCGGCTGGTCAATGCCGTACCTGGCAAACTCGGTGTCGAGGTCCGGGTACCGGTCCTTCACTAGCTGCAGCGTTTCTTCGAGCACTTCCCGCAGTCTAGCAGCCGCCTTTGTCGGGGACTCCTTATACATCTCCCTGAGCCGCCACTCCAGGTTTTCCGGCTTGGCCGGCAACTCGTGAAGCCGCTTGAACATCCACTTATAGGTCGGGAAGTAGGAGCCGTTCAGCGCGAGCAGGACGATGAAGAGGCTGGACTGGATATTGCTGAGGATATTATAGAGAGCCGCCGGGTTATTGCGGCGGGCCGCAAAGTCGAGCTGGCGCAGGTGGAAATGCGGCAGGTAGCCGTCCAGGAAGCTGCGGGCCAGTTCGTCCGGGTACTCTTCTGTCCGTGTCTGCCAACTCTGAACCAGCTCCTCCCCGTAAAGCGGGATGCCGGTGTGCACCGTGTCGACTACATTGTTGTCTCCGAGTTCAGTGCTGAAGCCATTGAGCACCCTGTCCAGGACGCCCTCTTCCTCCGATACAGACTTATGCCACAGGTCCACCGGAAATCCTTCAATCTCGAGGGCGCTCTCATGGCCGTGGTCGATTTTCGGATACCGGCGGACCGCACCCAGCCCCCCGGCAATGGCCCGTTTTTCTTCCGTGCCAGGCGGGCGATCCCAGTAGGCGATCAGTTCCAGGTCCGAATACACATCCGCATAGCCCCGCGCCGCGGATCCCCCGACCATGACTGCCCGGATGCCGGTCTTATCTTTCAGTTTCTCTGTAAGCGTTCGGGCGGCTTCCAGTCTCCATTCCGTCTGGTGGTCCATCCTCCCCAACTCCCTTCCTGATTGACTCTCACTTTACATTCCGATTCTGTTTGTCCGGCCCTGGCCCGGGAATAGAAAACTATTCTTAGGATTCCGGGGTGGCAGACAATGAAACTCATCGGGAAACTTGCGCTCATCGGTTTTATCGCGGGTTTGGTGCTGATCGCGGTCATGAAGGTGGTCCAATGGGTGACCGGGAGCCCAGCCTATGTGCTTTTGTTCAACTTTGACTACATACCGGTCGTGAACACTTGGGAGCCTGTCTGGCTGGTCGGGTTCATGTTCCATAACCTCACCTGCATCGTGAGCGCTGTCGTGCTGTATTACATGCTTAGGCCGTTCGGTATGGAAAAGCAGATACTGCCGTATGTCGCGGTCTATTCCATCGGCGGCGGGCTGCTGTTTTCGCTGACCGCATTGTCCGATCAGCCGCCTGACTTCTCGGACGGCGAGGCCTGGGTCTGGTGGACGCTCGGCCACGCTGTATTCGGCTGGGTGGTCGGCAGCCTCATCAAGCGTTGGATTTGGACTTAGTTCTAATGAGTTCTTTATAAGCCGGACTCAGTTCGCTCCATACGTCAAAACGGTTGCCGTCCGGATCGGCAAACACGAAATTCCGGCCCGCGTGTCCCCTGTTCTCGATTTCACCGACGCGGATCCCTTTAGCCTTAAATTCTGCATGGACAGATTGGAGCGCATCCAGTCCGTCCACTTCGAAGGTCAGCGAAAACCGCTCCTCGCCATGAACATCGATGAAATTCGACCGCTCGCCTTCCGCCGCTTTCACGAGAAAGAAACTTTGGCCCGCAAGGTTGGCGATCGCTTTGTCTTCATCCCGGTAGCTGATTTCCGCATCTAACTGATCCGCATACCACCTGGCCGAACGTTCCACATCCGTCACCGGAACGTACACCGTCCCGACTCTCATTAACTTTCCGCTCATGTGCATCCCCCCTTGAACCTTGTTTAGTAACATTCTCTTTCCCCTTCCGGTTCTCCTCCAGACAGCAAAAGCCTCCAAACCATGATCGGTTCGGAGGCTTTCTTGATCAATTCTCTGCTTTCGTCCTGTTTGACAGCGCAATCAGTGCCGGAAGCAGAATCGGCATCATGACAAACGACAGGAGGACAAGTCCGACAATAACGACAATCGCGACCTGGATCAGTGTCAGGATGCCGGACGGGATCAGTGCGGCAAACGTGCCGCCAAGGATGATCGCGGCCGAAATGACGACGCTGCCGATGTGTCGGGCGGCGTCGATGATCGCAATCATCGGATCGCCGTCGGTTTCCTTATAGCGCATCATGAGGAAGATGCTATAGTCGACACCCAATGCGACGATCATGATGAAGCTAAAGAACGGCACGTTCCAGCCAAGCTCGCTCATGCCGAGGAACCAGCTGCTCAGCATTTCGGTGGCGCCGAGCGCCGCAGCGTACGACAGGATCAGCGAGATGATGATGAAAACCGGCTGGAGGACGGAGCGCGTGATAAAGATCAGCACGATCGCGATGCCGATCAGCATAATGGCCGCCGTCCGGCTAAAATCGCCGGCCGACATCTCCTGAAGGTCCGCGTTCTGCGAAGACTTGCCGCCGACGGCCATGTCCGCATCCGCGAGTTCCGTTCCCTTCACTGCGGATTGTGCCTGGTCACGGACCACCTGGACGACATCCATCGCTTCAGCTGAGAACGGGTTGACCTCGAGGATGACCGTCATCTGGGCAGTCTTGCGGTCAGGCGACATGTACATGTCGAGCGCCTGCTGGAAGTCCTCGCCTTCCAGGACGTCTTCCGGAACAAAGAACGCGCCGGAAGCTTCCGAGTCGCTCAGGCCGCCGAGGTAGCTCTGGGCCTCTTCCAGCCCTTCGCTGACCTGGCCGAGACCTTCCGTACTCGCCGCGAGTCCGGACTGAAGCTGCCCCATCTTTTCCTGGAGGTCGGAGAGCCCGGCCAGCAGCTGCCGCTGTCCGTCATTGACCGTATCCAGACCGGTCGAGAGCCCGCCGGATTCCTGCTGGATCCGACCGGCGCCGGCTGCCCCATCACTAAGGCCCGACTCCAGTTCGGAAGCGCCTGACTGAAGCTGGCCGACCCCTGTCTGCAGGGCGGCAAGGCCGTCTTCCACGGACTGAAGCGAGGCATTCGCTTCGCGGAACTTGGCAAGTGCGCCCTCATACTGCGGCGTCATCTCGTCCAGTTGCGCAATCAGTCCGCTGAGCTGTTCCTGAGCCGCTTTGGCCGTTCCGAGTGCCTGCTGGACATTTGGATCCTGCGCCATGTCAGGATTGCTTTCGATCAGTGCGTTGAGCGAAGCCTCGATCTGGCCGAACGCTCCCTGTGCACCGGCCACCGCTTCGCGGATGCCATTAAAGTACTGTGTGAACGAGCCGAGGCCCGATTCAATCGCCGTATAGCCGTCTTGAAGTTCTGCGACCCCATTTTGTAGGGTCTGCACGTTTTCATTGACCGATGAGAGGCCCTTCCGGATGTCGCCGGCACCAGCCGCCCCGTCCTGCATGCCGGACGTCACCTGGCCGAGCGCGTCCTGAAGGGAAGCCGCGCCCCTTTTCAGTTCGCCGGTGCCGTCAATCAGGCGCTGGACATTGGAGAGGTCGGTGCTGCTTCCGCTGCCGACCTGCCCTTCCGCATCCGTGAGACCACCGCGGATTTCCTCGACGCCCGTTTTCGCATCCCCGAGCCCGCTATTCAAGGTCCTCGACTGGTCATCGATATAAAGTTCCCCGATGCGTTCGCCTGCCGGACGGGTCGGGGACAGCACCTTGGAGACCCCGTCGACCTTGCCGAGTTTGCCTGCCAGCTCATCCAATGTCTTGAGTGCTTCCTGTGAATCCATCGGTTCGTCCGTCTGGATCATCACAGTCGCAGGAGAAGAAAAGCCCGGTTCAAAGTGCTTTTCGATCACGTTGATGCCCTGCTTGGACTCGTATTTGTCGTCCACTTCGTAAAGGTCGTTGTAGTTCAGCGTCCCGTCATGCAGGAGGATGAACGGCACGCAGACTGAGAGCGTGAACAGCAGCGCGAGAAACGGCCGGAGCACCGACTGTCTGGACAGAAAGTGCCAGAGTTTGCTGTCGCCGTGTCCCTCGAACTTCTTCGACGGCCAGAACATCTTGCGGCCGAGCAGCGCCATGAAGAACGGATTCAGTGTCATGAGAACTAGCAGCAGCACAAGGACGCCGATGCCGATCGCGGACGTCGACTGATACAGCGAGAACTCGGCGAGCGCGAGCACCGCCACACCGATCATGACTGCGATGCCACTGTAAAGCACGGTCTTCCCTGCGGTCCGGTACGTTTCAAGAACGGCTGAGACCTTGCTTTCCTGGCGGCTCAGCTCTTCCTTGAAGCGTGTGAACAGCAGGATGTTATAGTCGGTCCCGATCCCGAACAGAATGACGACGAGGAACACCTGCGTGAAGTTCGAAAACGGGAAGTCCAACTTATCGACCATCTGTGTGACGACGCCGAGCGAGACGAGGTACGACACCCCGACTCCGAGCAGCGAGATAAACGGCACGACCGGGGAGCGGAACACCGCGATCAGGATCAGCACGATAAAGACGACCGCGATCAGCTCGGTCTTTTTCACGCCGTCCTGCGTCGAGCTCGAGAAGTCATCGGAGATGAGACCGGCCCCGGTCAGGTACGTGTCGATGCCGTCCGCCTGAACCGCTTCCCGGATGTCTTTCCGGACGTCCTTCAGCTCACCCTGTGCCTGGTCGACAGAAATCTGGGTCAGGTAGGTCGTTCCGTCTTCGGATGCAAGCTGTGCTTCCGCCTGCTCGCTGTCAAACGGTGTCAGAAGATCCGTGATACCGAGTTTTCCCCGGTCCGATTCCAGTCCTTCAATGACCGACCGGATCTCTTCTTTCTGGCTTTCGGTCAGCGCCTCACTATTGCCGCTGTTAAAGACGGCGATCAGCTCATACCGGTCCCCCTCCCCGCTCAGGTCTTTCGCCATCTCGTCCGCAACGACACTCTGGAACGAATCGGGGATCGTGACCTGTCCCTTTTCCCGGACCAGCTGTTCCATGTCCGGCATCGTGACGACTGCCAGCACCGTGGCCGCCAGCCAGAGAATGAGTGCCGTGATTCTTGCTGTCTTAGATTTCATCATTGGATCACCTTTCATCTTGTCTCTGCATGAGGAATGAATGTTCATTCCGTTTGGTCCGGGGCGTACCGTCAGACTGCGCTGACGGCGTCCCAGCAGCTTTTCTCGATGCCGGCCAGCAGTTCGTCTGCCGGTTCAAGCGTCCCGTCTTCGAACATCCGGGAAAGATGGAAGATCGTCCCGTAAACAATCGCGATAAAGGCCTGGGCCGGCAGATCGCGCAACAGTCCCGCTTCCTTGCCCTCATCAAGATGGCGCTCGATAAAATCCATGAAGCCTTCAAAATCCGACTTGCTCTGTTCATCAAGGAAATAGGCGTTCACCGTCGCATTGATGAACCGGAAGGCTTCCGGCTGCTCGCGGGAATAGCGGACCAGCCGGTAAAACACATGACGGAATTTATCCCTGAAATCCTTATGTTCAGGAAAACCGTCCCGGAGCGTGGCCGCAAACTGTGCCACGGATCCGCGAAACAGCTCATTTACGAGCTTCTGCTTGTTCTCAAAATACCGGTAGATCGTCCCCGCGCCGACCTTCGCCTCTTCCGCGATCATCGGCACCGTCGTCCCATCATACCCGCGCTCGGCAAACAGCTTCTGCGCAGCCCTCAGGATGTTTTCATGCTTGTTCTCTGCCACTAAGACCCCTCCTGTTCTCCCGGAGGCAAATCCGGAATGAACGTTCATTCCATTATTATAATCCGCATCATCCGGATTGCAAGGAGGAAGATCTATTGAGTGATGTCTATTATGATACATCCGAAAGCACTCAGCACCGGTTCAGGAGCACTCATCTGATTTCAGGAAGCACTCCGCCTAGTAATGAGGGCACTCGCCCATCTTTGGGAAGCACCGGCTTCATCGATCCATCAGAAAAAGCCGCCCATCTTGGACGGCTTTTCTCAATCAGTTGTTCAGTTCGTTGTAGGCAACCGCAATCTGCGTGCCGACTTTTGCGTTGTGCTTCACAAGCGCGATGTTGGCGACCAGGCTCTTGCCTTCTGTGAGGTCCTTGACTTTGCCCAGCAGGAACGGTGTGGTTTCCTTGCCGGAGATGCCGTTTTCCTCCGCTTCCTTCAGGGCATTTTCGATGATGCCGTTGATGAAGGCCGGGTCGAGCTCGTCCTCTTCCGGAATCGGGTTCGCGATGACCGCGCCGCCTTCGAGGCCAAGGTCCCACTTCGCCTTCAGCATGCCGGCAACGTCTTCCGCGCTGTCCGTGCTGATGCTGAGCGGGAAGCCGCTCTTGCGTGTGAAGAACGCCGGGAGCTCATCTGTGCCGTAACCGACGACAGGAACGCCTTTTGTCTCCAGGTACTCGAGTGTAAGGCCGATGTCGAGGATCGACTTCGCGCCCGCGCAGACGACGGCGACATTCGTCTTGCCGAGTTCGTCGAGGTCCGCGGAGATGTCCATCGTTGTTTCCGCGCCGCGGTGCACGCCGCCGATGCCGCCTGTGACAAACACCCGGATGCCGGCAAGGTCCGCGCAGATCATTGTGGCTGCGACCGTTGTCGCGCCGAGCTGCTTCGTTGCAAGCAGGTACCCAATGTCACGGCGGGATGCTTTTGCGACGTTGTCCGCGTTGCCGAACATTTCAAGCTCGTCATCGGACAGGCCGATCTTGATCTTGCCGTCGATCAGTGCCATTGTCGCAGGGACCGCGCCGCCATCTCGGACGATCTGCTCGACTTCACGGGCAGTCTGTACGTTCTGGGGATACGGCATGCCGTGGGAGATGATCGTCGACTCAAGCGCCACAATCGGCTTGCCTGCTTCAATCGCTTCTTGGACTTCCTTGGAAAATTCGAGATATTGTTTCATCGGAGTTCCTCCATTTCAGATTTAAGTTGTTGTGCCGAGAGTTCCGGGCGCACGGTTGCGTCCGAAGCCAGTGTTTTCGCTGCGTTCACGAGTCCGCAGCGGATTTTTTCATCAAAGCCGAGTCCGGACAGATGCCCGTGGAGCAAGCCGGAGACGAACGCATCGCCCGCACCGGTCACATCTTCCACGCGGACTTCGCTGATTGCAGGGAAGTGGCGGATCCCATCCGCGTTCCCCGCCATGACGCCCTTTGCACCGGCCGTCACGACCGCATTTTGGACCCCTTTTTTCAATAGGAACCGGACCGCTTCTTTCCAGGAAGACTCGTCTTCCACCGGAATGCCGGTAAAGGTTTCCGTTTCATCCCGGTTGCAGATCAGCCAGGTGATGCCATCGAGATCATCCGGCATCCTGTCCATCTTCGGAGAGGACACCGGGACGACCGCCAATTCCGTGCCGCTCTGGCGGGACAGTTCCTGCACATGGCTGACCGTCTCCTTCGGGCAGTTCAGGTCAATCACTGCGAGCGCCGCTCCCTGGATCACCGGCGCGTGCGCATCGATGTAATCCGGAGAAAGGTCGTCATACACGTCCATATCCGCGAGCGCGATGGCCATCTCGCCGTCCGGATTCAGGACGGCGGAATACGAGCCCGTCGTCCGTCCCGGCAGAAGCGCGGCATGCGACAGTTCCACGTGGGGGGCCGTCGCCTGCTCGATGCGCTGCCAGTCGGCATCATTGCCCGCGACCGTCAGAAGACTCACCGGATGGCCGAGGCGTCCGATGTTCTCCGCGACGTTTCTCGCGACGCCGCCGACAGACGAACTCACCGTCGACGGGTTGGATGTTCCTGCCTGGGCGGATGCCTTCAGGTGGAACTTCCGGTCGACATTCGCCCCGCCGATAGCGACAACCCGGTTTTCCTCGGCGAGGATGTATGCCCGCCCCCGAATGATCCCGCGCCGCATGAGCCCGGAAATCAGGTTCGCCAGTGCAGGCCTGGAGATGCCAAGCGATTCCGCCATCTCCTGCTGGGAGAGGTACGGATTCCGCCGGATCAGCTCGACGATGGCTGCTTCTTTTTCATTCATCCTCCGGCACTCCTTCCCGCTAACATTTGTTTTGATTATAAACTTTTGATTGAGTTATCGTCAAGTGTTTATATTTTATACAAATGTTTAAAGAGAGCATTCACATTCTTTTTTATCTTTCCCCGACTCTTCATGAAAAAACCGTCCGGCTCATGTAACCGGACGGTTTCTCCCTATTCATTCATCTTGGCCACGATATCGATCAGCTCAAGCGGATCGCTGAAGTGTACGGAATATACGACATGTTCCGCCTGCCACTGGAGTGTGTTCGCCGCCGAACCGTAACCGCTCATATCGAATGTGCCGGCGCCGACTTCCTCCGTTGAGGGAAGATGAAGATACCTGAGCTTCCCGGCAATGGTGCGTGCCTGCCCGGTGATTTCTTCGCCGGCGCCTTCACCGTTCCTCCGGTGCACCAGGAACGACCAGTTTTCTTCATGCCAGACGATGCGCGCGCTTCCCGCGCCACTATCCATGTAGCCGGTGATGCCTTGGCCGAGGTCCGACGGCTGTCCCGTCTCCATTTCCGGTTCATAGTTGACGCCGGCCCGCGCGCCCTCCGCAGAATCATAGACAATGGCGCCCGCTGTGAGATAAGGGGCTTCCTCCTCCAGTTCCGGGGCATTCACCGGAACCGGCTCCTCCATCAGGTAATAAAACACTTCATACCCGTCGGCGTTCGCGGTCACCCTGGCGGTCAGGTAACGGTCGCCGGTCTCCAGATCGCGCGGGAGCTTCGGTTCCGCATCCGAATCCTGCATGACAGTCTCCCACACGTCCGCCAGGACATCCTGCTTCACCCTCTCGGAATCGTTCTGCCCGTTATTCCCGGCTTTCGCCTGCTCCTCACCGGCTTCCGGTTCCTCCACGTCCGACGGCCCGCACGCCCCGAATATCAGCAACAGTGCCGCGGGGAATAGAAGCCAGCTAAACCGCGCCATCTGTATCCGCTCCTTCCCGGGAAGTTCTCCCTTCTTTACCATCTTATTTACCCGCCCGCCTCCGCAATCAAAAAGCCCGCCCGGAATTTTCCGGACGGACCTTCACTTTATTATTCGGTGCCCATTTCTGCGCGGACAACTTCCGCGATGCGGTTGACGTAGCGGGAGGATTCCTCCTCGGTCGGCGCTTCGACCATGACGCGCACGAGCGGCTCGGTTCCCGAAGGCCGGACGAGGACGCGGCCGTTGCCCGCCATGTCCTTCTCCACTTCCGAGATGACGGCGGCGACTTTGGCATTGTCCGTGACGGCATGCTTGTCGGTGACGCGGACGTTGACGAGTTCCTGAGGGAACATCTGGACGTCCGAAGCCAGGTCCGACAGCGTGCGGCCGGTCATCTTCAGGACATTCACGAGCTGGAGCGCGGTCAGCAGTCCGTCGCCTGTCGTGTTGTAGTCGAGCATGATGATGTGGCCGGACTGCTCGCCGCCGAGGTTGTAGTCGTTCTTCTTCATTTCTTCTACGACATAGCGGTCGCCGACGGCAGTTTTGACGCTATCCAGACCGTGTTCGCCGATCGCCTTGTAGAAGCCGAGGTTGCTCATGATCGTGGAGACGACCGTGTTCTTGTTCAGGCGGCCTTCATCTTTCAGGTGGCGCGCGAGAATGAACATGATCTGGTCGCCGTTGACCACACGGCCGTTTTCGTCGACCGCGATCAGGCGGTCGCCGTCGCCGTCGAAGGCGAGGCCGATATCGGCGCCCTTGTCTTCCACGAAGCCGGCAAGCACTTCGGGATGGGTGGAGCCGCAGCCGTCATTGATGTTCAGGCCATTCGGCGAGGAGCCCATCGACGAGATGTCCGCATCCAGGTCGGCGAACAGGTGCGTGGCAAGGGACGACGTTGCACCGTGTGCGCAGTCAAGCGCGACGTGGATGCCCGTGAAGTCTTCATCGACCGTCTGCTTGAGGTACTGGATGTACTTCTGTCCGCCCTCCTTGTAATCGGTAACCGTGCCGAGGCTGGCACCGGTCGGGCGGGGCAGTTCGTCGGTTTCCTTGTCCAGCAGTTCCTCGATTTCCGCTTCCTGCTCGTCGCTCAGCTTGTATCCGTCGCCGCCAAAGAACTTGATGCCGTTGTCTTCAACCGGGTTGTGCGATGCGGAGATCATGACGCCCGCATCCGCGCTCATCGCGCGGGTCAGGTAGGCGACGCCCGGCGTGCTGATGACGCCGAGCAGCATGACGTCCGCCCCGATCGACAAAAGTCCTGCAACAAGTGCGTTTTCCAGCATATGGCCGGAGATCCGTGTGTCGCGGCCGATCAGGACCTGCGGCTTGCCGGATGCATGTTTCGTGAGGATATATCCGCCGTAGCGGCCGAGCTTGAATGCGAGTTCCGGTGTCAGGCCTTCATTGGCGACACCGCGCACCCCGTCTGTTCCGAAGTATTTTCCCATCATGACTCTCTCCTTCACTGTTGACGTTCAGTTAGTGTTCAGGCGGCGGCGATGCGGACAGTGACCCGTCCCGGAGCCGGTTCGGCTTTGATGCCGGATGGCCCGTCCACATGCACCACGAGTGACGCTTCTCCTTCACTGATGCCGCCTGCATTGACAAATAGCGTAAAATCGCCGGATTTGGCGCTGTCCACGGCGTTTTTCGGTCCCCGGATCTTGAGGGAGAGCGGGCCGTCCGGCTGGATGACCTCTCCGGTCTGCCCTTCCTCAAGGCCCCGGACTTCCACTGCAAGTCCGTCTAGGGTGCCGGAGGCCTCTTCGTCGGCAGCTTCGCCGTCTCCCGTGCCGCTTTCATTGCTCTGGGCGGTGTCCCCGCTGCCGGCCGGTCCGCCTGCCGGGCTTTCCGTTTCGGCTTCTTCCTCAGGCTGATCGGCTTCGGCGACCTGTTCCTCCGCCTCGTCCGGCGCTTCCGCCGTTTCTTCGTCATTGTCGTTGACTGTGGCACGGACGTCCACATCGATCGATTCCGGCGACACCTTGGTCACGCCTGCCGGTTTCTTGAGTTCCACGGTCAATTTCCCGCTGGCGGTCACTTTCGAAACATCGACCGCGACGGGAAGCTCGCCGATTTCATCCAGCACGTTCCTCGGCCCGAACAGCTTGACGGTCTCTGTAGCCGTGTTGACGGCGTCGATGGTGACGCCTTCCTCAGGCGTGCCGGATGTCTGCAGCGAGACCGGCACCGACCGGGAATACTCGGTAATGTCCGCCTTGACCGTCACTTCGGCCGGCTCGATGATGACGTTCATTTTATTCAGGTCACGGTCAAGGACGCGGACGCTGGCCTGCTGCTCGAGCGGCCCGTCCACGCCCGGGTCGGCCGTGACCGACGCCTTGACGAAGCTGATCGACTCGATGACGCTCTTGGCGCCTGTGACCATGACGGTCGACGGCTCCGCCTCAAGCGAGTTGATGACGTGGTTTTCCGCGAGCAGCCGTTCGTTCATCTCCGGATCCACCCGGAATTCCCGGCTGATCCGTTCTTCGATGACGACATCGACCGTTTCGGGATCGATCGAGACCTCAAGCTTTTCTGAGAGGTTCTCCGTGTGCACGCGGACCTCATGCGAGCCCATCGTGAGCGTGCGGAGGTCGACGAACACCGTGAAGTCCTTTAGCGTCCTTGTCGTACGGACGAGGTTGCCCGGCCCTTCGATGGTGACGCTGACCGTCTCGGGCGCACCCGTGACGACCGTATTTTCATCATCATAATACACTTCAAGCGGCACATCCTGCAGGACGGCGATATCCGTCCCGCCTGCGGCGCGGCTTCCCTGCTCCTCATCCGACTGGACGACGAGGAACATCAGGACGGCGAAGAACAGGGCGATGCCGCGGATAAACCACGGATTGTCCATGAACTTATCCATTCTTCTTCCCTCCCCGTTTCCGCTTCGAGGCGGCCTGCGGTTCTGGCGCAGGACCAAACCACATTTTCCGGAGCAGTGTCTCAAACTCCTCAGGCGGCAGGTTGCGGTGAAGATCGCCGTTGCGCGTCAGGCTGACCGCCCCGGTCTCCTCGGAAACGACGATCGTGATGGCATCGGTCACCTCGCTCAGGCCGAGCGCCGCACGGTGGCGCGTGCCGAGCTCTTTCGAGATGAACGGGCTTTCCGAGAGCGGCAGGTAGCAGGCCGCTGCCGCGATCCGGTCCTGCTGGATGATGACCGCCCCGTCATGGAGCGGCGTATTCGGGATAAAGATGTTGATCAGGAGCTCCGACGTCAGATTGGAATGCATCGGAATCCCGGTTTCGATGTACTCCGACAGCCCGGTTTCCCGCTCGATCGAGATGAGGGCACCGATGCGGCGCTTTGCCATATAGCCGACCGATTTCGTGACGGCTTCGGCAAGCCGGTCACGCTCCTCTTCCTCAGCCATGCTGCTTCGGGAAAACAGCTTCCCCCGCCCGATCTGCTCAAGCGCACGCCGCAGCTCCGGCTGGAAGATGATGATAACCGCGAGGAACCCCCACGTCAGCACCTGCTCCATGATCCAGTACATCGTCGTCAGGCCGAGCTGTTTCGTGACGAACCAGGCGATGACGACGACGAACACGCCCTTCAGCAGCTGGACGGCCTTCGTGCCCTTGATGATGGTAATCAGTTTATAAAGAACGTACCAGACCAGGAGAATGTCCAGGATATTCACCAGGGCTTCCACCCATGTCAGGTCCGTAAAACGCTCAAAGAACGCCACAGGCATCCCCGCCTTTTCTTAACGCTTGCATATCGGATAGTATACCATATCGGCCCGCTTCACCGCTCGGCTAAATGGAGGCTTCTGGATACAGGAATGGGTTCCCGGGAGACGGGCGGAACAGGACGGAATCAGGGCGGGCCGGAAACACGGACAAACTCCCTTCCGGAAAGCACCTTGATGATTCAGCCCATGTGTTCTTTAAAACTATTTCCCTATAACATTATACCCTATTTCCTCATTTTGACTTATAATCATCTGTAGAGGGGACCGGGTCTTTTTTCTCACTTCCCGGTCCGCATCAACATCATGGAGTGTGAATCAACATGAGGAATTTGGGCCGTTTCGAGTCACTGAATGGCCGGACGGCAAGGAAGGACATCCTCGCCGGCATCACGGTCGGGATCGTCGCCATCCCGCTCGGCATGGCTTTTGCGATCGCTTCCGGCGTCAAACCGGAATACGGCATCTACACGACGGTGATCGCCGGGCTGCTTGTGGCACTTCTCGGCGGTTCCCGCTTCCAGATTGCGGGGCCCACGGGTGCGTTCATTCCGATCCTGCTCGCCATCGTCCTGGAGTACGGTTATGAAGACCTGCTCGTCGCGGGCTTCTTGGCAGGGGTGTTCCTCGTCATCATGTCGTTCCTGAAAATCGGGGACCTGATCCATTTCGTCCCGAGGGCGGTGACGATCGGCTTCACCGCAGGAATCGCCGTCACGATCTTTACCGGACAGATCGGCAATTTCCTCGGCCTCGAGGGCGTGGAGCGCCGGGAATTCTTCCATGAGAACATGTGGGAGCTGCTCCGCAACATCGGCACGTTCAACGGGTATGCCTTCCTGACGGCAGCGATCGGGCTTGCCGTCATCGTGATTCTGCCCCGCATCGCGCCGCGCGTACCGCTTTTTCTCGCTGCACTTCTGATCCCGACAGTCGTGTCGGTTCTTTTTTATCCGGGCCAGCTCCCGACGATCGGGACAGCCTACGGCGGCATCCCGCAGCAGTTGCCGGAGTTCCGCCTGCCGGAAATCACGGGCGGCAAGGTCCTCGAGCTGTGGCAGCCGGCACTCATCATCGCGGCATTGGGTGCAATCGAGTCGCTGCTGTCCGCGGTCGTCGCCGACAACATGGCCGGCGGCAAAAAGTCTTCTTCCAACCGTGAACTGTTCGGACAGGGTATCGCCAACATGGCCACTCCCCTGTTCGGCGGGATCCCGGCAACCGGCGCCATCGCACGCACGGCGACGAATATCCGGGCGGGGGCCGTCAGCCCGCTGTCCGGCGGCGTCCAGAGTCTGTTCGTCCTGCTTGTCCTGCTGCTGTTCGCGCCATTCGCCTCGCATGTACCGCTCGCCAGCATGGCTCCGATCCTTATGCTGGTCGCATGGAACATGAGCGGGCTGCGGTCGTTCATCAAGATTTCTCACCTGAAGACGGGAGATTCGGCCGTTTTGTGGGTGACGTTCCTCCTGACCGTCTTCGTCAACCTGACCGTCGGCGTCGAGGTCGGCTTCCTTCTCGCGGTCCTTGTCTTCCTGAGGAAGATGAGCGGCAAGCTGAAGATGCAGCCGGGCGAGGCCACCGCCGACGATTATATCTATGGCGGGGTTCCGAAAGGTTCGGTGTTCCGCACCGTACGGGTCGACGGACCGCTCTTTTTCGGAACCGCCCAGCAGTTCGAGCGGGAGATCGAGAAACAGCTCGAGACGCCTGCCGACGTCCTCATGCTCCGGCTCCAGGGACTCTCCGCACTGGATGCCGGAGGCGTCGCCGCCCTGTCATTTGCCCACGACCTCGCCGACCGCCAGGGAATCCGGCTCCTTATCCAGGGCATCCCCGAAGAGAAAAAGATCCTGGTGAGAAAAAGCGGCCTGTATGAGAAGATCGGCGCAGAAAATATGGTTAAGTAAAAAATTCGCCGTCCCGGGAATGGGGCGGCGGATTTTTTGAAGTGGGTTTCGGATTCTGGCAGTGGTTCCTGGTCTTTTGTTGTCTACGCCTAGACTCTTAGGGCGTGTGCCTGGTCTTTCGTTGTCCACGCCTGGTCTCGCGGGCCCTGCCGGCACCAGCCTGCCGCTGTTTTAAAGCCAGTTTCTTTTGTTGCCGGCCCTTTTTCTATCAGACCGGTGGTGATCGTCCTTTTTTTCATCAGAACGGGGAAATTCAAATAACTTCGGTTTTGTTCCTGCATTTGAATGGCGTGTCTTATTTCTCCTGTCCCTTCTGTCCCTTTCGATTAGGTCCTCAAGTTTCCGAAGGCCCTTTTCCAGTTCAAAATCAGACAGCTCTCCCCTGGCATACAGGCTGCAAAGCATGCCATAAGCGATTGATCGCGTATCGATTTCAATATTGACGGTCAGATCCACATCGGAATTTCCGCTGTGGCCCACCACTGTTTTGGATAGGTTCTCAACCTTCTCCCTTTTTTCGACCCGATCTCTATTTTCGAATCGATCTCTCTTCACAATCTTATCTCTCTGGGATTTCTCCATATCCATCCTCCCTCCTCGCCCTGATCAGAATAAAACAGGGAGGGTACTAGGAGCTGACTAGTACCCTCCCATGGCCTGAAAGGTATTGTTAGAAATCGATGCTCTGATCCTGGTCGGAATCAGCGTCGGAATCAGCACGGGATCGTACCCTTGCCCTGGAGTCGGAGTCGACGTCAATATCGATATCGACTCTGGCATTACCGCTGTTCGTGACACGGGCTCTTGCACTGTTGGTGTTCCGGTCGCTCAGGCGGACATCGGTGTCATTGTCCGCATCTGCCCGGGAACGGGAGCGCGCTTCGTTATCGAAATCAATGTCAATGTCTACATCATTGTCGTTTCTGCCAGAACGGTTCCGGCGTCGGTCGTCGTCATTGTCAAAGAACGAACGATTCCCGCGTCGGTCCCTGTCATCACATCTTTTTCGGTCACGATTTCCGAAGAACGAATCGTTTCTCCAAACTTTACTCATCATTTTCCCCCCTTTCCCTATGCTTCTGTAATATATTCATTTGGGTAAATCTAACTTTGGACAATCGCCTTTACTCGTCATATTCAATGTTTGAGTCAATCGCACAGAGAATGTTCCCCAATTTGGGAGATGTCTCCATTCCCATTTTGCTTGGACGGCAAAATCTTGACCGCAATAAAAAAACAGGCTTGGAAGATGTCGCTCTTCCAAGCCTGTTCTATTGAGGCAGGAAAAGGTGAAATCCCCTTTCCCCTGCAGTCCTCGCACCCGCCCGGCAGCGGGGTCTCCCCTTATTCTTCCTCATCACCGGCATCCGGTCCTTCGAAGACGGAGAGGCCTTCTTTGACGCCGGACTTGATCGTGTACCATAGCCACTCGAAGGCACGGTCGATTTCTTCGATCCGGCCGGTGACGACGGCCGTGGAGGCCATGTATTTGGAGCCGTTGATGACGGTGACGTCACCCTCGACTTCTCCTTCGATATGCAGTTCGCCGTTCCTCACGACGAGGTCACCCTTGACGGTCTCGCCCTCGGGAACGGTGACTTTGTTCCCTTCGACGACGAGGTTCGGCTGGGTGGACACGGCCAGCTGCTGGTCGGATGTATTGAAATTCGAGAAAAGGGCGAGCCCGGCGAGGAGCATGAACATGGCCGCGGCGGCAAGCATCGGATGGCGGCCGAACCAGCGGCGCACGCCTGCGCTCTGTCGCTCCTTCGGCAGCGAAGCCATGACGCGGTTGCTGAAACCTTCCGGCGCCTCGATATGCGAGGCACTTTTCAGGAAGGCGACCGAACGGCTGAGCTGGTCCATATGTTCCTGGCATGCCGGACATTTCTCGAGATGCTCTTTCAGAATCTGCTCGTCCCGGCGGGTGATTTCCCCGTCCAGATAATCATGCATGTACTGGACGATTTCTTCCGGACACGGTTTCATCCCGATTCCCTCCTACAACTTCTTCATTTGTTTCCTAAGGGCTTCTCGGCCCCTATGTATGCGCGTCTTCACTGTGCCCAGCGGCAGCTCGAGGATATCGCTGATCTCCTGGAGCGGCAGTTCCTCGATGTAACGCAGAACAATCGCCGACCGGTATTTGTCCGGCAGGCGGCTGATCTCGTACTGGACCCGCTCCTGCTGTTCCATCTTCTCGACTTCCTCTTCCGGCAGCGGCGAATCGTGGGCGAGGCTGGAATAGTGGTCCAGCCCGTCGGTGCCCGGCACCGGCGCGTCAAGGAACGTATCCGGTTTTTTCTTGCGGATCCGGTCGATGCAGAGATTGGTCGCGATGCGGTACAGCCACGTCGAGAACTTCCGCTTCTGGTCGAAGGTGTGCAGGTTGATGTAAGCCCTGATGAACGCTTCCTGCGCGATATCCTCGGCTTCATGCCGATTGCCCAGCATCCGATAGCATACTTGGTACAGCCGGTTCTGATAGAGGGAAACGATTTCTTC
Organism: Bhargavaea cecembensis DSE10; assembly: GCF_000348905.1. Lineage (GTDB taxonomy): Bacteria > Bacillota > Bacilli > Bacillales_A > Planococcaceae > Bhargavaea > Bhargavaea cecembensis. Next base: position 196,074 of record NZ_AOFT01000003.1, read on the forward strand.
GAACGCCGACTGGTCCCCCTTCAGGACTTGCTTGATTCGTTTTTTGACGATGTCTTCCATTCTTCTCGATTTCCCCCCGCTTCATGCGGCTAGTTGGTATACGGACGGGCGCACCAAAGGGTTTCACTTTTTCCGTGAAAAAGTTTGAATTCAGATTACCCTTTTTTCGGCCGTACGGCTACAATTCCACTTATTGACTTCATTGTATCAAAGGAAAATCTAAAAATCTTGAAAAAGCACAAAACCGGCCCCCTTATTCGGAAACCGGCCAAAACGCCTTTAAATCAAGGTTTCGCCGAACAATGAGCCCATCAGGCCGACGGCGACGTCTGCTGTTTTATTGCGCTCGTCAAGGATCGGATTCACCTCGACAAATTCGGCCGAAGTGATGCGTCCGGTCGAATGAAGCATCTCCATCGCCAGGTGGCTTTCCCGGTAGCTGAGGCCACCCTGCACCGGCGTGCCGACACCCGGTGTATAAAGGGGATCGAGGCCGTCCAGGTCGAGCGAGAGATGCACGCCGTCCACACCGCGCTCTTCCAGATAGCGGATGGCGTCCTGCATGATCGCGGTCATCCCGTCCCGGTCGATCTCATGCATCGTATACACCCGGATGCCCTTTTCCCTGACGAGTTCGCGCTCGCCCGGATCGATCGAGCGTGCGCCGATGACGACGATGTTTTCCGGCTTCACCTTCGGACCGCTTCCGATCGATGTCAGGTCCCCGTGCCCAAGCCCCATCGCGACGGCCAGCGGCATCCCATGGATGTTCCCTGAAGGCGATGTCTCCGCCGTGTTCAGGTCGGTGTGTGCGTCGTACCAGATGACCCCGAGGTTGCTGTAATGCTCGTTCAGCCCGGCCAATGTGCCGATCGCGATGCTGTGGTCGCCGCCGAGGACAAGCGGGAAACGCCCGTCGCGGACCGTTTCCGAGACCTGATCGGCAAGTTTCCGGTTCCCTTCGGTGACCGCCTTCAGGTTTTTCAGGTTCGTGCCCGACACTTCGCGCGGCGCATCCATGTCGACCGGGATATCCCCTTCATCCCTTACGATATGCCCCAATGCCTGGATGCGCTCCACGGCGCCCGCATAGCGGATTGCGCTCGGCCCCATGTCGACCCCGCGCCGGCTCTGGCCGAAATCCGCCGGAACCCCGATGATTGAAATTTCTTTATGACTGTTCATGCTGCCTTCCCCCTTTTCCGATCTTGGCTACTATTATGAATCGAAAAAGGCAGATGGCTCAACCGGACAAAGATTAGGATAATTATTCATCGGAAGAGTCAGTCTGTTCCGTTATAATGGCCGTATACACCATGGAATAAGGGGGAAATTCCAAGATGATCATGGGACTGTATGAAGCCCATCTGCCGGTCAGTGACCTGGAACGCTCGCTCAAGTTTTATACCGGCCTCGGGCTGGAGATTGCGCACACCCACGGAGAGGGGCTGGCTTTTTTGTGGATCGAAAAAGACAAAAGCTGGCTGGGGCTTTGGCAAACCGACAAGGTGGAGCTGGACTATCACCCTTCCATCCGGCACATCGCCTTCCAGGTGTCACTTGAAGGGTTGAAAGGCGCCGTCAGCTGGCTAAGGGAAAGGGGTTATGAGCCGAGGGAGGCATTCGGATTCGGTCCGGACGAACCGTTCGTGATGCCGCAGGACGACTACGCCCATGCCAAGATCCATTTTAACGACCCGGACGGCAACAGCCTGGAGTTCATCTGCAAGATGGACAACCCGAATAAGCTGACGGAGCGGATGACGCTGGGCGAATGGGAAAAACGGAACACCAAATAAAAGCCAGGATCAGGGGAAGATTGTTCCCCCTGACCCTGGCTTTTTTGAACTCAGCACCGTACATATCGTCGTTTGAACCCGAGCCTTCCTTTGTCCAGGTCTTTTTGGATGTTTTCGTAAGCGTTCAGGAAACTGCTTTTCTTGTTGGGCCGCTTTATTTCGACGGTGCCGACTTCCCGTGCGGTTTCGACCGCCTGTTCACTGAGCGGACTGTACGAGATCCCGACGGTATACACAAAGTTGTTCATCGCCGACTTTGTCCGTTCCGGCGCATCATGGATGCTGTTTTTCACGGCCTCCAGCATCCCTGAAAGCTTGCTTTCGGAGAACTCGTGGTCCGGGCGGCTGCCGAGCAGCCAGCAATAACAGCTCCATCCCGCCGACATCCTCAGCTCCTCGCCGCTCGCAATCCATTTGTCTGCGATGTCCTGTGCCAGGGGCGACTCGGACAGGGTCACAGCCACCACATAGTCGGACAGCATATAGAAATACGCCGCATCCATCCAGCGGTCAAAGTCGGCCTCCGTCATCGCCTTCGGGTCGGCGATGACCCCTGCAAAGTACATGGCGTCATAATTGCCCGTCGCGTACAGTTCCTCCGCCAGGGGCTGGTTGATCTTGATCGCCCTCTTCATCGGCTTCATCGCACCCGTCGCTACGCCGAACAGCGGCTCATGCGCGCCATTGGACAGGTACATCTTTTTCGTCCGTTCCTTGCCCAGGGATTCAAGCTCCTGCATGACAGTTTCAAAATCCATTATGGATGACTTCCTTCCGTCACTTAATTTCTTCTAGTCTTTTCCATGTCCTTTTTCTAAGTTAAGCTATAACTATTAGGATAAAGGAGATGGGATCATTGGCAAACCTGGGCGACCTTTTCGTCATCATTTTTTATCTGACGGTTGCAGCAGGCATCTTCGCTGCTGTTGTGCTGTTCAGCCGCTCCCGCAGAAAACAGAAAGAGCAGCTGGACAGGATTGAAGCCAAATTAAATGACCTCGCCGGGAAATGAAACCGGCATGCCTCCTGTTTACGGACGGCATGCCGATTTTTTTCTTCTTTAACCCCTGTCCATCAGCCGTTCCAGATGCTGTTTCACTTCCGGCCATTCGCGGTCGATGATTGAATAGAGGTGGACGTCGCGCGGCTTGCCGGTGGATCGGATGCGTTCGTTCCGCATGACGCCCTCCAGCTTCGCCCCGATCCGCTCGAGCGCTTTTTGCGACCGCCTGTTTTCCGAGTCGGTCTTGAACTGGACGCGGATCATGTCCATTTCTTCAAAGCAGTGGCGGAGCAGCAGATACTTCGATGTGGTGTTCACATGGGTTCGCTGGTATTCCTTGCCGTAGAACGTGGAGCCGATTTCGCACAGCTTGTTGAACGGGTCGATGCCGAAGATCCGGGTCGTCCCCATCACGGCTCCCGTACCGGCGTCTTCCACCGCAAACGCCAGGCAGCTGTCCCCGGTTTCCATCGCGGTGATTCCCGTTTCAAGCCATTGGTCAAAACGGTCTTTCGTCTCGACCTGGTTCAGCATAAAAAAGAAAATATCCGGCGAATACAGATTCCAGAGCGCTTCGAAATCTCCGCGCTCAAGCGGCCTGAGCCTGACGCCATTCATCTCGAGGACCGGCACGGGTCCACCTCCCTCATTAGGTAACGCTTATGCTTCCGTCCGGAATGTCGTCTCTGTCACTGCCGGCTGCGTCTCCGTGATCACTTTGCCGTTCCGTACCGACAGGAGAACCGGTGCCTGTGTGCGGACCGCCTCGTACTCCGAGTCGGCATGGATGACGATCAGGTTGGCCGGATTGCCTTCCCTGACGCCGTATTCATCGTCACCGAGATGGAGCGCCTTCGCACCGTTGACGCTCACCAGGTCGAGCGCCTTGACGATATGGGCGTAGTCGGTCATGTGGCAGGCGTGGAGGCCGGCATCGACCACACTCATCAGTTCGCCGTTGCCGAGCGGGTACCACGGGTCCACGATCGAATCCAGCCCGAAGCAGACATTAATGTCTTCCGCGAGCATCTCCTTGACCCGGGTCACCCCGCGGCGGACCGGGTGTGCGTCGAAGCGGCCCTGAAGATGGAGGTTCGCCTTCGGCAGCGACACGAAATGGATGCCCGCCTGCTTCAGCGTCTGGAACAGCTTGTAGGTGTAGGCGTTGCTGTAGGAAGCCATGGCGGTTGTGTGGCTTGCCGTCACACGGTCGCCCATTCCCCGGCGGAGCGCTTCGCCCGCGAGCACTTCCAGGTAGCGCGACTGGTCGTCGTCGATCTCGTCGCAGTGGATGTCGACGAGCTTGCCGTATTCCTCTGCAAGGTCAAGCGCGCGGATCACCGACTTCACGCCTTCTTCACGGGTGAGCTCATAATGCGGAATGCCGCCGATGACGTCCGCTCCCATTTCGATCGCGCGGATCAGCAGCTCTTCACCGTCCGGCTTCGTGTATAGCCCTTCCTGAGGAAACGCCACGAGCTGAAGGTCCACCCACGGTTTTACTTCCTCCTTCACTTCAAGCAGCGCTTCCATGCCCTTTAGTGTCGGGTCGCTCACATCGACATGCGTCCGGACATGCTGGATGCCGTTCTTTACCTGGAGTTCGATCGCCCGGAGCGCCCGCTTTTTGAGGTCGTCCTTCGTTTCATTCAGCAGCTGTTTGCGCTCTGCCCAGATCTCGATCCCCTCGAAGACGGATCCCGACTTGCTCCAGCGCGGCGTGCCTGCGGTGAATACGTAGTCCAGGTGGATATGCGGCTCCACGTAGGGCGGCAGGACCAGTTTGCCTTCCAGGTCCCTTACGTCCTTCCCTGACACGTCCGTCTCTGCGGCAGCGGTTACCGACCGGATCCGGCCATCCTCAATATCGATTGTCCATAGGCCTTCCCGGCCGTACAGTTTCGCGTTATTCAGAATCAACGTCGAATCCCCCTCTCAATTATTCCATGTCTATTATATCAATCTCCCCCGCGGAATCCCGCTGTCCCCCTTACGGACAGTCATCCCCATAAAGTGGCAGCCATACACCGCCTGTTTAAAGGGTATAGCAATGGGGTAGAAGCCACGGGCGGATAGGAGGGGATGCCGGTGTTCGGACTTCAGGATCTCATTTCATTGGTCATCTCGGCATTTATCATCCTGCCGGTGGTCATCTTCCTGCGCGAGCTCGGCTATGTGATCACGAGTGCGGTCTTTGGCGTGGTGAATCCGCGCCTCACAATCGGGTCGGGGCCGCGCGTCTTCAAATTCTGGATTTTCGACGTCCGAAGGTACTATCACCTGTACAGCTGGTTCTCCTATGATGACCTTAAACGCAAAGGCAAATTCGTTTACGTCCTTATTTACGCGGGGCCGATCCTGATCAACCTGGTCCCTGCATTAATTCTGAATGCCTTGATCGCAAACGATATCATCAATGAATACGTGACCTTCTGGAACCGCTTCCTGTTTTATCAGTTTTATTATGTGCTGTTCGACGTGGTTCCGATGAAAACGATCAACGGCATGCCGAACAACGGCATGGTCATCTATGAGATGCTCCGCTACGGCAAGCGAGTGGATTACAATACGGATCCATTCATCCCCTCCACCACCGAGGTCGAGGAGGAGTATCAGGAGGAGATGGAGGAAATCGAAGAGCAGATGGAGGATTTGGAAGAGACGGCTGAAGACAAAAAGGAGATCAATGAGGAGCAGGACATCAGGCGTGACGGCAAGGAGGATGAAGAGGATCGCAAGGAGCGCAAGACGGGCGGGATGGAAAATTCATAAGGAAATATGAAAAAACGCCTTCCCGCTGCCGGGAAGGCGTTCCGTATGAGCCATGCAGGGCTCGAACCTGCGACCCTCTGATTAAAAGTCAGATGCTCTACCAACTGAGCTAATGGCTCAAGAACAATAAAAAAATGGCTGGGGTAGCTGGATTCGAACCAACGAATGACGGAGTCAAAGTCCGTTGCCTTACCGCTTGGCTATACCCCAACGCTATGAAGTGTTGCCCTTTTAATGTTACCCGGGATCGGGTGTTTTAAACATAAAAAGTGGTGGAGGGGGGCAGATTCGAACTGCCGAACCCGAAGGAGCGGATTTACAGTCCGCCGCGTTTAGCCACTTCGCTACCCCTCCAAAATATATGACCCCTACGGGATTCGAACCCGTGTTACCGCCGTGAAAGGGCGGTGTCTTAACCGCTTGACCAAGGGGCCGTGTCTCAATCGGACAACGTTTATATTAGCAGAGAAAAATGACCCATGCAACCCATTTTTTGAAGTCGGAATATTTATTTTTGGATGGTGTCGATCAAGTGAGGTTTCAGTGGAATCAGCTCAGAATTTGACGTGATCACAAGCGGCTTTAAGGTGATTACGCAACGGATCATTCTGTTGAGGCAACGGTTCACTTTGATACGGAAATGTGTCAGCTTACGAACGCCGTGTTTCACTATAACCGTTTTTCGCTGGGCAAAAACCCCCACCGGGAATGTTCATCGGTATCCCTCCCTGAGGTTCCTGCCTGCCCATTCCGTAATGATAGAATGAAGCGAACTGCTCACAAGGGGGAGATTAGATGAATCCGGCTTTATACGAGGCAGCTCTGGAGCGGATCAGCCGGCTCTTCGGCGAGGATGCGACCGGGCACGATGTCCACCACACCCTCCGGGTGTACCGAATGGCGATGCGGCTAGCTGAAGCGGAAGGCGCCGACCGGGAACTTGTGGGGCTGGCGGCAATGCTCCACGACGCGGACGACCCGAAACTGTTCGGCAGCGGCGATGGCCTGCCGAATGCACAAGCATTCATGGAGGAGCAAGGGATTTCGCCCGCACAGGCAGATGTTGTCTGCACCATGATCGGAGAGGTTTCCTTCAGCAAGAACGGATCGAAGCGACCTTCGACAATCGAGGGAATGGTCGTCCAGGACGCCGACCGGCTGGATGCAATCGGCGCCATCGGCATTGCCCGCACCTTCGCCTTCGGCGGCAGCCGCGGTCAGGCGATCCATGACCCGGACCGCACAACCGGCACGTCGATCGCCCACTTTTACGAAAAGCTACTGAAGCTGAAGGACCTGATGAACACGGAGGAAGCCAGGCGGATCGCGGAAGAAAGACACCGGTATATGGAGGCGTTCCTTTCAGAGTTTCATGATGAATGGGATGGCGTCCGCTGAACAGCCACCAAGCTACTGAAAGAGGGAGCCTGAATATCAAATCTGATTCAGAAAGCCATTCCTATACTATGACATTGAGCTGGACCGCCAATTTCCTTCAGGACCTTGTCGGGAATAAAGAAGCACCCAGGGTCCTAAGGGAGGTACTTGAGCCCCGTCCATGAGCACTCACACATCCCACACCGGCAATTCGTCTTCTGCCGCCACTACCTACTCCGATACACTCCATCTGGCAAATGAATAAAAGGCATCATCCAGGAAAACCGGATGATGCCTCTTTTTATGAGCCCCTCGATTCCCCATCATTCTTTACCAAAATCACTCGGCAAAACAGCATCGCGGGTCACTTCTATATTCCAAGTGATGATTGTCGTGCTGTCCCTGACTCCGCTTTTCTGAATGGTTTCCAATATGGAATGGACGGTATCAGCAGCCGGAACTCCTTCATAAAATGCCTGATCGACTCGGACAGGATCAGGGTAAGGAGCACCGGGACATTCGATCAAGCCGTCAGTTGTCAGGAACAGCCGGTTTTCCCCTTTACGGAGTTCCCTCCTGCCGATCGAGTAGCAGGGAACTTCCTGTGCAAACGTGTTCACTTGGCCGATCCATTCATAGAACTGCCTTTGATTCAACTGATATTGCCCCATACGTGTGAGTTCGGGATGGAATAGGTAAAGCAGGCAGTCCCCGACGGACAGCCACCATACATACCGTCCTTTTCTTGCCGTGATCAAACATGCAGTTTCCCCTTTGACCTTCCGGCAAATGGAAAGGAACTCAGCTGAGCGGAACATGTCCAGCACTTTTTCTTCCAGGGCTCTGAATGCATCATGGACAGCCGGCAATGCGAGCAGCGTTCGGATGGCATTTTCCTCTTGCCTGAATAATTCCAGGACGATCTCGGCACTTTCAGCCGAATAGTGGGCATCCAGAACCATTGCAAGCTCCCAGTCTTCCTCTCGGCTGAACCAGACCAGACAGCCGTCTTCATTCTTGGATTGGCCGGCCGTTGAATTGCCTCCGTACCGTCCCACCACGATATGATTTAACTGAATAACATCGGGGCAGTCGACAAAATCATCCTGGCTCCCCACCCAGCTGAAAGCGGTCATACCGCGTGTTGCTCCATATAGTCTTTCAGACGACCGCAAAGGCGGACAACCTCTTCTCCATCTCCCATCGGCGCGCCTTCCCAGTCGTAGACTTCTGACGGTCCCCAATATTCCCGCGGCGTGCCCGGATAACGTGCCACCAGATGCATATGAAGGTGAGGAACTGCATTGCCCGAGACGAATGAATAGATGTGCTCGGCGTTTTCCGATTCCTTCAGGGCTTTGCTTACCCGGGCCATCGTGATCCCGAACGTCTTGGCCTCCTCAATGGTCAGGTCTGCCAGCGTGGGGACATGCCGCTTTAAATCGATCATGATGTGTCCCAAGTAGTTCGGCTGGCCGCCCCTGTCGATATGTCCGACGTACACATGCTCATCTTCATATATCACCGCTCCGGACGTTTCAATGTTCCCTGCGTGCTTGTCGCAAATAAAGCATTCCCCCATCTTCCCTGCCCCCTCATTTGTAGTACGGGTATCCTTCTTTTTATGAGAGCGGGTTTCCTCCCATGAAATGAAAAGCCATCATCCGATACGGTTCGGATGATGGCTTTGAGTGAAAGTGATGAATCGGAGCTCGAAAGTGATGATTCGCCCCGTGAAAGTGACGATTGGCTGCTCGAAAGTGACGAATCGGCCCATGAAAGTGACGATTCACGTCCTGAAAGTGACGAATGCCCATCTCATTGCTGCCGGGTTCGATTAAGCGGACATCTTCAGTTTCTTTGCAAAATAGTTCCCCAGGGACTGGATGATCTGCACGAGTACGATCAGGATGATGACGGTGCCGAACATGACCGGCAAATCCCATTGCTGATAGCCGTATCTGAGTGCCAGGTCACCAAGACCGCCTGCCCCAATCACACCTGCCATGGCAGTGGCGCCGATTAAACCGATCAAGGCAATGGTCATGCAAAGCAAAATCCCAGGCCGTGCTTCCCTCAGCATGATCCTCATAATGATTTGAAAACGGGAAGCCCCCATCCCTCTATATGCCTCGATAATTCCATAATTGACTTCCAGGAAAGCTGTTTCCACGAGTCTGGCAATGTATGGGGCAATATAGACGATGAGCGGTACAATGGCACCGCGGATTCCGATAGAAGTACCGACAATCAGCTCCGTGAACGGGATAATGGCAAGCATCAGAATGATAAAGGGAAGCGACCGGATAATGTTGACGATTGTATTTAACAATTGGAAGATCCACTTATTGGGGTATAAATGATTCGGTCTTGTAACGACCAGCAGGACCCCCAGAGGAATTCCGATGATGGTCGCAATGACCAGCGAAACAATGACCATGACAAGCGTCTCGTATAAAGAGATGCCAAACAGCGGAGCCAGCTCATCCATTCGATCCAACATGGCTATACCAATACCTCCTTAGGTTTCCCGCTGATTTCCCTGATGACTTCCACACGGTATACCTTTTCTTCGAGGTAAGAAATGGCCTGACTTAGTTTGTCGGGATCACCAGAAAGGTGTACGAACAAAATGCCCAAAGGTGTTCCTTTCAAATACGTGATGGAACCATGAACAATGTTCGAGGTGACGGAGTAGCTGGTAGCCACCTCACTCAAAACAGGATTCAGAGCCGAGTCTCCCCGGAATGCCAAACGCAGAATAAAAGATGGATCATCTCCCCGTAATGCAGTCAGCATTTCCTCTGTAATCAAGTTTTCGTAGACGTTCCCAACGAAGTTGTTGGTTGTTTCTTCCACAGGATTGCTGAAAATATCGAGCACAGTCCCCTGTTCAATGATTTCTCCCTTTTCCATGACAGCAACCCGGTCACAGACTTTTTTGATGACATCCATCTCATGGGTAATCAAAACGATGGTCAAACCAAGCTTTTTATTGATATCCAGCAGCAATTTCAATATGGAATCCGTCGTTTGAGGATCCAGAGCGGATGTTGCTTCATCGCATAGGAGGATATCCGGATCCATTGCCAATGCGCGGGCAATACCGACACGCTGCTTTTGCCCGCCTGAAAGATTGGCCGGATATTGGTTCGCCTTATCTTCCAGACCAACAAGCAAAAGCAACTCTTTCACCTTTTTATTGATTTCCTGTTTTGGGACTCCATTCATCCTCAAGATTTCAGCTACATTATCAAATACGTTATAGGAGGAGAGCAAATGAAATTGCTGAAAGATAATGCCGATCTTTTTCCTGACATTCCGCAATTCTTTTTCCTTTAGAGTCAGTAAGTTTTTGCCGTTGATCAATACTTCTCCGGATGTCGGTTTTTCAAGAAGATTAATGACCCGGAGAAGTGTACTTTTACCTGCTCCGCTGAACCCGATAATCCCGAAAACTTCGCCTTCTTTGATTTCAATATTGATGTTTTTTAAGGCTTCCACTTTTGTTTTCCGGCCATAAAAAGTCTTGGTGATGTTCTTCAGTTCAATCATTGTCATCCCCCTTACTCATCCTGGAAAGGGTCATCTGTCACAACAATTACACCTTCATATCTCTCTTCAATAAACTCTTTCACCGCCTCGGAATGATACAGTTCCGTTATTCTTTTATAATCCGGGTGATCTTTATCTTCTTCCCTGGAAGCTACAACCATCGGAAATTCCATGCCGGTTTCCAAATAGATGGCTTCTTCCAATGGATTGATCCCCTGATCGATCGCATGTGTACTCGCTACTACGCCTGCATCAATGCTGCCCAGCGTACGCAGCATGAGTGGCCCTTCTATTTCCGTGAACTTAAATTTTTTCGGGTTCTCTTTAATATCATTCAGTTTCGGAAGTCCGTCTTTCTGCTCGACCTGGAGCAATTCCACCTCTTCATACAGCAGGAGGGAGCGTCCAATATTCACAGGATCATTAATAATCCCCAATGTGGCACCTTCAGGTATTTCATCAATACTGTCGTATTTTTCGGAGTAAATTCCATACGTACTATTGTAAGTTGTACCTACCATCGCGAGAGGGTCATTGCGATCTTCGATATAATTCTCCAAGAACTGTTTGGTCTGGAACATGTTCAAATCCAGCTCTTCGCCGCTTAAAGCCCGATTCGGTGTGATATAGTCATTGAATTTGACGACTTCCAAATCGATGCCTTCCTTTGCCGCTTCTTCCTTCACAATTTCTGTGATTTCCTCCGGAGGCCCGCCGGTTACTCCAATTTTTATCGTCCGGTCTCCGCCATCTTCGGAAGCGTTTGAGCTTGAACATCCGGCAAGGAAAAGTGAAACTGCAATAAGTGTCCACCATTTTTTTCTCATGATATGGCCCTCTTTCTATTCAGTCCAAGCTGGACTATTGATATTGTTCCCGCGTCTCTTGATTCAGGAATAGGGTCATCAACAAATCAGTACACTTTCCGGACAGCTTACTTAGGGAGTTCAGTTCCCTGTTGCAACAGATGATTCCTCCGCCCGCTTCGCTTCCAGCGCCTTCAGTTCGCGGCGGAGGATCTTGCCGGAGATCACTGTTTTCGGCAGCTCTTCCATCACTTCAATCTCACGCGGAGCGGCGTGGGCGGCGAGGCCCTGCTTGACGAATACGCGGATGTCTTCGAGCAGCTCTGCCGACTCTCTGAAGCCCGGACGGAGCGTGATGAATGCCTTGACGATTTCTCCGCGGACCGGGTCGGGCTTTCCGATGACGCCTGCTTCGGCAACCGCCGGGTGCTCGATCAGCTTGCTTTCGACTTCGAACGGGCCGATGCGTTCGCCGGAGGAGTTGATCATGTCGTCATCGCGGCTCTGGAAGAAGACGTAATCGTCCTCGTCCTGGTAGGCGAGGTCGCCGGACAGATACCAGCCTTCGTATTTAAAGTAGGCGTCGAAGCGGTCTTTGTTCCCCCAGATTTCCTTCATGAGGCCGGCCCAAGGGGTCCTGATCGCCAGCTGGCCGACTTCGCCGCGCGGCAGTTCCTGCCCGTTTTCGTCCAGGATGCCGACGGTGATGCCCGGGAACGGGCGGCCCATCGAGCCGGGCTTGATCGGCTCGGCAGGCAGGTTCACGATCAGGTGCCCGCCGGTTTCGGTCATCCACCATGTGTCGTGGATGCGGACGCCGAGTTCGTTCCATGCCCAATGGATGACTTCCGGATTCAGCGGCTCGCCGACGCTCAGGATGTGGCGGAGCGAGGACAGATCAAACTGTTTGAGTGCATCTCCTTTTGACAGCAGCATCCTGAAAGCGGTCGGTGCGCTGTACCAGATTGTCACGCCGAATTCCTCGATGAGGCGGTACCAGTCTTCGGCTTTGAAGCGGCCGCCCTGGATGATGACCGTCGCACGGTTGAGCCACGGCGCAAACAGGCCGTAGACGCTGCCTGTCACCCAGCCCGGGTGGGACGTGCACCAGTAGACGTCGTCATCCTTCACATCAAGCACCCATTTGCCGGAGACATAGTGGTGGGAAACGGCGCGGTGCGCATGGAGGACGCCTTTCGGCTTGCCGGTGGAACCGCTCGTGTAGTGGATCAGCATCCCGTCTTCCGGCCCGACCCACTCGGTCAGTTCCTCGCCCGGAACCGCTTCGACATCTTCCGCTTCGATCTCATCGTCGTACAAAACCGTTTGGAGCGACGGGATCTCTTCACGCGGGACGCGCTTGCCGAGCTCCCGGTCGGTGATGAGCAGCGTGCCGCTGCAATCGTTGATCCGGTCCTTGACCGCTTCTTCCATGAACGCTTCGAACAGCGGGCCTGCGATAGCGCCAATCTTGATGACCGACAAAATCGCGATGTAGCATTCCGGTGTTTTCGGCAGGAAGACAAAGACCCGGTCGCCTTTTTTGACGCCGTGCTTTTTCAGCACACGCGCATAGTGGTCGGTCTTTTCCTTCACCTCGCGGAAAGTCAGCGACCGGCGTTCGTCCCCGTTGGCGTAATGGAGGGCGATTTTGTCGCCGTAGCCCTCGTCGACATGGCGGTCGACCGTGGCATAGGCCGCATTCACCTTGCCGGCCTTCCAGAACAGTTCGGAAGAGGCGTCCTCCCAAGTGAATGTTCGGCGGATCTCATCATAGTTCTCCAGGTTATAGTTGCCCGGCAGCGGTGCCAAGATTTTTTCTTTTACGATTGTCATGCTGTTTCCTCCTCTCAGGACCGGCTCAGGTCCAGACTCTCCAGTATGTCGGTCTTCAGTTCCGCAAGACGGGTGCTGCCGCGAGGTCTCGGCCGCGGCTCCCCGACGCTGATTTCATGCACGACCTCTCCCGGCCGTCCGCGCAGGATGACGATCCTGTCGCAAAGGTATAGCGCTTCGTCGATGTCATGGGTGACGAGCACCATCGTCGTGCCCGCCTCTTTCCAGATATCGAGCAGGAGGTCCTGAAGCTGCATCTTCGTGAAGGCGTCCAATGCGCTGAACGGTTCGTCCAGCAGCAGGACCTCAGGAGAAGTGACGAGCGCCCGGGCAATCGCGACGCGCTGCGCCATGCCGCCGGACAGCTCCTTCGGATACAGATTTTCGCTGTCCCCGAGCCCGACTTTCCTGAGAATCTCACGCCCTTTTTTCTCCTTCTCCCCGGCCTTGCCGGTCAATCCGAATGTGACGTTTTCCAAAACGGTCAGCCAGGGGAATAGCCTCGGCTCCTGGAAGATAAACCCCGCGGACTCCTGCACGCCGTCCACCAATTTGCCGTTCAGCCGAATCTCTCCGTCATAGTTTCCGTCCAGGCCCGAAATCGCCCGGAGCAGCGTGCTTTTCCCGCAGCCACTCGTGCCGAGAAGACCGATGATCTCGCCCTCCCCTGCGGACAGATTGACATTCCGGACCGCTGTCTGGCCGTCGAATGTGCGGCCGACGTTTTTCAGTTCAAGTGCCATGGCCGAGGCCCCCTTTCACGTTTTACGATTTATGGTTTAACCGCGCGGTCCTGATAGTGCAGGGCGCGCTCTTCGATGATTTTCAGAATCCAGTCGGACAGCTTGCCGATGACGGCGAACAGGATGATGCTCGCGATGATCGTCTCCGGGGATAGCGTGTTCTGGCCGACGACGAGCAGGTAGCCGAGCCCCTGGCTTGCGCCCATCAGTTCCGCTGCGACGACGAACATCCAGCCGAGTCCGAGCCCGCTCCGGAGCCCTGTCAAAAACGACGGGAGCGCCGCCGGCAGGATGACCCGCGTGACAAGCTGATAGGCGTTCAGGCCGTACATGCGGCCGACTTCGATCAGCTTCCGGTCGACTCCGGCGATGCCGCTCACCGTATTGAGGTAAACCGGGAAAAACACGCCGACCGCGATCATCGTCACTTTGGACGGTTCGCCGATTCCCATCCAGAGGATGAACAGCGGCACCCATGCCAGCGACGGGATCGAACGGAAAGCCTGGATGGTCGGGTCGAGCACATGCTCCGCCTTTTTATAGAACCCGACGACGGAACCGAGCACGACCGCGACAAGTGCCCCGATCAGAAAGCCTGCGAATACGCGGTAGACCGTGATGCCGACATGGCTCCAGAGGGAACCGTCCTGCGCCATTCCGGTGATGGTCGACAAAATCACGCTCGGTGCCGGCAACTGGTAGGCCGGAAAGACTCCTGCCCGGCTGAGCGCTTCCCATACGATGACGAGGGCGAGCGGCAGGATGCCGCCGAGCAAGACCTTTTGGGCACCGCCCTTTTTGGCGTTCGCTTTATCCTTTGTCTGCCGGCTTGTGCCGGGGATCGATATCGCCTGTTTCACCATTTTCCGGTCACTCCTCTCCGATCGCCTTCTCCGCGAAGGCCGGGTCGATCAGTTCATCCGTCAGCTTCTCCACATCCGCGTCCGGCTTGATGACTTCACCTTCCTGCAGAATCCGTCCCGCTTCGATCAGGGCTTCCCGCTGAGCATCTCCCGGAACCGGTTCGGAGAAGTCGTTGCGTTCCATCTGGATTTCCGCGACTTCAAGCGGGATCTCCGCTTCTTCCGCAAGCAGTTCAGCAGCCTCTTCCGGGTTCTCAAGCACCCACTGGCGCGCCTTCTCGTAAGCCCCGATCACCCGCTCGACATGCTCCGGATACTTTTCCGCAAACTCTTCGCGGACGTTCAGGAAGCTGTAAGTGTTGAAGTCTTCGTTCCGGTAAAACAGCTCCGATCCGGACTCGACTTCGAGCCGCGCCATGTGCGGGTCAAGGCCTGCCCAGGCATCGACCGCTCCCGTCGTAAGGGAGCTTGCGCCGTCGCCGTGCTGCAGGTTCACGATTTCCACGTCGTCAGCTGACAGGCCGGCCTCATCCAGCGCCCGCAGCAGGAAGATGTACGGGTCCGTGCCGAGCGTCGCTGCGATTTTCTTGCCCTTCAGGTCTTCCACGCTTCCGATGCCGGATTCCGGGTCTGTGACGAGTGCCGTCCATTCCGGCTTCGAGGCGATGTAGACGTTTTGGATCGGTGCGCCGTTCGCCTTCGACATGAGCGATGCCGCTCCGGCCGCCGAACCGAAGTCGACGCTGTTGCTGTTCAGGAATTCCAGTGCCTTGTTGCTGCCCTGGCTGAACGCCCACTCGACCTTGATTCCGTCTTCCTCAAATTCCTCCTCCAGCCAGCCGAACTTTTTCAGGACCAGACTTGTCGGTGAGTAATGCGCGTAGTCCACGCGGATCTTTTCCGGGTTGCCGTCTTCCTCCGCGTTTGATGATGAGCATCCCGCCAGTGCCAGTAGTGCCGCCGCTGCCAGTCCGAGCAGTTTGATTTTCGTGTTTTTCATGTGTGTCCTCTCCCCTTCGTTGTGTATGTATGGATTAAAAAAAACGCCCTCTTCTAAGAAGAGCGCGCGGGTTTCCCGTTCTCTTCTTATCTCTTGGGAATTGCTTCCCACAGGAATTAGCACCTTTCCAGACATTGTCTGGTGGTTGCCGGGCATCGTCGGGCCAGTCCCTCCGCCGCTCTTGATAAGAATTCGTTATTCAGTTTTGATGGGATACGAAAAGCCTCCCTGAATGATCAGAGAGGCCGAATGTCCCGTTCTCTCTTATCTTCCCGGACAAACGGATGTCCGGCTGGATGTGGCACCTTTCAGGCATCGCCTGAAGGTTGCCGGGCTTCATCGGGCCAGTTCCCTCCGCCGCTCTGGATAAGAATATTTTGATTTGATTGCCATCTTACAGGAAGAATCTTCATCGGTCAACTCGAGATTTCTAAAATGGTAAAATAGTCGGAAACTTAGGCCTTTGGACCAGTCAGTTTAACTTTCCTCTGGCCTCGACCGGTATTTCGTCGACAACTCCGTCCCCCGAGACGAGCCAGGCGCGCTCATGCAGGTTGCAGACCGGACAGATATGGTTCGGGATGATCCGGACCTTGTCGCCGATCTCCACCTGGCGGCTAAAGCCTTCATTGTAGATGATGGCATGCTCGTCGAATACGCCGTCGACGAACACATCGTCGAACTCTTTGATTTTCCCGAGTCCCTTGGTGGCCGTGATGCCGGCTGTCCGGGTCTGGGCGGTGATGCCCTTCGCCCCGACGTCGGTGATCACACGTTCGCGGGTCGGTTTGCTGATGATGGTTGTCAGGATTGTGGCAGCGCAGCGGCCGTAGTCACCGAGCACATTCGACTGGGAGGCATCCATGAACACATACGTGCCGGGCCGGATCTCCGTAATGCCCTCGGGGATGTTGAAACCCAGCAGGAACGGCGGCGTCGAACCGATGCTCACGGTTTCCGGCTCCATCCCCGCTTCCCGTGCGATCTCCGCGAACCGCAGCGTCCGTGCCGATGCTTCTTCGAACAGTTCCCGGCACTGTTCCGCACTTTCCGCCTTGTACGTATGGCCGTCATGAGAAAAGACGCCGCGGAAACGGACGTGTTCACTGCTGCGGATTTCTTTTAGGAGCTCGTGAAAATCAGCCTCTTCGATGACCCCCGATCGCTTCTCGCCTACTTCGATCTCCACAAGCACCTGTGCCGGCTTTTGTGCGCCCCGGAACACCTCTTCGATCTGTCTGATCTGGACCGGGCTGTCCACCCCGAATGAGATATCAATGGTCTCCGCTAGTTTCCGGACTCGCTCGAGCTTCGTCTTGCCGACGACCTGGTTGGCGATGAAAATATTGTTCAGACCCCGCGCCGCCATCACTTCCGCTTCTCCGGTCTTGGCGACAGTAATGCCCGATGCACCCGCTTTTTCCTGCATCTTGGCCACAACCGGCATCTTGTGCGTCTTCGTGTGGGGCCGCAGTTTCACTCCGTTTGCATCGGCATATGCTTGCATCGAGCGGATATTTTCGAGAAGAATTTCTTGGTCTATCAGCAGTGCCGGCGTGTCCAGCTCCTTGACATTCATGTCCCTTCCTCCTTTTTATTTAAAATAGTCTATTAACATTGTCTCGCAAACATGTAGCCCTTGGCAATGGACCGCCCCGGACTGCTACAATTCTTTACAAGGAACGCCAGTAAACTGAAGGGGGAATCATGCATGAGGGAGATCGGGGAAACAAAGATGGGGATCAAAGCGGGGGATGTGATCCGATTCGAGCGGACATTTACCAAGGAAGACGTGGAGCTGTTCACGAAAGTCTCGAAGGATGAAGGCGACCACCACGTCCAGCCCGATGAGCTCGATCGGCTCATCGTCCAGGGACTGCTGACTGCGACACTGCCCACGAAAGTCGGCGGCGACAATAACGTGCTCGCCCGCACGATGAACTTCGAATTCTTCCGGCCCGTATTCACCGGAGACACGATTGTCTGTGACGTCACCATCGAGCAGCTGGAAAAGAAGGATGAACGGAAAACCACGATCTACGCGACATTCCGCTGCGAAAACCAGCATGGGAAGCAGGTACTCGGCGGGAGTTTTGGTGGAGTGATTTTGACGGGGGATTAAATTGAACATTCGATAACAAGGTGACTCCGGAAATGCACCGGAGTTTTTTGATTGCGATCGAGCCCCTATCTTACCCGTTCATTTTCCAGAACTTTACTTGTACGGTCAGCATTTCATTTTGGACACCCTATTAACAACAGAGGGAAGGGAGTCCAAAAATGAAAAAGAAACGTGGAAGAAGAAAGAGCACAGATGCTTTTACATCCAAAATTCAGATGACAAACCTTCAAAGAGTTTTCATTATGATATTTGGTATGTGGGTAGCTTATGAAATAAGAATCAGCCAATATGAAATAATCCAACTCCTTGTATTTGGTATTGCCTTGGTTTCAGTTAATGTTGTGTTATTTTTCTTATTCGGGCTACACAAATCTTTTCGTCGTACACGCCATGTTGAGTACTGGAAATTAAGAGAAAAATCAATCCTGGCCCTTTATACCTTTTTGGCAACCACGATGGTGGGAATAGCATTTAAATTATTGTGGTTGTTAATTCCCGTATACTTCATTTGTCTGCTTTACGTAGCCGTTAACAAAGTAAAAATGGCCATTAAGAACATGAAATCAATGCTTCCATCATCACTCTTCTCCAATAAAAACCAAAAGATTGAACATTTCTCCCTTGTAGAAATCGACCAGATGTCAGGAACAGAATTTGAAGTCTTCCTTTCCGAATTATTTGATGGCTTGGACCATTATGTTGAAATCACTCCCCATACTGATTATGGAATTGACTTAATCACTATAAAAGGAAAGGTTAAAACCGGTATTCAGGCAAAGTGTTATGGTGAAGGGAAAACCGTTGGGGTTGCGGCAGTTAATGAAGTTTGTGGAGGAGCGGGGCAATGGAAAGTGCAAAGAAAGATAGTAATCACTAATCGCTATTTCAGCAAAAAAGCAGAGATATCCGCAAAATCAAATCAAGTTGAATTGGTTGACCGTGATGGCCTACAGAAATTAATTCAGGAGTACCATAATAAAAAAGCCCGAAGGAAAACTCCTCGTTTCCTCCGGCTTGACTACCGAGACAAAGATAAGAGCGCTTGAAAACACCACCATATTAACGCGCAGTAACTGTGCGATATGGTTTTTGCAAACATTGATTGTGAAAGTACACCATCGTCTCGGGAAAGTACACTAAGGACGCCCGAAAAGCATAAAAAACGCCTGTCCTCTCGGGACGGGCGTTTTTTAGTAAGCTCACATTAAACAGGCAATCTCTTAATCACCTTCAAGCTGGCATCACTTGTCCGATTTATTGTGCCGGTATGGTTTCTTTCAGGTTGGATTTGCCCGGGTGATGTTTAGGGAGCCGGTCTTTTCCTGTGAGGTTGGCTCGTAGTGTACGGCCTCCGTACTCTTTTTGAACCAGGCCACGATCTTGCAGAACAGGAACCACATCGTTGACAAAATCTTTAAATGTTCCGGGTGTCACTGCATAGGCAATATTGAATCCGTCGACGCCGGCTTCATTGATCCACTGTTCCATCGTGTCGGCTATTTTTTCAGGTGTGCCTACCGCAACCGGGCCGATGCCGCCCACACCGACGAACTTGGCTACCTCTTCAACGGTCCATTGCTTATCCGGATCGATCTTGGTGAATGTCTCGATCGCAGAGTGTATCGCATCGTTTTTGACAAACCGAAGTTTTTCTTGGGGTTCGTAATCCGAGAAGTCGATCCCCGTCCAGCCTCCAAATAAGGCAAGTGCCCCCTCGTAGCTTGCATGCTTCTGATAAGATAAAAACTTTTCTTCAGCTTCAGTTTGTGTCTTTCCGACAATCGGGGTAAACAGACACAACACCTTGATTTCGTTGGGATTCCGACCGAAGCTTGCTGCTTCCGCACGAAGTTTTTCGACGTAACTTTTTGCAATTGAAATAGTCGGTACACTGATAAATACACATTCCGCATGCTGTGCTGCAAATTTGCGGCCCCGTGAAGATGCGCCGGCCTGATAAATTACGGGGGTCCTCTGCGGAGAAGGCTCGCTCAGATGTGCGCCAGGCACTTTGAAGTGTTTCCCTTCATGCTGAATATCATGAACCTTCTCGGGGTCCGTGTAGAGATTTTTTTCTGCATCACGGATGACAGCGTCGTCCTCCCAGCTACTCTCCCACAATTTGTAGCATACCTCCAAATACTCTTCAGCAATTTCATAGCGTTCGTCATGGCTGATTTGTCGATCCAATCCTAAGTTGACCGCAGCGCTGTTTAAATATGAAGTCACGATATTCCAGCCGATTCGGCCATTTGTCAAATGGTCCAACGTGGACATCTTGCGGGCAAAGCTGTACGGATGTTCATAACTTGTGGAGGCTGTTACTCCGAACCCCAGGTGTTTGGTCACGCTCGCCATCAGCGGGACCACAAACATTGGGTCATTTAATGGAACTTGTGCTGCCTGCCGCACAGCTGCATTCCGAGAATTTTGATAAACATCATAAGTTCCCAATACATCAGCGAGAAAAACGGCATCAAAACGTCCGCGTTCCAAAATTTGCGCGAGTTCCATCCAGTAGTCCATGTCGGTATAACGATGTGACTCGTCATCCGGATGTTTCCAGAGTCCAGGGGATTGGTGACCGGCACAATTCATGTCAAAAGCATTCAAGTATATCCTCTTATTTGTCGTCAAAAGATCTCCTCCGATATGATTTATACGCAATGATTCACAGTTCCTTATTTATCGGGCAATGGCCGTCCGGCCGGCAGATTTCGACTGAACCTGGGCATCCGTTTTCAACATCGGTGTCAAGGCAAAACTTGTGAGATAAAGGATTCCAAATGCCCAAGCCACTCCCTCCATTCCAAATGCGGCATTGGCCACTCCAACAATGACTGGTCCGACAAACGAACTGAGCCCAGCCCCCAAGTTCAAAATAGACATGGCGACCCCTTTGTCTTCAGGAGCCAATGAAGGCAAAATCGCCGACAATGGGGTAAAGGCGGCGATTGCGCAACCGAAGAAAACAGCAACGCCCATGGCCACACCGAAATGATTTCCGTATGCGAGCGGAACATAGTAAAAGACAACACAAGCAATTGCCGATCCGACACACCCAAACCATCTCACTACAAACAACCATCCGACCTTATCCCCAATCATTCCCCAAATCACGTTGAATACCATGTTGCTGAGAGAACAGACCGACCAGATCAGTAACCACTGCGAGGTTTCGAATTGTAAAACAGAGGTGAAAAACACCGGTAAAATGACTACATACCCGTACCATGCCGATGTGTTGATCGTGCGCAAAATTCCGCCCGCAGCCACTTTCGGCCGCTTCCACAAAATCGTGATGCCTTTGGAAAGTACTGAAATGGTTTGCCTTGAATCTTTTCCCCCGATCGGGTTACCGTCAATGTCCTTATCATCAACAGCCAAGATTCCAATCACTCCGCCAAGAATGATCCATATGAGCGACGACCACAGGGTACCCATATATCCAAATACATCTATCACGATGCTGGGATAAAACGCGCCCAAAAATCCGATACCTCCGGAAAACATAAAGAAGAACCATCCCATTGCTGTTGCCAGCTTATGCTCCTCGGTAATGTAGGCCACCCAAACGATAAACGCGAAAGCAAACAATGGATATCCAAAACCACGTATGCCATACATCAGCAAAATCATTAGAAGGTTTTGCTGTCCCAGACCGAATACGAGAAAGCCGATTTCAAACAAAACCCAAATTACCAATCCTGCTAACATAATCCGTCTCGGTCCGTAGGCTTCTGAGAGAACGCCTGCCAGCCAGGAACCGAGCGCAAGAGTAATACCGTAAATGCTGAAGACCAAAGCCGACTGGTCAATGCTAAAACCTAAGTCGACCATATATTTGGATAGAAACGCCTGTTCAACTCCATCCCCTGCCATAAATATGAGGATGGCCAGCAATCCGATCAACAGCCTGACGGGATAACCGAATAAACGGCGGCCAGATAATGCGGTTTTTGGTTTTATAGCCTTCGCCTCCAATCAATTGTTTTAACCTGCAACTCCGACCTGCTCAGAAATAAACATTTTCCGGTAAGAGGACTTGATTGATGTGATAATTTCCAATCGCTCTTGCTTTGTACAGAGTCGGGTTATGGGATGAAAGCGTGCGGATATTTCGCCAATGCCGATCGAGGTTCGCTGATTGTCTGGTAGCAGAAGCTCCTCCGGCTTCAAACAGCAGGGTTGCCGCCTTATGTGCGAAATCCTCAATCGCGATCTTGGCTTGCGCCGCTTTCAAGGAAGATGAATGCCGCGCAATGAGGGAATCGGTACCCGCCAACGAAACGTCGTCAATACTTTTTGCTGCGGCAAGCACAATCGATTCCGCTGCAAACGCATAGCTTGAAAGTCTGCCGACCACTTCCTGAAGCTGCACATCTTGTTTAAGGTCATCTGAATTGGAGTGGAAGAAGGCACGCTTTCTTTTTCCGATCAGCTCCACTGAATCCGTTACGATATTTCTTAGGATGCCGGCAACAATGCCCTGTAGGTACAGTTGTGGCAGTGCCTGATATTTTTCTGTTTCCCCACTGGTAACAAATATTTCACTTTCATCTACAGATACATTCTCAAACCTTGTCGTTCCGCTGCCTGTAAACTTCTGGCCAAACCCGTCCCAATCATCCAGCATCGAAACACCCTTTCTTGTGACAGGAACAATCACCTGTCGGGGTGTTTCCCCTAACATTGCAAGGACAACTGTATAATCCGAGTAATAGGTTCCTGTACTGAAATACTTCTCACCGTTCAAAACATAGCGGTTCCCATCCCTGGTCAGTCTTGTGTTATAGATGCCGCCTCCGGCAGCATGCTTGGAGTTTTCGGTATATGCATTGCCAAACAACGCTCCCTGACGGACTTCCAGTAACATACGCTCTTTCAATGCGGTATCCGGTGCCTGAAGCAAACTTTCTACAAATAGGAAATGCGAACGCAAGATATGGGCAACGTCCGGATCAGCTTCAGCCACCCTGATAATTGTCTTGAACAGATCGACAAACGAAGCACCAGTGCCCCCTTCGTTTTCAGGTAATTGAATAGCCCCCAAACGATATTCCTTTACCAAACGGATTGCCTCAAAAGGATGCTCACGCTCTTCACTTGCATTCCGTTTCTGAAAATCCGCCGCAATCGCTCCTATTAATTCTTCAAACTCCTTCGACAGCACGTCCGGTGCTTTCACCAAGTCTAAAGAACCTGACAAACTCCCTGTGCCCTCCAAATAACTCATGTTGACTCCCCCTTTTGTTGGTTGTTACTTTGATCAGATTACAGTGCCCAATACTTCTCCAAGCCAATTAACGATACAAATTTCCTCCTTTCACGCCCGAGAAAAAAATTTTATAAACCTATAGGAATAGTAGGTTTTATGATTATAAAAATCCCTCCAAATTATTCGCACCTCCCCAAATTGAACAAACAAAAATCCCCTTCTCAGAATAAGAAGAGGATTGTTTTACAGCGTCATCAATTTAATTCTCTTCTTATATTTCAGCATTAGATGCTGCTGGAATTAGCACAGTTCTCAAATTGAGTCTGTTGCTGAAGCTTCGCAGGGCCAGTCCCTCCACTTCTCTATATAAGAAAGGCATTTATTCAATTGTCGGTCGGTTCGTTGATAATCCGATCATAACAAGGTGAAATATGGAAATCAACCTTTTTTGAAAATTCAGCACAAATTACCTATTCAGATTGCCGGATTTTCAAATGGTATGGGTTAAAATGGCCAAGCCAGACCCGAGGACTATTGCAAGCTATGTTCAAAACGGACACTGCTTTTCAGCTCGTTTTCAGCAATCCCTGCGAATGCATGCAGTCCATGAGATCTTCTACAGCCATTTCTCCCGCATGAATCCACCTGTTTTTATTCGTGATGTTCCCGTCTTTGTCCACCGGACTCTGGAACTGGCTAAAACCGGTTGCATCCAGCAGGGAACTTCCGTCATGTTCCAGCCCAAGATGCACCACGTGCTTGATCACGTATGGTGTTCCGAACCGGATGGTGGCAAACGGGTGGTCCAGCTGGCCGTCCACGACGACGAACGGAAGCCGGACATAGATGGTTTCGCCGCCTTCCTGGCAAAGGATATGGTCAAAGCAGCCATGGTCATAGTCCCAGTTTCCGCCCATATGATAGCCGAGATCACGAATGCAGTCGCTCACAATGCCGTAAGATGCCACTTGCCCTTCAAGTTGTGTCTGAAGCTTCAGCATGCTGTCTCCTCCTCTGAGTTGTTCCTTTTCAGCATTTACAAAAGGAGAGGAGAGCATACCCGTTCAGCTTACACTTCAAAGGCAGTAAAGCTGCCTTCTTCGTTGAAATCACTGACCTGGACCACCCGGTCGGTGAACGGTTCGACCGATTCGGGATTGGTGCCGATGAGCATAGACAGCACCTGGAAGGCCTTCTCGCGTTTTAATTGGTTGAACCGCTCCAGGAATTCATCCGTTACCTGATCTTCACCGTCCGTGACAAACACAAGGTCCGCCTCTTTAAAGCGGCTTTCGCCGATGACCTCCAAAGCTTCACCGAGGGCAAGTTCGAATTTTGTCCCGCCTCCCAGAAAGGCCTCGGCGAGCTTGACAATTTGGGACGCTCCGATGTCGCCTTTGCTGAATTCAAACTGCCGGACCTGTGAAGAAAACAAGATCAGGCACAGGTCCCGCTTCTGTCTTTTCGCAATCGACATCAAGGCAAGGACAAACCCTTTTGACTGTGTGTCCAGCTCCCTCATGCTGTCCGACTGGTCCAGGCAGATGACGATCGGGCCCTTATTGAGAGGTTCGGGTCCTTTCAGTTCAAATTGCATCGTCTGCCTTTCCGAGAAGCGCCGGAGGAAATCCATTTTCGTCATCGGATGCGTATAGAGGCTGAGTTCGACCGGAAGCAAATTCTCGACGTCAATCCCGGTCGTGACGCCCTGCCTGGCCACCGACTCGGTCTGCTTTGCCTTTTGCTTTTTCCGGGCTGTCTGCTTAAAGCGCCCCGCCCAGTCCGCGATTTCCTTCAGCCTGCGGTCGGTTGAGATTTTCTCCGCCAGGTAGATCTTGTCGCGCAAAGGGACTTTTCTCAGTTCCGCATCGCCGCTTCCCGCGCGGCTTCCGCCAAGAAGGGACTTCAGCCATTCTCCGCCCTGCTGGGCCTCGTCCCGAGCCTGGTCCATCGACTGCCGGAAGCTTTCCAGATTGAATTCAATCGTCTGCTTGAGCTTTTCATTGAATTCTTCCAGGCTTTCCGCGAGGGCTTCCGGATTAGGCTGGTCTTGCTGCCGGTTGAACTGTTCCCGGACATTCCGGAGCTGCTCCCTCAGGATCCGGTCTTTTTCGGTCTGCCGGACGAGCCATTGGTGGGCCTTTTCACCGGTTTTGAGCGTGCTGATCGCGGAAGCCCAGTCATTTAGGCGGGTGAAATGCCGAAACGACTCAAAGGACGGATCGGCCATGATCGCCTGCATGACCTGTTTGTTGGCCGCAAGGGATCCTGTCACTTCTTCATCAGTAAGTGCCGGCTTCATTTTGTACAGGGAAGCCCAGATGTCCCCAAGCAGCGGCTCGAAACTCGGCATGACCGCTTCATCCCTGAGCTCTCGGAGACCCTGTGACATCTCCAGAATCTCCTTGAATCGCCTCTTGTCGAACGCGTCTGTGTTCAGTACAGACACATTCTGTTCGGCTTTCGTCTCCCTCATCCGGAATCACCTCACATTCTGTAGTAGATCCCGGACGTATCCTGGCCAGTTTCTCCGTCATACATCGAGTGCACGGCGAGTTCCTGCTGCATCGACTTCACTTTCAGGAGGACCGTATCGATTTCTTCGCCTCTGCCTTCATGGCGTGCTTTCAACTGATCCAGGTCTGCCTCCAGCTTTTTCAGCTTCTGGGAGGCTTCCATGCCATACTCGGCCGACTGATCCTTCCTGACCCGCTCAAAGATGTCCTTGGCCTCATGTTTCAGCGAATCAAGCGTCCTGACCAGGGCGTCCTGGGCGTGTTTGCGTACGATGATACATACGGCCTCTTTCTGGTCGGTCGTCTCCCAAAGGGAATGTTCGAGAAGAATCAGGTCTTCCGTCAGCACGGTCTTCCGCTTGTTGATCAGTGCCCTCGCCTGCAGGAGGGATAATGACTGCTTGAACCTGCGGTCGGAAGGTCGGATCCCCTCATCCCGGAGCTCGTTCCTTATTTTCACTAGGGCCGTATAGACGTCGTCCTGGATGGCGACCTGATCCGTCAGATGCTGAAGGTCGATCAGTTCCTCCAGGGTCATCGTCGGCATCTGCTGATGTTGCCCCGAGTCCTTCATCATCGCAATGAAATTCGCTTCATCGGCGATGTAATCGACTTCAAACCGGAGGAGAAAACGGTCGAACAGGGCTTCAAGCCCCTCCCCGTCTTCCGGAAATTCGTTGGACGCCCCGATCACCGACATAAGCGGCACCTGAACCGGAGCACCGTCATTGTAAAAGACCCGCTCATTCAGCAGGGTCAGCAGGCTGTTCAGGATCGCACTGTTGGCTTTGAAAATCTCATCCAGAAACGCCACATGCGCCTCCGGCATCTTGTTTTTCGTATTCCGCTTGTAGACGCCCTGCTCCAGGTCCTTCAGCGACAACGGGCCGAACAGCTCCTCCGGCGTGCTGAACCTCGTCAGCAGCCACTGGAAGTACTTCGTCCCCTGAATCATCTTTGAAAGCTCCATGACCAGCGCGGATTTCGCCGTGCCGGCAGGACCGATCATGAGGATATGCTGCCGCGCCAGCGCCGCAACCAGGATTGCCTCGATCTCGGCTTCGCGCTCCTGGAACCTCGCATTCAACGCATCTTTGATTTCATCTATTTTTGTAAGATTGTTTTCCATCTCACCACTGCTCCTGTCTCATGCTGTCTGTATGCAATCAGCGTTTCCACCTTTCTCATTCCCTAATCTGGAAAGCAGTAAGCCATTGAGGGCTGCCCATGGCCAAAAAGAAAAACGCTCAATCCCTTGGGACAAGCGTTTTCGAATCCACGTTTATTCTGCCGGAATATCCACTGCAAAAATAAACTCAATCTCAACCGGGGTGTTGTCCGGCAGTTCCGCCGCACCAATGGCAGAGCGGGCATGACGTCCTTTCTCGCCGAAGATCTTCACCAGCAGTTCGGAAGCCGCATCGAGAACTTTCGACGGTTCATAAAATCCGGATGCCGTCTGGACAAAGCCGGTCACCTTTAATACCCGCTCCACCCGGTCCAGGCTTCCGATTTCTGCCTTCAGTACGCTGAGCCCTTTCAGCACGCAGTACTCAGCGAGTTCACGGGCCTGCTCAACCGTTACATCTTGACCGACCTTTCCCGGATACGGCACACTTCCATCAATCCTCGGTACCTGGCCGCTCATGTATGCCGTCCCATGGTGGATCGTGACCGGCACATAACTGTACAACGGCACCACTGCCTCCGGAAGCTCAAGGCCCAGTTCTTTCAGGCGATATTCAATCTTTTCGATTTCTGACACCCCCTTTAACATTTGCATACCATCAAAACGTTCCCGTCAGGATCTTTGAAGTTAAAGTAATGATGATGTTCGATTGGCGTGACCATTTCAACGTTTTTGTTACTCATATAGCTGAATGCTTCTTCAATGTCATCAGTTTCAATGTGGAAGGGTGGCGTCTGAAACACTCGATCCTTAGCATAAATTTTGCTGTCCAGCACAATCCCTGTACCTTGCATAGGGATGACGTAAAGATGCCCAAACTGAATGTCACCATCAGCTTTGAGCCCTAAAATGTCACAGTACCAGTCTCTCGCTTTCTCGATGTTGCTCACGGGGATAAATACAGTTCCGATCCGTTTTAAAATGGGGTTTTCCATAAAGACCTCCGCTTAAATAGGATATTAGCCTATTTCGATTGTCGGTGGAAAATTCCCTCTTCTTTAAAAGCAAGAAGACTTCTTTCTGCAAAAACAAAAACGCCCACCCCATATGGGCAAGCGTTTTTGCGTGTCCCCTGCAGATGGGAACGTTTCGATAATCATTATGAAATGACACTTCGCAAACGATTCTCGATCTTCTCGGCGGTCATAACACCTCCGCCAAGCCCGATCAATTCGTCACCTTTTTGCAAAAGCAATGTCGGGTAGCCTTGGACACCAAGCTGCTGAACCTTTGCAAAGTCTGCATGGGCATCTTTGGTGGAAGCCACGTCCCCGAACCGTGCCAGAACCGCCTCTGGATCAAGATTGTTAGCAATAGCAATTTCCCGGTAAGTTGCTGGGTCGCTGAGACTCTTGCCTTCGTAATAAAACGCATGTTGTATAGACGAGGCTAAATAATAGGAACGTTCCGGTGCGAAGAAACGCAGTGCAGACAAGCCTTTAGCCGCCGCCTCGGAGTCCATAACAAACGTACCTTCTTCCAACAACCTTTGGTAAGGGGCGCCAAACTCTGCGCCCGTCAGCTGGCTGATTCTTTTATTTGCTTCTGGAATGTGTGGGAAAGAGGCTATTGGAAGCTTTTTATTATTTACGAATAGGCCTCCAGACAAGACGGTCAGGGCCAACTCTGGATGATTCTCATGAAAAGCTTGAAGGCTCTTCGAGAACCCATAACACCAACCGCAGTATGCATCCCACACATAGATCAGAGTAAGCTCCTTTGGATTCATAAAGATCTCCTTCAAAATTATTCGATCTGCGATTTATGCCGTCACTACTTACTCTGCCTCACCAACGACAGTAAAACGTTCGTTTATGTGCTGTGGTTTTTCAATTTCATCAATAACTGCAATGGCGTAATCCGCATAGCTGATATAGCTTTCACCTTTAGAATTCACTAGAAGATGATCTTTTCCTGACTGATAAGATCCAGTTCTTTTTCCTTCCGCATCAAATACTGCGGAAGGACTGAGAAATGTCCATGTAATACCAGTTGTTGTCTGTAATTCTTCAAAATTTCGGCCTTGGCCCTTCGCAGTCGGTTTCACGAAATCCGGAAATTCGGGTGTATCAATTAACCGAACCGTTTTATTTTCATCGACATACAGACTTCCAGCTCCTCCAACAACGATGATTCTTGTATCCGTTCCTTTTACTGCCTCAATAAGAGCATGTCCGGCATCGACATGTGCCTGCTCTTCACCAAGCGGCGCACCAAAAGCATTTACGACCACGTCAAACTGCTTAACATCATCTTGTGTGAGGTTCAAGAAATTTTTTTCAAGCACCGCAACATTTGTGTCTTTAAGTTTTGATTGATCCCTTACGATAGCCGTAACTTGATGTCCCCGACTAACTGCTTCCTTCAAAATAAGGCTGCCTGCTTTCCCGCTTGCACCGATAATTCCGATTTTCATTTTGTAGCCCTCCTGTATCGAGAATCAAGTTGTAATTAAATTGATTACACGTAATCATTTTAGTTACACGTCGATTGAATGTCAATATTTTATTATGATTAACTTTTTAAGTTATACTATGCTTGTAACCGAATGAATTACATGATGAATTATTGCTCGTAAAAAGTTAGGAAGGTGATTGAAGATGTCGATCAGCAGCAGATTTTCCGTTGGAATTCATATATTAACTTTAATCGAAATAAATAAAGATGGAGTAAGTTCATCTGAATATATAGCAAGAAGTGTTAACACGAACCCAGCCATGATCAGAAAAATTATGGGGATGCTAAAAAAAGCAGGATTAATAAACGTACAGCCTGGTATTGCAGGAGCAGAACTCGCAAGAGATTTACCGGATATTACATTGCTTGATGTCTATAAAGCCGTTAACGTTGTCAAAGACAACGAACTGTTTAGTATTCACGAAAACCCGAATCCTGATTGTACAGTCGGAAAGAATATTCAAAAAACAATTGAGCCACTCTTTTTCACTGCTCAACATGCGATGGAGAAGGTTCTTGAGAATGTAACCATTGAAGATGTTGTAAAGGATGTTATGGAAAAAGAAACCAAACGTTAAATGTAAGTAATAAAGAAAAGACATTCTTCTTTTCAGGAATGTCTTTTTTGTACTATTAAGCTTTGACTAAACTTTCTTCCTTGATGTCCCCTCTCCCCCCTCAAATCTTTATCTCGTCAGGATTTTTTGAGGGCTTGCATTTTGCAACATAGCAAACCAAGTCGTACAATTCATTTGGAGTAAGATCTATTCCGCGGAAAAAGCGCTCTCTAATCTCAAGGTCGTCAAGTACTCCAATCTCATCGAGTACTATAAATACAAGTTCTGAGCAGATCATGTGCTTGGGATTATTCAGTCTGTTGTGACCTTCGAATCTAAATACCTTCCTAATCATATACCACAGCAATTGCACGTAGTCATATCTCTTGCCGATGTGACCCATAGCTGATTCGTATACCGATGATCTCTGATCCCATGTAAGACCTAAATCGATCACTTCGATAATATTGTACTTATCTTCCCGAAATCTCCTCAGAGCGACCCTTGTATTATAGTCTGCCTCAATAACCTCGTCGTGTGACGCTACTATTGCGCAATGACTAAACTTGCCTTCATCAAAATAACGAATGATTTGAGAGATAATGCCCTTGCCTTGGACGAATACAACGTCTCCTCTTCGCATTCTCAAATTCCCCACTCCCTATATTAAAAAGGATGGGATTCCCCCTCCTCTTAAGGATGACCCGTGGTCAGTATTTGCCACTCCTCGCTTGGTGAGGCTTAGCCAAAATTACCACATCTCATTATCGAATTTGCATTTCTGAGAATCTGTTTTTTAATAGAACATTTCCCCTTCGTGTCATCATTCGACTGTCCAAATTAGGAATCCTTTAATATAGAAACAATCGTAAACAGCGGATCGACGCCCTATCGTCTTTTTCTCAATTGCAATGAATAGAAAAAAACGCTCAATCCCTTATGGGACAAGCGTTTTCGCGTAAGCTTCCAGCCGGGCTCGAACCGGCGACCTCTTCCTTACCATGGAAGCACTCTGCCTACTGAGCTATGGAAGCATAATAACTGGTGAAAATAAAAATGGCTCCGCAGGTAGGACTCGAACCTACGACCGATCGGTTAACAGCCGATTGCTCTACCACTGAGCTACTGCGGAATATTGAAATATCGTACCGACAGATATCATTATACACAGGACGCCAGTACGTTTCAACCCTATTTTTTTGATTTGCGGAACCTGTTTCAGTTTGTCCAAACTTCCCGGTTTTATACGCGTTTCCCCCCCTCATGCCCGTCCCCTGCCCCGCATAAGCTGATAAGAGCGAGTTTCACGGAAAGGGGCGCCCCCGATTGAAGAAGTTGCTGCTGTTTGGGTTGTTTTTCCTGTTTACCGCATTTGTGCTCGTCCGGTCTTCGGGCGGCGGGCCGCTCATTCCCGTCTTTAACATCACCCAGGAGCCGGATGTGATCGTGCAGGGGAGCCAAGGTGCGGCGCTGACGGTCGACCTGTCGTTCGGCGATTCGGAGGTGAAGGCATGGCTTGAGGAACTGCAGGCGCCGTATCCGCTCATCTTCGCCGATCCGGCCTGGCTGGAGCGTTCTCCGGAGCTGGTCGAGCTGATGATTGACCGGAACATCCCGGTCGGCCTGCTTGGAGCAGAAGGTGAACGTTACGAAGACGAGCCGAAGCTCCTGGATGAGCAGATCGGCGTGTACGAGGACCACTTCGGCCGCAAGCCGCTGTATTTCCGGACAACTGATGAGGAGTTCCCGAAAACCCTCCAGAAACAGCTTTTCGAGGCCGAGGTGAACGCGCTCGGGTCGACGATGCGGTGGGACGGCGGAAAACTGCCGAAAAAACGGGAAGGGCTGATTTTGTCCGTCCAGCATCACCAGGAAGAACGGGCGGATCTGAAAAAAGTCTCCGAACTTCTGTCCGCCAATGAATTCCTGGCGATTGAAGACGTACTGTTCGGCGTGGAGACAAAGGAAAGGAAGTTCCCGTAAACAAGAAAACACCCGGCATCTGCCGGGTGTCGAAGCGGTCCCCCATCACTGGGCGGTCCGTTTTTTCTTTTGTTTCGGGTTGCCGGATGCACCTTCTGCCCGTTTGCGGGCTTCGCGTCGCTCCTGGCGCTTTTTAATGTCTTCTTCCGATTTGGCATTGTATTTCGGCAGCACGAGCAGCTGGTACATATTCACGGCCAGAAGCGGGAACAACAGGATGGTGACCCACTGGTCGATATTGCCGCTGCGGACCATCAGTGCCGGAAGCCATTCCAGTGTCGTGATGACGATCATGAAGAAGAGCGACGAAATGAGGACGTGCTTTTTGCCGGTCATCTTCACTTTCAGCCATGCGGTCAATGCCGGCACGGCGATGAGGAAGAAGAGCAGCGTCAGGTAAAGGGCGGTCCTGCCGCCATCCGCTTCCACGATGTTAAAGCGGAAGAACACGAGGTCGAACAGGACGACCGCGATGATGAGCATCTGGACCCAGTTCCAGAGGGTCAGCGACCGGAAGATGTTCACACCAAACTGGTGTACCGTCAGATAGGCGAAAAAGCCCATCTGTGCCACGACGCTCATCGTGAAACCGAGAAAGACCATCCAGAGGAAAGCTGCGATGAATTCGCCGTACTCCCCTGCCTGGATAAATCCGGAATACATATCGTTCCAGCGCACGATCAGACCGACGAGGCCGGTGATGCCGCCCCCGATTAGGAGTGCGTTGAGGAAAAATTTAAACCAGTTGCGTATTGTCACGTCAAATTAAGCCTCCGTTTTTCATTTCCATTCTTCAGTGTATCAACGATGGGCCGAAAAATCTATTTTGCGCATGCATAGCTTGTGCCAATTTGTGAACAATAATTGAAACGATGGCGGGAAAGGATTTGATGTGCGTGAAGCGGTTCCTCCCGGCCGGACTCGCTCTTCTCCTTCTTTCGGGATGTGGAGGCGGGCAGGCCACTCCCAACTACGAAGAGACGAAAAAAATGGTGACCGATGCCCTCCAGACCGAGGACGGCAAAAAAGCAATCCGGGACCTT
Organism: Bhargavaea cecembensis DSE10; assembly: GCF_000348905.1. Lineage (GTDB taxonomy): Bacteria > Bacillota > Bacilli > Bacillales_A > Planococcaceae > Bhargavaea > Bhargavaea cecembensis. The sequence continues at coordinate 228,913 of NZ_AOFT01000003.1, forward strand.
CTTTCCGATCCGGAGTTCAAGGACATGGTCGCCCTTGAGCAGGAGGAGGTCAAGACCTCGATCGAGGAAACAATGCTGTCGGACAAGGGCAAGGAATTCTGGAAAAAGCAGTTTGAGGACCCGAAGTTCAAGGAAACGATCGCCAAGTCGATGCAGGAGCAGCAACAGGAAGTCATGAAGCAGCTCATGAAGGATCCGGACTTCCAGAAAGACCTGGAGTCCCTGTTCGGACAGGCGGAAATGCAGAAGACACTCGGTGAAGTGATGAAATCCTCCGACATGCGCGAGGAGATGAAGAAAGTCGCCGAGGAAACGATCAATTCCCCGCTTCTCGCCTCCAAATGGCAGAAACTGATCGAGGAAGCCGGCAAGAAAGAAGGCGGCGGGGGTGGCGGTGAAAGCGGCGGCGGCGGGGGCAGCGAAGAAGGCAGCGGCAAAAAAGAAGAAAGTGGCGGCGGGGGCGGAGGCTCCTGACACGAAAAAAGGACGATCCGGAGTAAATCGGAATCGTCCTTTTTTCGTGTTTTCTTTATAATCAGAAGAAAAGGGGGAAGCATCCATCATGAAGGCATCTGAGATCGTCTGGCACAACGAGGAATCTGTCCGTTTCATGCAGTCGCTCGGCACACTATCCGAAGAAGAATGGCGGCGTCCGCTCGGTCCGGGCAAGTGGACAATCGCGGAAGTCGCCGGCCATTTTGCGGCGTGGGACCGGTTTATCCTGGAGCAACGGCTTCCATATTTTTTCGGTGCGGGTCCGTTACCGGCGGGTCCGGATGCGGATGAACTGAATGCACGCTCCGGACGGGAAAGCCGCGGGCGGAGCCGGGATGAGACGATTGACGATTTCGTCACGGTCCGCCGGCAGCTGATTGCCGCACTCCGCGACTTGCCGGCCGGCGACTGGAGCCGGGAGTTCCAGATCGGGGAGTCCCGGATGACGCTCGGGCATTATTTCGCAGGAATGATTGAGCACGACGAGCACCATTTCCGGCAGATCCGGCAGGCACTGGAGAATGGATAAAATGGGGTTCCGGCTGCTCCGGAACCCCATTTATATTTCTGTCTTCATCAAAACGAGGAACCGCGTATCACCACGCGTGAATGTGCCGGTCTCCCTGAAGCCTGCATTCCGGTACAGCCGGATGGCGCGTTCGTTAAAGTCCGCCACGGTCAGGCGGAAAGCCGATGGTGACCGGGTTGCCCTCAGGTGGTCGAGGATGAGCTTGAAAAACTCTGGTCCTTGCCCTAGCCCCGTCCGCTCCGGCTTCATCCCGAGGCCGATATCGATGATACCGTCCCCTTCCGGATAGGCGCCTGCCCCGTATCCCGCCGGCACCCGGGCCTCCGCTCCGGTGCAGAAAAAGCCGACCAGGCGCCCGTCTTTGAAGACGGCCTCATACCCCATGAGCTCCTCTGCCCCTTCACCATTCAAGTTATAGAAATCATACGGCGGCGGATACGCCCAGCCCGTAATTTCCTCCGCTTCCCGTATGCCCATTGGCCGGATTTCCATATGGTTCACCCTTTCCCAGTATGACGTTCCATTCGACGGCGGGCATCTCCGCTCCTCTTTCAGGAAGGAATTTAGATGCGAAAGTGATGAATCACGTCCTGAAAGTGACGAATAGGCTCGCGAAAGTGACGATTCGTCCCCTGAAAGTGACGAAGGCGGCGCGTCCCCTGAATGAGAAAGCCGCTGCACCCCGGGGGGGCGCAGCGGCTGCTGAATCAAATCAGTTATTTCTAGGGTCGAATGGGCTGACCGGGCCTTCGTTTTGCGCAGGCTCGCCGCCCTTGCCGAGCTTCTCCACGATTTTCGTGGCGATCTCGCCGTAGAGCTTGCCTGTCGGGTGATCCTCGCCGTAGACGGACGGAGCGAAGTCATTTTCATCCCAGTCCGGCTGGCCGAGCGGAATCTGGCCGAGCAGTTCGGTGCGGAGCTCTTCGGCCAGTTTCGGGCCGCCGCCTTTGCCGAAGACGTATTCCTTTTCGCCCGACTTGGACTCGTACCACGACATGTTCTCGACAACGCCGAGGATCTCGTGTTCGGTCTTCAGTGCCATCGCGCCCGCCCGTGCCGCGACAAATGCGGCTGTCGGGTGAGGCGTAGTAACGATCAGTTCCTTCGATGTCGGCAGCATCTGGTGAACGTCGAGCGCCACGTCGCCCGTGCCCGGAGGCAGGTCGAGGAGGAGGAAGTCAAGGTCGCCCCACTCCACGTCACGGAAGAACTGGTCAAGCACCTTTCCGAGCATCGGGCCGCGCCAGACGACGGGCGCGTTCTGGTCGACGAAGAAGTCCATCGAGATGACCTTCACGCCGAAGCGCTCGACCGGGATGATCGAGTTGCCGCGGACAACCGGGTTCTGCTCGATGCCCATCATGTTCGGTACGCTGAAGCCGTAGATATCGGCATCAACCAAGCCGACCTTTTTGCCCATACGCGCAAGCGCGACGGCGAGGTTGACGGAAACCGTCGATTTGCCGACGCCGCCCTTGCCCGATGCGACGGAGATGATCTGGACTTTGTTCAGCGGGGACAGGATGTCCTGTGCCTCGGAAACGTCCGCCGTGCCGCGGAACTGCTCAAGCTTCTCAGCCGGCAGTTCCTCGAAGCGGATGCCGACCGTCTTGACGCCGGCCTTCTTCAGCGTGTCGACGACTTTCATCTGCAGCTGCATCTGCTCGGCGTTGTTGATCTTGGCAATCGCGAGCTTGACGCTCACGTGTTCTTTTTCTTCTTTGATCGAGACTTCGACGATGCCGCCGGTCTCGTCCAGTGTACGGTGAAGGAACGGGTCCTCAAGCGCGCCGACCAGTTCCCGGATTTGTTGTTCATTAATCAATTTCAGACACTCCCAATCCGGTCATTTCTGCCTACATTATACCATAGGGAAATGCCGAATCGAGCAGACGGCTCACTGGACGTCCTGCGACAGATAATCCGAGACGCCGTCCGCGATGGCGGTGGCCATTTTCTTCTGGTAGCCCTTGTCGGTCAGCAGGCCGCGCTCTTCCGGGTTGCTGAGGAAACCGGTCTCGATCAGCACGGCCGGCGTCGGCACTTTCTTCAGCAGGTACACCTGGCGGACGGCGAGCGCCTCCCGCTCTGTGTTCTTCACGTTGTCGACGATGGAACCCTGCACGGCCTTGGCAAGGAGTTCGCTTCCAGGGTGCCCTTCCGCATGATAAAACACCTGCGCACCCCGCCATTTCTCCTCAGGCACCGCATTACCGTGGATGCTCAGGAACATATCCGGCTCCTCATCGATCGCAATCTGTTCCCGTAGCTTCAGGTCCGCCATCTTCCGTGCGCGGATCGACGGGAAATCTTTCCCCGGCTCCCGCTCCGCGAGCGCATCGCCGCTCTTCGTACGCGTCATGATGACGGTCGCACCCTTTTTCTTCAGCTGCTTTTCCAGTTCCTTCGCGATCGCCAGGTTGATGTCTCCCTCGATGATGTCCCCCGAAGACGCGCCCCCGTCCGGTCCGCCGTGCCCCGGATCAATCACGACCTTCACCCCGCCCATCGGCTCCGGCAGGAAAAAGTCGCGGTCTGACGCGAGCGTTTCATATGCCAGGAACGCCGCCGACGCGATCAGGATAAATGCAAGAACCACTACCCGCTTCTTCAACTTCCCCATGCGTAACGGTCACCGCCTTTTTGACCATCATACGCCCGGGGTGGACCGGCTATGCTTGGACGGGAGACGGGCGGTGCGGGTTCTTTTCGGGCGGGTCGGAGGATTTGGGGTGAAAGATCAATAAGGGGCGGCGAAAGATCATCAACAGCGCGGGAAAGATCACCAAGACGGCCAGGCCATATGAAAACCGGCACACCCCAAAGGGTGCGCCGGTCCGTCCGGTCAGGCGATGACTTCGCCTTCCCATTCCAGCATGCCGCCGGTCATATTCGTTACGTTGTAGCCGTTGCCGCCAAGGAAGTTGCATGCCATCGAGCTGCGGTTGCCGGAGCGGCAGATGATGATGTATTCCTTGTCCGCGTCCAGTTCCCCGAGCCGCTCGGGCAGTTCCATGAGCGGGATGTGGACCGCGCCGGGGATCATGCCGGCTGCGACTTCTTCATGCTCACGGACGTCGATCATGTTCGGCTGCTCGCCTGCCTCGAGGCGTGCTTCCAGGTCTTTCGTTGAAATTTCGTTCATCGCAATCCCTCCTGCGGTTTATTGTAGCGTATCAGTACATCTTCATGTACTGCTCGCGCTCCCACGGGTGGACGGTCATGCGGTACTGCTCCCACTCCATGCGCTTGGCGGCCATGTAGTTGTTGTAGATATGGCTGCCGAGCGCCGAGCGGATCGCTTCGTCGGACTGGAGGGCGTTGAGCGCATGGTCGAGGTCTGTCGGCAGTGTGCCGATGCCGGCCTCGTCCAATTCTTCCTGAGTCATCTCATACAGGTTGCGGTCGACCGGCGCCGGGACGTCGAGGTCCCGCTTGATGCCGTCGAGGCCCGCCTTCAGGATGACCGCAAGCGCCAGATACGGGTTCGCGGACGGGTCGACGGAACGTACTTCGATCCGTGTGGACAGGCCGCGCGATGCCGGGATCCGGACGAGCGGGCTGCGGTTCTGCGCGCTCCAGGCGACGTAGCTCGGCGCCTCGTAGCCCGGCACGAGCCGCTTGTAGGAGTTGACGGTCGGGTTCGTGATTGCGGTGAAGTTGCGGACATGCTCGAGGACGCCTGCCATGAACTTGTAGGCGGTCTCGCTCAGCTTCATCTGGCCTTCCTCGTCGAAGAACGCGTTTTCGTCGCCTTTAAAGAGGGAGATGTTGCAGTGCATGCCGGATCCTGCGACGCCGAACAGCGGCTTCGGCATGAATGTCGCATGCAGGCCGTGCTTGCGCGCGATCGTCTTGACGACGAGCTTGAACGTCTGGATATTGTCACATGCGGCCAGTGCGTCCGCATACTTAAAGTCGATTTCATGCTGGCCCGGTGCCACTTCGTGGTGGGACGCCTCGATCTCGAAGCCCATCTCTTCCAGCTCGAGCACGATGTCCCGACGGCAGTTTTCGCCGAGGTCAGTCGGTGCGAGGTCGAAGTAGCCGCCGTTGTCGTTCAGCTCAAGCGTCGGCTGAAGGTTATGGTCGAGCTTGAACAGGAAGAACTCCGGCTCAGGCCCTAGGTTAAAGTGGGTGAAGCCCAGCTCCTCCATCTCTTTCAGGACACGCTTCAGGTTGTTCCGGGGATCTCCCTCGAACGGCGTGCCGTCCGCCTTCGAGATGTCGCAGATCAGACGAGCCACTTTGCCCTTTCCGGTTGTCCACGGGAATACCATCCACGTGTCGAGGTCCGGGATCAGGTACATATCGGACTCCTCGATCCGGACAAAGCCTTCGATTGAAGAGCCGTCGAACATCATTTTGTTGTCGAGCGCCTTGTCGAGCTGGCTGACCGGGATCTCTACGTTCTTGATCGTGCCGAGCACGTCGGTGAATTGGAGGCGGATGAAATTCACATTATCTTCCTCAACAAACTTCCAGATGTCATCGCGTGTATACTTGCCCATTTCCAGCCACTCTCCTTGTTCAGTATTGCAACGGCGCCCGGCCATCACATTTTTTTATCATACTGTCGGAAAACAGCATAAGCAAGAAAAATTTCAGGAATTTAATTGAAAAAATGAGATTATATTTTCCAACCAAAGACAAAAGAAAAACCCTTCCCCATAATTGGGAAAAGGATGAAAATGGAAGCGTTTTATTTCCCTTATTCTGCCTCAGGGCAGATAAGGAGCGGACCCATAGAATAGCACAGGAGAAAGATTCCGGACAAGCGCGGATTGATGCGAGTTCCTGGTCTTTCGTGCCTGGTCTTTCGATGCTTTTCCCGGTCACTCCCCCGCTTCCAGCGCAAGCAGCCGCTCCTTCATTGACAGGCCGCCGCGAAATCCGGTCAGCTTGCCATTCTTGCCGATTACACGGTGGCACGGTACGAGCATGAGTACCGGGTTGGCTCCGATGGCGGCGGCGACTGCTCGGACGGCGGTCGGGCGGCCGATGCGCTCAGCGATATCGGAGTACGTCACGGTCTCTCCGCACGGAATTTCCCGGAGCGCCTGCCAGACCTTCTGCTGGAACGGGGTGCCTCCGAGGTCGACGGGCAGGTCAAACTCGGTCCGCCCGCCGTCAAAGTATTCCCCGAGCTGTGTTCTGTACGGGTCAAGCGCCCCGTCGTCGCGGACCAGTTCCGCTCCGGGGCGACGCGCGGCAGCCCATTCTTCCAGCTCATCAAAGCCGCGCCCTTCCGAGCCGATCCAGCAGAGCCCCTTGTCCGTCGCTGCGATGACGAGGTTCCAATCTCCCTTTTGAAGCCATGACCATCGGATCGTTTCCATCGTTCGTCCTCCTCTTCTGTTATCGGTGCACTCATTATACCGCAGTGTCTTTCGGTATCCCTCGACATATTTCCCGGGAAATGAATCGAAGGCTGTCGGAAATTGCCCGGAATCAAAAATCCCCTCATCACTGAGGGGATGGAGCTTAGTCCGCCGAGTATACCCGGCTCTTGAGGCGTGTCGAGAACACTTCAAGCACGATGGCGACAGCCAGGATCATGTACGTGATCATGCCGACTTCGCGGAGGTCGAAGTAGAAGCCGGAAGCCATGAAGAGCTCGAATCCGATGCCGCCTGCCCCGGCGGCCGCGCCCATCGCGACAGCCACCGAGAAGTTGATCTCGAAGCGGAGGAAGGTCCAGGACAGGAGATAGGTGAATGTGGACGGCAGGACGCCATGGACGACGGTCTGCCACCAGCCGGCACCCGTGGAACGGAGCGCCTCCAGAATCTTCGGGTCGACTTCCTCGAATGCTTCCGAGAAGGCCTTCACGAGATAGGCGACCGAGTGGAACAGCATCCCGAGGACGGCCGCCTCACTGCCGAGCCCTGCCGCAATGGCGAAGATCAGGACCCAAAGCACGGTCGGCACCGCGCGGACAAACGCGACGACGACGCGGATCGATTTGGACAGCCAGGGGACGCTCAGGTTTTCCGCGGCACCGAGCGCCAGGAAAAAGGCGAAGACCGCGCCGAACACAGTGGCGAGTGCGCCGAGTCCGAGTGTGATGGCGACCTGCATGGCCGCCTCACCCCAGCCGAAGTGGCTGAGCTTCGGCTCCAGGAACATGGCTTTCAGGTTATAGAGGGTTTCCGGAATCGCCTGGAGCGGCCGGAAGCCGGTGTAGTCAAAGAAGAAGAAGGCGAGGACCGTCAGTGCGCCAAGCGTCCAGAGCGTCGCACGGAGAACGATGCTGACCCGGTTGCCCGACCGGATATTGATCTTGCCCGCCCGGGTATGCCGGATGACGGATGGTTGTTGGGTTATCTGCTGCATTTACAGGATCACCTTCCGGATTCTTGTCGAGAGGAGTTCGATCAGGATGACGGCCAGCACGATTGTAATCGTGATCAGTGCGACCACCTCGTAGTTCATTGTCTTGTAGTACATGTCGAACATGTAGCCGATCCCAGTGCCCGTCAGGATGCCGACGAGCGTGGCGCTGCGGATGTTCGTCTCGATCATGAACAGCACCCAGCTGACCATCTGCGGGAGCCCCTGCGGCACGACGGCTTTGCTGACGATCTGCCAGTATGTCGCGCCTGTCGCCCGGAGCGCCTCGACCGAACCGAGCGCCGCTTCGTCGATCGTCTCGATAAAGGCCCGGGTCAGGAAGCCGACTGTGCCGACGAACAGCGCGAGGAATCCGGTCACCGAGTTTTGGCCGAAGGACAGGAGGAGGATCAGCGACCAGGCCACGACAGGGATGTTCCGTGACAGGGAGGCGACAAAGCGGGAAACGGCGCCGAACGCCCGGTTCACCATTGTCGTCTTCGAGCCCATGATCGCAAGGAACAGCGACAGTGCGGCGGCAATCGTCGTGGCGGCAATCGACATAAAGACGGTCTCGAGCAGTTTCTCCATGATGTCCGGCAGTTTGCCGAGCGCCTCCCCGTTCACGAGCAGGTTGGAGGCCATCCACAGCATCGCCCCGGGAACCGCCTCAAGGCTGCTGACAAAGCCGTAGTCGGTGACCCATGCGGACAGATAGGTGAGGACGATGACTCCAAGGAACAGCATCGTCATCTGGAATTTTCGTTTTTTCAGCACGGTTTCATTCATGTTGTCAGGCTCCTCAGACAGTGATCAGTTCGCGGGTCTCCACGGCGGTCTTCATGCCGTAGATTTCATCGGTGAATTGAGGCGTGAGCAGCAGGCTCGGACCGTCAAAGACGACTTCGCCCTTTTTCAGGCCGATGATCCGGTTGGCATAGTCCTTTGCCACGTCCACTTGGTGAAGGTTGACGATGCACGTGATGCCGAATTCGATGGAGATCGTTTTCAGATGGTCCATGATGACCTTGGACGAGTTCGGGTCGAGCGAAGCGATCGGCTCGTCACAGAGGATGATTTTCGGGTCCTGGATCAGCGCCCGGCAGATGCCGACGCGCTGCTGCTGTCCGCCGCTCAGCTGGTCGCACCGCTTGTACGCATGTTCGGCGATTCCGAGTTTTTCAAGCAGTTCGAACGCCTTGCGCTTTTCCGCTTCCGTGAACCGCCCCAGGACCCCCTGGAGGGTCGACTTGTATCCGAAGCGCCCGTGCAGAACGTTTTCGATGACAGTCAGCCTCGGAACGAGGTTGTAGTGCTGGAACACCATTCCGATGTTTTTGCGCACATCCCGGAGTCCTCTCTTGTTCTGCGCGCCGACATCCTTGCCGTCAAAGAACACCTGGCCTTCCCCGATGTCGACCATCCGGTTCAGGCAGCGCAGCATCGTGGATTTCCCCGCCCCCGAAGGGCCGATCACCGCGACAAACTCCCCTTCTTCAACGGAAAACGAGACATCCTTCAGGATCGGATTGCCCGGCTGGTAGGACTTCGACAGACCGTTCACTTCGAGTAATGGCACTGAAAAAACTCCTTTGCTTAATAAGATGGCCTTGGCGCAATGGCCCGCCGGCCGGCAAAAAGCCGTTCCGGCGGGCCGGGACAATCAACTCAGTTGGAAAGCTCACGGATCGGGTCGAACCAGCTGTCTTCGACTTCAACGAAACGCTCGCCTTCCGTCTTTTTGAAGAGGCCGGATTGTTCTGAGTCCTCCGGTACGAAGACTCCCTCGTTTTCGGCCATTTCATCAGAGGTGAAAGCGTCGCGGATCTTGGTGAAGTCCTCTTCGCTCAGCACTTCCGTGTTGGCGACAAACGGGGCGTTCAGTACAGGCGTCACGCTGACGAGCACAAACTCTTCACCAGGTACGGTGTGGAACGGCTCGGCTGCGTCATCCTTCACCCGGTATACCGAGCCCGCCGTGTTTTCCTCGCCCTCGGCCACTTCCACATAGTTATCCACGCAAGTATCGCAGAATGCGGCTGCTTCAACGGTTCCCTTAAGCAGGTTCACTGCCGAGCCCTGGTGGGAGCCGCCGAACTGGACCTGCTCAAAGAACGGGCCGCCCTCCATCAGGTCTTCCTCGCTCAGCCCCTTGTCGGAGAAGTGATTCAGAATCGAGGAAGAAGGTACGACAAAGCCTGAAGTCGAGCTGTTCGAGACGAAGGAGAACGACTTGCCTTCGATCGGATCGATCGTATATCCGTCGCCGTCCTTGTACTCATCCGCATTTTCCTTCTCGACCGCGATCCACGAATGGTACTTGGCGTCATCCAGCGTGCCGGACGGGCCCGTCGGAACGGCCAGCGGTTCGATGGCGTCGTTGCCTTCCTTGGCCTCGATATAGCCCTGCGCGCCCATGAAGGCAAGCTCGGCATTGTTGTTGACGATCGTTTCGATGGCGATGGCGTAGTCCGTCGTCAGGTGGTGCTTGACTTCTTTGCCGGTGGCTTCGCCAACCGCGTCCCCGATCGCGTCTCGCGCACTCTTCAGGTCATTCCCGGATTCGTTCGGATACCAGACGATGTCGACCACGTCGTCTCCCTTGCCAGTGCTTTCCGCATCTCCTTCTGAACAAGCTCCCAACAGTGCGGCAGTGGCTGCGGCCGCAAGCAGCAGTCCGAATCGTCGTTTTTTCATCATTCGATCCCCTTTTCCAGATGTTTTGGCTTTTTCATTCTGCAGATCCCGCGTGGTTCAGCTTCATTGAAGCACGGAACCGGGGCGCGGGGCTATGGGTTGTCCCGCTTCTTTAGACGGTTTTAAGAATATTTACAAGACATTAACAGCGCATTGTCAGGACTGGTGAATTCACCGATGGCGACAGGCTCTCCATACCGCCCGTGGTAATCGGAACCGCCTGTCGTGAACAGGTCATAGTCCAAGGCAAGCCGGTCGACCCGGTCATGGTCTTCAGCTGTATGATCCGGATGGTGGCGTTCAATGCCGTCCAGCCCGGCCGCGGCAAGCTCCGGAATCAGTTCGTAGGAATCGAGCTGTCCGGGATGTGCGATGACCGCGAAGCCGCCGTCTGCTTTGATGGCGCGTACGGCGTCGAACACGTCAATGTACCGGATATCCCCCGAGGCCGGCCCTCCGTCCTTGAACAGGGCGCGGTACAGCTGCCGGTAGTCTGCCGATTCAAACGGCTGGACCGTCAGAAGGTCCATGAGGTGCTGCTTGTAGACGATGCCGCCTTCCGGAACCATGGCGAGCACCTGCTCCTCATCCAGCGAGAGGCCGGTTTCCCGGATTTTCCTCGCCTGTTCGAGCGTGTGCCGGTGGCGCCGTTCCAGGAGCGGCCGGCAGAGGGCCCGGAGATGCTGCGCATCCGGTCTGTAATCGTAGCCCAACACATGGACTTTGCGGTTGCGTTTAAAGTCATAGGCTGAGATCTCGATGCCCGGGATGACCGTCACCCCGTACTCTTCACCGAGGGCGAGCGCTTCTTCCACGCCATCTGTCGTGTCATGGTCGACAAAGCTGATGTGGGTGATGCCTGCGTCCGCCGCACGCTCCAACACCTCCCGTACCGTGTCCGCCCCGTCCGAGTACCGGCTGTGCACATGAAGATCCGCCTTCATCGCTGCACCTCCGGCATCCCGCGAAGGGCTTTTTCGTTCATGTCGTACACGCAGTCGCACAGCCCTTCCATGAACTCCAGGTCGTGGAAGATGCCGACGAGCGTCGTGCCGTCCGCCTTCAGCTTCTCGATCACTTCCCGGACCTTCAGCTTGGACTGGTAATCCAGGCTTGCGGTCGGCTCATCCAGCAGCAGGAGGCGCGGCTTCTTCACCGTCGCAATCGCGATGTTCAGGCGGAGCTTCTCCCCGCCCGAGAACGTGTTCGGGAACGTGTCCCAAAGGCGCTCGTCCAGGTCGAAATGGCGGAGCGACCGCTCGGCCTCGATTTTGGCCGCTTCTGGCGTTTCACCCATGCCGAGAAGCGCCTGCTCGACGAGTTCCCTCGCCGTCGTGCGCGGCATGACGTTCAGGAACTGCGACACGTAGCCGATCTCGTGCTTTCTCAGCCAGATGACCTGGCGCTCTTCCGCTTTCAAAAGATCGATTTTGCCGAACCGCTCCGAGTCGAACCAGATCTCCCCTTCATCGGGCAGATAAGTCCGGTAGATGCTTTTCAGGATGGTCGACTTGCCGCTGCCGCTCTTGCCGACGATGCCGATAAATCCGCCCTGTTTCAGGCTGAAGCTGATGCCTTCCACTGCTTTCCTCGTGGTATTCAGATGATGGCTCGTGAACCGCTTGCCGAAATCTTTCACTTCAAGCATGACCAAGTTGTCCCCCTCCTCTCAGCTTTTCCGGTAATTCGTCCGGGTGACGACCACGCCGTTGACCATCGTCGCGCTCAGCATCGGGTAGCCGTCGTCCATCCGCTCGATAACGAGCAGATCCGCTTTTTTCCCCGGGCAGACCGAACCGATTTCCTGTTCCATGTTGACGGCCTGTGCCGGACGGATCGTCACCTTGGCGAATCCTTCGTGGAGCGGCACACCGCACTCATCGTGCAGCTTGAAGATCGAGTGCAGGAGCGCCGCTGGATAGTAGTCGCTGCAAAGGATATCCGCACAGCCTTCCTGGATGGCTTCCGCGGCGGACAGGTTGCCCGAATGCGAGCCGCCCATCAGCACGTTCGGTGCGCCGACGATCGTGGCCATCCCCAGTTCATTCGCTTTTTTGGCGACATCCAGGGTGATCGGGAACTCGCTGATCGTCGTGCCGTACGAACGGACCAGCTCCAGCTTCTTCTCGTGGTCATCGTCGTGGGAGGCGACCGCGATGCTCTGGGCGATCGCGATTTCGGCCACTTCCTGGATCCGCTCGATGGTCATCTGCTCACGGCTGATGCGCTCCGCGATCAGGACACCCACCTCATCGTCCGAGATATCCCGGTATCCCTTCATAGTGTTCCGGTACACCTCGAGGTCACGGTACTGGCCCTGCCCCGGCGTATGGTCCATGAACGACAGGAGGTGCACCTTCCCGTCCCGGATGTTTTGGATCAGCGTATCCACTTCATCGATATTGTCGACCTCGAACCGGGCATGGAGCCGGTGACGGATCAGATGAAGCCCGTCACGCAGAGAACTGATTGCATCGACAAGCCGCTGGACGTTTTCCGGCTGACGGATCGGCTTATGGCTGAACAGGTCTTCCTTGTAGAAGGACAGCGAATGGAACATCGTCGTGATCCCGTGGTTGATCAGGATCTTCTCGGCTTCCCGCAGGGCCATGTTAAAGTCCATCATGCTTGTCGGGCGCGGAGAGGCGATCGTCTCGATATAGTCGGAATGGATGTCCACGAACCCTGGCGTGATGTAGCCGCCGTTTGCATCGAGCCGCTCCGCGTCCGGCCAATATTTGATTTCCTCCTCCGGGACGATGTCCGCGATCCGGTCTCCATCGACGAGCACCGCCATTCCCTCAAGAATCCGGTCTTCCAGAATGATCTTTCCGTTATGCAGAATGTGCATACTCTTCGTCCTCCCTACAGCAGCGAGTAAACCAGCTGCTGGGTATATGCGTGATTGGGGTCTTCAAGGATCTGGTCAGTTAAACCGGATTCGATCACCCGGCCGTTCAGCATGACGAGTGTCCGGTCGGCAAGCATCCGGATGACGGCCAGGTCGTGTGACACGACAATCATCGAGATGCCGAGGTCGCGCTGGATCTGCTTGATCAGGTCGATGACGGCCGCCTGCACCGATAGGTCAAGTCCTGTCGTCACCTCGTCGAGGAACAGGATCGGCGGGTCGTTCGAAAGGGCCTTGGCGATCTGGACACGCTGCTGCATGCCGCCGGAGAAATTGCGCGGCTCTTCCTTCATCCGGAACAGCGGGATGCTCACGACATCGAGAAGCCGCTCCCCGGCGGACTGCATGTTTCCGACATGCCTGCCGCCCGCGGCAATCTGCTTTTCTGCGATGTTGCTGATGGAGGAAAAGTCCATCCGGAGGCCTTTGACCGGGTTCTGGTAGACCATGCCGTATTTGTGGTTGCGGATGTATCGCTTGCGCTGGGAAGACACGTCGAACAAATTCTCCCCGGCCAGTTCCGGGTCATCGATCGTCAGCGTGCCGGACGTGACGTCCTGGTCAAAATACAGGCACTGCATCAGGGTCGACTTCCCGCT